>JAJRZD010000058.1 GCA_024275415.1 archaeon
CTTTATGAAATCGGGTGTGGAGATGCATCGAAGATACAGACCATAATACCGTAGAGTCACCTCGTGTCGTTCCATAGGAGCACAACACTCTGGTGTCCAAGGTTATACAGATTTCAATGAATGGCTAGTAATTGGTGTGTTGTCAATTGTTCAAATAGTCTACACAGATGAATGCCATTCTTCTATTCAGTCTAGGTATTTGAGTTGACCTTATGGATAGGAAAGATCCCAGTCTGGATGGAAGCTGTGGATCATTGCCATTATCTCATTGTAAGCGTCTTCAGAGAAGTGGAGCTCTGGGTTCGGCCATTGTCCGTCTTGGATTACCCCGAAATGGATATGGGCACTATCTCCGACGTGCAGAAAATCGGCAATCTTCTCGCCAATGTCCACCCAGTCGCCTTCCTGAATGGTCAACATGTCTAGTTGAAGATCCCTGTCAGAAGAGTCCTGTGTCCATGGCTCGAAATTGTAATGCACAACAACAGACGCGTTGAACCTGATGACCACTGTGATGTAGAACCGGTTCTCCACGTTCTCACCGTTGTCAGAGGTCTCTATCGACTCGACCAGACCAGGTGCGGCAGCAATGACTGTAGAGCCGTTCCTGAAGAAGAAATCAATCCCATTATGCACGAAGCCCCACGGGCAGTTGTCACTCTCGCTATACCCCGCCTCATATGCTACAATGTCAGTTCTGTTCTCGTAGATGACTCCCATGTAGTCAAGCTTATCTGCATCATAACGACCTCCAGCGTCGAATGTAGAAATGAATGGGATAGAACCATTGAGAGTTACGACCACACCAATTCCGATGAGAAGTATTAGCAGGAACACCACTACTTTTCGTGTCATATAGGGCTAGTGCGGGCGGTTCCTAAAAACATTTGTCCCAGCTATCTGGCACCACGCTTTCGGATACAGTAGTATATGAAGGTACTCGCTGGCTCATCGGTGTCCATCAAGAGCAGTGGAGGGAGTTGTCTTCACGGAAAGGCGTATTCTAAGCCAGGACGGCATGACCCAGCCCATGTAGGTCAGGACATAGGACACTGCGATGAGGATACCCGCGAGGGCATACGAAAGGTTCCCAACGACCGCAGATGCAGCAAGGAGATCCGGAATAACGACTATGATATAGGACAACACATACACAAACGCAGACATGCCCACGAGCCAAAACTTTATCCTTGTGACACGGCGACTCGCTAGTGGTGCCATCCGAACGCAGCTGATGAACAACGGGATGTAGACCAAGAAGATCAGAAGGACGAGAATCATATACACTTCAATGGGGGGCAGGTAATAGCTCTCCGCCTTGGCGGTAAGAATGACACCAGCTCCGCCGATGAAAGATATGAAGGGCAAGTACCACTTGTTGCGGGTCAGGAACAGGCCTGAATAAAAGTACGCAAAGGGAATGAATGACACAATGAAAGCCAAGGTGAAGACTATGCTAAAGAACTCGCGCAGGGCTATGTCAATGAAGATGCGGGCATAGATCTCCGAAACCAGACTGCCAATAAGCCCGATTGATTGTAGCAGGAATGCAAAGAAGATGCCACCAGTCAACGGGTCTTTGTCCTGCTTCCACCTCTGTCCCATTACTACTGAGGTCAAGATGATGGCACCAATGGCGATATAGTTCGCCACAAGATCTGGTGCTAGAAAGGATAGAACGTCCTGCATTGTAAACCACCATTAATACCTATCAAAGTACTCAAGCACACGCTTCCTAGAGCTTTCGTCATCGTTGCCCACTTTGTCGGCCAGAGTTTCACCCCGTACATTGAGGTTTTCATCGATAAAGACTGTGAGCACATGATCCCCATGATCGAAGGCAACTGATAGGACACCCACCTGCGAGGGTTCGAAGGCGTCAATGTCAACCTCTTCAGTGTACCACTTGTCGCAACGCTTGCATCGGACACGTATTGTCTTGTTAGAGGTCATTCTATCACACTCACATCAATGAACTTTCATGAGCCATTTGCTACCATAGAGGGGAGCTGCTCGGCAGCAATGACTTGCCGAAGGAGTATCTCAAAGGCATCACGGACTTGGAAACCCATCATCGCACTTGTTTCGATATACCCAGCCATACCTGCCTTCTCGGCGAACGCTCGTGCTTCCTCCTCATCGACCTCACGTTTGTTTCCGATGTCATACTTGGCACCGACAAGGAGGATCCTATCAGAAGACAGTGATTCCTTCATTAAGTCTAACCATTCAGAAAGATGCATGAATGTATGGAACCGTCCGAGGTCGAAGACAAGAAGAGCACCCTTAGCACCTTTGGTCCAAATAGGGAGCATGAATCTGAAACGCTCTTCGCCCCCAGCATCCTTGATCGTGATTTTGTGTTCGACACCGTCTACTACCAGTGTACAGACCTCGACGCCCATCCCCACGGTGATTCTCTGTGGAATATAGGCTCCTTCGGTAAGATGCTTTATCAACGTACTCTTGCCAACACCACCCTCGCCAGCCACGAGAATGATCATGAGGCTTGTTTCCGAACTGCCCACAGTGTCCATACGGAGCACTCTCGCGTTTTATGTTATTTACATTATCTTGTATCAATTCTTCACTAAATAGGACGCTGTGCGAAAGGTAAACTGATGATTTCAACGAAATTGTTTCTTCTTCGAAATACTGTGGGATATTGTGTGATTCATCACATATGGCTAATTGTTGAGAATCACCGTTTATTGTACGTTGTATAAACTTTGACACCAGAGCGTTGTACTCCCAAAGAACGGCGTTGGGTGGACTCTGGGAGTTCCTACGTGTGTCATGGATGACCTCATTGAATATGCCTCGTCGAAACTATACAAGCACCCACAGCAAGAGGTCTAGGATAGTCTAGGTTTTGTACAGCCGTTATCAACCCTTCAGGCGCATTTGTCCAAGTCTAGAAAATGACTGATCAACGTAGTCCTGCTTGAGATCGAATCCGACCGCATTCCGATCAAGGTCTTGAGCCGCTACAAGAGGTGTGCCACTTCCGACAAAAGGATCCAGAACCAACTCTCCTTTGTGATTGAACAGAGGGATGGATACCTGATTAATGCAAAAAAGACCTGTTTTCTCGTTGGGGCCAGACCTGATGACCGAGCTTACGGATAGTACAAATCCCAGTCTGGATGGAAGCTGTGGATCATTGCCATTATCTCATTGTAGGCGTTCTCAGAGAAGTAGGGCTCAGGATTCTGCCATTGTCCGTCTTTGATTACCCCGAAATGGATATGGGCACTACCTCCGACATGCAGAAAATCGGCAATCTTCTCGCCAATGTCCACCCAGTCGCCTTCTTGGATTTCTAACATCTCCAGTTGGAGATCCTTGTCAGAAGAGTCCTGTGTCCATGGCTCGAAATTGTAATGCACAACAACAGACGCGTTGAACCTGATGACCACTGTGATGTAGAACCGGTTCTCCACGTTCTCACCGTTGTCAGAGATATCTATCGACTCGACCAGACCAGGTGCGGCAGCAATGACTGTAGAACCGTTCCTGAAGAAATAGTCAATCCCATTATGCACGAAGCCCCACGGGCAGTTGTCACTCTCGCTATATCCCTCGTTGAATGCTACAATGTCAGTTCTGTTCTCGTAGATGACTCCCATGTAGTCAAGCTCGTCCGCATCATAGCGACCTCCAGCGTCGAATGTAGGAGCCAATGGGGTTGAACCTTCGTTTGAACCTTTGAGGGCTACGACCACACCAATTCCCATGAGAAGTATTAGCAGGCATACCACTGATTTTCGTGCCATATAGAGATAGTGTGGGCAGTTCCTAAAAACATTTGTTCCAACTGTCTGGCACCATACTTTCGGAAACGGTAGTCTGTGAAGGCACTCGCTGGCTTATTGGCGGTTGTCCGGAGCAGTGGAGGTAGTTGTCTTCACAGAGAGGCGAACTCGGAGCCAAGAAGGCATGACCCAACCCATATAGGTCAGGACATAGGACGGAGCCCTGATTAAGGAGCTGTGTGAAAAGTCTGACTGAACGCCATAGAATTGACGGTAGTCCGATTGACTCTGAAATCTTATGACCCAGTTATTGGACTAGAAGTTCTGATGATGATTAATACGTGGATGATAGAACCTTTGGACATTACTCAAACTTTTAATATCATCTTTCTGTGGACAGGTTCTTACAAGAGCATTATCCGACGAGGGTGCTAGAAAACGGAAGGCATCGTACTATTAACAGTTAGTGGAATCCTAGGAATAGTTGCAGGTTTCGCATCAGGGCTTTTTGGAATAGGTGGCGGTTCTATCAGAATCCCCTTATTGAAAATAGCAGGGTTCAGCTTGATATCAGCCTATGGGATCAATATCCTGACGCTTCCTATTACAGCCTCAATCGGTGCGGCTTCACAGAGAAAGAATATTGACTATCGGCTTGGGCTGTATATGGTTCTAGGTGGGTCCCTGGGAACGGTCATCGGAACCTTCATTGCATTCTCGATAGCGACCTCAGAAATACTCCTCGCGATTGTCTTCTTCCTCGCATCGATAACAGCGGTTGTCGCGCTGAACCTGAAACGAATCGCTCCAGAAACAACGGACGGTCTTGTGGCTTCGCGGGAAAGTGTTTCTATTGGTACTTGCACATGTAATGTCTTGACTGGGATAAGGGGAGGAAGCGAAGGCTCACTATTCGTTCCACTCCTTACTGCTCTGAATGTTGATACTCACAGAGCCATCGCAACGTCTCTCTTTGCGGCTGTCTTTACGGCTACGGTCGGCATCTTCATGTATTGGAGCAACGGATACCTTTTGATACCAGAGGGGCTTGCCGTCGTCATCGGTTCCGTGGTGGGTGCGCGACTAGGGAGTCGTGTGTCACTCAAGACGAGATCCAGGGTCTTGGAGTTAGGTCTCACAGCTGTCATCCTTGTCTTGGCATTCATAACACTGCTGACCACCTTGGCCTAGGCAGAGTGAATCCGAGAAACAGTCATGGCAAATGGACTAGACTCCTATGTGAAGTCATTTACAAGTTCCTTAAGATGCTTGATTTTTTTCTAGTATATTCATCCACAACTTGCCATTTGAACCAGTAATGTTCAAGTTCACCTTGGTGATATGTGCTTGTTGGCAACCTCAAAAATGAAGGGCGGGCAATAGGCGGCTTGATAGTGGAAAGGATAATGGTTTTCATCGATGGCATGAACTTTCGCAGGGCGTGGATATCTGTTTGTACGGAGAGGGGCATGCCAAGACGTACTCGATTCGATGTGGTCAAACTGCGAAACCTATTGTCCGCGCTATCACCAGATCGTGAAGTAGTAAGAATACACTACTACAGCTCCACAATCCCACCAAAGGACTCGAAATACTACAACAATCTGAATAGCATCGACCCACGAGGCTTCAATGGAATGCTGAAGAGGAAAGGCTACAAGTGCTTCATTCTGAAAAATCGAGTCAGACATGAAAAATGTCCTCTCTGCGGGGAGAGATTCCCCATTGTCAAGGAGAAGGGTGTTGATGTTATGATTGCACTTGATATGATGATGAAAGGGATTGAAAATGCATTCGATGTGGCTCTGCTTGTCAGCGGTGATGCTGATTTCATACCAGTTGTGAATCTGCTCACCAAGAAAGGGAAGAAAGTGGAGGTCGCACAGTTTAGTAATGCTATCTCATGGTTCTTGAGAAAGTCAGTGAATAGAGTCTATGATCTTGACGGACATTTCGATGGTCTTGTTCTAAAATGAATGAAAGGCGAGGCAGTCAGTCATTTCGGTAGAGAATTACGACTGCTACGAGACTTAGTCTACTGCCCGCCGCGTCGTAATGTAGTTCATGATGAATATTAATAAACATAACGGAACTTTGAAACGATTTCAGAGAATCCGCATTATGAAAGGCATTATAGATACGGTCTGCTGTGTCTTCAATGACGTACCGGATCTGTGCATAGTTGCCCCAAAGATGAAGAATGTCTAGATTTGCCTATGTCTATTGTTGCTTGATGCGCTTTACGCAGGCATCGTCATCCTCAGCCCGAGTTTCGGTCCAATCGAAAAAAGATGCAACTCCGATTCTGATTCTTAGATCTGTATGGATATCATAACGACAGCTGTGTATAAATAGGGATGATATGGATATGTATCAGAGATGGGACTAATGTCAAAAAACATCATGATCAGCAATGAGGTCTATTCACGACTTCGAGCTATAAAGAGAGATGATGAGTCATTCAGCGATTTGATCCGAAGACTCCTGAATTACCAGAGAACAAGTCTACTTGACCTCGCGGGAGAATGGCCATTTTCTGCAAGAGAAACCAGTGAGAAAGAAAAACAGTTAGAGGAAACCTGGCAGAAAGGGTGGCGTAAATGACTCTATTATCATTGGACACATCATTTCTGATAGATTTTCTGGCAGGTGAGTCATCGGCCGTAGAGAAAATGAAGCAAATAGAAATCGATGGAGATATGACATCTGTATCAAGTGTTGTCGTATACGAGCTACTCGTCCTGTCAGCAGATGACCGAAAACCAAACCGAGCTCAGAAAGCAATCAATACAGTAGAATCACTCCTCTCCAGGATAGGGGTTATATGGCCATTTAACACCAGTGTAGCACGACTTGCTGCAGAAATACAGAGAATTCAGATGCTTAAGGGAAAACCTGTTAGTGTTCGTGACTTGTTCATAGCTGCTTCATCTTTAGCAAATGGTTGCAACACAGTGATTACGAAGAATGTTAGAGATTTTGAAGTTATAGACGGGATCAAAGTTGAATCGTATTGAAACAATAATCAGAACGAAATGTGGGGTAAGACCAAGATGATTAGTATCAAACGTAGTCATGAAAATGACACCGTACTAGCAGAAAGTAAAAAACTTACCAATCTTGTCATCAGGCATTGTAGTCAGAACCGTAATTATAGCAAGACGTCTTGGGGTGTCACCTTCCACCTTGAGGAGGTGGGAACGCAAAGGGGCATATATACCACGTAATACGACACTAATGCAGTGCAGGTCCTGCGGACAAGCTGTGGACCGTCACACCAATGCTGCCATGACCTATGCTAACCGAGCCCTGTCCGCATACCAGGGCTCAATCCAGGCTTCTCCTTGCGGAGGTGACACGTTTGTACAAGTTCAATAGTATGCGTATGTCAGTTTTAGGTGACATACAATCATTAAAAACTATGACAATGAGGATGAATAGCAGCTCGTAAGATTCCCTTTTCAAAATCACATCTATCATTAACCCCAGCATCCCGTTATTCTCTTGCTTTAATGAATTACTTGATACCATCATAACTGACTGTGATGCGAACAATGGCACAATTTCGGCTCTGTGTGAAAAGTCACCTCCCGTCGCACTCCAAGAAGTCCAGTCGTGCTATGTTGTGAAGAATGACCTTGAACAACAACCCTCGACGCTGCTCCTTGTATCTTCTTGGACTCGACCCTCCACCAGACCTCACCTTCACCATCCCAAAAACGGTCTCCACAAGACTCCTCTTTCCATAGCTGTGTTTCTTTTTCCACTCCCTTGGATCTCTCCGGTACTCCCTGATCAACTCCTTGTATCCTCGATAACCCCGTGACCAGGCTTCCAACCTCTTCTTCGATCCTAGAGCTGGATAGGCTCCCAGGTCATGGATGTATTGGACGTCCTTTCGGGAGATGTAGGCCTTGTCCCCGTAGACATACTGGAGGGATCGATGAACCACTCGTTTCAGGGACTGTTGAAGGACGGAGTAGGAGGGAGGTCGCTTGAGACCGAGTCGGTCAAGGAGGAGTGGGGTGAAGCCAAGTTGAGCAACAAAGATCCGGTAGATGAGTCCAGAGTCGGACTTGAGGCCCAGGAGGACAAAGAGAGCAGGGAGTGGAAAGTCAGGAGGTCTTCCGAAAGGAGAGGTTTTGAAAGGTATCATATTGCTAAGCTTGATAAGTCCATCGAGTAAGACCTGATAGTGACGAGACCTGGCTGTGTCGTATGATGACTGGTAGGACATGAATTATGTGATCCAGTGGGTCTGGTCACATATCCTTGTATTACTTCTTCGACTTTTCACACAGAGCCCAATATCTCCAAAGGTTTTAATTCCTCTTTCTGCACCAATTGCATCAGATCTTGTCGTAGTCATGAATAATGATGACAAGGTATCAGCTGCTGTGAAGCAATTCAAGAGGGAATGAAGAACATTAAGATAGTCACCTTTGGCTCAATAGATTTTATCCTATCCATATCGAGAATCATTGAGAAAACAGTTTGGGTTTCTCATGGATATGAAGATGGAATATTAACGCTTAGCACCAAAGTCAGCTAGAAGGACTTTAGTGGCTATATCGATAAGACACCTCGAAAAGACATTGTATTAGCCTGTGAATCTAACAATTTGAAGAATTACATTTCACCTCAGGATGCCATTGTTTCTGATGGATCTGTTGAAGCTCATGTCATGGGATTTACAGTTGCAGCTGTCCTTCTGGCATCATCCAAAGGGCTCGGGAATCCTGAAACCCATGCATCTGTGAACAAAGCCTTTGATGCAATCAATGATATAGCTACTGGTGCTTCAGAACCTCTCTTTCTTGGTTTAATTCCCGCATGGTGGTTGCTTACCAAAATTGCTTTGATCAGTATTCTGACAGCATGGTGTTTTACTACTGCTGAATCACAAGTACCTGCAGCTCTTGCTGAAGCAGTACATCCAATACTCATTATTTTCGGAATCGCATTCATCTTCAGTACATTTTCTTCACTGTTGTTGCTTCTGGTTCAAGATGCATTTCCGGGATTCTCGTCTTTCCTATCGATTGTTTCTGTATTTCTAAACTTATTAGCAGGACTGGCAATTCAAAAAATCATCCAAGGTGCATTGCATGGCGGTGCATACCTGCTTGGCTTAGCAGCTGGAAAAGCCGCTAGTTTGACTGGTGCAAGTGTTTCGTGGTCTCAACCATGGATTAGAGCAGCTTTTGCAGCATCTGCTGCAATACTCGCTGTTTCCATCATTGACTTTATAGTGGTTACAGTCTATACACTGATGTAATCCGGTAAATGGTGGAATCCTTGAGCGATTAAATATCACCACAACAGCAGCAATATCCAATCAAGTTTCCAAAAATGCAACTATATCTTCGATGGACTGCTATATCCGGACTACTCATTGCTATGTTTTATCTCGTAATTCAAAGAACTGGGATTCCTCCTGATGCAACAGGGGTAATCCCTACAATCTCTTTCATCACCTTTGTAAGTCTTGCAGGACTATTGATGTTCTTAGAAATCATGATTCTGGGTGCAACATTGTCTTTAAGCATTTGGCGTTCAGCTGCAATAACTTGGGTCACATCAAATAGTGAAGAAAAGATTACACCATCGGACATCCAGCTACTACGAAGAGCTGCTGCAATTCCTTACAGAAACGTACAGATTGGTATCTCACCTTTGGCTCTTGCATTAGTACTTGCTATAGTTTCTCTCCCAATCGGTAAGACTCTCATCACATCTCCCGAACTTGAATTAGTCGACTGGATTCTAGTTATGACATGGGTTTCTCTTGGTTTTAATATCCTGATTGAATATAGTCATATGCGACTGGAAACCAAGTATTCCCAACTACCTGAAGCACAACTGGTTCAGACTCTAACCATAGCAAATCCTGTTCGAGTACCATTTTCCGGTATCATCGATGTGCTAGATTCCCCAGCACCAGAGAAAAATCCAAGGATATATCTAATGGTGCTTGTCCTGCTTGTTATTTTATGGAGTATGTCTGTGATTATCCTCTCTGGATTGCTTCAATGATGGACATATCGTTTATGGGACTAGGAATTCCTACAAGAAAAGCTAGAAGAAAAATGGCGTCTATTGCTTCAAGAAAAACTCCCAGATCTCCCGAAAAGTTTCAGTCCCGTATGTATACCCATTATATGGCATAAGGCCAGTCTTTCCTGATGCCCTGTTTTGATGGTGACAGGGTAAGTCTGAAATCTTCACAGGATGGCAATCATGTTCCAAGTATGCAGCCCAGAGTGTGTTGAACACAGCGTGAGGACTTGTTCCGATTGTGGTGAACCAAGACCCTCTTAGAGAGTCTATCATATTCATGCTTCAGCAATGGTGGCTACAGCAGATTAGATTAACCCATCTACAAACTTTGCAGTTCCTGATAGCACCATTATTGAGGGTTTGGTTCGGTCATAGAATGTTCGAGTAGCCTCCTCACCTGACTGAGCAATAATCTACTTATCCGTGATAGAGAAGGTAGTTTTAGCTTTCTAAGTGTGTTTTTAGAAATTGGTCTTTTGAGGTAATCAAATCTATGGAATGCCATGAATAGCACTTCTGTCGCAGAACCTCGTCCAGCTTTTCTCTTACCCTGTTTACTAGTCATTCCTCCCAATCCTTTGACCCAATTCTCATGGATAGTTCTTGCCTTTCCCGATGATAATTTACTTATTCGTAGATAATTCTGATGATGTTGATTCCACAAATTCTTGAATTTACCCTTTGAGAAGGTAATGACATCTGCTTTGGCTATAATCCCATCTGGATAGACCCAAAAGAAAGCTGACCAGTTTTGGGTCGATTGGGGTGGTTCAAAACGAGCTGGGAGCAAGATTCCTTGTAATCCTTTCTCCATGTATTCAAGTTGCCTGGTGCTTGATTGTACATATAGACCTGAAAACTCGCTTTCGATCTCCTTGTGAATCTTCTTTAATTCTTGAGATGTTTGCCTTCTTGTCATTGGACTCGGAGGTGTTTCCACATACACATTGGCAACATCGGTGACAAAGCTCTCAAGATGCCCAGTAGTATAGAGATCCTCGATTGCAGTCTGAACCGAACCATCATCCAATTCTAGATCGTCCGAATCTCTGTCTATAGCAATGTTATGTTCCCAGGACATTTCTTCTAAATACAGACCCTGAATGGCATCAACAGTTTCTGCGCTCAAGTGTGCAAGAAACGAATCGCCTCTCATAGCTAATAGACTTCTGATGAAGTTGATATACGATGCAGTAAATGGTTCGCCTTTTGACAGTTCAATGTCACTAACAACAATGGTCACATCCTTCTTCATGTATGGTGTGCGTTTGACTCCTTTCTGTATACTGACAAAATCCGATGCTTGGGCATGGGGTACTTCACCTCTCCTGATAGAAACGGTAGGCGGAGGTGCTAACGATCGAGTGCCAAACATCTCGTCCATCCTCTTATTAGCCGCATCCATCAGAGGATTCCATTGTTTGGAAAACCGCCATATTTGATATTTCCATTTTCCTCTGAACCATACCCATACGAAGAATGCAGTAATAGTGAAAGACACAGCCGCATTAATGATTATCTCAAATATCGCTATTTGGATGGCGAACCCCTCCTACGAATATCATTAGCTAATGAGTAATCATGAACTCGTGAATCCGCATCAAGTATGTCTTGAAGCAGGACTGCTCTCTACAGATGAAGTCTTTTTCACCCCTTTCCTCCATTATTGACCATAAGTTATCAAAGGTGATAGTTGTTTCACAGACCGGACATTTGTATTGCCCATCAAGGAACTGTTCCAAGATTCCTTCTTTCTTCAACTTTCTTCTAACTTCTTGAGTGGAGGCAGGTCGCCAACCGGCTCCTGATCTAGTCATTCTTTTCTGAGCTGTTATGGTACCTAATAATACCCCCATTCCCACGCCCACTAGGATTTCAATCATTCTCATCACCTCTGGTGATTCTAACACTAAATATTCCCATTGAACTGCGTAAACACTCTCGTTCCTTTTCAAAATATAGTTGTTTCGGATGTGTCATCCCCTTATAAAATGGTCTTACATACTGTAGTGTGTCCTGAAAGAATTTATTTTTTTACCGACCCTAACTGATGAGTCATCTGTCCTCAGATAGTGTGAAATGCTTGTCAGCAAGTTCATGGCTTGGTTAGCGAACACATACTGGAAGAGCAGAAATATTGAATCCACGCTTTGAACACAATGGAGTTTCACTTGGTGTCGAAGCCAAGTATTCTGAAGGAAAGATGCGTTTTCCTATCAGAAGTGCATTAGGACAAATACTAGAATACAATCCAATCCATAGCGGATAGAACCTCACTTTAGCAATCGATGACCATTCCCTGTCAAGCGATATTGAAGAAAATGTTGAACAATCATTCGATTTTCCACGTGGAGAATCATCACAAGAAACCTTAAGATAGGGGAAACCTTAATCATGGTCGTGTAGAATCTGTGCACTAATCAGGCGATATATTTCTGGGGGCGGAGAGATGTCAGAAGGAACACGGAACAACCCGCGAAGAGTATCAGTGAGATGGTTCAAACCAATTCCGTATTCAGATCTGCGCGACTGGAAGGGTGAGTACTATGAGGTTCTCTATGTGGTTTACAAGGGGTCGGAAATCCTCTACGTTGGGATGGCATACGACCAATATGTTGACATACGACTTGGAAACCATCACAAGCTCTCTGAGATAGCGAAAATCGAAAATCAGAGAGGACTTGTTATCTCGTTTGGAGAATTGCGATTGAAACATGGAAGACGACTTAGTAGACGGCTGGTCGAAGAGATTGAGAACCTGCTCATATTTTACTACGAGCCCAAGTACAACAAACGAGGCATTTATACGTACACGGGACGCGAACTTGTCATCCGTAACAGCGGACCCGGAAATCCGTTTGACCAAACTGTTTCAAGCTTACAACTCGACTGATTCTAATGAAGGATCTACAGGAACGTATACACCATCTTAAAGTTGCTAGCTCCGCAATTTTGAACTTGTATATGATGTGATTTGGGAACGACTAAGGTCAGCTCATAGTTGGAGGGCTTAGTCGTTCGTTCGGTGTATAGTCGGCACTACTCACCTGCATGGAAAGTCTGGCTCAGAAACGTTTTTGGAAATAAATGACAATGGTATTCTTGCGTGGAAAGGGATTTCCGTTCAGAAGTTAGTTAAGGGCATATGAATGAATAATTAGATTGACTCGAAGTTTCGGGTGAGGTAGTGACAAAACCACATCCATGGCAGTTGACGAACTGGATTGTATTAGTTATTGCAATATTAGTCATGATAGTTCAAGACATCGCTGGACTAGTTGGATTAACACTTCAAGGAGTGATGTCAATCATTCTAGAATTATTGGTGTCCTCTTCATTGGTGTTTCACTTCTTGGCAAAGGTCAGCCTCCAAACGTTGACCGGTCGAAAACGCTGGATTCTCATTGACTACAGTAGTAGGTCTGTTCTTTGGGATTAGTATGTTGCTGTTCCCGAAGTTTATCATTGATATCATCGAGATTTCGTATCTGCATGGGGAAACTGCGAGGGCAAGATGCATAGGAGTGTGGGCACTAGCTGGTGCAGTGTTTGCGTTCTTTGTGAAAGATAAGAGCCACTCAAGCCTCCGCCAGTCGATATTCATCCTGTACGACATCATCTTTATCCTGATGATCATTGTCGAGCTGCTCGCATACTTTCTCGGACTGGCAGGAGTCATGATCTGGATCATAATCGTAATCCACTCGCTCTTTGCAATTCTCTACACGTATCTTTTCGTAGAGAACCACTAGACTCAAACTATGATCTATGGAAACAACGATAGAAGTCGAGTTTCTCAATCGAATTGTATTTGGATGCTCCGTTCTACTCGAATATGAGAATCGGATATCAAAAACAGTTTTGGGGTTGCTCTTCCAGCAAGCAGTAACACACGATTTTAATATAAATCGCTGAATCACACGCAACAGGATTGTAGTAGATGTGATGCCTCCCACGAGAGATATTATTGATGAGATTCTAAGGGATAATCCTAAGCTTGACGTAAATGCGATTCATGCCCGAACGTGGGATAAAATGAAGGAGTACCGAAGCAGATATTTCAAAGAGCAAGTGGATATCTTTATTGATTCGCTAGAGATTTCGGATGAGGCAAAGCGAATCGTCCGAAATGCACTCTTAGAGCCAGTTGTGATAGACGATGTGGAGTACGAGAGTTTCCTTGTTGGTATCGGAAGAAAGATGAGCCAAAGTATCCAACCAAGAAGTGGAAAATCAGCAGAGTACTGTGGTGAGATTGAATTACAACGACAGGGGCTAGAGCGAGGCGTACACTTTACTGTAAGAAACAAGCGTTCTGATTTGACGCTTTACCATCCGGATCTCGAATCACCCAAAGCAACTCATCGAGTTGAGGTAAAGAATATGAAGATTAGAGAGCGTGGTGTTCGGGGTCTTTCGTTCGATGGAGATTCTCTCTTCGGTTTCTTTGATGAGCCAGGTGAATTCACAGAAGGAGAATTACAGGTGATAGAAAGGAAGTTGGGGCAAACAGGCGGGTATGTGTATTTGCCAATAGGTACGTTGAAGAGTATAGAAGCAAAAATAGATAAGGATCTCAATCACATATTGCGCGAGAATACGAGATTTGGCCCTGATATGGCAAAGTTTGTTCAAACTGGAAGCATCCCTAGGGACTAGGGGGTTTCCAAAAGTCAAGGATATACTCGAAAGTCGTTCCTAGCGTGATATAGTTATTGGGCCACCCGAAAATTCCAGCTTTGTTCACAAGGTTTCTTCGATCCCATATGATTATATTGCGTAACTCATATCCTACTCGTTCCATGACCTCAACTGTGTAGATGTGAATAGGAATTCGCTTGTTCTCCCACCACAAGTCAGTGATGTTAATGACACAGTGTGCCTTAGGTCTAAGCAGTGGAAGGATTCCTTTGTAAATTTCGCCCAACGTTTCAGTATACGGATGTGCTTTCATAGTCCCAAGATCACGAGGGTCATCTGAATATTGTTGAACAGTATCATAGTGTTCGTTTTTCCGGAGGTCACCTCGTATGCTCTTATTCTTCCTCGGACGATTGAGCATGTTAGAATATGGAGGCGAGGTCACACACAACGAGATTGTTTCTTCTTCGAAATACTTTGGGATATTATGTGAATCATCACATATTGCTAATTGTTGAGAATCGCCTTCCAAGCGCGTTTGCCCAAGTCTAGAAAGTGACAGATCAACATAGTCCTGCTTGAGATCGAACCCAACCGCATTCCGATCAAGATCCTGAGCTGCGACAAGGGTCGTGCCACTTCCGACGAAGGGATCCAGAACTAACTCTCCTTTGTGAGTGAACAATTGGATACATTTTGTAGGGAGACCTATTGGAAACACTGCCGGATGGATCTTCTTGTCGCGGATGTCGCGTTTTTCGTAGAAAAACTCCCATATCGCAACTTGACTCTTCATCCATTCCTTTGCCGTCATGCAATTAATATGATTTGATTTACAATTGCATGTTTGTGTATGCCCGATTTTCAAAGGCTGGGTGATTTTTTGCGAGGACTGCATTTTACTCGACCATGAAATCGAATAAAGCTATTAAAGCTCTTCCTAAAAGATGGCTCTGTGTGAAAAGTCAGCTGGAGGGTTCTGTTTGAAATCAGCATGGATGATTGCGTGTCAAAATTCCAACACCTCACTCCTTACCACCATCGATCTTATGATGTCCGGTCGGACTTTTCACACAACTCCCACGATTTCATATTCCTTATATGAGTCGCTGTGATATTGATAGGACAAAGATGATGTTGCTGGAATTCTTTGATGAAAAGGCATATCGGTTCTTTGATGCACTACATGTGGGTGTTGTCATCCTCGATTCGAACGATCGAATTGTCCTCTTCAACCAGATGGCAGGAAAAATGCTCGGGCAAGACCCGTCTAGTCGAATCAATAGTTCGATCTTGAGATGCCATCCCGAACGTGCCGAACCCGGTGTGAAAAAGATGATAGACCAGTTGAAGTCTGGTGAGTTGAAGGAGTACTCTGGCTGGGTGAACTTTCAACACCGCATCTATTGGGAACACATCTATCCGATAAGGAACGAAAAAGGAGATTACCTTGCTACGGTCATGGAGCTTCACGATGGCTCTGCTAAGGCGCGACTGCTCGAACTTGAAGGAGAATTCGTCAAACCTGAACTGCACGGGGTCGGCGAAAGTTCTCCCCGAAGCCCTGTTCCCGAGTCCGAACTAAGATAGTCCCTTTGCTCATATGGTCGCAGGGTAAAAGCCCGGCTCTATCGTTTCATCACATTTCGGAAATGTTGTATCCATCTGCGATATCCTCCAACTCAGAATCAGAACTGCAAAAAAATGGTTCAATCTATTGTCGTTCGTGCAACATGGATCCAATTCCTTACGTTGGTCGTACTAACAGCAGAACTTTGCCACTCTGAGTTTAACATGGATTGGTATCTAATCATTCAAACGAAAATACTTGTGTGTGCATTCTAATAAAATTCAGCAAGTCGTCAGGTTCCAAAATCAATGGATTCCAGACATGTGATACCTAATTAAATAAGATATATAATGGAACACTATGACTGAATATCGAAATGACTGCAAAGAAACGTATTGTGTATATTGCGACTGTTGGGAGTAGTATTGAACCAGTTCAAAAGGGAATTCTCTATGCATCGCCTGATATCGCATATCTTCTATTTGGGGCAAGTCCAAAGCTTAAAGAGAGAAATCCAGAGCTTGTCGCACGGAAGGTTAAGGAGAACATAAAACCATTGGGGCTAACAAAATGTCATCTCCGAGAGATTGATGCTTTCTCCTTAGAGAGTGTTATGACCGAGGTTATCAAAATCTGGCAGAAACACATGAAGGACAGAATCATCGCCAATATGACAGGGGGAACTAACATTATGGCTTCTGCCTGTCTTCTTGCAGGTTTCACTGCATCCGCAGATGTGATCTATGTGAAGGAAGTGCAGGAAGGAGAAGATATTCCACTTCGTGAGCAAGTCATCGTTCTTCCAACTCCGAGAATCCCTCTCACTAGCTTGACTGACGAACAACAGGAGATACTCCGACTACTCCTGAATGAAACTGAGGCTGGCACAACTCTTCTCGCAAGGGCAAATAGCAGAATTGCAGACCATATGAAAGTAACGCCTCAGACAATTTCGCACCACCTTAAACGCATGGAACAGAAGGCATTGATACGCCGGGAGAAGGAAGGTAGGCACCTGAATGTAGAACTAACCCCATCAGGGCTTCTATTTGCAAGAATGCTTGAAAAAACAAAAGAGTGAAATGATGCATATATTTCGATTGTGTATCGAAATGTAAGAGAAATTATTTTAGTATATTGTACCCCTACTTTAAACTATGATTCCCAGAACCAAGTGGATAGATGATACGCCCTCCCAGAACTCGGATCTTTCAGTTAGAAGTGTTAACTGGCACGTTTGGCCACACTGCAACTATTCTTGTAAATTCTGCTTTGTATCGACCACCTCGCATACAAATGCCTTGAAATACGGATGTGGAGAAATTGTAGGAAGGCTGTCAAGATGGTAACCGAACGCATTCAACTTCGGTCGGGTCAGTCGCATCTCGCGCTATCAATCACTCAGCCTCAGTATTCATCCTTTATGCCTTGTGTCATTTCATCTTGAGAGTCAGATCATCTACATCCACAACATCATTGTAGGTGTAATCGTTGGTGACATTTCCGGATGAAAATCACAGTAATATACAGTTAGGTGAACTTGATCATCTTCACAGACAGTACTCGAGGATCAAATTTATCCAGCTTTGTAGAATAATTCGTATGTTACAAAGAAATACAGCAGGATCCGAACTCGGTCATGTCACTTTGCAGACAGTTCGAAAGGGAATGACTCACGATTCTAATCAAACAATTGTGGACTAGTAGACTTTTTCTACAGGGTTAATTTAGCCGGATGATTAATAAGTTCGATAATACATGGTATCGCGGGGGTATGAATTGAGAGCGTTTTCGTCTTCGGGCTTCAAACCATTGGAAATTGTAAGTGATGGCGACCTTGATGGAATTTTTGCGGTAGGCATTCTGTTAAGGTATTTTGATAGCGTTGGTATTTCGATACCATCTCGATTTCCCGCACCTAGAGAGCTACACAATCTCACTGTGGAAGATTCGATTCTTGTCGAGCTCGGTCCAACAAAGGGACTACGGTTCAGAGGACATAATATGTTGATTGACCATCATGAGGGTTTCTCTGGGATTTACATGTTCAATGGCCCCGATATGGAAAGTCCAATAGCAGAATTCGATGGTATAATGTCGGTGGTAGAAATCGTAGTGGCATATCTGAACAACGAAATCTTGATCGACTCTAGTATGCAAGAGTTAATCGACATTGTGGGTGAGATTGACAATGGTGTATACAATCATCCAAAGGCTCGTGCTCTGCACCATGCATACATGCTAAACGTGACATCGAAAGAGATGAGGCAGAAACTCCCAGAATGGGTACGAACTAATCAAGTGGACGTAATCTGGAAGTGGGTTGAGGTCGAATCGAAACGATGGGAACAAGTCCAGACGGTATCAGCAGCATTGATTGATTCTGTATCAGAGGTGTCCTCAGATATCGGATTCATTTTAGTCGATTTAGATGATAATATCCAACAGATGGCTGCACGCGAGGCTATGCTTCAACTAGAGGAACAATATAGAATCGTAATAACACTACTAGGAACCCATAACAAAGAATGGATGATCTCCCGAGGCGGCATCGGTTCAAAGAGTCATTCCGTTGACTTCACATCATTATATGACCTTCTCAGAGAGAAAGGACTGACCGCGGGTGGACGACCAACAATTGGAGGGTTTCAGTTTCTAGAGCCATATCCACTGGCCAATGTTCTCGTTCTGCTACGTAATGTTCTTGCGAGGGTTAGTGATGACAGAAAATAACAAATTAAAAGTGCATAGAGAAAAATCGTTCAAATTAGCGAATCTTGATATTGCAGCATCGATGTACGAGTATATAGAAATCGACGAAGTGGAGTTAGAATGGGTAGACAAGTTTCTTACTATGAGGGCTTATGAGGACAAGCCGTCCAAGAAAACAAAAGCAGATTTTGATAAACACTGGATCGTAGGGAAACTTCTAATTAAGATGCCTTACTCGTTGACTTGTAGAAGTTCTGATGATGTGCAGATGAAAAAAAATGAAGATAGTAACTCATTAGATTTAGAAATACGTTTGAGAGATGTGATTCCGGAGGTTAATCTACTTCTAAACCAAATAATTGCGATTGTCTATGATGGTTCTCGTGACAAAATTCTACGCGAGATTCAAAGCAGTGTGAATATAGCTATTGAAGAGATGCTGTCAACAATGAAAACAGGGCAAATAAGTCCCTTTCTGTGCTCACTAAGTCTGTTCAAGTCAAAAATAGATTGGCTAAGAAGGACGGATGCAAAGGATTTCAAACCTCAGCACTCGGTATCAAATGATTGCAAGCAGCTTCGTGTTAGTTTAAGTTCACAAGATTCCGTTAGTCAATTGCTGGGATATTTCGATAACACAGCTAAATACAATTTGTATGTCTTTACTGTTGGAACGTTTGATCCTATTCTGTTAGAAAGATACAGTAAATTCCTGGATGGGTTAATTTCTGATGGAACAAAGTACATGTTGTTTGTTGGCACTGAGTATTCAGGGAAGGAACTGGATAAGATATCTAACAACATTAGAAACCAAGAAATTAAAATAAAAAAAATCACAATCTATTCTTCAAAGGATAAAGCATCACCTAACGGAACTGACCGGATATCTAAGGAAATTGAGGGAATGGACAGAATTGATAAAGCGGCAGTCATAATCTCTGCATTTCCAAAGAAACTCATAAAACCTTTACTTCAGGACTGCAAGCAATTGCTCAAATGTGGGGTAGGATCGGTGGATATCGTATCCACCGCTACAATACCGCTCCCAGCTCCAATTGAAGATGATGATGGTTCTCCAACTAGAAAGCCTCGCATAATAGGATTCATTATGGGGCAAATCGAGGATTTCGTATAAGATGAATAGGAGGATAACAAATGGAGATAGGATATTTTGTAAAACTTGATGACAATTCCAGAAAGTATTTCTACAAATACCTCGATGCTCTAAGCTTTTTCTCTCTCTCTGTCGACGAGTCCGCTTTGAGGAATGTTAGTCTTATCGGAATCACATCTTCTCTAGACAATTGTAGATGTCACAGAAATCTTACTTTCTATTTATCTAAAGGCCACACCAGCAAACAAATGAAATCTCTAAGGTTACTTTTAGAAGGGCTGAAATATGCTTCTGCCAATCCATTGATTCCATTTGACGCCGATTGCACATTGGTAACTTCAGATAACGCCGTAAATCCCCAACTAGAACGGTTCCATAATGTGTACTCGGCCCATATGAAGGCACCAAAAGCTAACTGTTGTAATGTGCTCTCCATTCTACCATGGTTACTACATCATGATCGCACAGGGCATTGGCTTAGGAAAAAAATCGCTCAGGATTTACTCAAACTCCACCAATTGAGTCTTGCGAATTATTTTGGAGCACCATGCACTAGTATGACTGATGTCATGTCAGGGATAGAGTCGGTCATGTTCGGAGCATACGAGCGCAAGCTACGACCACCATCATCACAGGGGCATACAACAGGATTCGACAAATTCATTGAGAAGCACAAAATCCAAGATATAAGAGAGTTTATCGAGAAGCTTGAAGAAATCGATTTGGGAAAATGCAAAAATCTCTTTGAAAAAATATGCAATATTGATGAGTCCATTCTAACAACAACTTTTGGAAGACTTGCAAGACAAGGCCAGGATGAGATGCTGAACTATTCGGATTATAAAAGTCACGGTCTTGATGAAATAGAAAGAACAGATAATGATTGCATCCTTTTTATGACTGAACAGACAGGCCTTTTTGATGTCTTACTTGCGATGAAGAAATATGGGAAGCTATACATAATGTACTCGCCTCTAGTCATAGTGCATAGATTTCTTACTGAAGCGATTCGTTCAACAATTTCAGGGTCTAGCTCGATGGGGTGTGAAGTGAGTCATCATTTCTATCCTGCATATACACCACAAGTGGTTGAAGCCTTGATAAAAAACATTCGAAAATGCAAAAACAATCAGCTTGATATTATCGTCGGAGGATCTGAGGGTGTATACCTTGTATTAATGAAAATGAAGAATCAACAACCTGAAAGAATCAAGTTGATGACATCGATTAAAGAGTAATGCCCAGCATTGGAGCTGTGTGAAAAGACAGCTGGAGGTTTCTGTTTGAAATTAGCATGAATGATTGCGTGTCAGAGTTCCAACACCTCGATCCTTATCACCATTGATTTTATGACGGCCGATGGGACTTTTCACACAGAACCCCCAGCATTCATGTAATTTTACAAAGGACGTACCCGACGAACTGGATATACTTCAGAATCAATCATGGAAATCCACTTCTGGAAATTTTTCTGTCCCTTGATTGGACTAGTCCTTTGAATATGCACAATGCAGGCCAGATACCTGATAAAGAGTCGTTGGTTCCAAGACCGGTCAGACTGCGGCTCTGGAATAATCCGAATGATATGGAAGAAAGTTGCAAGTTTTGAACATGGTCTTGTCACTTTTCGGACAACCAAAATGAGAACGGCGAGTCATTCTCATCAAACATTATGGACTGGAGGGACTTTTTCCATTGAGCCTCAGACTGGAAAATCAATAAAAAAAAGAATGTGGTCGCTCAGGTCGTTTCCAACATCACACTCCAGCCCTATATGATGAATTCTGTTTTGGATTACTGGAGGTATTCAGAAAATTTCTCTGCTGTGGTAGTTCTCACGGCACTGTAGAATGATGCGCTAGTTCATAGAAGCAATATCAACGATTAATGGATTCGTTTCTAATGCTGAAGGTTTGGTTCTCACTCAATGCCTAAGACTGTGATTTAGTCTACAGGGTCAGTTCTCACGGCAGAAATATATAGGACAGTGTACAACGGTCAATTCATTAGTGGGGGTGTGGATTATCCCATTTCTGGTTGCAATAAAAGCATTAAAGATTCAAGATTTGATTCATAGTTCTTCAAGACTGAAAGAAGTCGCAGGTGGAAGCCACCTTTTGGGCATGTATTGTGAAGTGGTTTCAGAAAGAATCGCAAAACACATCACCCAAGGGGATAGAAACAAGTATGATTTCAAGCGTAACAAGGGGGGTGTCGTAATTGCCACCTTTGACGATGAAGAGCATGCCAACGAGTTTATTCGTTTTATGAGAGAATGTTATCGGAGGTTATTTGGTCGTCGAGTCATAAGTTCAACTGCGCCGATCGAAATCAACAGCGACACATCTAGAGATCTAGAGGAATTGGAAAATGATATCATTCGTTCACGATATGCAGGATTTCCGCCTAGCTCGCACATTCAAAATCCTTATGTCAAAATCTGCTGGTCGTGTGGTGAAAGACCCGCGGAAATAGAAGATCCTGACTCTTTATCCTCCAACATGACATCAACACATCGTCACGTTTGTGCCCCATGTGGATTGCGATTTCGGATTTTTAAGGATTACAAGGAGATTATGGAACGCAAACTAAGCGGGCCGTTCAACAAAATTCCTTCTGGAGTTGATGATATTGCAAAACATGGCCCGAATGGCTATGTTGCATACATGCTGAGTGACGGGAATAGCTTTGGATCCTTTGTACGTGAAATAAAGGATATGAATAGTTACACGGCATTCAACAATGCCCTTCCGAAAACAGTTTCAGATAGTCTATTCTCGGTTCTTGACGAATTTGATTCAACCAATACTGACATCACTGCTCCCATGCTTCCCCTTATGACAGGGGGCGATGATTTGCTAATTCTTCTTCCCGCAAAATGGGGGATAAGCATGGCATTTGACTTTGTTAGTAGATTCGAAGAAAAAGCCAAGAAACTTATAGACTGCTCTAACAGTAAACAAATGCTTACTATGTCAGCAGGCGTCGTCATATGCAAGCAAACCCTCTCACATAAAATCGTTTATACAGTCGGAGAGAGTGTCATAAAAAGGGCAAAGCAGACCTCGAAGGAGCACGGAGTCTGTTCTTCCGTGGCATTTCAAATTCTCGCGGGTTCTAAACGAGGTTCCGAAACATCTTACAATAGATTGATGCCTGGAGGTGTCTGTGGTGGTTTCAAAAAAACAGAACTAGAGAACGTCCTTGCATATCGCAAGCGGTTAGAGAAATTGCCTTCTGGATTGAGAAGAAGATTGAAACATCACCTCTTTTCGGATTCCGCACATGCGGAAACTGAGAGAGAGAGGATATTAGAACTTATTTCTGAACGAGATGATTCTATGGCTGAAGAGGTCAAAAAACTGCTGAAGGACGAAAAGCAAATCCTTTTTGCAATGCTTGAAGGGTGGGATTACTTGGAGAGTCATAAGGGGGCGATCATAAAATGAAATTGCATTTCACTCTCAGGTTCTTATCGGACTTTCATCTTGGTTCTGGGAAAGGGTCGTCAGAGGTAGATGGATTGCTTGTGCGTGAATCTGATGATGCAGATGCACAGTTAACAATCAAAGGAACAACTATTGTGGGTGTGTTGCGGCAGTCACTCTATGATTTGATACAATTGAATCCTTTTAGCAACGAAAGAAAATGCAAGCGTTCAGGGAAAAGTAACGGGAGTGAATTTTGTACAGGATCTAAAGAAGAACAGTGTCCTATATGTCGTATTCTTGGGACACCAAAACAAGTAAAGCCATGGTTCTTTTCTTCTGGACGACTGTCAGACGATGTGTCAACACAGACAATCACTCGTTCGTCAATAGATAGAGAAACCAGGACAAGTAAAGAAGGAAAATTATTCACATATGAGGTGGGTTCGAAAGAAACAAGTTTCCAGTTCGTTGTGGAACATGATGTTTCTTCATCAGATGTTTTGTGGGATGCTGCATATATTGTTGCAGGCTTTCGATTCATAAGGTCATTGGGATCTAGTAGGAGAAGAGGAAAAGGTAGATGCATCATCAACCTAACTAAGGTACAACCCGACATAGAGGGAGAGAATCCTCAATCATTCTTCTTGGAATTGTTTAATCAAGTATATACTGGTGGCAATAATGTTGAAAAGCCTGAAGAGCTTGATAAAGCAAAAATAGCAGCCAATGCAGCTGAGTATATAGTAGAAGTTCGGACAGAAGAACCAGTCCTCATAACTCAGAATAGAGGTTCTGGCAATCTGTATTCAGGACTTGACTTCATTCCAGGATCTACTCTCAGAGGAGCATTGGCATGGAAGGCGATTCGTGGAGGCATTCTTGCCTCTGAAGAAGGAGAAGAGATTTTCAAAACCATGTTCACCGAAGGGAAACTTCGAGTCGGAAATTGTTATCCAGCAGGACATGATGACAAAGCAGCAATACCCACCCCGATGAATCTTCGATTCTGCGAGTTCTATCCAAACCAACACGATATTTCAAGAAACATGAAACACCCAATGAAATGTGAATCGTGCAGAAAAGAGAATCGAGAGGCAAAAATGGACAAGAGCAAACACTTTCTCGATTCAAACATGATGCTCGTCAGGAATAACTCAACCCACGACATGCATATCGAAATTGATCCTGAGGAAGGTACTGTAAGAGAAGGTGTATTATATGGATATGAAGGTATCTCGATGAAATCTAGATTTCTCGGAGCCATCAATGTAGAACCCGAGATTCTCTCCAAATTCTTAGGATATTTCTATGATGATGTTAAACAAGAATCAGAGAAGATAGCAATACAATTGCAGATTGGAAAGGCAACTAGGAGAGGCTATGGAAAATCAATTGTTACTCTAACACCGAAATCGAATGTGTTGTATGTGTATACATGGGACTCGATTGAGAATAGAGTAAATACGATTAACAAAACATTCACGCTGACATTCATATCTGACGCGATACTGATAGACAAATATGGCCGCTATCTTAATCAAATCAATAAAGATTATTTGTATGGGCTTTTGGGATATGAAACCGAAATTGTTGGGCAAGTTATTAGAACCAAGTACGTCGAGCAATTTGATATGCGAAGCGGACTCCCCCGGTGGCGCAACAGTGCAATCATTGCAGGTTCCGTAGTAGAATTCAGGCTTAAAAATACAACTGATGTCGACGTGAAGGGGCTTCAAGATAAACTTAAGGAAATCGAGTCCAACGGAGTAGGCATAAAAACAGTGGAAGGATTTGGAGTCGTCTGCTTTAATCATCCTGCTCAAATCCTAGTCTGTTTACAAAATCGTCAAGCAACACAGGATGCGGAAAGACAAAAAGAAAAGGAACTTGAAACTGTTAGGGATGTTAGAGAACCTGATAAGAAAAGCAAGGAAAAACTTGTAGCCATTGCTAGATTATTATACACAGGGGAGGGAGAAGTGGACAAGCTGGAGAAGATACAGAAATCGCTTAAACAGGATGATGAATTAAGAATTCACCTCAGAAGAATCATCAATGAAATCAAGAAATACAAGCAGGAGGGCAAAAAGATTAGCGATATCGCGGAACGAATCTATGAGGGAGGGATCTAGACCATGATAGGATTGGTAATTCGAGGGAAACTGAAACTTTTGACAAATCTGCACATCGGTTCCGGCATTTCGAATGACTACACCGATTTACCTGTTATTCGCGATTCCGAAGGTATGGTCTTCATCCCAGGTACGTCGATTGCTGGAGCATTGCGAAGTGGTCTAGAAAAACTGCAGGAAATGATAGATATTGACCACATTGAAGAACCACTTTGCGACTGTCCGGCTTGCACCCTCTTTGGGTCATTTCCATCTACCGAGTATGAAAGGGATTTGTCGCCAACTCTGACCGCATCAAAGATTTGGGTGTATGACTCGTACGTTTCCTCAGCTGCAAGTAAGGACAGATCGATTTCATCTATTCGCGATCATGTCGGTATAAGCAGAGTTAATTCAACGGCAGCCTATCACGCCAAGTATAATGAGGAGTCCGTGGTTGCAGGAACTGAGTTTGATTTCTGTATCGCGATAGAATCTGATGCGGAACACCTTCACATGCTTGCGGCAGTCCTGAATGAATGGAAGTCAGGACGGGGCGCTCTAGGAGGTGGCCGGTCAAAAGGCTTTGGGAGAGTCAAGCTTGATAACATCAAGGTTTTCAAAATCAATCTTTCATCCATTGATAAAGTTATAGCCTATTTACAATGCGATGATATACTGACAGCGGTGAGTTCTTTGTTTCTCTCTGAGGAGCCTAATTGGCTGCAGGATGAACTAGATAGAAGTAAGGATTGCTTTGCCACAGACAAATCAAGGAGAGTGTATACCGAAATCGACCTAAAATTGACTGTCGATGGAGGAGTGGTTGTGAGTGACATCGTTTCAGAGGTTATTGAAGATACGGATATCGCACCTATCAAACAATGTGACAAGTATATTATTCCCGGATCTTCATTGCGAGGCGCTTTCCGAGCCCAAGCTGAACGGGTTGCTAGAACAGTTGTGACGATGGATACAACAGACCGTGGTGATTACTTGAAGAAGTGTCCCGCATGCCATCCCTTCAATCTTCCCAGTTCGAAAAAGGGCAGTTGTGAATCGGGTTACAGGGTCAAGATAGAGGAAGGACAAATAGTTGACATAAAAAGTGAGGTATGTCTTGCTTGCCGCTTCTTTGGGATGACTCATCTTGGTAGTAGGATATCCATCTCAGATGGGATTGTAGAAAAACATCTGGAGCCAGACCGATTCAATTTTGTAGCAATCGACCGATTTACCGGTGGAAGCCTAGATAAAGCGCTGTTTAATGCAAAAGTTCTAATGTATCCAAAATTCAAAACGAAAATAATCATAGAAAATCCAGCAGATTGGGAGTTGGGATGGCTCTATCTTGTCATTCGTGACATTCAAGATGGGTTTGTGTCCATTGGTTGGGGAAAGAGCAAATGGTTTGGTCGACTAGGTTTAGAGAGTATTAACGTAAGAGAACTTTGGACAATTGAAAAGTCAGTACAAGAGAAAACGGATGTAGAAGGTGTATTTGTTATAAAGAACAGGTTTTCTTCATTCGATAATCTGTGGAAAGAAGCAGCTAAATCGTATTGCAGTGAATTTCTAAAAACATTGAGTGCTCATGAATGGGGACTGCAAAATGGTGAGGACTCGTACTTCAAGGAAGTAAATGATACATTATCACTTTCGGATATCTATCCTAGGGAGGGATTACAAAAATGAATGACGAAGTGGCAGACATTATCGATGAGTTGCTGGCTGATTCTCAGGTCAGTGAGGATATTGTAGTATACCATGGAGTGACACAAGAGCCAAAAGATATCATCAAAGAATTCTTTCCCAGTAACAGTGGACTCTGTATCTGCGAGGGGCTCAATGGTATCCGTTTCGAAAAACAACAGGATTTTTCGTCGGATGACATGATGATCAGATTGAAGGTGTTCGATGAAGATGGAGACCTTGAAATCTGGCGGATAGATGAGAATTTTGGTTGGAGATTTATTGGTAAACCGAAAGGCAATCAAAAACACGAACAACTCGAGTTGGATAAAGACCATTGGTTCGTAAGAGAGATAAAGGTCAATCTCTGGGGGTCTGAATCCCGTGATGGTCAGAGGTTCGAGTCCAGAATGGCAGCTGCAAATCTAAGATATCCCATTGATGATACATCAAAACCGGTGAATCTAAGGATACGAGAATACTCAAGAAAGGGTACACTTCAATTCGTAAGATATGTCAGTCTAGAAACGGAGGGGGATAAATGAATTCCATTTTCAAATTTTATAATCCATACAATTTTGTTAGACCTATTAGAAAGAGGGATTCATCATCTATCGATAAGGATTCGATTCTGATGGATAGATGCCCACCACCGCCCCATGATCGGTACATCAGCTATACAGGTCGAATTCAGTGCAGGCTTGAAGTGAAAACACCATTACTTATTGGTATGTATAAGGATTCTGACATGCCAAATAATAGTGCAAGAAGAATCGAATTCTTCAAGATGAAGAGATCAGATGGCAAGCTCACACCGACAATTCCTTCCTCATCTCTCCGAGGAGTGATCAGGTCAGTATTCGAGGCAGCTACGAACTCATGCTTTGCCATCTTCGATGACTCAAGACTATTCAAGAGGATGAAGCCGGAAAAAAGCTTGGAGTTCATCCCAGCTAGACTAGAAAGGAACGGAAATAGTTGGATTGCCAGATTGTTCAGGGGGCCCAGAACAAAAACTGACGATGATCACCTTCAATATGCAGCGTGGATTAAAGCGTACAAAGATGAGGCGACACACCAAAGAGCTGATAGATATCAAAAAAGGCCAAAAATAAGAGAACTAAAAGATTTCAAGCATGGCGAAAAATGTTATGCGATAATAGAGAATAAAGAATACTCTCGAGGACGATTTTGTTTTCATAACGTGATATCTTTGCACAATACTCAACCCGAAAAGGTTGATAATGATCAGTATTGTGTAGAAGGGTATGTTTACAATAAAGGCAAGAATATTAGACGTAAGCATGACGAACGATTCTTTTTCCCTGCAGATAGTAAGGAAATATGTGAAATATCTGAAGGAGTAATTGCAGACTACAAGAAGCTTCTTGATGAACGTGAGAACAAAGAAAAGCTGTTTAATGGTAGCTTGGTATGGGTGAAACCGAGCGAGAATGAAAAAGAAGTAGATGCAATTATCCCCGTTGCAATATCCAAGATTCGTTATCACAAGTCCAGAGGTGACCTTCTTGCGCAGTATGACCTTTTGAATTGCACAGACATCTCTAAACTATGTCCAGCTTGTCGGGTTTTCGGATGGGTACCTGTAACAGATCAACAAACAGATTTGCGAGATTCTGGATTCAAGGGGAGAGTTGGTTTCAATCATGCATTTCTAAAAGATCAGAAGCATTTGAAGAAAGAGGAATTGATACTTACCTTAGCGAGTCCTAAGCCTACAGCGAAGTCGTTCTATTTGTTAGATGATGAAACACCTTCAGGTCAAGTGGATTACGATTCACATAGTGCATCAATTCGTGGTAGGAAATTCTTCCTTCATCACAAGAGATTCACATTCCCGCAAGGAAAAAGTAAACCTAACGAAAAAACCGATACAATCATCACGGAATTCGTTGGCTACAAAGCTGATTTTGATTTCGTAGTTGAGTTCGAAAATCTAGCTGCTGTTGAACTCGGTGCTTTGGTTTGGGCGCTCACACTTGAAGAGGGAATGTATCACCGACTTGGTATGGCGAAAGCTTATGGATTTGGTAGTGTAAGGATATCCATCAAGGAGGATGGTCTTATACTATATGACATGCGGAGTAGATACACTAGCTCCAAAAAAGTGCTGAACCAACCTGCCGATTCGAGATCATTCATTCAGTCGTTCAAGAAGGCTATGAAGAAACTATATGGTGAATTTGATGAGCTGGGTAATATCAAGGATTTGAAATCTATCCTATCAGGTCCAGATGATGATATTCCCATTCATTATCCGAGATGTAAGAGGGAATACTCGGATGACAATAAGGGCTATGAATGGTTTATGGCTGCAAAGAAACACAAGGGAGTATTATCAAAAGCAGTCCCTTTGAAACCGCTTGATTCTAAACCGTGTCGAGAAGAACAGAATAAAAAATCACAAAATAAAACAAAGAGAGGGGCACGAACACGTGGACATAAATCCAAAGACAAGCAAAAGGGTGGAACTAGAAAAAAGAAGGGCCGACATTCATGGCAGACTCGGAGATAGATATTCTCTCATGTTCGTTTCTTGTGTAGAGGTGGTTTAGGAATAGAGATGAATCATCCTGCAAAAAGAAAGCAATTCATTCAAGAAATGAGATGAATTCTGTAAGTAGGGAAATTGCCATCTCGGTGAATGTTGATGCTGTTATCATCGAGAATAAGTCAATCCTGATGTGTGTGAGGCAATATGGCTTCTTGCACCTGTGATAAGGTTCCCTATAAGACTGACCACTCGGCTGTTGGAGTCTGATGTGGCGTGTCCTTCCAATCGATATTCATCTAGAGTCGGTCATGGTAATCGATCTCTCGAACTCCATAATGGTTCCCTCTTTAGATTGCTATAATACTACATAGAAGGAATCCTTGACATTTTTGTCAACCAATTAGGTGCCTTTTTTAAAATGCAAATTTGTCCATGTAAATCTTAAAAGATTTCACACCATATATAGGTTGGAGGGAATTCAACGCAGTGACTAGAAGGTTTTTATTTAATTTACCCAATGGCAGAACGATGGGCATGGTTCTTCAGTGGAAATATGTGCCATATTATGAAGAATTGCGGGATTGGTTCTTGAACAACTGGGATGAACAGCAGGAAGAGGAATATAGAAAACGCCAACGTGCGAGGGGTTTGGAGGAGGATATGATTGGAATAAGCAAAGAGGCGATACGTAGATTCTACGAGGCTGCAGACCGACTGGTAGAGGCTGGAACAAAACCAAAACACCCTATTGGCTGGGCACTGGACAAGGTACAAGAATTTCTGGACGAAGAAGACTAGTACTCCTATAACGGGGCTTCGAATGAAGCCCACTGTTCTTTTTTTGATCAATTCTTCTAAATATGAAGGGCAAAGCATTCCTGTACGGCGTACCTGCATTGTACTAGATGTTTGTGGGGTCGTGTCAGTCCCTCAATTCTATCATAGATATAGTCAGTAGAGATGATCGTATGGTCGGGATCGTCCTCACTGAGTGAAATTTCGGCATAGATCGCATCAAAGATTGACCCCAGTTGACAGTTACCAAGGAGGGGCAATGCTGCTAACTGACGCTCAATGGTGGAGGGAGTCATCAATATATTGGGGAATGCAATGAGATGGCTTATCACATATCGAACTGGCTTCACACCAGGGAGGGGTTAGAGAACAGACGAGTCGCAGGAGTTTTCAGAAGTCCTCTTATAGAATGTTAGGAACATGTCATTCTCAATTAGAATCATGGTCTTTCCTCGTCCACCTCTCAGACACGTTTCTAGCAGTCCCGACTTCTGCTTGTGCAGGAAGACCAGATATGGATTCGTCGATATACAGTTCTGGTTTCTTGGACGACACTGGAAAGAGAATGTGATATGACCCAAGAGATAGGATAAGGAAAGTGTCACCTTCCACTCCAGACTTCTTTGGTATCCTAATGCGCCGTTGGCCGTCCAAACGAACTCGAACCATCAAGATGCATACCTCGGATACATAATATGGCAGACATGGTTTAAGGCTCTGGACGAATTACGTGAAAAATGGATTAGATATCTGTGTTCTGTCCAATTAATAGAATTCTGTCCAATTTTGTCCGAGTTCTTGCGAATATCAAGAGCCCGCTCATTGGTATATTCAAAATCGCGAGGTCACACTAGATAGCCTTCTAGAGAACATAGGCGTGTTTTGCCGGTCAGATTTGAAAGGTATCGGAACATCATAACGTCAATGTCAGCTCAAGCCTGTGTTCAAAGCGAGTCAATCATGTAAGGGGTTTATTTGTGAAGTCTGAACCACGGTTTCTCATGAACCCAACTTTACTGAATTGAAAACAACAAACTTAATCTACAAGTAATGAGAATCAAGTAAGATGTAGGAAACGCTGTGTCCCTGAAAGGTTTGTTGATGAATCTTTAACTGAATGACATGGCAGATGGTGGGGATACCATGCAGAAAACTAGGTTGGTCTTAGACACATCAGTGTTCATGTTGGGAGGGTCGAATTTCACATTCCGCCAGATAGAATCCAAGCTTGCAGAGAACACTCATGTCTTCGTATTTCTTACATGTGTGCGAAAGGAGTTGACGAAAAAAGCTGATGAGGGGTCTTCTGATGCCGTTGCGGGTCTGAAGCGTCTTGAAAGAATAACAAGACTATATACAGGTGCTACCGAAGTGCTCTACGTCCAGCAGACCTATGCGGACGACCCGATATATGGATATCTTGCAAGGTGTACTGAAGCTACAGAATTCATAAGCAGAGATAGAGAACTCAAGCAGCGAGTCTATGACCTTAGAAATCCGCATGTCAGAGTATTCGACATTACTAGAAACGGGAAAATCCTCGAATTCGACCCTGATTGGAGACCTTATAGTAGATTCACGTAGTTGTTCCCGTTCCGGCATAAGGACACTTGCGTTCAGGCTCACAGGGCAAATGGATACAATCACGCCCTCATCCTCAACGGACTTGTGAAAAACCCGAAAGAACACACCTCGTGGAGGTATGAGAACCTTCACCCATACTCTCCATCGGAAACCGCCTTGAGCCAAACCGTTTTTCTTCCGTGTGAGAAACAGTACATGAGATGTTTGCCTGTATGAAACGATTGATGGGATCATGGAAAGAGTGGCAGAACCATGATACGTCTCTCATCCAGCCAAGAAATCTGCACAGAACCGAGTATGTATTATTAGGGGTAATCTCCAGAGCATTGTTGTAGGAGTCGAGGAAATGACCATGGTGAATATTGTAATCCTCATGTTTTGGTTGTTGGTACTAGTCCCCCTTTCACAGTGCATAAGGGTTGACAGGTCTGAAGTCCAATCTCGGGATTCAACAGGTATGAAACACGAATTCCATGGGACAGCCAAAGGAGAGATATTGGAGGTGTTTGTCAAACAAAATGAAAGGTGGCTTCCATCCGACAAGATTTGGTCAAACACCAAGCTGAGTACAAGGGAGTTTTCCGAGGCGCTTGAAGAACTTCTCAAGCTAGAGATACTTTCATACAATCATGAATCAGGCTATTATAGAATCAAAGATATTACCTATAGAGAATATCAGGCATATCATGGGAATTCTGAGGAATTCGAATATTACAGGCTGCTAGAAGATGACTCTGATGCAGAACGTACAGAACAACACAAGTATCGCACTGCCAGAGGTGAATATGTCCGCTCACAAGACGAAGTAATTATTGCAGACACATTGAACGAGATGGGTATCCAGTACGAATATGAGAAGCGGCTTTTTCATCCAGAGATACGAGAGATGATACTACCTGATTTCACAGTTATCTGGAACGGACAGATATTCTTCTGGGAACATTTAGGAATGATCAAGGATGCTGAGTACAGACAGAAATGGGAAATAAGAAAGAAGTGGTATCACGAAGCCGGTTTGGGCAGCAACTAATCACATCAAGGCCAGGACCAGATGGGAAATTCAGCCCTGATGATGTGAAACGTGTCGTACGAGAACACATTTCGGATGAGATCAAATAGATGAGAGGTCTTATTCTATTCCTGATGCAAGCGTATGAGGATCCTTCCTAACTCTAATGGTACTGTCGGCAACCCTCTCAAACTCCATATCGTGAGTCACTATCAACATCTGTTTCGCGGGATGCAGATACTCCATGGTGTCGATCAACTCTCTTCTGCCAACATCATCCAAGTGGACTGTTGGTTCATCTAACATCAGGAGGTCAGACCCTGCCAATGCCCTAGCAAGTCCTATTCGGATAGCCAGACTTGCGAGAACTTGTTCGCCACCAGATAGTCCATCCATTGGCTCTAATGACCCAAAACGTGAGATTTCTAGGTCATGGTTCTCACTGATTCGTATCCTGTCATACTCGTGCGAGTCCAATAGCTTTCGGAATATCTCGGATGCATGTATTGATGCATTGACGACATGCCTATGACGAAGATATGGTTGTATCTCGCGATAGAATTGCTTTAGCACGCTCATCATCCGATGATGTCTTTGTGCCTCTTTTTCATGGGTACTTGCTTGCTTCAATGCATTCACAGCGTTTTCTGCTCTATCGAAATCGTTGACTGCGCGGGGAATCAGTTCGTTTTCAATCACTCTGATTTCAGTTTCATAGCCGCCAATCTCATTAGAGATTGAACCAAGTTTCCTTGACAATAGATCATATTGGTCCTCATCATATTCTTCAAGAATCTTTTCTTGTAAGGTGGTTTCTTTTTTGAGCGCGCGTTTGGTATCGTCAATTGATTCAATAACCTTAGAATGCTGGTTTAGGACGGTTACAAGTTTGGAGATCATATCAATCTGATCTTCGAGTTTGCTGATCTTATTGTCAAATTTGTCAATGGATTTAGACTTCACCTTTGATTCTAGACTTGCAAGTTCCTGTATGACTTTTTTGCGTTTGTTCTCGAGTTCTTTTATGTTATCCATCTCTTTCAGACCTTGTTCAACCTTGGCAGAAATACTA
>JAJRZD010000059.1 GCA_024275415.1 archaeon
GATACATGAACGCATTCCGAGCGCTGCCTATAGCAGGGCTGAGTGAGAATGGAGTGTTCGCATGTCATGGTGGAGTGCCTGAGCATGTTCATTCGTTAGCAGACTTGCAGATTGGAAATAGGTATGCAATCAACTTTGAGGACCCAATCATCATGCAAGTCGTATGGAACGACCCCGTGGAGAGCGATGTCGAGTTCAGAGAGAACATAAGAGGTGCTGGTATTCGAACCTATGGAAAAAGAGCATTCGATAGGTTCATGGAGGACTTGGATCTTACGCTGATGATCAGAGCCCATCAAGTGTTCCCAGAGGGGTATAAGATGTTCTTCGATGGAAAGCTTCTCAGTATCTTCAGCACAAAATACAACGGACGCGTAACACCAAAAGTCGCAAGAATAGGAAAGAACCTCATCTATGAAACCATCCCCATTTGAGCACTCCCGAAATTTAGTAGTACGGAATATCATATTGGACTAAATTCTTAAGGCGCACAGCAAGTTCTCTCGAATAAACCAGAGGACTATTTGATTTGCTAAGAAAAAGGAGCCGATTCCAATGGTCAAAGTCGCAGTAGTAAAGACCTCACCAAAGACAGTCTATGAAGATATTGCTCGTGTTTTGGACGCCGCGGAATACCAGAAATTCGTTTCAAAAGATGTGGCGACAACCATCAAGCTCAATCTCTCGTGGAGTAAATTCTATCCAGCCTGCTCGACGAACCCCTATGTCTTTGATGGGTTACTGCGAAAGATGATCGCAGATGGGTTCAGCAACCGACGCATTCAGGCAGTCGAGAATGAAACTGTTGTGACGAATATATTTGCAGGCACTCATGGGAACAACTGGTACCCTGTCATCAAGAAGCACAAGATCAAGTTCCTTCCTCTCATCCATGCCAACTATGTGGATGTCAAACTCCCACGAGAAACTCTCGTCCTTGAAGACACGTTTGGCGAGGTCATCGCTCCCAAGGAGATATTCGGCACAAATATCATCCATCTTCCAACTTTCAAGACTCACGGCCACACCCAGATGACTGGTGCACTAAAGGATTCCTTTGGACTGTATCTTACAAAGAATAGACATCTTGCACATCTCAAGATCCATGAGGTACTCGTCGACCTACTATTGCTACAGCAAACTATCTCCCATTCCGAATTCGTTCTGACAGATGGAACGGTAATGGGTGACGGCGCAGGTCCAAGAACAATGATTCCAAAGATTGGAAACCTACTACTGGCTACTAACGATATGGTGGCTGCGGACACGGTCCAAACAAAAATCATGGGCTTGGATCAGAAGAAGGTACACAAACTACAGATAGCCAAGGAACTCGGACTTGGTGAGTCAAATCTGGACAACATCGAAATAGTAGGGGATTTCGAGTCTGCAGAGGATCTTCCCAATTTCCACATGAGTCCAGGGAAAAGCCCTGTGATTGCCTGGAATCGTGGGTTCCTGAAGTTCCCCGGAATGGAAACGTTGTTGTTCCGCTCTCCACTGATGTGGCTCCCGACACAGCTCTCCGGATTGTACCACGATGGGTTTTGGCTCCCTCTGAAGGGGAAGAAATGGGTGAAGTGGTTCCTTGAGGAAACTGAATGGGGCGAACTCTGGAAGACCTACAGCAAGAACTAGGTGATGCGAATGAATATCAAAGACTACTTGAGAATCATGCGGCCACACCAGTGGTACAAGAACTTCCTAATCTATCTTGCAATACTCTTTGTCGATGTGCGGGAACCACTGCCTGCCATCCTTAACTTTGTCAACTATATTCCCCTCACACTGGGATTTGCAGCATTTTGTATGGTTTCAAGTGCGGGTTACATTTTCAATGATGTGAAGGACATCGAAGAAGACGCAGCTCACCCAGAAAAGAAAAATCGTCCTTTACCTGCTGGAACGATCAGTAGAGAAACTGCTCTGGTATTCGGTGCGGTTCTCATAGTCGCAGGGCTGACGCTGTCCTATTTCCTGAATGGGATATTCTTCATCATGGTCATCTTGTACATCCTCAACTCACAGGCCTACAATTATTACTTACGCAAGTACGCTGTTGTCGATGTTGTTACTATTGGAACAGGTTTTATCATTAGGGCCATATCAGGAACCTTTCTGGTCGCAGTGCCATTCACATCTTGGCTCATCCTTGGTGTATTCTTTGTGGCATTGGTGCTCGGCTTTGGAAAACGCAAGAATGAACTCATGTTAATGGGAGAAGATGCTGCCCTTCACAAGCCGGTATTCAAGCAATACAACATGGCATTCTTGGATCAGGCGGTGGGGATGTCGGCGACTTGGCTTGTGTTTTTCTACACGCTCTACGTCTACCAGAACTTCGGGCAGTATTTCGATACTCAACCTGTCCTACTCACAGTCCCGATTGTCGCCGGTGTGACTTTGCGTTACATCTACCTGATATACATCGGACATCCAGTAGGTAGAAAGCCACACCTTGCCATCAAGGACAAGGGAATGGTCGCGGGAATCATCCTTTTCGGGCTCATCCTTGCCATCACTGTCCTTAGGATTGGCGACCAGACCATCTGGACAATCATCTTCAACTACTTTAGTGGATTGATTCCAGAGCCTCCGGTCATGTAGGAGTGAGGGACATCATTGAATCGCCGGCTTTCTGCATTTGACCTTCACACGCATACACTGCACTCTAAAGACGGGTTGAACGACCCGAAAGGTCTCTTCAAGTTGATGAAGAAGAAAAATCTTCGGGGACTGGCATTGACCGAGCATTGGAGAGCGTCCACGCTGAAGGTGATCGAGAAGGACGACCGGTTCATATTACCCGCATGCGAGTTCAAGACGACAGACTATGGCGAGGTCATCGGGCTCTTCCTATCAGACCACATCGAAAACAGGACATTCGAGGAGGTAGCAGATGATGTCCATGCACAGGGAGGACTGGTCGTACTCCCACATCCGTGCGACCCTCTGAGGAAGCACACAGCCATTCGAAAAGGTCTCCCAGAGAACCTAATGAGAAAGCATGTAGATTTGATTGAGGGAATTAATTCCCGTTGTATCATCAACCTGTTCAATACATGGGCTCAGAAGCTTGCAAAGAGACTCGAAAAACCTGTCACGGCAGGCAGTGACGGGCACTCGTTCCTAGAAGTTGGGAACGCTCGGACTTGGTTGCAGGACATCAGTTGTCCAGAGGACATCTACACGGCACTCAAGAAAGGGAGAACCCAGATAACTGGACACTGCTCGATATTCCTTTACCATATCCCGACAATGCTATGGCAAAGATTGAGGAAGATTGCTTATGAATGAAATAGATATAGAACAAGGAACCAAAAGTAGGTCTTTCATCAGTTTTGGTAAACTATTTGCGCTCATCATAGTAGGTATGGTCATCTATCTGTTGATGATGTACCTTTCCAAATGGGAAGAAGTCGTTGGCATCATTGTAAACATGGAGTGGTACTGGATCATCCCCACCATGATGATGCTAAGTTTCCTGAACTATGTCATTCGGTATTTCAAGTGGAACTACTACCTAAAACGGATAGATGTCCACTTCTCCCATGCCGATAGCTTCAGCATCTTCCTTGCGGGTTTCACGCTGACGGTCAGCCCAGGCAAGATTGGCGAAGCAATCAAGGGATACTTCTGCAGGGACGTGGATGGGACACCAGTGGCCAAGACGATTCCTGTCGTAGTTTCAGAACGAGTGACTGACCTGCTTGCCATGGTGTTTCTTGCAGCTTTCACGTTTCTATTCATTTTCACAGAGGGCAACCAGCTTCTGTTTGTTGTTGCGTTAGGAGGCGCCGTGGTCGTGGGCGCGTTCGTCCTGACCAATAAGACATTCTACAACAAGATTCTCAAACGGATGACCTCATTTGGCCCGCTGAAGCAGTTTCAGGACAGTTGCGATGTGATCGAAGACACTATGGTTCGCACACTCTCGCCCAAACCCATGATGGTCGGCGTGCTGATAAGCATCCCCGGCTGGTTCATGGAATGCATAGAACTGTGGCTCCTTCTCTCAGTCCTCTCTGGAGCTGGTCTGCCATCACTCTCTGCTGCATCATTATTCATCCTTATCCAAGCGACCTTTGTCCATGCCAGCGCCTCTGCAATCGGGGCTGTCGCATTCTTCGCCCCCGGAGGACTTGGAGCATACGAGATATATGCTCCAGCAGTATTGACCTCGCTCGGTTTCATAGTGGCAGTGGCGACAGCAAGCACTATCTTGATCAGATTTGTCACTCTGTGGTTCAGCGTCGTCGTTGGGTTTGTGGCACTGGGCATTGTCACCTATCGGAACCGAAAACGGCATTGTGAAACTTGATCAATGGAAAAGTCATTTCCTAGCGTGTCCAGAAAAATGTAGAGTGGGGGAGGAACCCCCATTCTATCTGTACTAATCACTCCATCTTGATCCCAAGACTGTTAAGCAAAGCCTCAAGGTCAGCCTTGGACAGAGTCTTTGCTTCCTCAAGGATGACCTCGATCTCGGCAGGTGCCAGTCCCTTCGCGAGGAGCTTCTGCCTTATCTCCTCAACCTCTTCAGGACGGGACTCGAGTGCAGCTGTTTCAACTGGCTTCTCGGGCTCTCTTTCCCTTGCAAGCGTGTCAGCCCTGCGGGCTTCCTCCTGAGCAATGACTTCCCTGATAAAGCCGGGTCTCTCGCTTGCCTTCATCTTGGCAAGGTCAGCTCTGAACGCTTCGATCTCAACAGCACCCAGTCCTGTAATCTCAGCAAGACGATCAAGAAGCTCGTTCACTTCTGGGACATGAGCTTGAATGGTTTCACCCACAACGTCATCCGGTTCCTTCACAAGTCCTATGGGTTTGAGTTCGTCTTGGATTATGGAAAGGAGCGTCATCTGGCGAGTCGGGGCACGGGCGGGCCTTGGCACCTTTCCTTTCTTCAGCTCCTTAATCATCCGGTTCAGTGCGCGTATCTGAACAGGGATGCTCCAGACACGCACGTAGTAGTACATCAGCACGGCTCCAATGATGAGTAGCGAGCCGATACCATAAGTGGCATTCTGGACAAGCACCTGTTCTGGCGTAGGATTGGAATCAATCTGAAGGTCAATTGCCGCTGCTGCATAGTCGCCTCTCGAGAACTGTATGGTCAGGTCATAGATGCCACCCTGCTCCACGACAAAGTACAGCACATAAGTTCCACCGTATTCGTCTATAGTGCGAATGAAGGATGGATAATAGATGACCGCATCTGGATTGTCTGCTGTCACAGTATATGTGATGGTTGCATCGGGAATCGTTCTACCGTGGTCAATATCGAGATATGATATCGTCAGTTCGATGGTCTGACCAGGTAGTGTTTGAATAAGAGAGGAATCGTGGCTGATAAGGACAAGATCCGTGTCTACCTGTCTCACAGTGACAATGATCTGATATGGTGAGATTTGGTATAGAGGTTTGATGAACGAGAGGTCAATTGTATATTCACCTATGTCCAAATCTCCAGGAATCTCAAGGATGTAGCTACCATTCTCCGCTATATCAAGAACCACCTGCTCAAGCCCAACCCAGTTCGCAATACCTGACGCATCACTGACGAACTCAGATACGATAGTGTTGTTCAGGTTATAATAGAATACCAACGAGTCGTTTACAGGGATGGATATATATCGAGGCCCTTGAACGACAACTGGGAATGCATTGAGGTCAAGTCGTACCTTAAGATATGCCGTATCGTAGTTCTGCAAGATGAAGCGTACCTCTACATCATACCTCTTCGGTGTAGTCACATTCAAGTTCACGGCAACCGAGTACGTGCCATTTCCATAATCAGTGACTTCTCCTGATCCGCCATCCCAAGAAGCCCGAACATCTGCCCCTGAGAGGGGAACATCGTGAAGTGAGTCGTTCAGTGAGAAGACATATACTACTGTATCACCAAAGTAGCCGGCCTTGGAGCTAAGGTCAACCTCTACTGTTGTTGGAATTGGTTGGATGTTCACAAGGAACCGCACAATCTTTGTTTCATAGTACTCCTTTGAAAATGTAATCTTGAGGTAGATTGATTGTGCTGGCAACGAGGAGGTGTCGATTGTTGCTACGTAAGAGCCATTAGGCAACTCAGTTAACGAACCTGTTATATTTGCGAGGGCATATGTGACATTTGCACCTCTAATCAGACCACCGCCGAGATTGTCAGTCAGCGTCAATAAAAGATCTAGGTCTTCACCGTAATAGCTAAAAATGCTCGTAGCCAAATTGGGAAGATTCAATGAAATGGGAATAGGGTCGACTATAACCACAACAACCAAGTCTAGGAAATCATAGTTATTGTGGAATGCAGACACCTGCAACTCGTATTGTCCTATAGCAAAGCCTACAGTGTCAATATTGCTGACATAATAACCGGGGGTTCCATTCGTGACCATGCTGTAAATTGTATTATTCCACTCTGCGGTAATGACAGCGTCGGTTATCGGTTGGTTCCTGTTTGTATCGTTGAGATAGACCCAAATCTGTCGGGTCGTATTTGTAATGATGTTTATGAACGTCTGCTCTGGGATCACGTAGCCGATAGCCTTGGAAATGATGAAGGTCATCGTTGTCTGCTTTGGTTGATAGAACTCCTTTGTGATAGTAATTTGCGGCTGAGACACTCCGAAGTCATTGTCGGTCGTGTCAACAACCGTAACATATGTCCAATTGAGTAGGTCGCTGAACACATAGATACTCCCATTCCAATATAGTGTGGCATTCATCCCTGGTATGTAAGTCCCATACAACGGGTCTTTGACATCTATCTTGATTGTCAACTGGTCGCCCCAATCCGCATAGACTGTTGTGCTGGCAAGGATGATCTCAGCCGATGCGTCCCCAGGCGTTACACTGACGGTTATGTTGGCAATCACATAGAAGGCCAGTTCTGCTTGGATAGTGAACACGTATTCCTGTGCTAGTAGTCCAGTTGTGTTTATTGTAATCCTATAAGCTCCAGAACCCAGGTCTTGGATTATTGCATCTGTCGAATATAGAGTTACCCAGTCAGTGGTTATCGCAGCTCCTGAGATAGGAGAGCCATCCTGAGTGGTCGTAAAGGTCAGATTGACTAGGATAGGTTGCCCAACAGGTTGCGATGCTACGGAGGGAACCTCTGCGATAAGAATTGTCGGGATGAGGATAATCTTCGCTGGTATCTGGCTTGCCGAACGTGCACTGTAGAATGGAGACCCAGATATTGACACGCTGACATTGAAATATATGGTGCCGGTGTTACCGAACTGCGCTGTCGGGACTATGATTTCGTATAACCCCGAACCAAGGTCAGTGATGTAGTGAGTCGGGCTTGTCATATTCAAGAATGAAACGGTCACTATTGCCCCTTGGATTCCGCTGTCTGTCAGGAAATCAATGTACTCGAAGTTGATTGTGATGTTCTCATAGTATGGAGTGTCCGCTACGAGCGGAAACAGTATCTGTGTGGGTCTCTCAGTAGTCGTGACTGATGTTGATATGCTCCGAGGTGCATAGTATGGTACTCCTGCACTTGCATCAATAGTCATCTGAATTGGATGACCTGTTACCAATGCACTTGGATTCAGGATTGTCGAGTTGAACGAGATAGTATAGATACCGCCCGATTCTGTGAGTGTGTAATCTGTACTTACGATGACAGTCATCCCTGCGCCATGGGTTAATGTGATCTCGGCCTTGGTGATTGAGATGCTTATGCCAGTCAGGAAATCGGTATAACGGAACTTGAACACGACCAGCTCCAGGAAGGGGACTTCGCCAGGAGTTTGTGTGATGAGTATCTGGGTTGTTCTCTGGGTGACTCGCGAGTTCACGTTGGCACTGGCAAGGGCATAGAACGGAGAGCCGCTCCTTGAGATGTTGACCTGCAAGACGAACACACCCACGCTCCCAAGAGCGGTGCTATCGATTTCGATGAGATACTCTCCAGTCCCAAGATCAGACACCCAATAGTTGGTGTTGATTAGCAGGGAAGATGAAGAGTTAGAACAGTAAACAACTACAGAGCCTCCAGATATTGGAGTGCTCGTCGAATCATCAAGATAGGTCACGATGAATGAAACGTTGTTCAGATATGGTGTAGGATCAGGGGTTTCATAGCCCAGCTGGGTTATCCGCTCAATGATAGTGAGTTCAAAGATTTCGATAGCATCCGAGGCAAAGTTGGATCCATCATAGATTATGGTCGCGTTGATGTAAAACAGCCCAGCGCTTGCAAAATAGGTGGTATTGATCTCTGCAAGATAATGTCCTCCACCTAGTGATGTGATGGTATACGCTGCTAATGAAAGGTTGAAACTAAGTATGCCGGTCATGCCACTAGATGTCCCTGACACCAAATCTGTGTACACGAATTCGATGGTCACATTTTGACCCCATTGCGGAGCTGCAAATGAGAGATGTGTGAGCTGGGTAGACCGATACGTGACTGTCACCGAGAAGTCTTGAAAAGCCTCTTCATAGAACGGTTCACCAATCCATGTGATGTTAAGGGTCAAACTGCTCGTGCCAACGCCTAACGCAGAGGTGTCAATCCTCATGGTGAATACCATTGTCACACTGTCATACAACAGAGTAAATGGCACACCACCACCGACGATGCTGATGTACAGATTGCTTGAGTTAGAAATCTTCTCCGACGTAAGGGAGTTTACATAGCTGAATGAGAAATCAGCAAGTTCGCCATAAGGTGTAGATCCAATTGGGGTGTAATCCACATAGGTTGGAATCCCAAGAACCACAAGTGTAACGGTGATGGTCTGATTTTCATAAAGGGGATTGATTGCCTTTCTCCAAAGGAAATCGATTTGGAACTTGAAAGTTCTTGCAGCACCAAATAACGAGGCGTTCAGCTCAAAACTGTAGGTGCCACTTGTGTCTATCTCCGCTATCACAAAGTCTGCTTGAGTCACACTGTGTCCTGTAGTAATCGGAATAACAGAAATCAGCACATTGTTTGTGGAGTTCGATATCCTTGTGGCATTCACCACATCATAATAGACGAGGGTGAACGTGAAGTTGTCGAGATAGTTTGTTGCAGTCGGAGCTATCTCCAGATAGAGATCGGTTTCCGTTCCCAAAAGCCTGACCCTAGTATCCAGCACCTGTGAGTAGTAAGTCTGTCCACCCGTCCAAGAAGCTGTGATTGTCAGATTCTTCCATCCTATAGACGACCATTGTGAGCTCGATATAGTGATATTATAGTGTCCATCGCCCAGAGCTGAAACAGACGAGATGAAGGCTAGAGATGTTACATCAGGGGATGTGATATCAAAATCGACAAAGCCAGACCCATTCGTGATTCCTTGAAGCAAGTCTGTGTCTTGATAGAACACAAGAACCACAATGTCCTGCCCAATGGGGGTCTGCTCGATGGGAGAGTCGAGGACGAACTGGGTATTGTGTCTGCGAATCTCGACTCCTATTGAGAATGTGTGATTCTGGTAGTCCTTTCGAGTCACATTGAAGACCACATTGTAGAGGTTGCTTGGTGTGGTCAATGGGTCATCGATCTCTGTGAATATCGTGACGTTGTACACGCCCGGGCTTGTTTCGACGACAGTGTAGTTTTGCTCACCCGTTGTGTGGAACGATGTCCAGTTGCTTGTGATTGCTGATGCCATCCCTGTGATGGGTTGGTCATTATCAGTGTCATACCATGTAATGGTAAACGAAGCAGACTCGCCAACTGGGATTGATAGTTGATTTGCTGAATAGCTGACTGTGTTATAGACCTCACGGATTTCTACAAACATCAGCATACTTCGGGGTTCTACAAATGATGCACTTGCTGAGATCAAAACGGGATAACTACCGAAAACTATCCCAGAAGTAGTAAGAACAATTTGGTACTGACCTGAACCAATCTCTGTAACCGTGTAGGAATTTGTCCAATTCGTCTGTATCGAGGCACCAAGAATTCCTGTCCCGTTGACATTCTTGAATTCCACAATGAACGTCTGGTCATTGCCGATAGGACCCTGAATCCCAGGATAATCAGGAGATGTCAGTTCAGCATTATAATTGACATTCACTGTCAGAACCGCATTCGCAGTATCAAAATTATTTGCAGTCCATGTTAGGTCGATTGTGTATTGACCCTTACCAGGGAGTAGCGAGGTATCAAGAACTTTGGTATACTGTCCATTACCACTATCATCGAAGGTATCGCTTCCCAAGACCCAGTTCATCGAGAGTGTACCTCCGGGAACGACCACCTGACTGTCTGTATCGTTGGCAGTGATGATGATCAGCAAGAGGTCACCATAAGTCACGTTCGTCTTCCAAGTACCTACTGCATCATCCGGATAGTTGATTGTCAATGCAGATGTGTGCGTGACCGAAAAGGGTCTTTTGAAAAATCCTGTCGACCTCCAGTCAGTATTTGTCCCTACATCATTGCTGAATGCTTGAACCATCCAAGACCCAGCAGAAGCATTGGCTCCATCAAAAGTCAGCCATGGAGTAGTCGCATATCCTGAACCATCAGTTGTTGCGTTCACACTATACCATTTTTGGCCTGTAGGGGTGTAAACAGTGAAATTGACCACAGAATTGGCGTAAGCAGCGCCTAGATTGGCACGGATCTGTGTGGAATTCCCAGCCCTAAGGTCAATTGTCCTGCTCCATACAAGTGCATTCGGATCATAAAGCTCGATGTCACTAATCATGTTTGGTGACTTGCTCAATATCCGCCAGTAACCGTAACGACCTGCCTCAGTGGCAACATCATACGTAGACACATTTAGGAACCCATCACCTGGGTTTCCTCCATTCCATCCGGTGGTCAGATTCGTTGATGGGGCCAAAGGACGAGCTACAAAGTAGACATCCCTGTTGGCCGGGATGGTCATGTTGAAGAAGTATCGATTCGCGTAGCCTTGAGGAATATCTGCATAGAAATATGTGGAATAAGACGCATCAGTGCCGTTTTGTATCGAAAACCGCTCACCGAATGCTGTAGGATTAATCTCCTTCACAGTTCCAAAATCCAACCGCCGAGCGAACATATTGATGTTAACATCAAATTCGACTATGATGGTTCGATTCGGCACCGGATTGATAGGAGTTGGACTCCAAGTGAAATTCATTCTCACAGGATCAGTAATCCACGGAGTAGTTGGAGTTTCAACGATGAATCCAGAACCATAGCCCGTGTTATCTGTAACAGGATTCCCGTTCATCTCGAGGTTGAGGCTAGTGGGTGTGGCACGAGTCTTCAGATACAACTCGATGTTATCAAATTTCGCAGCTGGAAGAATGTTAGGCGCATAGCCATAGGTTCCTTTGCACCAGAGACCCACTTCAAGTGTGACACTTTGATCAGTAGGCAGGTTGAATGTGGATGTGGGAATAGAAACCAAACCTGAGTCGTACCATGTTTCCTCAGCGCCAATTTCTGTAAACGACTTCTCCCAAGTCCAAGTGCTTTCGACTGTTAGATAGATCGAGAATGCTCCGGTCATCCCATAGTGTGTGTCATCTCTCGTATCGGCCCAATAGTCAGTTCTAAACCCGGCCCAAACAACTTGTCCGCGGGGAGCTGTCATTGTCTGTTGCGCCCAAGCTCGATCACCTCCAGAGTAGTAAAATGGTGAGCTTGCACTATTAGAGTCAATGAAGAAATCAAAGCTACCATCTCCCGGGCCATGTCCGCTGGAGTTGTAGAGAGAAGTTTCTGATGAATACGACCCTCCATCTGTCGTTCCTCGGGTCCAACCAGTATCAGACCCTGTCAGGTCGGGGTTCTGTACCCAAGTCCGGTTCTCGGTAATCTCGGTCAAATCAGCACGGACTTGGTAGGCTTCCCAGTTGTTGCCAGTGGGGATATCAACTGTGACATTTGTTGTCACATTTGTCGGAAGGTAGGTCATCTGCATTGTGTTTTGGAGGGTCGTTGAGTTGCCGAATTCAGATGCGATGAGTTCCGTCGAGTCACCTTGCCACTCGACCCATCCCTGTTCAGTCAAGACAAACTTGTGAAGTGTTTCACCGGGAGCCACCTCAATTGTTTCTCCATTGCCAATATCGACTAAAGATGAACCACCAGCACTATCATCTGAAACTCCCACTGTTCCAAGGTCAGGACCAAGAGCAGGACCCGCGAAGGTAGATAGTAGCATCAATAATCCTACGAGGATAACTGGAATCAGGCTTGTCTTCTTCATTCTTTCATTCCTCCGAGTTGGTCGAGAAGTGCTTGTATCTCGGCCTTTGACAGGTGTCGAGCTTGTTCCATCATCAATTCAGCTTCGCTTTCCTCGATTCCCATCTTCAGTAGTTGCGCTTTCAGGTCTGCAAGCTCTTCTTCGCTCAGTCGGGCTTCTGCCTCTTCGGCTGCCCTAGCTGGAGCCTCGGCAGCATCCGCAATCTCCTTGGCACGTCGGGCTCGTTCCTGCCTAATGACCTCATTGAGGAAACCACCACGTTCGCTTGGCTTCATCTTATCCAAGTCGCGTCGAAGCACAGCTGTGTCAGCCTCGGTCAACCCAACAAGTGTCGCAAGCTCTTCTAGTAGCCTCTCAGTATCAAGAGTTTCTACTTCCACGGAATACTCTGAGATGTCTTCGGGTGGTTTTACGATACCTATCGGTTCCAGTTCCTCATTGATCCATTCCAGCATCATCTTTCTCCGTGAACGCACAGGCTTGGGAGATGGTATGCGACCCTTGGAGAGGGTCGAAATCATTGAACGGATCCACCTCAACATCTTTGGAATTGAGAGTACCCTGAACCAGAGAGCGGCAAAGGCGAATAGTGCAAGAATGCCGATGGATCCCCATCTGAAAGCATTCTGAGCTGCAATCTGCTCTTCGGTAGCCACGGCATGTATGATGACCTTTGCAACTGAGTCCTCATGGTTGCTCGAAGACAGGGTAACGACGATTTCATAACGTCCAATATCATTCAACCTGAAATAGAAGAAGTATGTGCCATTCGTGCCCTGATGCTCTTCATCTACTAACCTCTCAGCGTTCGTTCCTTCTGTACTATTGGTCGCATCATAGATTGGGATGTTATGGTCAAGATCCCAATAAGTCAAGTTTAGAATCACGAGTCCACCTGCAAATGCTGAAGGAGAGGGACTTTCGAAGAAAACAGTCGTACGAATCGGTCGTATGGTAAGAGTCACTTCCATGACACGACGTTCATAATTCTCCTTGGAAAGAACAATTCTCAAAGAGTAATTGCCGATGGGTAAGGTCGTTTCTCCAGTAATATCAGGGCCAAAGAAGTACGTGCCGTTCCCTGCGTCTGATAGGGCTATAGTTCCAAACTCCCAGAATACGGTATTTATCGCATCTGTGACCCACTGATCATTGAGAGAGTCATAATAGCTGAATGACTGCGAGTAGTCATCACCCCACGGAATGACTGGATGTTCATTTCCTATGATCTCTGTAGGAATTGGATTTACCAACAGCCGCACAATCACATTGGAGAACTTGTATCCATCTTTCTCGAAGCTTACTGTGATCTGATATGGTACTGAGCTCGAAACAAGTAGAGATGTATCAATTGTCATCGAGTATGTTCCGTTGTCATAGTCAGTCAGATTACCACCAAACGCTGAGAAGAGGAAGGTAGCATCTGCACCAGGTACTCCTTCATCAAAGCCAACGTCCCAGAAGTTGAACCTAAATGTGGCGTTCTGTCCGTAATACACATCAATCTGAGTATCAGTCAGGATGATGATTTCTGTGGGGGCATCGTCAATCTCGATGGTGAACTGGATGGATGAAGGAGCGTATCCTTCACGGGAGCTGGTGATTGTCAGAATCCATGTTTTTATTTCCAGACCGAGTGTGGAGATATTTGCCGAATAGTAGCCGTTGCCAATCTCAGTCAGATTGCCGATGATGTCGCCAAGACTGTAGGTTAACGTGGCACCTGTGATGGGCTGAGAAAGGTCTGTGTTGTTGAGGTAGACTGTTACCGTGAAGTTGTTATTTGCTACAACCTCAATATATGTCACAACGTTTGCTGCCACCATCTCGGTTTCAATCACATTGACTTCCAGTGTGACTTGCGTATTGATATCACGGTAGTTTGTAGAACTAGCTTGGATGAGTATTTTATGACTGCCAACGATGACATCATTGATTGTGAACTGACCGACATAGCGATTCTCGGTTGATGACCAAATCAAAGAACCTGAACCACCAATCCATGAGAAGGTCACCACTCCGTTCGGGATATCAGTCCCGTTTGATTGGATCTCGTAATCCACATAGACTGCGACTGTATCACCATTGACCGTGGAGAACGGGGTCAGGTCAGCTGCAATCTTCGATGCAATCTTCTCAATCCGTAATTGACTATCGAACTGCCGCACTTCATGGTTTACTTTCTCGAACTGGATTGTTAGTGAATAGTCCCCAGCATCGTAAATCTTGGAATTGAAGGTAGTCTGGTAGATCCCGTTTGCGACGTATGTGAACACGTAGGTATCACTCAAGATAGTTACATTTGTGACACCCCCTGCAATTGGGTTACCATTGAGTGCGTTGGTGATGTTCAACTGAATCGTGATTAAATCACCCCACAAAGGAGTTTCAGGTACTATGCTTACCTCAATGTTTACAGGGATAGCAGCCAGAAGAATCTCCACATCAATTGATTTGTTCACATGGATAAACTTCGATGCGTTTATCATGAACGGGTATTTCTGAGCATCGAGGCCTGACGTGTTTATGAGCAACTGATAGATACCATTACCAAGGGGAGTGATTGTCATTATGGTGCTATAGGTCGTATTCCAGTCAGAAGTCACATTCGCACCATCGATTCCGATTCCAGTGTCGGCCTCTGTGAATGTCACATTCACCTCGACTATCTCGCCGAGGTAGTTGGTCGAGCCGCCACTTGTCTGAAGCGTGAGGACAGTTGCGACCGGGGTGAGAATGACCGAATATGAGATGGCGGTCTTGTTTTGGTAGTATGGCGAACCAAACCATGTGATGTTCGCCCTGAAGAAGTAACGACCCATCTTCACAAATCCGGACGAGTTTACACGGATCGTGTAAGTCCCATCATTGTTATCGAACCACCAAAATTGGATGCTCGTTTCGTTCAAACATTCTACAGTGATCGATGCACCAACAATATCGGAACCTGATAGATAGTCGGAATACGTGATGATTGCGGTCATGTTATAGCCATATGATGCAGGAGGAGTGGAAAGAATCCCGCTCTGTGTTAGACGACTTGTAATCGATGCCTGCGTCGAAGTAGTAGCATTCGCGTAGTAGGGAGACACATCACCCCAGATGAAGTCCAGCTGAATCAGAAGCGAATCCACAAGAACCGATGTAATCAGCTGTGAATCAATCGATATCGAATAGGTCGTACCATCGTAAGATAGAGAGTAGGAGGTATCGGGCAGAGTTGTCCCTGACCCATAGCTCACGGTCAAGTGACTTTTAGTCAATGCTATGCTGGAACCAGATAGCCCATCAGTTGCCGTGAACTCGAAGGTGACATTCTCCAAGAAAGGTGTGTTAAGGGGAGACTTGGTCACAACCAGCCTTGCTTCTCGTCGTGATACCTCAATTGCAATATCACGAACGCGTTCAACATAATATGGTGCCCCGGTCCAATTCACAGTGATTGTGACTAGATATGAACCAAATGTTCCCAGAGCTTGGGTCGAAATCCGGATAACATATTCTCCTGTACCTAGGTCATCAACCCAGTAGTTAGTGTTCAGTTCGAGGGGTGTCGAGGCATTCGAGCATTCAGCAAAGACGTTGGCAGATACAATGCCAGTCCCGTTGCTGTCATCAATGTAGTTGACAGAGATATTTGCCAGTGTCAGGTACGGAGCCAAATCGGGCAGCTCGCTTGTGAGCTGGGTTCGCCGCTGAACGACAGAAAGGTAGAACGAATCTGTTGCGTCATTGCAGTACCGGATTCCTCCGTACGCTATTGAAACATTGATATGATAATAGCCTAGGACTGCAAAAGCAAAAGTGCTCAGCTCTAGCGAGTATGTGCCATCGCCATTGTCAGTAACCCAGTAGAACCCACTTAGTGACGCGTCTAACGTAAGTGTACCACCATTCATCCCAGTTGTTGTATAATCGTCGAGGTCGCGATAGGAGAAAAGAATCGTGACATTGTTCCCATACTGCACAGGAGCATAGGCTCCGTGTGTTAACTCAGTATATCGATATCGCGTTGTGATTGAGATAGATATCCCTGTGCGGTTCTGATAATAGGGTACTCCACTCCACTCGATAGATACCGTGAACGAATTCTCTCCGGGAACCCAAACAGAGGTGTCTACCTCTATGAAGAATATCCCAGTTAAATCACCATCATAGTAAATCGTGAAGCCGTAGCCAGGGACTGTGATTGTGAGGTTGGGCGCATTCAGTATGACATTACCGGTCAACACATCTTTGTACGTCAGTGACAAGTTAACCAGTTCATCATAGGGAGTGAGAGGCAATGGATTCCATTCTACCGTGGTAAGCCGATAGGTGGAATATACAGTCAGCTGGAGGGATTGGTTAGCATAATACGGAAGGACACCTTTTGTCCAGTTCATCCACACACGGAGGTCACAGCCAATGAGTCCACTCAGATAGGACGTATTGAATTCAATCCGGTATTCTCCAGGGCTGTTGATGTAGTCGACCTCGGTGATGACCATATTCTGCTGAGTCAAAGCCTGCCCAGCAGTCAGTACCTCAACATAGATTCTTACGTTCCCCAGATATGCACCAGTGCCATTAACAATCCCTGTGTCGTTTCCAAGATCATAATAGATGATTGTGAAAGTCACATTCTCACCGTAAGGAGTCATAACAGGACTCTCGCCGATGAAAATGTCAGTTGGAGCCTCGATGATTCTCGCGGTCACATCAAGCGTTTCATTGGTGTACTTGACGGTGGGCCCCGTCCAATTAGCATAGATATGTAACACTTGAGACCCTATGCTTCCCCATTGTGATGCATCAATATAGATGATGTATTCCCCAGCCTCGGTGCCATTCTGAACAGTAAAGACAAGCCCAGGCAGAGTGTCACTCACAACATCGATCCGCACGTTATATCCGACAATACTCCCATTCTCAATACCTGTGTCCGCGTCTGTATCGAAGTAACGTACAGAGATCGAGATATCACCTGTATACGGCGTGGGATCTACGGGGTTAACAAGATAGAACGATGTCAGATGAGTTCGCAGTTCAACTGTCACTGTGAAGGTATGATTTTGCACGCCATATTGCTCGACATTGAAAACCACAGTATATACTCCAAGAGTATCAAGGTCAGAGGAGTAGATGTCTACTGTATAGACGCCGGGTGTAGCAGATTCTGTCACAGTGTAGTTCATATCACCAGATTTGTGGATAGCAGACCAGTTGCTCGATATCGCGCTTTCAGCACCTGTGATAGGGGTGTTATGGTCTGTATCAGTATACGTAATGGTGAATGAGGTAGTGTAGCCTACAGGTAATGAGAGTACGCTCGTTGAAGGGATTGCAGAGGTGAAGAGCTCACGGACTTGCACCGATAGCAAGATGGTGCGTGATTCAAAGAAATCTTTCTCGGCGGTTATTGCTACCACATAGGTTCCAAGGGGAACGGTATTCGTTTGAAGGCTGATTAGGTATTTCCCTGGCGTCACGCCATCAGGTGTGACTGTATAGGTGTCCAACGTCCAGTTGATACTAATTGTAGCAAGGTCAATCCCCGTGAGTGTTTGATCCTTGAACTCCACTGTGAGTTCAGCATCGTACCCCTGTGGCACGTCGACGCCGGGTGCCTCAGCAGAAAAGAGGTCAGTGGTGTATATAGCATTGATCGTAAAGGTCGCCACTATTGGGTCATAATAGCTCTTTGACCAAGAGAGGCTGACATCATATTGTCCATTTGATGGGAGAGTTGTCGTATCTAGTGTGACGCTATACTCACCCGTTCCCAAGTCACTCATCGTCCCTGAGCCTCCTGCCCAGTTATAATTCAGAGTGCCTCCACTTAGTAAGTCACCATTGTCTGAATCATTCACTCGAACCTGAAGAAGCACAAGATCCCCATAAGTCACGTTCGTTGTCCAAGAAACAACTGCATCCACAGGGTATTTCACATTCATCGAAGTGGAATGCTCGATATCGAATGTCCTAGTGAAGAAGCCTACGTTATGAACCTCGGCCTGTGATATAGCATCAGTGCTGAATGCCTGTACCTCCCAAAGTCCCACAGAGGCATTTGCTGCGTCCAGATTGACGAAGGGAGTGATGGCATAACCACTACCATCAACGGTTCCTTGAAGTGTGACCCACACAGAAGTATTCGGAGAGTAGACTGTGAATGTAACGACATCATTGGTGTAGGTTGGTGAGAGCGTTGCTCGGAATCTGGTGTCCTCATTGGCTCGGAATGTATGAGTCCTAGTCCATTGCGCCAGTGTGCTATCCCACACCTCAACATTTGTAATCATATTAGGCGAAGAACCCTTCAGCAGCCAGAAACCATTCTGGTTTGTTTGGGTTATCTGAAACACAGAGATATTGACTAGACCGTCCCCCGGATTCCCATAACTCCATCCTGATGTGAGATTGACAGTACGAGCGTAGGGTTGAGCAACGAAGTCAATATCCCTATTAGATGGTAATGACACATTGAAGTAATACTTTGAAGAATAGCCACCGGGAACGGCAGCATAATGGTTGGTTTCCCAACGCACATCGGTACCATTCTGAACTACATAGTTGTCGCCCAGAGTAAATAGCTCGGTGTTATTGATGGTGAGAACATTATACCGTCGAGCCCAGACTGTTACGCTCACATCAAGGGCGATGTTTATGTCGAGATTAGGGTCAGGCGGGTTAGGTATGGGGGTCCAAGTGAAATTAGCGAATGCCGCACCTCCAGTGAATATATTTGAGGTATCGGTGGCCGTCCCAAGTCCAAAGATTGGAGTTGATCCGGAGAAAACATCATTGACAGAAACCCCATTCATCTGCAGGTTGATATTGGATGGCGTTGCCTTCGCAGTGATATATACAACAAGGTTGTCGACACGGGCCTGAGGTTCTGTGTCGGGCCTCCACCACTCAAAGGCAGTGGTACGCAGTCCAACCCATAAGGAAATATTCGGTAATGTCAGCGTGCTGACATCAACTGTAACATATCCAGATGAAAACCACGTTGCCGAGGCAGCCATGGAGTCAAATTCCATACTCCAGAGATAGGTCCCACCATTATCGGGGTCACCAACTGACACGAAAATCTCACAGAACCCTGTCAGTGAACTCCAAGTGATGTCGGCCCAATAGTCAAGGGAGATGCCAATCTGAGTCACATCGCCTCTATCAATCGTAAGGTTTTGGACGGCGTATGCCTTATCACCAATGTCATACCAATAACCATAGAGCCCTCCTCCTGCGTCATAGTAATAACCATCCAGTTGAAATTGCGCGGCGCCACCTGGATTTCCTCCGGTTGAAATCCACTGAGAAGTGAACGGAGGGTTGCTTATGTTGTAGATTGATGGTTCATCATGAGTATACCAATTCCAGTCAGTATCAGCGTCAAACCCTGAGTTTGCGACCCATGTTCGATTCTCGGTAATGCTTGTGACATTAGTGAAGACCTTATAGCCCTCCCATCCTGTACCGAGTGGCACTTGCAGGCTTGCTCCTGATGTTGTTTGTGTGCCAGAATCATAGTAGAGTTGGACATTGGAGAACGAGTCGGTTCGGTTACCATACTCTGATGCTGATAGAGAATCGCTTGTCCCAGTCATCTGCGTCGGTACATCGGAAAGTCGATATTCATAGACAGTTTCATCAGATCCAATCTCTATGAGATCCCCAGAGTCAGTTTCATAATAGTTGGATCCATCTTCATTTGGTATCATCGCTCCTTGCTGTAATGGGAAGAGAAGTATACCGGTCAGCAATGGGAGAATGACTCCAAAAAATAGGATAATCTTCTTTCTGTGACGCATTTTATTGGGACCTCCATCTAGTCTATCATCAGCTATGTTCTCTGCAAAAGCAGAGGAAGTCTTACCTATAAATATACACTGTCACAAACAGGTCAAAAAATCGAAATATATCCCGAATTTTCGAAATAGCGGTTTTCAGAACGGTACAATAATATCTGACGTACATATAGTGTGCATGGTTAAAGTGAGAGTCCATAAAATAGTCAATGCAGAAATTGCAAGCAGAGCGGGGTATCAAGCTCGATATATCGCAGATGTGCGTCTACAAAGTCCAATCGCAACTGTGGGAGTGATACAAGTCGAAATCAAACGGGGAAGGAAGACAAGTCCGCATACACATGAACATCTTGAAGAACTGTTCATACCGCTTGGTAGGACGAAGATGGGAGTTGGCGAGTCAATCATAGAGTTGGAGCGTGGGGATGTGGTCATTGCGGAACCGGGCGAGAAGCACTGGTTCGAAACGTATCCGGACGAGGATGTGATGGTAATCGCCCTCAAACTACCCAACCTAAAGGACGACAAAATCCAATAGGTCACTAGAGTGGCTCGTCGTCATCCTCATCAAAAGATAGGTCAATCGAGCCAGGTCGCTTCTTTGACACGGTGGGTACTGCACGGAATATTGCCCTTGTGAGTAGTTTCCATTCCTGATATCTGTGGTGTCGTCCAAGCACCCCTGCAAGGGTGATCACAATGAAGACAACAGAGCCAAAAAGAACCATTTCCCAGATAGAGGAAAAGTGAGCTGAGGCGGTCATTAAAGCTACAACCGCTACAGCGGACACGATGATAGTGTTGAGATAGCAGTCACAGGTTATATTGAGTTCTGGTGGTCCCAACTGGAAATCCTCTGGATCCGAACCCGGTGCTCGGTTCAGGTAATAGTTGAAGACTGCTGCAAGAAGCGTCCCAATTATAATAAGAGCCCCAGTAATGATATCCATGTTATTGCACATCCAGATTCAATGTTCAGGTTCTGTGATCTTAAGATAGCTGAATCCATACTCTCCTTCGTATGATATCTCAGACGACTTACTCGGAGTGATTATACACACGACCGAATATGTCTTTCGAACCGTGTCATCTGCCTCAACAAGACTGAACTCTCCTTCAGTCAACGCGACCTTGTGGCCGGACTTTAACGTCTTTAACAACGGGTGCTGGGAGATATCGATCCCGACTCTGATGTGAAGCTGTTCGTTCCTAACAACAAGCATCTCCATGTCATTGACCTTCTCGATCGTGAGGACATCCATCCAACCTTTGAACTCATCAGGGAGTTTGGACAACGGTACAGGCTTCTTGTAGGTCTTGATATTGACGGGAGATAGGTTTCCTTGCACTTCGTTGAGGATAGGTGTGATACTGTTGGTAGACCAGCCTTTCTTGACAAAGAACTTCAGTGCGTGCTCGGCGTATTTCTCAAGGGCTGCCTTGAGCTTGTCGTGTGCCGAGGATGATACTTTGTACAGCATCAGGAAAGACGAGAGTGCTGATTCTTCCTTGCCATAGGCGACACCAATCTTGTACGCTGTTTCGGCTAGCTGCCATGCGTTCTCGTAGTCATTGAACAGTACTGAATACTTGGCGATGTCATTCAGCATCGCGATTGTGACCTCTGGATACTCCAACTTGTTCTTAGTCAGTGAAAAGCCGCCCATGAACTTTCTGAGGATTTGCATCGTGACATAGAGACCCTCTGATGTTTCCATCATGTCCTCAAGTCCCAATCGCTTCAACAGACTGTCATAGAGGCTGTAGTAATAGTCGATCTCCTCATAGTCCTCACGGATAAGTGCGATGACGATACGGACGAAGAACACGGATGCTTTCAGGGAGTCGTCTTTCACCCCTGTGAACATGAGCAGTCTGAATGCCTCATCACTAATTGCAAGGGCATCCTCAACACCTTCCCGTGTGCCACGATAAAGGTGACATATCATATCCAGATAGTAAAGGAATAGCGTCAGGTCAGCAGCATGACCAACAAGCTTCTCATGGGTTTCGTTGTTCTCGGTGAGGGTGGACACGATGAGCAGCCGTTCGATCTCCGTCTGGACAGCCTCGATTTCTCGTGATAGCGAATCATATTTGCCCAGCTTGAAATCCTCGAACATCGTCGGGATGCCAGCCTTGATGTCCTCAAGAAAATCAAGAACGAAAAGTGGTTGTCCATGGGTCAAGTCACTGTCAAGTTGGCCTGCGGGTCTCTTTACTTCCCGCAAGACACGCATGGCATGCTCTTCGATAATCCGTATCCTTGTTACCGGGTCGTATGCCTCTCTACGAGCGATGCTGTATCGTACTTCCTCACCGTAGATACGTTCACGTAATGGAGCGAGCTTCTTCTTCATTGATTCATCATCAATGGACTCCATCAGTTCTAGGAGGAATGCAGAGCCAACGATGCCAACAATCTCCAGATTGAGGTCTTGAATAGTGTTCAAGAGTTTCAGGTCGCTGGTGACAATCTTGGAGTTCTTATTCCTCATCGCAGCTAGAACGAGTGACATGTCATTGGGTTGGGGAAGCGAGGACTCGGGACGGTTGAAGCTGCTAATCAGTTCCTTGATGTCCTTCTTGAGAGTTTCATCGATCTCGACGACCTGCTCTACCTCTCGACGGAGGTACCACCGGAGCTCTTGAAATACCTGACGTGTTACCCAAAGTTCTATCCCCAACTGATTCGCAGCTTCCTTCACTAGGAAGACATCCTTTGGACGCTCGCTGAATCCGGAAATAAAGAAGTTTGCATCTAGATAGGCTCGCATTAATCATGTCTCCGCTCAGATAATAATGTCTAGACTCACTCAGGAATGGTTCTGCTGAAGAGCTTGCTTGTTGGTTTTCAATGCCCATAAAGCACTTTCGCTATGAATGCTCTTGATTTCAATTCGGCATCATACGGTAAAAAGATTCCTTTAGGTAAAGAGATTCCTGTATGGCATGGCGGATTAGGGAGGTGAAAAATCTGGGTACGTTTTGATATGACCAAAGAACTCCTGAATAGGTCCTGCAAGGAAATACTCGAAGTTGAGTAGGACTCCAAGGAAATGAGCAATTAGCAACCCGATAATCATAAAGCGATATTTCCTCATATCTTCACTATCTTTCAGATAGAACATTGGAATTACCACCCAGTAATAATACCACATAAGAACCCATGAAACAAATATCAACACCAAAGGCAACAGGAAAATGATGACCATCCTGACATCCCGTTTCCGGAGTTTAGGACGAGGAAATGGAATTCCGTGCCACGACCCTGTATCAAGGATACCATAGAGCAACACGACTACCAGTACTAAAGGTGCTAGGACTGCAACTGGGTTATTCCATATCAGCCCGATATAGAATGGATTCTGAATGGTTGCAGCGTAGTTCGGATCACTTGTGAAATGAGAAACCAATGCGCCATACCCTACGCCTGCCAACATGAGAGGGACGAATAGGATACCGGCAACAGCTCCGAAAGCGAGAATAGTAATTGGATCCACCAGAAACATCACTGGCAATATCATAATGGGATATGCCTTTGTGTGAAATGCCAACCCTAAGAATGCGTTGCTCAACCACCTTCGCTCCTGCCTGAAAAGCGATAGAGATACTAGCCAGAAGAAATCCGCCAGTGGATCTGCCTTCCCGAATCCTACTGACATGAAGAACCCAAAGAAGTAATAGAACCCCCCCATGAACCAGAACCATTTTCGATCCCAGTAGTTCTGACCGATATACAGGAACAAAATGATATTGAGGTGGAATATCAGGGTGAACAAGACATTCGCGATGTAGTGGGGGCCATACCATCCGGGCTCTAGAGCTGCGAGTCCAGCATAGACAAGAAGTGTTATGATAGGATATTCATATGAAACGTTCAGGACATCTGTGAGCAGATGGTCTGATGGGACTGCATACGTTTCATTCAAGTCCTTGTCAGTGCGATTGAATACCTCCAGACCCTCAATAAGAAACACTTGTCCATAGAGCATGTTTCGGTTCCGATCCCGCTCGATTATAATCGAGTCGATTACGGGAATCAGGATAAATGAAAGCGTTAGTGAAAGCAAAAGTAGATTCCGATATTTCCGGATGACCTTTCGGAGAGGAATGGTAGCTCCCATTTTCACATCCCATATTCCCATCACGCCTGTGATGAATTATAAAAGGGATTGGGTCGGCGTGATTGGTCCTATGACACTACTCTTAAATGCCACATAATCCTCACCGCGAGCATTGGAGACAGGGATAGAATGGACAGTTCTGAACCACGATACTCACTACAGGAAATGCTTGACATCAGATCAGTGGCAATTGTGGGAGTTTCCCAAAAGATGGGGTATTACTGGGCACATTCCATGCTGCAGTGGGATCATGGCCTGAATGTCTGGCTTGTTTCCAGAAGTGGCGGAGAGGTTCTGGGTAAAACGATATTGAAAGACATTAGCGAGATTCCTGAGACAATCGACTATGCTATAATCGCAGTGCCAAAGAGATACGTGGCTGAGGTACTGAAACAGGTTTCAGAGAAGGGCGCCAAGGGTGTGACAATATTCACAAGTGGGTTCTCTGAATTGGGCATACCCGAAGGAGTCCAGTCTGAACAACACCTTAAGGAATTGGTCATGGGATCGAAGACCCGTGTCCTCGGCCCCAATTGCATGGGGTTGTGTTATCCAAGATTGGGATTTGCATTCATGCCCACTGCCAAGAGAGGGATTGGCAACATCGGGTTTATGTCTCAATCAGGGGCGGTCGCAATCACCACATACACGACAGGTGTTGAATCAGGGTTGGGCTTCAGTAAAATCTTCAGCTTTGGAAACTCGATTGATGTCACTCCTACTGAGATAATGCAGTTCTATGTGAATGATGACGAAACTGAGGTCATTGGTGGATATATCGAAGGCACAAAAGAGGGCAAGGAGTTCTTCGACGCGATGAAGGATTTGGCATCAAGAAAGCCCATGGTCATCCTGAAGGGAGGGAGATCCAATGAAGGGTCCAGAGCGGCGTCCTCGCATACAGGCGCGTTAGCAGGTAGCCGCGAAATATGGGAAGCCGCCTTTCGGCAGGCGAATGTCCCCATAGTGCGAACTCTTGAAGAAATGGTGGCTACCTTGAGCGTCTTCTCGCTATGCCCACCACCCCGCTCGCCAAATGTGGGTATTATTGCCATCAGTGGTGGTACGAGTGTCATATACACCGATCTGTGTATAGAGCATGGCCTTGCTGTGCCTCAGACTTCAGATGAAACCATCAGCAAACTAGATGATCTGATCCGTGATGTTGGCACAGGACTCAAGAATCCAATTGACCTTGCTGCTGATTATTATGACGACGCTACGATGAGGAAGGTAATCGCACTCGTTGGTGCTGAGAAGAATTTTGACTCCATCATCTTAGAGGCAGATGTGCATAATCTGTATCAGGTCGCAACAATCATGAACGCACAGGATGTCTTGGGCAGCTATTGGGATGCAATGGCAGATACCGCCAAGAAGGTGATGACCGAGTATAACAAGCCGGTCGTGGTCGCCATTCCAGAAGTCGCGTATCCTGAAGCACGAGTCACCGCTTGGAAGTCATTTGTTAAAAGGAACGTTCCTGTGACGCGAAACATCAATGAGGCGATAATCGCTCTTGCAAGAGTTTCAGAGTATTATATCAAAAGGGACAAACGCACAAAATAGTATTCTCCTTGAACACCAAGAGAGATCTTAGTTGATGCTTGCAATACTGTACACATAGTCTAGAAGTCCCTTAGAAAACCTTTCAGGAACAACAGGACCGTCGAGAGCGACCTCCATGACATCCAGTTCATACCCTAGCTGTTCAATATTCGTCCTTATGAGGGCAAGTCCTTTCATGTCGGTCGTCAACCCGAAGTTGAGAGCCCCAAGCAGCTCCGAGCCATAGTGAGTCATCCAGAGGGGGAACAGGTTTACCCGATTACCACCAACATGGACAGATATGTCCTGTAGTTCCAATTCACGTGCTGAAACAAGCAACGGCACCAATTTCGACGCACGTGTGTGTGTCATCCGATGGGCATCGAAAAAAAGGGTGGAGCCCCCTTGTTGAAGCTGTTGTTCAACCAGTTCGATGGCCCTGTCGTAGATACTCTGTTGTAGCGGATAGAAATCGTCTTCATCGTCAACACCCTGAATCAATTGTCGAGGGTCACCATCAAGACCAGCCAGCTCAGGCATATCGAATCCCTCAAGAATCCCTTTTTGTAGCCGGAACCATTTCCGCGGTCCCAGCTTGTCGATGAAGTGCAGAATCGAATCTCGTACCTTACGCCATCCATGGGCTTCAATGAGTTGTTCGTATTTTACCCACGTTATCCGGGGTGAGGTGATGGTTCGAGAGCCCTCTGGAGTACACAAGCTTATCCGAGTAGTATCTTTGCCGCTGAGGACATAACGCAGTGTATGATCCAGATTAACGGTCATACCTTCATCAAGTCTGACACATACATGGTGGATGACAGGACTCAAGTTGATGCTCGGCATTCTGTTCATCGAGAGGTCAATCTCCTCCAAGTTGTCCAAGTTCCTGAGCGGCCACAGGTCAACGTGCAATAGATGGTTATGGTCTAGCCGTAGTCGTTTCAAGGAAGCTACTTCTTCGAGGGGGGAAAGATCAATCGACTTTAGCTGATTGCGCGATAGGTCAATTGTTTCAAGTACGCTGCACTCTCTGACCTTAGTGAGGTCTATCCGATGTGCCATCCGGTGGGAGAGGTTGAGGTGTCTGGTATCGAGAGGGATATCCTTCTCAATCTGACGCCCATGCGTCCCGTCATACACTATTGAGAAGGATCCCATGCAATTCACCGGTCAGTGGTTACAGCAGTCCGACGTGTTCGTTGAACTCGAGAATCAGCTCGTCGATCTTGGGGATGCTCCTCTGGATGGAACCCCAGTACCCGTCATAGTCGTACCACTGCCTGTCAAGTTCCTCGACTTCGAAGCCTTGCTGCTCTATCCACGTGAAGTACTTCAAGTGGTGGATACGCTTTCTGTCATAGTAGGTGAGTTCGACCATCGCATCAGTCCTCTGACCGAGCAGCCTGCTGTGGTAGTCGCGAATCGCATCCTCTCGCGAGTATTTGCCGTGTGCTGCGGTCGCTTCCGCCAAACGTGACTGGTACATCTCCATCGAATCTGTTGCAACGGTAAGGACAACATCATTTGAGGAGAGCTCAAAGTATTTTGCGTACTTGACGCTCATCAAGATGTTAGCGATGCTCGAGATGCCCAGAAGATGAAGCTGTGCCACTAGGCTCTCATCCACTCCAATGTCGTCTACCAGATACTTCTGACCTGCTGGTTCATTGAACAGCCTGATGAGGTTCATCGGGTCGTTATCATCAATTGCAATGACCAGATCAGTGTTCTTCACGTTATGGATCCACGGGACATGCTTATCACCAATCCCCTCTATCCGGTGACCACCATAACCGTTGAGCCACAGGGTGGGGCATTGGACTGCCTCTCCAGCAGCAATCTTGGACATCGGGAATTGCTGCTTCATGAAATCCCCGGATGCGATTGTCCCTGCGGAGCCCGTAGTCAGACACAGACCATGATAGTTGTCATTGCCTAGCTCCTTCTCAAGAACGTCCTTCATAGCGTTCCCAGTGACATCATAGTGGAAAAGATAGTTCCCGAACTCAGCGAACTGGTTGAATATGAACACATCGTCCCTTGTCCGCCTCAGCTCCCAGACCTTGTCATAGATCTCCTTGACATTGCTCTCGCAGCCAGGAGTGGCAATGACCTCACTCGCTACAGTGCGGAGCCACTCGAATCGTTCCTTGGACATCTCCTCTGGAAGAATGGCTATGCTCTCACAGGCCAACAGCTTTGAATCATATGCGCCACCCCGACAGTAGTTGCCGGTGGATGGCCAGACAGCCTTGTGCCGAGTCGGGTCGAACTGACCAGTCACCAGTGGTGGGACAAGGCAGCCAAATGCGGCACCGACCTTGTGGGCGCCAGTGGGGAACCATTTCCCGATAAGCGTGATGACCCTTGCATCAACACCTGTAAGCTCTCGTGGCAGCTCGATGTAGTTAGGTGTCGTCCGGAAAAGCCCACCTCTCTCAACAGGCTCGTTCTTCCAGGTTATCCTGAATAGATTCTCTGGTGTGATATCCCACAGACCGATATCCCGAAGCTTCTCTTTGATAGCATCGGGACTGGACTCGGGATGCTTCATCTGTTCGAATGTCGGGATGACGATACTTCGTTCGCGGCACCTCTGGATTGTGCGCTGCAGCTGCTCTTTATTCTTGGTCAAATCGATCATTACAGTTTCCTCGGCTGCTCTGAATGCACTCATCATCGGGGTTGTTCTCTGAAAAAGGCTTTCGGAGTGACGAATTGCATGATACCAGAAAGGACTGCATATCTATGACAACCAAGACCAGTGTCGGTCAAATCCTAGAAGGCCCTCGTGTTGACTAGCATCGAGAAGCCGTCCTTCTCAGATCCTACGTTCTCTGTCATCCAGTCCCTCATCGCTCTATCGGAGGCGGTGGTGGTCGTCCTCCTCCACCTATCGAATGGTCGCCCCTAACGTGACCTTAATAACAAGGGGATGCCGAGTAAAATCGTTCACACATGCAAGACTCAAACTCTATTCTTATGGAGCGATGTGCAGATTCGGATGTGATTGCCTGTGTGCTACATCTATCGTCACCATATGTAGGCAGTGATATGAATGGGAAAAAAAGGTAAGAAATACGTCTACAAGTTTGGGGCCGGACAAGCTGACGGCCGAGCCGATATGAAAGATATCCTTGGTGGCAAGGGAGCTTCACTTGCAGGAGCTACACTGATGGGCCTGCCTGTCCCACCAGGGCTTACGATTTCCACAGAAGCATGCAATATCTACCTCAAAGAAGGCGGATTGCCTGAGTCAATCAAGAAGGAGATCATTGAAGCCCTCCATTGGGTCGAGAATGTGATGAGCAAAAAGTTTGGAGACCCTGAAAATCCGCTACTGGTATCCGCTCGTTCGGGAGCAAGACAGAGTATGCCGGGCATGATGGAAACCGTATTGAATGTGGGACTCACATCCCAGACCATTCCTGGACTCATCAAAGTGACAAACAACGAGAGGTTTGTCTATGACTCTTACCGGCGGCTCATAATGATGTATGCGGATGTAGTCATGGAAAAAGCCGAAGGCATCGAGCCTGAAGAGGGACAAGGCATCCGGCAGCAGTTGGAATGGATAATGTCGAAAAAGAAACGAGAGATTGGAGTGCAGAATGATACTGACCTCTCTGTCGATGACCTGAAGGATCTGTGTAATCTTTTCAAGGAACGAATTGAGCATACCTTAGGAAAGCCTTTCCCTGATGATCCAATGGAACAGCTGTGGGGTGCAATTGGAGCGGTCTTCAAAAGCTGGGGCGGTGGCAGGGCAGTCGCATACCGCAGGATTGAGAACATCCCTGACAAGTGGGGAACCGCATGTACCGTTCAGAGCATGGTATTTGGTAACCTTGGCGACAACTCTGCCACTGGCGTCGCCTTTACCCGAGACCCAGCTACCGGTGCAAACAAGTTCTATGGCGAGATGCTTTTCAATGCCCAAGGCGAGGATGTCGTCGCAGGGATCCGGACTCCCAATCCTATGAACGAAGACTCCAAGAATGACCAGAACAAACACCTTCCGACCCTTGAGGAAAAGATGCCCGAGATATACGATGAACTGAAAAAAATCCGAGAAAAACTGGAGGATGAAACGAAAGACATGCTGGATATCGAGTTCACCATCGAGCAAGGAAAACTCTTCCTAGTCCAGCACAGGGTCGGGAAAAGGACTGCAACAGCTGCGTTGAACATTGCCATGGACCTATTAGAAGAGGGGATGATTGACGAGAAGACTGCGATCCTTAGACTGGCGCCCGAGCAACTGGGACAACTGCTATTCCCCATTCTTGATCCTGCCGAAGAAGCAAAGCATTCGCCTATCGCAAAAGGACTGCCTGCTGGTCCAGGTGGTGCGGTAGGCCAGATAGTATTCACTCAAGAAGATGCTGTCAAATGGACGAGTGAGGGGAAGAAAGTAATCCTCATCAGAGAAGAAACGAGCCCCGAAGATATCGAAGGGATGCGGGCAGCCGTAGGACTGTTGACTGCACGAGGTGGGATGACCAGCCACGCAGCATTGGTGACACGTGGATGGGGCAAATGTTGTATCGTTGGAGCGTCGGAGCTGGAGATAGACCCCTTTGAGAAGAAGATGTCAGTTGATGGCAAGATTTACAGTGAAGGGGACGTGCTGACATTGAACGGCACACTTGGACTTGTCTATGAAGGCGAGCTTCCTATGATGGATTCTACAAAGAACCCGAGGCTCCAAGAGTTCATGTCCCTAGTTGACAAGTACAGACGACTTGGCGTTCGTGCGAATGCCGAAACACCAGAGGATGCCAAAATAGCCCTCGACTTCGGTGCCGAAGGAATTGGTCTTTTCAGAACCGAACATATGTTCTATGGCGAAGGGTCAGACGAGCCCCTCTTCCTTCTGAGGAAGATGATAATGAGCAATACTAAGGCTGAACGGGAGTTGGCTCTGGAAGAACTAATGCCATATATGAAAGCAGATGTCAGGTCAGTTCTGGAAATCATGGACGGAAGACCGGTCACTATCAGGTTGCTTGACCCGCCACTTCACGAGTTCGTCCCGAAAAGCAAGATTGGCCAAGAACGTCTGGCACTTGCATTGGACATCGATATCGATGAAGTACGAAAACGAGGAGATGCACTACATGAGAGTAACCCAATGATGGGACATCGAGGCGTGCGACTGGGAATCACTGAGCCCGAAGTCTATGAGATGCAAGTGAGAGCAATACTCGAAGCAGCAGCAGAAATGCTCAAGGACGGCAAGAAAGTCAAACTTGAGATTATGATCCCTGTCACTGTGGGCTCTGCAGAACTGAGGGCTATGAAGATGGCTGTTGACAGGATATACGAAGAGGTCAAGGAAGAGCAAGGAATTGACATCGACTTCTTGTATGGCACGATGATCGAACTCCCGCGTGCCTGCATGCGAGCTGCTGACATGGCAGAGAGCGCAGAGTTCTTCAGCTTTGGAACAAACGACCTGAGCCAGATGAGCTTTGGCTTCAGTCGGGACGACATCGACTCTTTCTTGCCAAAGTACCTTGAGATGCACCTACTTCGAAACGACCCCTTTGTCAGTATTGACAAAAGAGGTGTCGGTCAGCTTATCGAGATAGCTATCGAGCGAGGACGAAAGACACGTCCAGACATAAAGCTAGGTGTGTGTGGTGAGCACGGTGGTGATGCGAGGTCGGTGGAGTTCTTCCACAAGATTGGCCTGGACTATGTATCATGTTCGCCGTTCAGACTCCCCATTGCAAGGCTGGCTGCTGCCCAAGCTGCAATCAAAGAAGAACGTGGGCTTCCATACCTCTGATGATTATCCCACATGAGTCGATTGACGCAAGCATCTGCAAAACGTCAATCGGACTCCTATTTCTTTTATGCAGGCAAGCACCATCAGTAGCGTACTATATTCCCCTTCGAATCCAATTGACAAGTTCTGCATGCATCAAATTCTCTTCCATGAACACATCTCGGTATTCAGGATTCCTGAGCCGGAGCCAGACACAGGTAATGCCTAAATCGAAACCGATGATTTTCACATACATTTCAAGCTCGCTTGGTCTAAAGATTAAGATTGCAAGGATCATGCTTACGCCCAGCAGCACGATGACAAGCGGAAGTCCAATGGAAACAGGTCGCCCTAATGATAGGTCACCACTAGCAAAGATGACCTCAACCAACAACAAGGAGATAAGAATACCAGTAGTGGCCGCACAAAGGCACTTGCCACGTTCGCGTTCGTCGTCTGGCTGGTAATGCTCATCGCAGACGTACACGAGCATGGATCTAGTTCCAGGACCCGAAAGCCTAGCACCCTTGTAAGTCCTGACAGGGCCCTCACGGGGGGCTACCATAATACGTGAGCGTCTTTTAGCACTCCCACCACATACCGGGCAGATATGTGGAAACCGAGCCTTGTCGATGTCTATGCGAACCAAAGGTTCCTCGAAATATTCAGTCCATTCAGGCATAGCATTTGAGCTAGCAGTGTCAATGAATACATTAGTATATCGGAGAAAGCAGAATTACAAACAGTCACTGGATTGACTGCTGATGCCAGTAGGGCACACGCCTGAAAATTCATCTCAAAAGCCATAAGTCCTCAACCCGAACTTGTTTCCGGTGAAGGCTGGATGCAAGTGGGGATAGTAGTTGGGATACTTCTTCTGTTTGCTCTGTGCCTTACCATCATAACTGTCTGTATGGTATCGAAAGCTTGTTTGGATAATTCGCGTCCAACAACAGATAAGATATACAGCTGGATCGATGACTTTGGGGGGTCAGCGAGAAGACTCAAACTGCGGTATGTTTCAGACCATAATGTTGCCAGCAGCGAATCCGCTGTGAGTGCCGGAGAAGGTGCCCTAAAAACCAGACTGAATATTGATGATGAAGCCCACTATGATCCAACAGCAGAGCCTGAGTTACCATTTGGAAGGTATGGGAAGCCTAGGTACACGCCAAAAGAGGTTTCATCGCTTGGACTGGAACTTTGGACTTCCCGGATGCTCTCATGGAGAGAGTCCCTTAGTATTGACAAGAAGTGCAGACTCCTATTCAAAGAAGCAAAGCATGAGCTGGAACGGATTGGTCTGACAATCATTGATTCGCAGGAAACGTCTGAGGGTATCCTCTATACGGCAGATATCAATGCCAGCGGTTATGATAGGTCTATCAATGAGAGAGTTATTGTTAAAATCCGGATCTACGGGACACATGGATCAAGAACCTGTGTGGTCGAGATCTCGGTTTTTTCGCGGGACAAAGAAGCTGTCATCCAGTTAGCAGAACAGGTCAAACAAGCTCTCTGGCAATAATAGATATCTCAGAAGCTATGAAACCAATCGGGAATCTATTGGGATTGATTTGGAAAACAGGAATAGCAGCATTGGAAAGGAGTGAGAGAGAAATAACACGACCAATCAATCATGCTGGCTCTACACCCATGCTGCCATTCCTGTAAAGAAGAGAATAGGCTTCACTAGTCCTGTATCTTGAAAGAATATCATTCTAATTCTTGAACACACCTGCCCAAGCTTTAGAACAGTAAATAGTGGCGTAGAAGTAAGAACAGCCGTTCCCGATACAGTGATGTTCATCTATGGCAGCATGGTATCTGACCTCCAGAAGCGGATATAGTGCGGAAGACAACGGAAACAGCAGGATCTTGATGGTCACATCAATCGTGATGGTTCAAACCACCCATCTCAAAATAGTACTATTTTGGAGGATAATCTGGGAATGGTCGAATGGCGTGACGAAACCAACGGCAGACTGATAACCATACGTCAAGATACAATGACCTGATGTTTCAATCCATCAAAGAATTCCGTGAAGCACAAGACAAGCGAAGGATCAAACTCGAAGCTGAAGTGAGAAGGCTTGTCCTAAAGCTAAGCGAACTAGGTGCAATAAAGCTCATCCTTTTCGGTTCTCTTGCTAGCGGAAAGATCACGCCTTGGAGCGACGTAGACCTTCTTGTGATCGTTCCCAACCATGAGAGTAGCAAAGAGTGGAGACGGATAATATATGAGGACTTGGAACGGAAAGTCGCTGTAGATGTCCTTGTGTTCACCGAAGAAGAATATCATGCGAATCTTGTTCATAGTAGCCTGCTGCAAACGATTGCACAGACGGGAGTTCTGATATATGAACGGAAATGAACTTGACGGAGCAAGGAGATGGCTCATCCAAGCCGAGGACGAGCTTGAAGATGCCCGCCTGCTCCTCGAAGCGAAACGGTATTACCTGACGTTGTACCTGAGCCAGCAGAGTGCAGAGAAGGCGCTGAAAGCATTCCTTTTTAGCCAAGGTGTGAAACCGATACTCACTCATTCTGTCAGTGATCTCCTCAATCTATCTGCAGAAATCGATCCCTCTTTTGAGAAATTGAAACCATCTGGTCGTTTGGATGACTACTATATTCCCACTCGGTATCCAAACGGATTGCCCGGTGGGATTCCCTCGCGATACTATCAAAATGCTGATGAGGCACAGCGAGCCATCGTACTGAGTGAGAAGGTCATAGAAAAAGTCCGCAATGTCATTGATAGGTGAAACCATGAATCTTTGGTCACCACGACCACGCCTGGATCACAATTACTTCAACAACGCGTGTTAACAAGGTGCTCGACTAGAAGATTCCCGATCGGATACAATGCGGATACTGGGAGTCGGGCGACCAAAGCCCAAGTCGATACTGTTTTTACTTGCCGTTCACATAGAACCTTATAATCGCGTTTGGAGATAGAGGCTTGAAGGTTCTAGTGCTTGGTTCTGGTCAGATGGGCAAGGGTGCAGCATATGACCTCGTACGTAATGATAAGGTCGAACAGGTGATTTGTGCAGACATCAACGAGTCGATGGCAAAAAGACTGGCGGACGAAATGGGTGGCAAGGCCATTGCGAAAAGGGTTGATGCAAAAAACCGTGACCAGCTTGTTAGTGCTTTCTCTGAGGTTGATTCGGTCATCAGTGCTGTTAGTTACACAGTCAATCTCTTGCACACAGAAGTCGCCATTGAAACTGCGACTCATATGTGTGACCTTGGAGGAAACCTGAGTGTGGTGAAGGATCAGCTCGCATTGCATGACAGGGCAAAGGATGCTGGGATTACAGTGGTGCCGGATTGTGGGCTTGCTCCAGGAATGGTGAGCGTCCTCGCGCGGGCTGGGATCGAGGCATTGAACAGTGTAGAGGAGGTCAAGATCCGTGTGGGAGGGCTACAGCAAGAACCGAGACCACCGCTGAATTATGCTCTGATATTCTCTGTCGAAGGGCTCATCAACGAGTACGTCGAGCCATGTATGGTGTTGCGTGATGGGAAGATAACATACGAAGACCCGCTTGTTGGGTTCGAGCAGGTAGAGTTCCCTGAGCCTTTTGGCACTCTTGAAGCATTCAATACGAGTGGTGGGACTTCGACCCTGCCTCTGACCTATGAGGGGAAGATAAAGAACCTAGACTACAAGACCTTGCGGTATCCCGGTCACGGACACAAGATGTGGTGCCTGATGAAGCTGGGCTTGATGGATGGTGAGGAACAGGACTTTGATGGCGTCCGCATCGCCCCACGAAAGGTGTTGGAGAAGATGCTGGAGAATAACCTCCCTGAGTCAGGGAAGGATGCCACTCTCGTCCGTGTGACAGTGTCTGGTTGGAAAGGAACCGAGTCACGCCAACTCATTTATGAGATGATCGACTATTTTGATGATGCGAGTGGATTGACCTCTATGATGCGCACGACATCGTTCCCGGCAGCGGTGACTGCGGTGATGATGGCTGATGACACCATTGTTGACAGAGGAGTCCTTCCGCCTGAGCGATCGATACCTCCTGAACCTTTCATCAAGGCGTTGCGTGAAAGAGGATTGAACATAGAATTCAAGCAGATTTGAAGGTGGTTATGTATCTGGTCTTCCTCGTAGGAAACAATATCAGCAACCACAATACTATGTTGATGCAGTGAAATTGATGACTGCGTTCAAACACATATTTGAGAAGACACTTGAGGCGCGGGAAATCCTGAAAGGGATTGCCCACCGGACGCGACTAGACCACTCGTCCACGTTCTCAAGACTTTGTGATGGCGATGTGTATTTGAAATTGGAGAACCTGCAAAAGACAGGCTCGTTCAAGGTACGAGGAGCTGCGTACGCGATGTCCCAGCTCAGTGACAAGGAGAAGGAAGCAGGGGTCATTGCAGCATCAGCTGGAAATCATGCACAGGGTGTAGCATATGCTGCCACACGGCTAGGAATCAAGTCGACCATCGTAATGCCTATCTTCTCCCCGATTGCCAAAATACATGCGACCCGGGCCTATGGAGCTAAGGTCATTCTGCACGGGACAACATTCGATGATGCTCTCGCATTCGCTCTTGAAACCTCTGAAAAGACAGGGGCCACATTCCTGCACCCATTCAATGACGTAGATGTTATCGCAGGACAAGGAACCATCGGGTTGGAGATCTTGGACGAACTCCCTGATGTAGACGTAGTTGCCGTCCCAGTCGGAGGCGGAGGGATTTCCGCAGGTATCGCCGTTACGATGAAAGAACAGAAACCCGAAGTGGAGGTATATGGAGCTGAAGCAGCGACTGCAGCCTCGCTTCAGGCATCGCTCAAGGCAGGGCGGGTCACGACCGTACAGGGCCTCGACACCGTATGTGACGGTATCGCAGTCAAGACCATTGGTGACAAGACGTTCAATATCGCCAAGGAACTGTTGAGTGGTGTTGCTACAGTCAAGGATCTTGAAGTTACGAGAACGCTATTCCTCCTTCTGGAACGAGCGAAGATTGTCGTTGAGCCTGCTGGGTGTGTGGGTCTCACGGCCTTTCAGTTCAAACACATCGATATCAAGGACAAGGTAGCAGTCGCTGTTCTCTCAGGTGGGAATATCGACATGAGCTTCATGGCGCGGGTCGTCGAAAAGGAACTCTACCGTCTTGGGCGTTCAGTGAGGCTCAAAGGTACGATTCCTGATAGGGTGGGCACACTGAACAAGGTGATTGGTATCGTGGCAGAATCGGGTGTGAGTGTTATCGAGTTGAATCAGGACAGGACTGATCCCGACATCGCTCCGAACAAGACTGACCTTACAATGATTCTTGAGGTCCCAGACGAATCGGCTGTCGAGAAGCTTCTTAGACTTCTAGACGAGTCCGGTTTCAGTTTTCATCGGTTTGAGGACTAGAGGTAGTCTTCTTGCTCCTAGGACGAAGTGTCGTGTAAACCAACAACACTCCCGCCACCCCAATGAAAACGAACGAATATGCCCTGAGATAGTCAGCGTAAATCTGATACCAGAAGACCTGAGCATCCACTTGTAGGGTTCTTGCGAGTTGTGCTGTGCCTTGGAGCCCGCTCACCATCCATGTGCTGGTTTCGTGGACGATTGCAGAATCCAGTGTGTCAGACATGCTGGTTGACCGCCCAGTGGTCAGTCTAAAGGCTGTCAGGTTGTCAAGGCTTCCATAAGTGATGCCCACTTCGATTTCTGTCATCCCCGAAACCGCTTCCATGATGCCCGTTCCCTTTGTCAGGCTCTGACTATCATCCTTTCCCACTGCAATAAGGAGATTGCCTTCGACCACACTGAACGATTCATCTGTCAGTCTGCCCAAGTCACCGAATGCTACGACTGCCCTTGGCGTGTCTGAGTATTGCATCATCCTGAGCGCGACCTGAATCCCTTCGTCATGAGCGAGGATACCAAAGGTCTCTTGATTCACTTCATAGGTACTCCTTACGAAATCTAGGGCTCTGAGGTACGTCGTTGCGGAATCATTCAACGTGCTCTCATCCAGCAATCCCATGGCAATCTCTAGCTTTCGGGACTCGACAGAGATGACTGTCATGTTCCTCCTTGCAAGCTCGATGTTGAATGCGAACAGGGTGTCAACTGACTCACCTGTTCCGTAGATCGAAACGACCACAGGAGTCAGGGTTTCAATTGTTGGATAGTAAGGGCGGTAGACTACGACAGAAACGTTTGTGCCATCATGATTCAGGACAGACTTGCGAACCACCTCCAAATCGCCAAGCCCTCTCTGAACGCTGTACGAGAGAATGAATGATGATGAGAGAAGCGTGATGCCTATCAGCAGCATCGCATAGAAGACCCTTTTGTCCAACATCGAATCACCAATTGGATTGCCTCGTCTGTCGAATGAGATAAACTCATCGGTTCCATGTGGGTCTTAGGATAGAACCATGTCCATAAAAGTTGCATGATTTTAGTTAATTTTATATATGGGTGACGAGTTGCATATAATTGGTTAACTAGTATGTTCCCGTTCAAGAGCTTGCGTTATCCCACACCAGAACAGAGCAAGATCTGGTTCAGACGAAAACAAGGAAAAGCGCCATCCGCCATTGCGACAGAAATGGGTGTTTCCAGGCCCTACGTGAGTCAGGCACAACGGATAGCAGAACGACGCATTGAAGGCTTACTTAGACATATGGCATCAGCAAACCGCATTGACTTGAAGCACATCAGTCCCCAGCATGGCATTGCAGTAGGCGAGTGTCCTGCTCTGAACACGACTGTGTACTTTACCTATACATCAGCAATGGGTGTCCAAACATGGTATCGTCATCAAGGGGATTGCAAGAAATGCAATATGATTGCTAGTTGTAATGAAATCCTGAAGACGCTCTCTAAGGAATGGGGCATCAAGATTCCCAAGGACAAGGCACCTACAGAGGTGGGTGTACAACTATTCGATAAAATTATGGAGGAATTAGGTTGGACGAAATAAAATCGGTAGCACCGTTTGAGATTTGCCGTATCCCCCCAAAGCCAACGGTCAGGACTCATTATTTGAACCATGGAACAATCAAGTTCATGAAACAGCGCAAGGTCATCACATTCATGATAGTGGTATTGATTGGTGTCACAGCATGGGCTCCTTGGATAACTGAGGATTACGCTCGAACTGCGGTCGTTGAAAGTTTGGGCGGAGAGGATGCCCAGTACTTCTATCTTGGTGAGAATGTGACAATATCAGAAATCCCGATTAGAACCGTCAGAGTTCCCTTTGCGATCCTGGTCTACTTTCCGAGTGAGGCGATGTTCATTGTTACTTTTTGGGGTGCTGTGATCTGAGTGTCACTATCAATGAATACGAACAAATGATATCCAGTAATAGTTGCAGCCTACTACTCTTATAGTGAGTGTTCCTCCGATGAGATTTCAGTACACGCAATCATCAACTGGAGGAACATCGTTGCCATGGAGTCTGCTCTGGTTTAGTAACTTACACCGAGCTTCTTGGAAAGCCTCTCTAACATATCCTTGACCATTGCTGGAAGGTCATAGTCTGGTTTCCAACCCCATTCATCTCGTGCAGCACTATCATCAATAGACTTTGGCCAACTCTCAGCAATCTGCTGTCTGAAATCCGGTTCGTACGAGATCTCAAATTCAGGGATGTGCTTCTTTATCTCGGCTGCAATCTCTTCTGGTGCGAAGGACATCGCCGTGATGTTGAAGCTCCGGTGGACAAGATTCTCTGCTGGCGCCTCGATGAGGTCGATGGTACACTTGATACAATCAGGCATATACATCATCGGCAGGTACGTTCCCTTGTCCAGAAACGAAGTGTACCGTTTGTTCTTCAGTGCCTCGTAGAATATCTCAACGGCATAGTCTGTTGTCCCACCCCCTGGCAAAGCCTCGGAGCTGATGATGCCAGGGTATCGCAGCGAACGAAAATCAAGACCATATCTCTTTACATAGTACTCGCCCCACAGTTCGATGAACACCTTCGAAACGCCATACGCTGTGGTAGGGCGCATGATCACATCGTTGGGGGTGTTGTCCTTCGGTGTGCTGGGGCCAAAGGCTGCAATAGAACTCGGGATCATGACTTGATCGAGTCCAAGTATCCTCGTCGCCTCAAGCACATTGTAAGCTCCTACTATATTTGTGTGAAAGGCGAGTTGTGGATTCTTCTCTCCCGTACCAGACAGAAGTGAGGCGTTGTGGATAATGATGTCGATGTCCTGATCGACAAGCATCGCATGAAGCTGGTTCGTGTCCATCACATCGAGCTGGAGATACGGACCATCCTCCTTCAGGACTGCGGGAGGCTTTTTCCTACCTGTGGCGATGACATTCTCGCCACCATATTTCTGCCTCAGAGCGCCGATAAGCTCAGTTCCGATTTGCCCATAACTGCCAGTCACAAGTATCCGTTTCATCGTTGACCACTGGGACTGAGCGCAAAACTTCCCCGTTAAAAGAGTTGGCTTTACGTTGGAAAAGAAATCATCAGGTGCGTTTCATCCTTTTGTCGGTTCGACATCCATCGATTAGGGGAGAGAACAATGTTTCTCGTATCATTGTCATCAGGGTGGGACGATTCTATTCATCCGGACTGAACGAGATGCGCTTCCACGACCTCAAGGTGGTCACATTCAGCCAACACGGATCCACTTTGTTTCTGCTCGGAGTGTTCACGTTGCCCAATGTGCCAAATGATACTAGTGCCAGTTAATAGCAGGCATCGGTCGCGGAGGGATCTTCCTGAAGTCGTGTTTAGGATAACCCAATGCAAGAGCAGCTCTTAGTCCGTAGCCATCAGGGACGCCAAGGGATTCGGATATCTCCTTGTTATGATCTGCAATTCTGATGAAGAATCCGCTCATCGTAGTCCCGATTGAGAGAGAGCGAGCCAACAATCGGATATTGGCTATTGCAAGATAGGCATCAGCCTCGGCAAACTCCCTTTCGGGATTCAAGAACAGCATCACTACTGGCGCATTAAAGAAGATTCGATCCCTTCCATCATTTCGCCAATCGCTGACTGTCCTATGAAGCTCTGGCAGAAACCTCTTGACCGTGTCATAAGCGTCTCTCTTTCTTGCAAGTTTTGAAATCGTACCCATAAATGGCCGTTCGACTAGCCTTGTTGTGGACTCGACCGCATCAATGGCTTGGTCTACCAATCTGGTGAGTTTCTCACCTTGATAGACCTCAATGATCATCTCCCTCCTGTTATGAGCTGTTGGAGCAAGACTGGCAGCCTTTATGAGTGCCTGGAGTGTATCTTCGGGGATTCGTGTTTCCTTGAATCGTCTTATGCTTCGTAACGAAGCCATATCATGTATCAGTCGTTCTGATTCGATGGCTTCAGATGCAGCGGGTAGTTCGTCAGGATATGATTCATGGATAATGGCATTTCGTGGACAGATTGCCACACAGTGACCACATGTTGTACATGTTTCTGGTGATGTCACAACCGTTCTTTCACCTTCCAAGGTGAATACATTTCCAACGCAGACCTTCTCACACTGTCTGCACTTGCTACCTAAACAATTTTCGTCGATTGATATTTCTGTCATTCTATATCGCCTTGTGGACTCTTGGGAGGCACTCTAGATCCAGACTCTGCTAGTCAGAAACACCTCACCATACAGTTATGGATGAACCTAGTGTTTTTAAGGAAATTACTCACATTTTCACAACTGAGAGTTGAAAAATGGAAACACTGGAAGACCTCGGACTTACCAAATATGAGGCGCAGGTCTATCTTGCCTTACTATCATCGGGGCTTGACACTGCGAGGAACCTATCATCAAAGTCACAAGTTCCCACGGGGAGGATATACGATGTTCTGCGGTCGCTTGTGAACAAACGACTGGTCATCAAGCAAGATTCACGGCCGTTGAAATATATGCCAGTTCAGCCACGGAATGCAGTAAAAACGCTTCTCCAGAGAAAAACTGAAGAATTGCAGACGCTCAAGGAAAAGGCAATCCTGATAGAAGAGCAATTGAATGTGTTCTCGAAGACAACTCCGGATGAGAGCCTCTTCTGGAGCGTCAGCATTGGGGAAGACTTGAACTGCAATGGTCACAGGATAGCAGAGGCGGAAAAAGAGCTGCTTTGCTGTATCGAACTCGATTCAAAAAGATGTGACGAGTGCATACCAGATATGTTGCATTTTCTTGAGATCAAATCTGAACTGGCGGAAAAAGGAGTCGATATGAAAATACTTGTGGGTGCTAGAGATGAAAAGATAATCAGGAATGATGTACTCCCACATGCACTGCCATACTTGGAGCGGTTAAAACATGTGCCAATTCGGGTGACAGAAGCTGTTACCACAAGCTTTGATATCATTGATAAAGAGAAGGTCATTCTGTGGGTAAGAAACCCAACGAATCCTGATAGATATTTAGCAGCAATCTACATCTGGCAAAAGAAACTTGCTGACGAACTCAGAAACCGATTCAATGAGGTGTGGGAAACAGCAAGAGTGTTCCACATAGAAAAGTAAAGAGATAAGAAAAGTCCGTTACAGGGATCTTCTTTCTCTTCTCGGTAGAGCTGAGTGCATCTGGTTTCGTTACAGATGGGTTGTCTGGTAGCCACGCGCCTCCGCCGATGGCAACCACCTTTCGTTTCGCCAAAAGGAGGATGACAACCACCGCAACCACAGCCCCTATCCCAGTATGTATTGGATTAAATGTTCTTATTAAATTGGCAGATGAAGGTTAAAGAATGTAAGTTTTGCAACAACGATAGCATGTTCTACTAAAAAACAACCACATTGCCTCTTTAGAAAGGGCTTGCTTGAGCCTAGTAGCATCATATATCCAAAAGCACGGCCCGTTCTGTATGAAAGGTAATTGACATAGCTCCTGTTGTACATCTGTACTACATCAGGATTCTATAGAACACATGATAGGACTGAGGATTTGAATATCCCAGCTTCAACGCGAGATGAATCGACTCCTCATTGGCAGCATCCCAGTCTGGAACCAACCCACTTCTGAGAGATGATTCGATTAGCATCGCGCTGGCGCTTGTTGCCAACCCTTTTCTTTGAAACCTTGGTAGGGTGTTGACTTGGATCTCAAAACGTGTTCGAAAGGGAAAGCAAGTTCGAGCTAGACTGACCAAGTTACCATCGCGGAGGACGCCGAACCCAAAACCACGATTCAAGAAATCATCGTATGAATTATAGAAGAGCAAGATGTCACCTAACAGACTTCGAGAAGACTGTTCAAGCAGCGCTAGGTCAAGTGGACGAATGACATACTCGGACGGCAGAGCTTCTTTCAATTCAATTATCCTTGAAAGATCTAGGGAGTCTGGATTCATCCGCGTTCTTCGTTGTTTGCGAAGCGACGATCCCCATTCCTCCTTGAGGACTGATTCCCATCGCGTGTTAGGCACCATAAGAAGCCTCATCGGGGGGATTTCGTGAACTACCTCCCTTGCCTTTGCAGAGTTAGGGTCACCAGCAATGAAATTCATGACTCTGTAGCGGAACAGTACGATGTTCGGACTGGATGGTGAGTCCACGAACACTGTACCCAGCCCCATGTCCAACCACTGCAATGCCATGTTCTGGACATGGGAGAGTGACTCAAGAAGTTTGACTACTGGGCCACGGTCATCTTCTGTGTATTCAATCATCAGCCAAATCACCAACTGGAACTAGGCCAAGGGCCGGCTTGGACTCAATCGAGCGGATGATCAGTATAGCGAGGGACGTTATTCTTGAGCCAGTCTGGCACTTTTGCCCTATCCACCTTATCGGAGAAGGGGATATACGGCTTGATGTCTACCACCGGCGTCCCATCAATCGCATCGATCTGGTCAATGAATATTCTATGAAGCTCGCTATCTATGCTGACTATCTTGACCGTCGTCATGCCAATAGGTGTAGGACGGCCAGGGGATCTACTTGCAAAGACGCCAGACAGGGGTGCACCCTCAATAGGTGGATAATTCTGGAGGTGCATGCGAGCCTCATCATTGTCCATACCGGTAATCCACCAGAGGACGATGATGTGTGAGAACTTGTCTAATTCCAATGTCCCAGGCCAATATGTGGGGTTCATCTGGATGTGAATTCCACCATCCTCGGGTTTAATAATATGTCCTATTGCCGTTGCTTTCACGAGTTCAACCTCTCAAGTAAATAGGTATACAGATACATATGAGAGCTTAGGTCATACCACGAAAATAGGAGCTGGTACAGCAGCAATGGACATCCTTATTTATCCGAAAGGAAAGGACTCTTCGTGGTGCCATCAATGAGAATCAAGGCAGTTCTTCGAGATAACCAAATCTTAGGCATGGAACCAGGAAGCAAAGACCGGATTGTTGCAACGGCCATGAAGAACTTGGACAGGATTGTTAGCCAGTCCAGCATCCTGAAGGTCATGGGCTTAAAGCAAGATGCAAGAGCGACCATGCTGGAGGCACTAAAGGATAAGGACATCCACATCTGGCTGGCAAATGAAGCCCAGCAAGATATCATATATCTGAGCAAGGAAGACCTACCTGATGACTTTGAGATTGCAGGATACAAGTGGCAATAGCCATTAGCTTGAACGCTCAATCTCGTTCATCGGTTCCTGTAAATAGGACGGCAATGGCAAGTTCAGGCGTTCAAATCGTTTCCGCACATCCCTTACTTCATAGATGACGCGGGAAAGATCCTCTTCTACATCTTCAACGAGTGCTGTATCTGTTGTAGAACCAGCTAAAGTTTTCAATCGTTTCAAGATAATGTACTGCTCAATGAAGTAACTCGCTAAAGCAGTGAGTAAATCGCTATCAGCAGGATTGTCTACGAGACCAGAGGCAATATCATCTTCAACCCGTTGGAGCAAATACAGAAGAGGGTCGTATGCCTGACGTTCTTTTGGGAAATCCTTGATATGTTGTCGTGCGGCTCCCAATGCTTTCTCGGTGTTTCCTTCGTCGTACCACAGCCTGCAAAGATCATCAAGGACTGTGTGACCCGGAGGACAATTCCTCAGGAACTCCGTAAAGAGGGCTTCTGCCTCATCGACCCGCAACGAGTTGTCGAGCATCCTTCCGAGTGAAGAAACCGCTCTCTCATGACAAGGGTTTCTTGCGATAATGTCACGGAGCATAACCTCTGCCTTGCTATCATGTCCCTTTCTAGAGAGAATGATGGCAAGCTCGGTTCGCAGGTCAAGGTTCGCAGAAGCGTCTTCCAGAGCTCTCCGGACGAGTTGCTCTGCTTTGTCCTCCTCGCACAAGACACAGAGTTCCTCTGCTCGCTCAATGACATCCTTTGGGTCTTGCATCCTTCCGCCTCGCCTGTTCGATGGATTATTTCCTTAAGAGGCTACGGGAGTCACTACGAGAGTTCCTATCCAAGCTCTTATTTTCTGTTCTACATCCTATATCGAAGGCAATATTTACAGGCTTTTTTTTATTCTGAGCCTGCACTACACAGTCAGGGGAACCCATTATGCTGAAGGTATACAACACTCTTTCCCGCTCGAAGGAAGAATTCGTGCCACTTGTCGAGAACCAAGTACGGATGTACGTGTGTGGTCCGACGGTCTATGACTACCCGCACATCGGGAATGCCAGATCATTTGCGGTATTCGACACTATCAGGAGATACCTCGAGTACAAGGGATACCGAGTGTTCTATGTGACTAACTTCACCGACATCGATGATAAGATGATCAACCGTGCCAACGAAGAAGGGATCAGTGTCCAAGAACTGGCTAGCAAGTATATCGCCGAGTATCTGGTCATCGCAAGGCAGTTGAACCTCAAGCCTGCAACAGTGAACCCCAGAGCAACAGAGCATATTGACGACATCATAGACATGGTGCAAAGAATCATCGAGAAAGGGTACGGCTATGTGGTGGATGGCGATGTCTATTTTGATGTCAGCGAATGGAAATCCTATGGGGTGCTTGCCAAGCTTGCCAGCGAGGATCTTGAGGCTGGTGCTCGTGTTGATATTGACGAGCGGAAACAGGATCCCCGCGACTTAGCATTGTGGAAAGCAGAGAAGCCAGGAGAACCCTCATGGGATAGCCCATGGGGAAAAGGTAGGCCTGGTTGGCATGCAGAGTGTTCGGTGATGGGCAAGTACTATCTCGGACTGCCATTCGATATCCATGGCGGCGGGCAGGATCTTACGTTCCCACATCACGAAAACGAGATTGCCCAGTCAGCATCAGCATACGATGTCGAAACCCCTGTGAAGTACTGGTTACACAACGGATTCCTGACGATAGACTCCGAGAAGATGTCAAAGTCCGAAGGCAACTTCTTCACAGCTAGAGAGGTTCTAGACAACTATGAACACCAAGCTGTGAGGCTGTACCTGATCTCGGGTCAGTATCGCCAACCACTGGATTACAATGCCAAGGCAATCAACCAAGCAATCCAGAGTCTGGAACGAATCCGTAATGCTGTGGATACAATTCGAGGCAGAATCCTAATCCTTGAGAGAAGTGGTGGACGAGTAGCCGAAGCTGACAAGAAGCTCAAAGAGGCGATTGACAAACTTCAGGAAGGCTTCGAAAAAGAGATGGATGACGATTTCAATACCCCTGGGGCACTTGCAGAGGTCTTCACCTTCATCAAGGCTTCTAACACATTGACGCCAAAGGTCGGGAATACGGCTGTTCTTCGAGAGGCGCTTGCTGTGCTTTCCGAGTTCCTCATGATTCTGGGAATTGACCTTCAAGCCGAAGAAGGCGGACAGGATGCGGGCATCTCATCTGCGAAGCTGAGTGCCACCATTGAGCTTTTGCTAGAGATAAGAGAGCAGGCGAGAAAGAATAAAGATTGGGCCATGGCGGACCTTATCAGGGACAGGCTTGGAGAGATAGGGATAGAGGTCGCAGACACAAAAGATGGTCCTACATGGAAGGTGAATTAAGTATATTCCCATTAAAAACATAAGGTCAAAACAATATGTGATATTGCTCAATACTGGTAACCAAATGAGATAGTGGATTTCGACACAGCCTGATGGGATCTAAGAGACCGGTGACAACTGACATGAAAGGAATAATAGTCTTTGATGAGGCAGGGATTCCACTTGCCTCCATAGGATTCGAGAACCTTAAGGTCAATCCCGGCCTGTTCTCATCATTCATGTCAGCAATGCAGACCTTTGCCTGTAGCCTGTCAGGTGGCGAGGTGAAAGAACTCGAGTACGGGAATGTCAGAATCCTTCTTGGGCATGCCAGAGGGAATCAGGTCATAACTATCCATTCGATTGTTGACAATGATGCTGACTGGAACCATGGCACGGTGCTGGAGCTGATTGAGAGCAACGATTTCGCGTTGGATGACAACTTCCTTTCACTTCTACGCGAGCTTCTTTCAGATGCAAGAGTGTCCATTGAGGAAGCCAAACGCGGAATCAATGGCGTCAACATTTTTTCAGAAAGACACAAACCACCAATAGGCGAATGACATTAACAAGCTGTCGGGTCATAGTTCGGAGAATTGTGGATCAATCCCCGAAAAGCAAGAACTGTGTTGCTCTTCATTTATGGTGAAAGCACATCGTTGACCAACCGTTCCTCTATCGGCTTGAAGTCAAGATACTTCAGTACCACTCTTTCAATGAACCCATATCTGAATTCCTCGTCCTTGCTGATCAGGAGCTTACCTTTGATGACTTCATACTTGAAGAAGAGAGGTGCTTGATTTAGGACTCGGAGGTCAATCGGCAGTCCCACTTGGGCCTCGATCTCGATTCCCAGTTTCTCAATCATAAATCTCACCCTTCAATTTCATGCCATTCAATCCTCTGATAATAAAGGGTCGGATTTCGATTCCGTTTCTTCAAATTAGTTGAACACTCCAGCAAAGATAGCGGCGATGGTGAAGCTAACCACACATAAGATAACATTGAGAATTGTAAGTCCATAATGCGTTCTTGCTTGGACTGCCTGCCATTTATCTCTAAATGCCGATAACCCCATACTTCTCCAAACATTTGTCCTGCTTTCTTGGTCAGAGGACACTTCTCAACGATCGCTGAAGTTATTGAATTTGTTCCGGAGCCGCGCCATAGGAGTAATACACCTGTAAACAGAAATTCTAAGCCTATCTGCCAATTAGGAGCATTTGATGAATGTTTTTGGAGATGTGAGAGAGCAGATCCATAGTTCTTAGATGATTCCGGAAATATCCCTTAACTTGCCCCAAATGGCAAAAGGGCAAAGCAGAAACAGACTAGCAAAAACCACAGCACGCTCTGCAATCAAATCGGGGTATTTGAACAAAAACATCTGATGAACCAAATACCCTGCAATAGAAAACAAAAACCTCGCTACGGTAATGGAACCAAGCCAAAAGGTGTACCACTTAGCTCTCGACTCGCGACACATGGATCCCATCCTCTTCGCAAAGGCACCGGATTCTGTCCCTTCTATGAACTCAGTTGTCTTATCAGTAACTTCGATTCCTAGGAATAGGAAAACGACTCCCAGTATCACAATGAGGTTGAACAGCGTAAAATCAGGCTGGACTTGCATCTCACCTCAAGTCCTATAGGTATAGAAATGTGGGAAGAAGATGCCTGTGAATACCAATCCCAACATGATAAAGATTACCCTTGTTGCCTTTGTGATAGCCAGAGCAGCTTTTATGGCGTCAACAGAAACTCGTAGAAAGAACCCGAGCACTCGCGATAGTACAGCAGTGTGGACGAGGTACTAAGACTTGTGGTTTCCCTGACACGTTTCTGACCTCACAGAGTCACTCGATTGCCGTTCAATGGGAGCACAACACTCTGGTGCACACATGTGCGCAAGAAACAATGAACGGTCACGATAACTGCATATATCCTGAAAGAAATGATCCATATCTGAGTGGCGATACTCAACACATTGCATCGATGAATTAGATACTAGTGGCGGACGTATTCAAGCTTCCTGTATTGTGTCTATTGTTGGACACACTGGAACTTCAGTGGATCTGGTTCTTGACATTGATAAGAAGACCAGGGTCATCCAACACGTAGATTCGTGGGTTCTCTATCCCAGTTTCTTTTGTGAACCTCTCGACCAGCTCACGAAGCAGGCGCTGGCTGTCATCGGGAGAGTTCGGGTTGCATGCCTCCATTCGATAGACATTCCGCAGCTCGTCAGGATCCAGCTGTGTCACCACCTTGATGTTCCCTTCTGCCACATCAAGTAGTATCCGGAACAAGTCAGGGGGTTTCTGATTCCCGATCTTGAACGTCTGCTCAGAGCCATATGTTTCAATGACATAGCGCAAGGCATCCCGCACTTCAAGGTCTTTTGCAGCCTGCATGGCGTTGGCGTAGGCATCGCTTCCAATACCATCCTGACAGGGAGCCAGCAAGACTATCCAGCCCTTGCGGTCGTGACGGACTGCATTCCACGCAGCATGGATTCCCTTTCCTGCCTGGTATAGGTTCAGTCCTAGCTCGCCAACAGAAACGAAGACGAGGTCACCAGGCTCGTCTACATCCACAACCCTTAACCGTTTTAGTGGTTCAGCAGCGGCTTTGTGACATGCAATAAGGTCTCCAGCCTGTAGGTACACAATCTCTCCGTGATGCACGATGGTATCCACGCAGAACATCGGGAGGTGCTCGCCAATCTTTGTGGAAATCTCAATCATATCCTCTATGACAGGGTTTCCGTTACAATTGCCAAGCCGACATCCTTCCACGAACCCGCGTTCCAAATCGAACATTCTTGGATGATTGACGCGGATGGTTTCTCTTCCAGCAACACCAGGACAGAATAGTTTGACAGTCCCAGCTTGGCCTGCAAAGTAATGGTATTCACTGTCTGAGAGTGGTAAGACCAGACACGATTCCATAACCCGTTCATCAATATAGATGGGGGTTCCTCTGTTCGTCTTCCCGAGAAGCTTGTTGCCAGAGTCGCAGTCATGGATGAGCACATTGTCTTTCCATTCGGCGTAAAGTTCTGAACCAAGGATCCTCGTTTCAATTGCATCATCGCTAGGTGGCTTGTGGGATCCGCTGGCAATGATAATCCTGATATCATCCCGTGGTACTCCGAGAGATTGCAACCTCTCTGTCATGTGGGGGAATAGTGCCCTCGTGTGTATGTTTGGACGGGTATTGTCATCCACGATAATCATCACTGGCTTGCCCGGAACATACACTTCCTTGACCAAGTCATCGAATGGCTTAGAACCAATTGGGTTGGCAAGCACCTCATCCAACTTGCTCTTGATGTCAGTGAAGTCCGGAATGAATTCTCCAATCTACAAAACGGTCACATTCTCGAAACTGGTCGGAATGAACTCGTCAACAACGTGGCTTCCGTATTTGAGCGGTGTCTTGTGATAGGACATCGTCTTCTCCAACCTAAATAGGGTACTAGATTCTATGTAACCGTTTTGGTGGAGCCCGCATGGATGTTCGATACAATACTCTTATATTCACACCATGAAAGTTAGAGTTGACTAACATTAGATACTGACAGCTCAGAGGGTCGCATATGGATACTGACGACACAGCTGGAAAACATCATGCTGAAGGAGTTTCTGTCCTTTCAGAGATACCCGCTGGTAAGGAATGCAAACTGGTTGATGTCGTCGCAGGTGACCGTGAGCATCCTACAGGAGGGAGGAAGCACCGTAGAAGAGGACACCTCTTTGTCCACACAGATGAAGAGTCAGACTGGCATTTTTTCCATCCAAGAAGGATGGCAAAAAGGCGAATCATGCGAAGGTTACTGGATCTCGGGATAACGACGGGCTGCTCTTTCAAGGTCATACACGGTGGGTGAAAGGGCCCTGTCCTAATACAAGTAAGAGGGACAAGGGTCGCACTGGGACAAGGATTAGCACGGAAAATGCTAGTGAGAGTGGTAGATGGACAATGACAATCAAAGTGGCACTTATCGGCAACCCTAATGTGGGCAAGTCGGTGGTCTTCAATAATCTAACAGGGCTGAAACAACATACAGGAAACTGGCCAGGAAAGACGGTCGAGGTCAAACGTGGCAACTTCGAATACAAGGACCACGATTTCGAAATCATCGACCTACCGGGCGTGTACAGTCTGAGCGCATTGTCGGATGACGAGCAGGTCGCACGGGAGTATCTTATCGACCATCGCCCTGATGTGGTCGTTGATATCCTGAACGCAAGCCAGTTGGAGAGGAATCTCTACCTGACATTGCAGCTTGTCGAATTACAGGTCAACCTTGTGATAGTCCTCAACATGTACGATGTGGTTCGGGCAAGAGGTGATACCATCGATATAGGCAAGTTGTCAGAGTTACTAGGAGCACCGGTCATTATGACTACTGCTACCAAGAAAGAGGGGATGGACGAGCTGAAACAGGCAATCTTGGATGTAGTGCCAGAACACACACATCTCCTAGAGGATGGAGAGCGGATTCCCAGCGAGCATTTAGCGGGTGATATCAATGGTAAAGACCACTTGCATTACCATCCCCGTCACCACCATCATGGGGAATTCGAGAAACTGAAACCGCCGTCTATCAAGTACAAGCCTGAGATAGAGCGAAAACTGAAGATGCTCGTGAAAGTCTTGGAATCACGAAAGGATCTTTTTGACCGATTCCCTCCTCGATGGCTTGCCTTGAAAATACTGGAAGGCGATGAAGAGGTCATGGGGTTCGTCAACACTCCAAACTTGCGGAGAAAGGTCATGGAGGTACTCAGATGAACGGACATGGACTCTCACTGGAAAAGGAGTTCGATGATGAGATCTTTTACGAATCGCAACTGATGCTTGCCGATGAGAGATATGAGGTCATTAGTGAGATACTATGTCAGGTCTACCAGCCCGGGAAAAGGAAATGGGTGGTGAGCGATACCTTGGACAAGGTATTCTTGCACAAGTATCTCGGATTACCAATCTTCCTTCTCATCGTCTGGGCAATGTTTCATTTCACGTTTCAGGTAAGCGAGGTCTTCATGGCAATGATCGAAGTATCGCTTATCTGGCTTTCAGGCTTCACGGAGCAAATCCCGATTCCATGGCTTGCATCCCTGCTGACTGAAGGGATCATTGGAGGTGTTGGGTTCATCCTCGTGTTCCTTCCACCAATCCTTTTCATGTATATTGCCATCTCCATGCTGGAGGACAGCGGGTATCTGGCACGAGCTGCATTCGTCATGGACAGGATCATGATGAAGATGGGTCTCCACGGTAGGTCATTCATCCCGTTGCTACTCGGCTTCGGGTGCAGTGTGCCTGCTATCATGGCGTCAAGGACAGTTGATGGGCAGTCCAACCGGCTAGCGACCATTCTTGTCACTCCTTTGATGTCCTGTGCTGCACGGCTTCCGGTCTATGTCCTCATCGCAGGGGTGTTCTTTCCAGACTATGCTGGCACAATGATATTCCTGATGTATATCCTTGGCATCGTGATGGCAGTCCTGATGTCCCTGATATTCAAGAACACGATATTCAAAGAGAAGACATCTCCCCTGCTGATGGAACTCCCAATGTACCAGATCCCCACACTGCACGGGACCCTGACCCATGCATGGGAGCGAGGCTTTCTCTTTCTCAGGAAAGCAGGCACCTATCTACTCGGCGGCGCCATAATCCTCTGGTTTACCGCAAATACGGGCCCCGCAGGATTCGGTGTTCCAGTCGGAGAGTCCTATGTCGCAATGTTTGCGAGCCTGATAACTCCAATCTTTGAGCCTCTAGGGTTCCCGTGGCAGGTGGTCGCGGCACTTCTTTTCGGGCTTCTTGCAAAAGAGGTCGTGGTCGAATCTCTTGGGATCATATTCTCCGTTCAGGGTGAGTCCGCTGTCGGAGCGAGTCTGGCTCTGCTGCTTGGACCCGTTCAGGCACTTGCCCTAATGGTCTTCGTCTTGTTGTATACACCATGCATTGCTACTCTTGGAACCATAAAGAAGGAAACAGGATCGTGGAAATGGACCCTGTTCTCTCTGGGATACCAAGTGATCCTCGCATATATTGGGGCTCTGGTAGTTGTATTAGTAGGAGGGTTCCTCTTTGGCTGATGACGATACTCTTCCGAGGTGGCCATTCCTCTACAATGTGCTGTTTGGAACGCTTTACCTGACAATCGGTATCACAGATATCTTGAGTGCACTGGGGATATCCATTTTCCCCTTCCGTCCCAAAGACATCATGTCGCCTCTCATGCTACTTATCACAGGTATCGTCTTTCTAGCTGGAACCCCGATGCTCAAGAGGCGTGATGAAGAAGGTTACGCATTCACGCTCGTGGCGACCATTCTGGCTGCCATCCTTTTCGCGCTCCAAACATTGGTTCTTATCTCAAACGCGTTGGGTTGGGTTCTTGGACTTGAAGATTGGACAGAGTGGAACGTCATTTCAGATATCACCCCAGCGGTGTGGCTCTTCTTCCTAGTCGCAGTTGCATTCTGGATACTAAAGACAACCAACCGGCTTGGTGGTGATAAGGGGATATTCCCTGCATCTATAGGAGGTAGTTGAATGCTAAAAGAGATACTCCAGTGCATGTTGTCAGACGGGTTGACCAGCAAGAAACAGATAGCAGAAAAGATAGGCGTGCAGCCAGAAACCCTCGATGACATGCTTCGTCTTCTTGTCAAGAGAGGTATGCTGAAGGTCTCAGAGTGCGAGCCTGTCGAACAACCAAAGTGCGCAAGCTGTCCCATATCAGAAAGTGGCTGTACTAGCGATATCTGGGGGCAGGCATATTACGTGACCGACCGGGGTAGACGTTATGCACAACAGTAATGGTGTTTGTAGAATTATCTTGCTCGATGTCAAAATGGAATTTATTGTGAAACACACTTTCTGACGGCCCTGTAATGGTTCGAATAATGTGAAGGAAAGTCAGAGTGTGAAATTGATCATATCACATAATTATTATCTATTTCAAAAGAAAATGTCCCATGAATTAGATCAAAAGATGTGGGCTATTAGACTTGTCCAAATCCTGATTAAAAAGGCATTCTAGATGTTTTTCTTTCAATCATAGTTTCTCCAGTAATATTCAAAGTCGTCAATCGACTGAAAATCCCCTTCTTTTCGTAGGATTCGATCTAAATCTCTTACAGAACCTATGTGTTTTGTCGTTCCTGTGCCAGTCGATTTCGATGCGAGCCTCCATTTCTCAGCAACCACGACATATCTAATATCGACCATATTTACACTTGATTCAGCTGGTTCCCACTTGTATATCAAACCAACAATCACATGCCTTGTGAACTCGTTGTATGGTCTTTTGCAGCCTCGCATTTTAACATCTGGATTCCTGAAGTATCCCGCACGACTACCCAGCGTAAAACCTGATATGCTATTCACGCCTTTCAGTCTACAAGTTTTTATATCAAATGCGACCAATTCATTTCCAAAATCCGCACCAGAAATCGTGAGATCCGGATACTCCCTATCGCCACCTCTCTCATAAGACAGTCCTAAATCATCCAGCGTCTTTTCAATTTCATACACAGTCATTTCTTCAAGTATTGCTGTAATTAGGGTTGATTTCACTGGAAGATCACATTCGAACCTTGAATAATGTTAAAAATCTAAGACCCTGAAGGAAGTTGACTTGAAAATTGCCACTCCAACTATCGGATAATGGACTTGTTCCACAGAGCCCCCCTCAGACAGAAAACTTAAATACAAAACTATCCAAATCAAGAACCGCGCCAACAGAACAATGCTAGTTGATAGTAGAGCCGAAAGGTTTATATATTAGTTTTTCTATATAAGTATTGCGAAAGGCTGTGCCTTTTGATATAAATGTAGCGGATACAACGGGGCGATAGACGATAGAGAAGCACCACCTTCTACTCTCTTTGTTTCACACCAAAGTTGACTTCATAGACCACTCCCCGACCTGCTCTATATATATGGGGTGATATGAAATGTCCTCACGAACAGACCGGAAGAAGCGTGCAGAAAGACACGCGCGAGATCAAGAGGAGTTCAGGTGTCCAGAATGTGGTGGTACTGATGTTGTTCAAGACCTTGAAAAAGGTGAAAGGATCTGCGCCACCTGCGGACTCGTTTTGAGCGACCACAGGATCGACACCGGGCCCGAATGGAGGGCATTCACCTCTGACGAGAAGGATGCTCGGTCAAGAGCGGGTGCCCCGACAAACTATGCAATCCATGACAAAGGCTTGTCAACTATGATTGACTGGCGCGACCATGATTCATCTGGAAAGAAGTTCTCCGCTAAGAAGCGTTCGGAGATCTACAGGCTTCGCAAATGGCAGATTCGAACCAGAGTCCACTCCTCTGTCGATAGGAATCTGGCACAGGCGATGTCTGAGCTCGAGAGGCTGTCCTCACAGCTGGGACTCACGAAAAGCATCAAGGAGCTTGCAGCTCTCCTGTACAGGAAGCTCATCATCCGAAGACTTGCACGGAGCAGGTCGATAGATGCGATGGTCGGAGCTGCGATATATGCGGCGTGTCGGCTGAGGGAGTCACCAAGGTCGCTTGAGGAGATCGCTCGACACTCACGCGTCACCAAGAAGAAGATTGGTCAGCACTACCGGCTTCTCGTGGAGAAGCTCAAGCTCAGGATGCCCATCTCGGATCCTGCGAACTATGTTCCGAGATTCATCACACAGCTTGGACTTCCTGGAGAGGTACAACAGAAGGTGCTGGAGATTCTGACGCTGGCAAAGGAGAACCGAACACTTGTGACTGGCCGTGACCCGCGAGGGCTGGCTGCAGCAGCGATATACATCGCGTCAATCCTCACTGATCACAGGGTGACCCAGCGAGATATTGCCATGGCTGCGGGAGTCACAGAGGTAACAGTTCGCAACCGATACAAGGAGCTCGTGAACAAACTCAACATCACGATGGCTCCCTAGGAGATATCCTAGTAGGTGATCATCACAACCCACGAATCAACGCACGCGACATGTGATCGCACTACATAGGAGAGAGATCTAAACAATATGGTATCTACACTTGGAATAGGAATGAAGCACTCACGGAAGAGAAGGAACACCAACAACATTCTGGAGGGGCACATCAAAGCCTGCTCTGAATGTGGTGGGACTGAGATCATCCGTGACAACGAGAAGGGGGAAATTATCTGCGCGACATGCGGTCTGATCCTAAGTGACCATCGCATCGATTCTGGTCCAGAATGGAGAGCCTTCACCAGTGATGAGAAAGACGCACGTTCTCGAACAGGAGCACCAACCAACTTTGCCCGCCATGACAAGGGACTTTCCACTGTCATCGATTGGCGCGACCATGACTCACAAGGGCGTCGCTTTACTTCGAAACAACGCGCTCAGATATACCGCCTGAGGACGTTGCATATCAGGACTCGAGTCCACGGTTCGCTCGACCGGAATCTTGCCCAGGCAATGACCGAAATGGACAGACTAGCATCGCAGCTAGGACTCTCTAAGGGTATAAAGGAGCTATCAGCGATGCTTTATAGGAAGCTCATCGTCGGACTGAGAGCCAAGATCCGTTCAATCGACGCGACTGTCGCAGCATCAATCTATGCGGCTTGCAGACTGAGGAAATCACCGCGCTCTCTTGAAGAGATTGCCAAGTTCTCACCAGTTTCTAAGAAGAAGATTGGTGCACACTATCGGATGCTAGCGACCAAGATGAAACTGCGAATGCCTATCCCTGGCCCGGAGAACTACGTTTCAAGGTTCATCTCAGACCTAGGCCTTCCACCGGTGGTACAGAAGATGACCCTTGAAATCATCGAGCGAGCCAAGGAGGTCCGGAACCTTGTGTCCGGGAGAGACCCCCGGGGTCTTGCAGCAGCATCTATCTACATTGCGGCAATCATCACGGATCAACGAGTCACACAGCGAGCAATTGCTAGGACTGCTGGGGTCACTGAAGTCACTATCAGGAATCGTTACAAGGAGCTCGTGAAGAAGCTCGAACTCGCTATAGTTCCTTAATGGAACATTGGATGGCCGTAACACTGTTTGCGGTCATCTCCTCATTTTCTTTCGGACTGGAAAACTGTCGTGTAAGAACAGTAATCAGAATGCTAGCTCATTTGTGAGAGCTGTCAATCGCCTCAAAGAACTTCTCGGTGAGGAAAGCCCTATAGAGGAACCCTCCCCAGCCTGAATGCTTCATGAGGGTCGAGATGTCGCCGAGCAGCTCCTCCCTCGATGACACTTTCACATCAAAGATCTCGTACGTGTCGATAGGCTTCATCTCACCACCGACCTCACGCGCCAGAAAGACAAGAGAGCGCCATGGGATGATACCCTCGGCACACCGAACGTCAAGTGTGAGGTCAAGTACGAAGCGGTCAAGCTCGATGTCCAGCCCTGTTTCTTCTTTCATCTCTCTCTTGGCAGCCTCTTCGATCGGCTCACCATCCTTCGCACCTCCCGATGGCGCACGATAGATGCCAGTCCTCGAATAGGCGTGCTTCTGGATAGTGACATAACCTCCGTCCTTGGGAATGAAACAAGTAATATCGTGTTGTCGTCCTTTCAGGGAAGACCTACGGACGAGGTCACACTCGAAATCCAAGAAGTCAGCTGCAAAATGAAACTTGAGAGGAATGCCGAACTTGGAAACTAGCAGTTCATATTCCTTGTCTGTGATGTCGTTCAGGATGCCTCGCCAGATGTCCCAGAGAACGCAGGAACAAAAGCATTGTGATGTGTAGCAATCTTTTTTCGGGTGTATGTACATAATCTACGCAGGTATATTCAGGATGTCGAGTCATAAGAGAGAACGGTGAGGGATGGTTATGAGCAAATGGGAATGGGAATTCGGCAACCTTCGGGTGACACTCAGGATAGGTCCTGTCGACGATTCTGGGATGGGGCTCGTCGTGAAGTCTAGGAACATCCCGTTGGGCATGCATGCTGGAGGAATAGATGGCGGATTCAAGATCTCAGTCCAAGAAGCCTCCAATGCTGAACATATCGAGTATTGGCCGGCAATCACAATGCTTGACCAGGATAGACGACAGGCTATCAATCAGGCGGTCTGTCAGGCACTGTCGAAGGCAGAGGAAAGCAATGCGAAAGAAGTAGGGATCTACACGATGGGGCTTGAAGTCTCCAGAGTGCCCAGTTGGGAGGTAGCAGAGGAGATAGCAAAGGCAGTGTATCAACATTCCATGAATGATTGCTCTGTCGGGCATGTGGTGGTCGTGGCAAGCTCGCCAACCCAGATGAGCTCGTTCCAATACGCCTTTGACAACGCTTCAATTCTCATTTAGGAGTTGGATCGGTATTCAAAGTAAATGCATACAAGTGATAAGAACTCGATCAGAAAGACTGCACTATCCAACAAGCAAGTACATATGGTTCTACCCAGTGAAAAGGATTGAAGGTGGAAATGTTGAATGCTGAAAGGGGGTTTGGCAAAGCACAGATGTATAGAGATATTGCCCTCGAGTCAATTGAAAAGAAAAGATTCGACTTTGCCGGATTCTCAGCTCAACAGGCAGTAGAATTCTTTCTTAAAGGATTCCTGATCGAACTTGTAGGAGTTCGGCCATACACGCATTCGCTCCCTGAACTGTTAGCGGCCCTTAACGAAGCAGGTATAGAAAGTCCTCCCGATGTCAAGGACTGTGTGAAAAGTCTTGCAGAACATTACATTCAGGCCCGCTATCCTGATGCTCGCGTGACAGAATATGACCACGAGGAGGCAATTGAAGCCATCAAGTGCATGGAGGTGACCCTCGATTTCCTTACCAAAATTCATACGGAGTCTTCGAAAGGCAAATGAAAGGAAAACAAAAGACTTCGATGACTTCGTGAGCCTGCTAAGAGACCGTCTGATAGAACGCGGGAGCGCACTCCTCTTTGGCTCAAGAGCGCGTCAGGACTCTCACTGGATAAGTGATTTTGATGTGCTTGTGCTACATGATAATGTGGACAACGCTGACTCATTACGTTACTGGGCAAGGGGATACAGTGTAGACCTCTTTGTCATTGACTTGGCATCGACCAAGGAAGAGATAGAAAGAATGAACACTGTGCTCCTTGATGCATTGCTAGAAGGCGTCATCTTGTTCGATGATTTGGACACGATAGAGGAACTGAAAGAGTTCACCCTGGATATGGTCAGGACGCGAGGATTAAAAAGGCGTAAAGATGGGGGGTATTGGTAACAGCCGTTCGAAAGAAAGTCCCCACTATCGGCCTGCAATGGTTCATCTATCCTAGGATAAGGCTAATACGGAAACTATCTTCCGGAGATACTCCGGAATCAAACAGAAACAGCAAAAGGGCGGGGACATATGTCATTTTATCATAACCTTTGACAAAATACGAACTCCGATCATCGGGATGTGATAGTACACATGGTCATGCAATACAAGCCATTTCATTTCATTGCATATTCTGTTTGTCTTTGCAAGTCCTAGTAGCTCGATTAATGTCATATAGATTGTATATGCTCATTACATCCAAATGATGATCCTCCTACCCCGCCTCCTGAAAACCGATAGGCCTGTCACGCTAAGAACGTGATGGCTTCCTCTTCGAACAGGCACCTTGAGAGGTCTACGTATGGGTCCACCATCAGGGACACGCCCCGCCCGAAGGTTATAGTACAGTCAGGTGCGTCCTGCATGAGGGGGGACACCACCACAGGCACCGGGCGTTTCGGGTCTGGGTTCTTGTCACTATGGAGGTACACGTGCCTGAGCGTGGCACCGCCCACGTGATCCAACTGGACTGGGGACGCCCCTCTGAAGTCACTCAGGTCAAGGTAGAGGCGTTCCAACGACTTGAACTTTACCAGGGGGAACAGGGACTTTTCTGACGTGGGGGCATAGTGAAGTTCCCGCACTCCCGCGCAGTCGTCCACAGTCAGGAACCATACCCAGTCAAGTCCAGCCTTGCCGGACAGGGACAGACGGTTGATGTTGGATGCACGCATGAAGGCATGTGGGTCGAAGACTGGGACATCACACCCGTAGGCGAACTGTGTCAGGTGAGGGAACGTCCCCTCTGAGGGCACGAGTTTGTCCCCGTCCAGTCCGCACTCGTCCACGACCAGCACTTCGAGGTTTTTGTGCTGGGCGAGGGACGGTACGTTGTGCAGCACAACACCCATCAGGTCAAGAGTCATGATCTGGGTACATCCAGACAGGATGTCAAGGTCGAAGGGATGCCTCCCCCTGAAGCGTTCGATACTGCGGACTATGAGGGGGCGGTAGGTGCCCACGCATACATGACGTGCCTCCTGCGAGTCTATCGTTTTCTTGTCGTAGGAGTGGGGCAAGATCGACAGCACCCTGCCGTTCCATGTCGGGTCAAGGTCCGACATATAGTGCTTCGCAGCCGACATCTCGGCAAGGCACTCTTTTTTCTGTTCATTCCACAGGTGTACAAGACCTCTTAGTGCTAGGAGCAGGGTTCTACCCGAGGAACTGCTCCTGACCTGACGGGCATAGGAGATGACCTCCTCGAAGCCTTTCCGTTCCTCAACAAGGACGTCCCCGAGGGCCTCGAAGGCGGACATGACCACCATCACCTGTTGGAGGAGTTCGTTGTCGTACGTGTCCCCTTGCCTCGCAAGCAACCCCATGGTGTACTCGCCGCGGTCGTATAGTTCTGCGGTCCTGAACCGGGTATCATCGATGCTCATTACAGCGTGGTGCAACACCCTGATGTTTGCTTCCTTCAGTACGGGCACGTCGGACAGGGATATGGCTGCTCCTTTCCTGAGTAGAGACCGTGGGGCGAAGGAGTCTCTTTGTCCCCCCATATGTTCTTGGAGGGTGTGTCCGTTGTAGGTGTGGTAATTGATCCTCTGGAGTGCCTTCAAGGCGTTGCCAAGGTAGTCCTTGGGCACCAGCATAGTACAGATGTCCTTGTAGAACGCGTACGCTGCAGAATAGGGGTCGGACTTGTCGAAAGGAAGCATCGTGTATCATCAATCTTTCTTTGAAAGCTCTTATAAAGACAAGCACTCGTCCCCGACAGTTGCCAACGGACAGGCACCACTCGTTGGCAACTCTGTGAGGGGGATGTAAATACGACTGGTCCTATAACCAATAAACAACGAAGCTATTATGCTTTGTAGGATGGACATACCCCTGTGTACCCCCTGTCTGGCTGCCAGGCGATATATGTGTAATGCCCTATTAATGATCGCAGGGGGTGTTTGTAGTTGGGATGTGAACACGCGCATATCGCTCCACGCCTGTATCAGGTTGCGTTGGAACGAATCAGTATGGACTTCTGTAGTACGGTGGCGCTGCCAATGCGAAGCAGTACCTATTTTGAAGAAGGGGGCGACATTCCCTCGTATCCTATGGGTTTTGTCGAGGTTTTGTGGTACTTTTGGTTCCCACAGCCAGTCTGGAAAATCCCCTTCGTTACCGAAGACGAGTCCACAGTTATCCTGTTCATGTCCTAAGTCGTCCTGTCCCGTTTGGACGAGTATCTCCTGCATGTCCCTGCTCTCGTGTCCTTTCTCGTCGATATGGAACTTTTTGAAGTAACATACGGGACACTGTAGTGGATAGAGTTTTTTTACTGGGTCTTTTTGTGCTTCGTAAATCGGTTCTTTGCAATGACGACAGACGAACCGGAGGACTACAGGTTCACCTACCACCGGTGTGATGGCAGTGATTTTCCCCAGCACCTGGATAAATTTGTCCTAATGTCCTGCGTCATGGTAGTTAATAGAAGACCACTTGAACATCCTTCAACCGCTCCCTCAACGGCCATGTTTTATCCATGACCGTGGATCGATACTTTTCTGCAATCCGAATGTTCACATGTGCATCCACGGTCAGGTATTGGAACTCTTTGCAGTTCATTAGAGGAGTGAGATCCAATTCATCAAGCATATTGTCCTCCAGCCGTAGATTTTTCAATGTCGTCAGTTCGGATAGAGGAGAAAGATCGATGGATTCAAGCCTATTGCCATCCAACTGTAGATTCTCCAATGTCGTCAGTTCGGATAGAGGAGAAAGATCGATGGATGAAAGGCTATTCCCGTGAAGGTCAAGATATTCCAATGGGCACTGTGAAAGAGGAGTCAGATCCAACTTTCTCACGTCAGCACATCCTGCGACTGTCAAACGTTCAAGGTTCTCACACTGAGGTAATGTGACAGGAGTTCTGTTTTTGACGATACTACCAAGCATATGCATCGGATGAAGCAAATCCCCTAAGAACAATGTTCGCAGTGACCTTGAACCTGACAATGGCGTGAGATCAAATTGATAATGTGTCACTGTGTTGATGAAGAGTCGCTCTAGCGAGGGACACTCTGACAGTCCGTCTAAAATGATGGACTCTATAGGGCCCTCTACCTCGATGTTCTTAATACTCGCACTCCGCCTCAACGGGCTCAAATCCACCGAGTTCATCTGTGAACCACGAACTTGAAGATTCAACCTCTCAAAAGTCGGGAGCTTGCAAAGTCCTTCTAAATCGATTGCCTGCATGTTCTGAGCTCTGCTCACTGAGAACCCCCGAAGGTTGTCAAATTTGCTGAACAAACTAGTGTCAATGAATTCATTCTTAATGTAGAAAGAGGAGATATTCTCGATATTCGGAGCAATGTCTACGACTTGTTCTACAAGTTTTTCATCAATGTATATCTGTGAGAAAGTGCAATTTTTTATATCATCAGGCACTTCCTTGACTGTGAGCGTGCCATCTTTGAGCACATCGGGACTTATTGTCAAATTATCCATAGTTGTAGAACTCTATGTGGGACATATGAATTTACAGCCTGAGATGGCGCTATAAGACAATCTGATAGTTGAAGAAACAGAGTTCCCGATTAGTAGTTCATCTCACAAAGAAATGCTTCATTCTTGCTCGATTTCCAAAGGATGGTCATTTGCCGATGAATATCGTCGCGCTGTTTATGTGGAAACACCCGAGCATACAGTATAGCAATCGTTGGCCCGGGTGTGATAGAAGAGGTTTCATACTTTCTGCAAGCGAGGTTCAAAAGAAAGAAGAAAACAAATCTGGTGGTTACGATTGCATAATCATCCAGTTCATGGACATAGACAATATCAAAAAGGCACGCATTACAACTCCCAAATTCTTTACCTCAGAGTATGATCATGTCAAGTACCAAAGAGCCATTATTCAGATGGCTAAGATGTATGATGAGAGGTTTGGGTAAACTATCGATTGTACCGCCTACCACGCAGCATTAGAGCACCTTTTCGCAGTAGCTCGATGTCAGCGGCAGACAGCCCAAGGTGGTTCTGCAGTATGATGGTGTCAACCAGTGTTGTTGCCTCATCCATGTTCTTACTTCGAAGGAGCTCGTCAACCTCACGGACTAGAGAGCTCATCGTTTTTGAAGACATGTCAGGGATCGCAATGAAGGTCTTTTGAGCCTCGCCAGGCTCAAGCTTCAACATGCCTCCACCCATGCTATGCCCTTCGATCTCAGTACTCAATAATGTCAAACTAGTTATCCAAGATACTGCAAGTTCGTTCATCGACACTTCTGCATTCTCTTTCAGGCGAACTATGAGGAGTGTGTTGGGCGCCACGACATCGGCTGTATTGGAAACCAGTTTTGCACGTTTTCCGCTCATATAGGTCAACAAGCCATCGCAAGAATAGACATGAGGGACTACATACCACGGCGACCGAACTCTACATTTGTAGGACTTGTGAACACCATGACGCTCACCATATCGTATATAATCGAGAACAGAAGAGGGGAGTATGCCCGATGCACGGGATAAGTCAAGGAGGAAGTTTGCTGAACCACGACCGATAAGGGATTCCCAATCGTGTCGAGTAAACAAAAGCCCTGATAGCTGAGAACCTGTTCTGACACAGGGAGTTAGATACTCCTCAGGGATATGCCATGTTTCTGCATCCTCCTTTGTCAAATGAAAGAAGTCATTGTTGCCGGTTACATAGCCGATGTTCACAATTGCAGCATCACCAAGACGGATGACCTGTCCACTTGATTTTAAGCGATTGTACAATTTTATCGTGTCAGCGGGCAACAGGTATTCCAGAAGTCGCGATTGTCCTGATACTATGTTAGAGATGGATACAGGTGTCTTTCCACGGAGAGGCAGTTTGAGAGTCTTGAGCGATTCCAGATCAACAATTGACATGGATTGAGGAGGATGTCGAAAGCCGTCACACAAGAGCAATAGCGCATCCTGTGACAAGTCAGGGAATATCCTTCGTCTAAATGTGATGAGGATGACCTCTCGAAAGGACTGCGAGATAAATCTCAAAACAGGCTGAGCGTACGAAGCATGCATCAACTCTGCGGGGACGACCATCGCCAAACGGCCGCCTGCACGGAGAAAGCTAGCTGCATGAATCAAGAACGGCGACCATGACGAACTCAGACCATTCAGAGTAACTCCAAGATTACGAACACGTGCCATAGCCTTCTCGCGTACACGACCTTTGAATCTTTGATATCGGATGAAAGGCGGATTGCCAGCAACAACATCGACAAGTGGAATGTCTGGTTGTTCAAGGGAAGTCCCATTCTCTCCTAAGACATCAAAAAAATCAGCTTTGATGAGATTGGCTTGGGGGATCTGAGAAAGACGGCTGACAACTGAGTCATAGACATTATGATCTATTTCAACACCATGAATCTGGTGTGGTTCACCACCAATCTCTTTCAATCGCTCACACGCGGCATCGAGAAAGACACCATCACCAAATGACGGATCAAGAATGGTGTCAGTGGGCTTGCGAATAGCCCATGTCACTAGAAAGCTCGCGATAGAAGGGTCGGTATAGAAAACACCCAGCTCCTTCCTTCTCTCCGCCATACTCATTATAATTTCATCCGCTCACAGTACTTGATTGCAGACTGATAATATAAATTCATCAATTGGAAATGCGCCGGCGTGCCATGTGCATCCAAGTGGGATGCATGACTATCGCTTGAGTCGTTTTCGAGCGGCATCTGCGGACTGCACTAGTGGATCCCAAGTGTCGCAGATTGCTGGAGCATAGCAGTTCTCGAAATCGAACAGCTCGACCACATCTATGCCCTGCTGTATCCCCAACGTCAACACATTGATTCGCATCGCAGCATCTTCCATGCCGACCAGCTGTCCGCCCACGAGCTTGCCAGACTCCTTGTCATAGTAGGTCTTGACTTTCAGCTCTTTCCCGCCTGTGAAGTACGGGGGTTTCGTGCTACCCTTAATCGAGCCTTTGGTCACAGAAACCTCGAACCGCCTTGCCATGTCCTCAGTGAGGCCGGTGCTGGCGATCTCCAGACCGAAGAGCTTGGTGACCTTCGCACCGACAATCCCTGGAAAGATGGCATCACCACCCGCAGCATTGATCCCAGCGACCCGAGCTTGTCTGACTGCGACAGTCCCGAGACCTCCAGACATGGGTTTCCGGGTTATGAACTCGACATGTTCCGCACAATCGCCACAGGCATAGACGCCCTCAAGATTGGTTTCCATTCGCTCATTAACAACAATGCCCTTCGTTGAACCCAACTGCACGCCAATCTTCTCTGCGAGTTCTGTATTGGCTCGTACTCCAGTAGCGACCACAACAAAGTCTGCTGGAACGACCCTCTCTTCATCAGATTGTCGGTCAACGACTTTCACACCAGTGGGCGTAGCATCGCCGATGACTTCCTGTGCCGCGGTATTCGTCAGGATGTTCAGTCCATGCTCAGCACAGTGTCTTTCGACAATCATTGCGAAGTCGGGATCTACCATTGCAAGCAGGATATTCGGGAGGAATTCAACTACTGTTACATCAAGCCCCCGTTCCTTGAAAGCTTCCGCAATCTCCATGCCAACGAGACCACCACCAATGACCACAGCATGCTTCGCTTTATCTAGCTCAGCTGCAAGGGCCTTGGCATCGTCTAATGTCCTTAGTCCATAGACACGATCCTTATCGAGTCCCTTTATCGGTGGGTCTGCGTTCCGTGCACCCGTTGCAAAAATCAGCGTATCATACTGAAGTTCGCCGCCCTCATAGTGAATCGTCTTCTTGTCATGGTCGATAGCAGACACTGTAGTTCCAAGTTTTGCGTCAACCTTGATCATATCCCAGTTGTCGGGAGGCATCAACACAAGATCGTCGAACTCACGAACCTTCCCAGAGATTGTATAGGGAAGCCCACATCGTGAGTACTGAGAATATGCCTCACTATTGAAGACAGTGACGTCAACCTTGCGGTTGTATTTCCGTGCCTGCATCGCAGCAGTCGCACCTGCAGCGCCACATCCGATGATGACGATCCGTTCAGCCATTGATGATATCTCCTGAGCATTCCCACAAACAACACCCATTTCAGGTTTTCCAAATAACCTGTGTATTATAACAAACGGAGAATGACTTCATCCACAAGAAACTCTTGCGTTTTGTTTCTCTCCTCCAGCATCAACACTCCTTCAGGACTCGATGAGCAATCATGACGTATTGAAACAACCATCAAGCCAGCCGGTCGGAAAAACCTCGTTCTACAAAGGTGATGGCAAGAACTATCGCAGGTCATTGTTGAATATAGATAAGATATGTCAGCAACGAATTCAATGATGAAGGGGGAGCCAGTCCCCCTTGCGTCATGGACTATTGTTTCTCTTTCTCCAGTTCCTCTGGAGTGAGTTGGTTTGAACCATCCTCGGGGTCAGAAGATTCAGGCTCGGTCTTCGATCCTTCATCCTCCTCTTCGTCTGTTGATTCAGGCTCGCCTGCTGCCTCGGTAGATTCAGCAGGTTCCTCATCGGCAGGCTCAGAAGGCACATCACCCTTCTGCTCAGCCTCTGTTGGCATCATCTTCCCACCAGCTTCTACTTCCTTACGCAGCTTCTCAATCTGTATCTTACGAGCGAAGTAAAGAGCCACAATCACAGCTAGGGACATCCCTGCACCGACGATGGTGAGGGTTGTCTGGAACTGGCTTGATGCACCACCCAAGAGCTGTTGCCATGTAAGGATGAGGAACATCAGTCCCCCAATATTGATGACGAAGCTCTTGAAGGGAGTGTCAATCTTCTTTATCTCTGTCACGTCGGTGTCAACCATTGCCGCGCCGATGACCCCAGCGTTGTACTGATTAGATTTGATCTTCTTTGCCAGTTTCTGGATGGAGAGTGACTTCTTTTTCCCCATGACCTTCACTGCCCTCTCGGTTCTACCAATGAGCAGCTCGGTATATGCATCCCGTGCCTGGTCTTCACCTATTTTGCATTTCTTGCAGGTGTTAGTTTTCTTGTCCCAGTTCCTCTTGCACTTCGGACATTTATCACCAGGCCATGCATCAGGCGCCACAGCACGTAGGCGTTGACGGATGATGTATTCGCTGACAGCAGAGTCCTCCCTTTCTGTGGTTTCCTCTCCTTCCTTCTTCTTCTTTTTCTTGACCCTGACATAAGAAGCCACTATCGAGAACAGGAGGGGCAATGCTCCAAGCACTGTCAGGTTGGGCAACGAACGGATTTCGGAGGCTTTCTTCTGAATGCTCCGAACCTTGTGAGCGGTCTGAATGCCATCAAACAGCGCCTTGATGTTGCCTCCAATCCCAGCAACGGCACCTACCGTCGATACTGTGGTAGCAATTCCAGCCACTGAAGTAACAACATCAAGGAAGTCGTCTGCCTCTAGGCGTAGATAAAATTCCTTGCTTATCTGATGGAGTACGGAAGACCGGGCAGCATCTGTGGGATCGACCTCTGAATAAAAGAAATTCATACGAGCCTCAAAAACTCCAGTGATAAGATCGACAGGTCCCGCCCGCAGGTAATCGCTAAGGTTGAACGAGTAGGTCACTGGTGGAGGATCAAAGGCAGGATCATTCGACACAAGCACAGTGGTCGAGTTGTCATATGGGCTCTGGATCACAATCGGCAATATAGGAATATCATTATAGTAGAAAACGATGCTTCCATTCATCAAGAGGGGCACATCATTCGTCACATTGATGTCCATGTACAATTCCACAGGGCCAGATTTAGGGATGACGATAGCATTTGTATCCGAATCCGCATTCATAATAGAAACGCCATCGAAGCGGATATCGACATGTAGTTTCTCATCCTCGATCCACGAGCCTCCGTAGGTATCAGCCTGAACTGAGTTTATTCCACTAACAAACACGAGGACGAAAAATCCAATTAATAGTAAATAGGCAATCCGTAAATGGGAGCGTGCCACACGATAACCTCCATAATCAAGAGGGTTAAGTAGTATCGCCTATTCTGAAAAGGGTTTTGATGATTGATAGGTGCAAGTCCTAGAGGGTTCTTGCAATGTCAGCAATCTTCTTTGCGATGCTGTGGAACCCTTCGCTCTTCTTCATTATGCCTTTCGCTCCAGCCAATTGTGCAGCTGCTATCAGCTCCGGTGAGAGATACGCGGTCATTAGATAGATATTCTTCAATCCCATGCTGGACAGTTCTGCTGATACCTCTAATCCGCCGACCCTGGGCATACGGTAATCAAGTATCGTGATGTCGGGGAGTACATGTTCCCTTCCGGATTCAATCCGTTCCCGTATAGTATCAATCGTTTCCTCACCACTTGCACTAGACTCCACAATAAAATCATCGAGGAACCTCCTGAGATAAATCCCGATGAGCTTGGGGACTGCAGCATCGTCATCAACGAGCAGAATACGAATGGTCATGCAGATTCAAAACTCATGCAGCATATCCTACTTATCAATTGTACTGAAGTAGTGTTGGTAATATATGCAAAAAACTTGTAAGAGGTTGTAGATAACATGGATCTCGTGTCAGAAATCTAGTGTGTGCTTACATAATGTATTTGAAGGGCTGGGATTTGGGGTGTCCCTAGCACACTTTCGGCCTCATAGTTATCCCGTTGCTGCCCATTGGGAGGCGAACACACTGTTATACAAGCTGTGTAAATAATAGTGTACTGTACTGGTTAACATATTGCCAAATTGTGTTGAATCTAGTGTGGCCCGAACCGAAAATAGAGCGATTTTAGAAGTAGGATTAACGATGCTAAGATTCTATGCAGACTTGCATTTGTTTGAAATCAAGTCGTTCATAAAAGGTAGTATGCTTCTAGACCCTCAGCGGATAATCCCTCAAGTAGTTCGGTTATTCTTTGGTCTACTCAGTAGTCGGATGTGATTTCTTGCAATCACATTTATATATTTGGTAGATATACAAACTTCAGAAAAATGATATAGAGGGCATTGCTCAATGTTGTCGATTGTTCAGGATATTTTGAAAGATATTTCTGGTATTCATCCCGACATAACTTTGAAGAATCAGATACTCTCGTTGGCTGGAACTATCACCGCAACGATAGGACTGGTATTTTGTGAGAGCACTATAGGTTATGCGTGGGAAAAAATCGAATGGGTCAACAATCAATTCAATGTGGCAGTCATATTTTATTTTTCCATATTTTGGCTAGTCATTGTTCTAAGTAACCTAAATAGGCCTTTAGTTGTTCCATTCTTTTTGCTGGTTTCTGAGGCATTAAGATATTATTATTACCAATTACTATCCCAAATAGAATATGAATTAATGTCATTGATCATGTCTACAGTAGCACTTGTAGGGGGTATCATTCTCACAAAAATAGATTACCGCAGCATAATCGGTTCATTTCGAGAGCAATCACATTTATTGAAATCCATGCATAATATAACTTTGATAGCATCGCTTGTTGCTTGGATTAGTTTGTATATTTCAGGTCATTTCATTGAAACGTGGATTAACATTATCATCTCGTTTGCGACCATCGGGCTGACGATATCATATGCTACAAAGAATAAGACATTGAACATCGTGTTTTTACTTAATTACATTCTGGCATTAGGAGTCGTTGTCTTTATTCTCAGCAATTTAGTTTATAATGGGATTATTCTATTAGTTACATCTACATCCCAATGGATTGCATTTGTTTTTGCCGTGTCTACATTTGCTGGTTATCTTGTGAGCGAATGCATCAACCTAGAAAAAATGATGAGATGGTTTTTAATAGCACTAATGATTCTCTCTACCGCAATAATCTTGCTTCCTGTTTCAGTAGTTCTTGTTTATTCATTCACATCACATAGTTCAACGGCAGTCGTGCCTGTCATTGAGTTAGTCATATTCATTAGTCAATTGATTGTCATACTTGGATTTGGTATATATTATCACCACCCAGATAAACAACGGGCATTCATTTTCTTTGCAATTGGATATTATTCATTCATCACATATTTCCCTATCCTTACCCCGATAGGAATATCATACTATGCATATGATGGTTTATTCAATTTGTTATTTCAGGAAACCCATGGAGTATTAGTAACCGCTACCTTGACACTTTTAGTATTGGTGTTAATCAGCAGTAGAAACAATGTAGGATTTGAAATCCTCGAGCTTAATCTTGATACGATCAAATTCCGAATAGAGAAAATGCACAAAAAAGAGATAACTTTTGACACGCCAAAGGAAAGAAAATCATTACAAAATAGAATACAAAAGGACTATGATACAATTGAATTAATGCTTGCGGAGTTGGCGGAACATCACAACATAACCCCCTCCATATCAGAATCATGCGATAAGATGAGGGCGTTACTTGATAAAACATACGACAAAATCATGCAACAGGTAAAAGATCGAAACAAGATACTAGCCATGGCGAACAGACTCGATGAGGAACTGCTTACAGAAATCAAGAATGCCGATGATGTTTCAAGACCACTAACCATTAGGCTTGAAGCTCTTCAGAGAAAACTTGCTGAAACAGTGAGAAAAACAGACACGATTCCCGAACCACCAAAGTGGATTCTAAAGACGTTACAGAAAGCTCGAAGAAAAATTAAATTCTTGGAAAAGTATCCAGCCCACAATAGTTCAAGGGTACCTCAGATTGTAGAAAGAATACCCGAAATAAAGACAACGGAAACATCAGCTGAGATATCGTCATCATCATCAGTTGCTACCGAAGATCCAATCACCGATGAGTTAAAGGAAATTAAAGTAACAAGAGGCTATGTCATTTCTGGGGGCACATTCCAATACAAGGTTAAAATTGAGAATAACACATCTTATGTCATTACCGACGTAGGTGTTTCAATAATTTCATATCCTGAAGATTGCATGGAGCTAGGAGAAGCGAGATTTCGTAAGATTTCCAAGATAGAACCGAAGGGATTCAGGTCTCTCGAATTCACACTCATTCCTACAAAGGATTGCGTAAAAGGGGCAGTTCTTGCTAACGTATCCTTTGTGGATCACACTGGAAAGATGCAGTCCTACAATGTAGAACCCCAAATCATACGTTCCGTATGTGACCTATTGATTCCACTAAAGACGTCACTAAGCCAATTTTACGATTTGCTTGATAAATGCCATGCGGATGGAACTAGGAAAGAAGAAAGAATAGAACAAAATGTGCAATCCATGTATCATAAGATAAAAAGTACTCTTCCCAGCATGAATTTCCACATCATTCATAGTGAATCAAATAATATTGGAGGACAATTCTTTGGCACTGTAAGAGCTTCGGCGAAGGGAAAGTACAACCGTAACCAAATTATCCTTGAAATTATAGCAAGGGGATTCCTAGAAGAAGATGAGTGTCGGGTTACAATCAGTGCCTGTGGCGACAATCCTAACATGCTCCCAATAACTATAGTTGAAATGATAAAAGAATTTAGGAAAGATGTTCGTCAACTGAAAAGCTTGATGAGTGTAATTTACAAAAACACTGCTTCTCTGATGGATGCAGCAGGGGAGAGCCAACAGAATCAAGATTTAATCATGAAACACCTCAAAAACATAGAAGCAAAGACTGATGCGAATTCTCTTTTCACAAAAGATTTTCTAACCAGTATCCATGATGCGCTAATGTCTGCTGAAAGTACGTCTAAGCAAAACGAAATTGTGCTTCAGGAAATACTTGATAAAGTCGACTTTTTAGCTGAGAAACACAAGCTACCAAAAAAGCTCCGAAATAGAATTTCAGGCAGCATTCGTTCATTGTCAAAATCTGTAGTAAAAGAAAGCACAGCATCTTTGCTCTGGGGGGCTGTAAGGGCAACATTAATCATACTTGGGTTTCAAATCGTTTAGAAATCTGGCTACTCGACAACCAAAATATATTTGGAAAATATTGGGAGGGGAGATTGCTCCCCTCACACTCGACTAGATGACTTCGGTCATATGACAAGAGCAACTGATACATGGGTCATATGCACGGATCAGTCTGTTCAGATTGAACATGATTTCATCTTTGTTCTTGCCTGCGATTTGCGGGAAGAATGCACGGACATCCTCTTCCATGTTCACGTAATTCATGGTAGTAGGTGCGATTATGTCTGCCTTCGTCAAGAGACCCTTCTTATCAAACTCGTACGAGTGGACGAGCGAGCCGCGTGGTGCCTCTGTGATGTGAGTCCCTTTGCCCGCCTTGGGGATTACTTCGGGCTCATGCCACTCAAGGTCGGCCTTCAGAAGCCGTTCGATTGTGTTCTCGGCCATTTCGAAGACCTGAGCAGTTTCAATGAGCTGTGCAGCATTGTTATGGAACGTGTTGTAGCTTGGCAGCTTTATCCCCAGTTGGTCAAGAACCTTCTTTGCAAACGGGAGCAGCAGATCCTTGTTGATATTCAGCCTCGCCAGCGCACCGACAAAGAATGCCTCGCCCTTGTGCTCACAAGCCTTTGCCTGACTGTAATCAGGAATCTTCTCCTGAATGTACTTCTTGTATTCTTCCACGGGCGCTCTGATACCGCTAAGAGTTGCAATATCCCCATCAACAAGAGCGTACTCGTCATCCCTGCGTAACGCCAAGAACTCAGTCTGTCGCTCGAATGGAATCTCGTCCAGAGTTGCCCAGACATCCACACACTTTTGCAGGTCTGCGCGTGCCTTGATCAGGCGGTACTTCATCTTTTCCAGTTCCTCCTTTTCAGGGTAGATGGAGAAACCGCCGACTTGCACGGAAACCTGATGAACCTCGCGCCCTCCAGTGAGAATCTGGATGTCGTTCCCAAGCTTCTTCAGTTTGAGTGCTATCTTGACGAGGTCTGGGAAGTCAGCCATGGCAGAGATTACGCTTTCATGACCAACATAATCGGGAAGGGCGAGGTAGAGCGCATGGAGGATATGGGACTCGATATACTCGCCCCAGATGAGGAGCCTGCGGAGATCGATATCCTGCTCGGACACCTTGATTCCCATCGCTTTCTCCACTGCCATCGTAGAAACTATCCTATGGGATGCACTGCATATCGCACATATCCGACAAGCGATCTCGGGCACTTCTCTGAATTCGCGTCCAACGAGGAATGCCTCGAAGAGTCGAGCACCTTCGTCCACAGACATTTTGACATCCACAAGTTTCTTGCCTTTGGTCGTCACATAGAGGGAGCCATGCCCTTCGACCCTAGCGATATGTTTCAATTCGATGTTGCTACTTGTCATTAGAAAACCAACTCCTGGAATTCCTCCATGTCAGCCGTTGAGGGGCAATACTTCAAGAAGCGACGTTTGATCTCTTCGGGGGTCGCCCCTAGTTCCTGTAGTATCTTGTACTCGGCACCCCAATTCACCTGAGCCACAGGACCACGACAGCCCTCACACACGGCACCATTGCTCGGGCATAGTGCATCACAACCAGCTTGGGTGACTGGCCCCATGCAGAACTTGCCTTCCTTGAGAAGGCATGCGTTCTCTCGGATACGGCATTCGTAACATACTGCAAAGTTAGGTATCTGGGGTGTCTTGCCAACGGCTAGTGCCTTTACTGCACGAACGAACTCGTTCTTATCCATCGGACACCCTGGCAGTGCCGCATCGACCTGTACGTAATGCGATACGGGCATAATCTTGTCCATGATGTCAAGATGGTCTGTCGTGTCGCCGTACACGGTCTTCTTCATCGCGCTTGTATCACGCAGATTCCTCATCGCAGGGAGACCACCATGTGTCGCGCATGACCCGATAGTGATGAGGATCTTGGAGTTCTCACGGATCTTCTTTATCCGCTCGATCTCGGACTTCTTGGCGATAGAGCCTTCAACTAACGCTATGTCCCAAGGACCCGGAGAGTTCTCAGCCTTTGCCATGACCCAAGTTGTGATATCAATCAACCCTATGAGGTCAACTATATGGTCCTCAAGGTTTAGGATATTCAACTGACAGCCAGCACATCCTGTGAATCCGAAGATGCCGACCTTTGGTTTTGCTTTCGCTTTTGCCATCTCATGACCTCCTAGATACTCTCCATAAGGCGTTCAGCCTCGAAGTACGTGAACACAGGCCCATCCATGCAGGTCAGCTTGTGGCCGACCTGACAGTGGGCGCATTTACCGATGCCACACTTCATCCTCCGTTCCAGCGAGAGCAGGATCTCGTCCCTTGCGAATCCTAGCTTGAGAAGATCCCGTACGACGAACTTGTACATGACAGGAGGACCACATATGAGAGCCATTGTGTTTGCAGAGTCCACAGCACACACGCTGAACAGTGTCGTCACGACGCCTACATTGCCCTGCCAAGTGGTATGGCACTCATCCACTGTCTGGTGAACCTCAAAGTCGGGGATGTTCGGCCAGACTTTCTCGATCTCATCGACAAAGACCCGTTCTTCTGGCAGACATGCTCCGTAAAATATCGTCACTTTCCCATAGTCATCTCGTCTGTCTGCGACATAGTTGATGACTGAACGGAGCGGGACAAGCCCGATGCCTCCTGCAACGAATAGAAGATTATGGCCTTTCATCTTGTTCATCGGAAAGCCGTTCCCATAGGGGCCGCGAATGCCACTCCTAGCACCCACTTCAAGTGCGTGGATAGCTTCGGTGACATCACCTGTTTTACGGATGCCAAGTTCAATGACACCCTTTCGGGTCGGAGTTGAGGATATAGAGAATGGGGCTTCTCCGATACCGAAGATGCTAACTTGCACGAACTGTCCTGGGTTGTAGGTGAACAGGTCACGGATCTCAGGTTCCTCGAACATGAACTCGAAAAGAGTTTCCTTCTCGGTCATTTGGGTCTTCTTGATAAGCTTCGCAATGTGGGGGACGTACTCGTTGTCTTTCTTCAATTGAACCTGCATTTACAGACCTCCCTGTGGAGTTGGAGATGCTGCCCAGTACTCTTGCAGTCTGAACAGGACATCTTTGATGCTGATTCCTGCGGGACATGCATCGATACATCTCCCACAGCCAGTACATGCTATTTCCCCTTGATCATGGATAGCTCCACGGAACTTGTGATAGAACCGATACTTGAGGCGGGCCGGTGGGTCTTCACGGAAATTGTGGTTCCCTGCGACGAGGGCGAAATCGTAGAACAGGCAGGTGTCCCACTTCCGGACTCGCTCTGCCTTCGAGATAGAAAGGTCAACCTCGTCCTGAACGTCAAAGCAATAGCAAGTAGGACAGACCAAGGCACATGAGCCGCAGTTCATGCACTTCTCACCCAGCTCGTCCCAGATGGCATCATCCCAAGCGAGGTCAAGGGTCTCATGGATATTGTCAATATGCAATGCAACAGGAAGGTTCTCGTGTTTCTTATGCAATGCAGCAGTGAATGCCGCACCGTCTTCTTCCTTCGCCTCCTTGAAGAACTCGTGAGCTATGGTGAGGATCCTATCACCACGAGGCGACCCGACATGCACATAGTAGTGCGTATCAGAAATCTCCGTCAGGAACAGGTCATAACCGTCAAGGACGAAGTTCTTGTTAACTGCACGACAGAAACCGTACTTGCATGGCTCCAAGCAATTCAGACCAATGACGGTCGTTATCTCCTTGTACGCCTGAAAATATGGGTCGTCATATTTCCCATCAAACACTCTGTTGAGAAAATTGATTCCATTGATATCGCATGAATGTACTCCAAAGAGGATCTTGGGTTTCTGGTCAAGAATATCCTTGACAGTATCCTCAATAGTGGCATTCTTCAGACTGACCTCCATGAGAGTCTGACTACTTGGAAGATAGTACTTCTTTGGCGACATGATTGTGGAATCATAGTCGAGATTCATTTTTGTAGGGTCGGTCACCGGTGCGAACACATAGGAGGTACGCTTCGGCATTGGACCAAACACCTCATATTCTTCCTTGAGAGCCTCGACGAGCTTTGGGATCTCATCTTTTCGAATGGTATAGGTCTGCATCACCATCATTCCTTTGTCAAAGGTTCGACCCGCTTGCAATTTTTCTCGTGATAACTGTTGAGGAATCGCAATCGATAGGGTTGAACTCGAAGGCGTTCAATTAGAAACATTTCAATCTTCGTTGTGTGTAAAAACGAACATTATTGATGGTTAAGTGCGAATCCCCCATTTTGGAGCATTTTGCTGCTGGTTCAGAGCTAGCAAGGGACACCTACGACCTCATCTTTTGTACGTGCTCTTAAGCCACAGGCATGATGATTACTTGTGAACCGGATGACGGTCAAAGACAAACAACAAGGCTTCCAACCAATCGCAACTCTTACAGAAGACTTGCACGAGGTGGATGTCAGGTTCAAGGTCATTGGCTGCTCATCTACACGAATCGTCACGTCGAAGAGAACGGGCAAGAAGTACAATTTACAGGAAATAGTCGTAGCGGATGAAACAGCCATGATCAAGCTCGTCCTGTGGAACGACAGTTGCGAGTCTTTTGAGGTCGGAGGCACATACATGCTCCGACAAGGGATATTGAAAGTCTACGACTTCTCAATGCAGTTGTCCGTAGGACGAAAAAGTATTCTCTCAGTAAATGAAACGGATATCGAGTCCCCGAACATCGAGATGGACATGAGTAGACCATTCATGGGTAGGAAAAAGAAAAGAAAAAAGGCGCTCAGAAGAGAAGGACGAACCTTCTATGGAGCGCCGGGTAGGACTCCGACGGGATACTGCACCGACAAGGAGTTCTAAGCCATTCATGGAGCTAGGATTGGCATCATATAGACACCGAATAGCACCAGTGATCCAATGAGCGCGAACAGTATCACCAAACGGACATACGCTAGTCGAGGCTGTTCAGCCTCACGCTCCTTGATGAATAGTGCAGTGAAGAGCAGGAAGGGTGCCAAAGCCAACAAGAGTCCTTGGACAAACTCGCCAATTGCAGAGGTCAGTGATGTGAAGGCAAAACCAGTGATAGCAAAGAAGAGGGGTGCGGCAAAGAGATGTTTTGAAACCCTTAATGCCACTGGGAATATGACCCACGCTGCGACGAACATCGCGAGGTAAAAGCTCAACAACGCTGGGAACCACGAAAGCGAGATGAGATAGGTGGTCATCGCGGAGGTAAGAGATGTCGCAATCCACAGCGCAGTTCGTAGTGACTCGTTCAACAGGCGTGTGAATGTCGAAAGGAGCAGGAACAGTGTCCCTATCATGATAGCAAGCGAAAGGGACATTGGAGTAAATCCGAGAAACTCGCTAATGATCAGAGAAACCGCGACAGGGATTGGTACCCAGAAAACCGAGATTCTCGCGCCTTCGATGCGTTTCTCAAGGAGGACAGAAAGCCCGCCCAAGGAGGTAAAGACCACACCAAGCCCGATTGAAAGAAGAACGAAGCCGTGATCAAGAAGCCAAGTGCTGGTGGTCACTGCAGTCCCACCTAGCGCGATGAGGATGCAAGAAACCCCAAACAGAGACTTTACCCGTCTACGGATTATTGCGATCGTAAGGAGAAGCAGACCGAGAATCATGACTGACATGCTGTATCTCGGCACCCAATAGAGGACACTGCCGGGGTTCATCCCAATAAGGTCGCTAAAGAATGACTGAGAGAAATAAGACAGACCTAATGCGAAGATAGATGAGAACATGACCCAATTGATGTAGCCGAATCGCTCGAAGAAGATGCGGACAGCATGAGCGAATCTACGAAATGCTCGACCAATCAGGGTTCCTATGTCCATTAGGGCTCTGCCAATGACCCGAATGACCCTAGCAAATACAGCAAGGGCACTGGTTATAGCAGACTTGAGGAAGGGGGTTTCCATGACAAAAGCAAGGAATAGCGCAACTCCTAGTGCGGTGGACGGGTAGAGCCCATTGTGAATTGTCAACCCGAGGAAGGTAGCAGGGAGAATGACTATGCCTGACAGCATCCAACTCCGTCGAGCAGGATTCATAAATCCGAAGAGGTAGTTAAGCCCTGCCATTAGCATGAGTGATACTGCAATCGACCCGAGGATATGATACGAAATGACGAGGACATCAGGAGGTGACTCGGGGAGATAGATGCTCAACAGAAGGATCGCAGTGCCTCTCCCCAACAATGCAACCGATGGGGCACGAACCCGCTTGTTGATAGTCCCGTTCGCAAAGGCTCCTTCCAAGAGATACATCACACCCATTGAAACCGTAGCAACAGACATGGCTTGTAGATAGTGCCGTACATCCAATCCGAGAAGAGGACGTGCCGTCTGGAAAAGGAAGAATGACCCGAACCAGACCCCCACAATCACTGGAAGGACAAGCGCGATATTCACAGAGTTCAGCTTGATGAAAGTATAGAACCTCACCAAGCCAGAATACATGTATCCGCCTAGTGTTGGGATCTCAAGCATTCCCCAAATTGCGATGATGAGGATGTAACTTGGAATGCTGGGAACAAAGGCGAATACAGACCAGATGAGAAGGGCCACTGACGAAGAAACCATCGCGTTGACAAAGAGCAGAAGTGATCGTCTGGGCTCAGGATGTACAAGAACGAATATCAAAGATGCAAATGAGAAGCAGAGAGAAGTGGCCTGCACAACGAATGTCGGATTGAAGAGAACCGAGTACGAGTAGCCAATCAACGTCCAACCAGGGATAGACAGGCTCCACGTCATATGGGACACTTGCTCACTCGAAAGCTCACCCTGTTTTGCCTCATTATACCTGCCCATTGAACCAGAAAGCACGGAGAATATCGACAGGCTCCACCCAACAGAAAGCAGAATGTTAGGAGGGGGGAGAAGAAGGGCAATCTCCCATCCTGAGATGAATGCACCTAGTGTTATAGACAGAAGAATAGAAACAAAGTCCCATACCATCTCGAAGTCGAGCCATGTGAGATTCTTAGTGACTGGAAATACTACGGTTGTTGTGAGCAGGAATGATGCCCCGAGAAGTAGGACTGAAAGAGGTAGAGCGAAAACCAGAACTGCATGCCAAACCCAGACCACTTCGACCAATACAATTGCCGTTGTGCAGAAGGATCGGGAGATGCCTTGCTGGACGATGCCACTCCAAGGGGTCCAGATGGATGACAGATACCACACAAATAGTGCTGTCGGAATGACAAGGAAGAATGATTCGACAGTTCGGTACCCGATATACCAGAGTGAAGAGAATATTGCAGACGACAGGACTCGCAATATTTGCCAGTAGATTCTCCGTTCAGACTCAAAGGATGTAACGAAGAGTATGCCAAGAGCTGTCATCGATGAAATCACAGCAGATTGTAACAGGTCAACGCTCAGAAGTAGGGACAGGTAGGAGAAAATTGTGACGCTGAGAGTGAATGAGAGGATGTTCACAAGGATGAACCTTGTTTCCCTCTGAACTTCACCCCAGTTAGAAATAACAGTGATTGTAAGGAACGCCAGTATCGAAACCTCGACTGAGAGAATCGAACCCGGCGGGAGTGACCCGTACAATATCACTGTCAGTAAAATTGCTCTGAGTATCCCTAGCTTGTCTGAATGCTCTGAGAAACGGTATTCGCTGTCAGGAGTAAGCCTCACCAGCTCCACAGCCACCAAGATTGGTACTGTGTATTGCACTAGTGGTAGGAACCAGAACAGGAGGAATGTCATGTAGCCTGACGCGATGCTGAAAAGCCACCACACTTGCCAAGATCGAGTTTCCTGTGCAAGGGTGAGGAAGAGTGTTTCTGTCACCACAAAGCTGGTCAGAGTAAGCCACAGCCCTGCGACAGGTAAGACGACCGCATACATGAAGGTCCCAATCGCTGCCGCAGTAGTAATCGGGTAGAGGATACGCCAACGCGTCACAGAACTCGCAAAGGGTATCGTAAGAAAAGACACGGTCAAGATGGATAGCCCTGCATAAACAACTGGCTCTACTGCAAACAGGTTCAGTAGTAGAAACGCAAAAGCGCATGACGAAACTGCAATCACCATATTCCTGCGTTCGTAACCACCCAGGCCCAGTCGTACAAGGAAGGATGAGACCGCAAGGGCGATTAGTATCGCATTCATTAGTCCCCAAGAGAGGGACGTAAGGAATGCCAATCCACCCGATGACAGCGCAGACATGATTACAATCAGCGACAGCACTCGGGGATAGTCAGAACGTCGCGTGATAGCAGTAGGCGCCCAGACGAGGGCAGTCAAGAGAGTGACAATGAACACAAAATGGAACTGCCAATACTCGTGCACAAGTAGTGCCGGTAGCAGTAGTTGGACGACCAGCAGCGCGATGCTGAAACTGAATATGCCCATAAGAAGAACAATGTGTGCTGCAATCAGCAAGAGAACGAAACGTACCGCCATACCAACCGCAGAGGCAACCATGCGTATACCTGTGGTTATCCTAGATCCAATAAACAGCATGACCGCGCCAAGCCGTTTCACCACGATGAGGTACTGCCGGTACAGAACTATGCAGGGAAGAGCGACCAACGTGGCAATTGTGAGTATATAATCGAACGATACAAGATAGATGATCAGAGTGCCAGTCGGGACGCAGAGAAGCAGGAATATCAGAGAGGACACACGAACAAGCCGAGGGTTAAGCCTCAACGGCAACCCGCCCAAACCAAATATGAAGCTGGATAACAATAATGCCATGAGCTGACCCATCTCAAGTGTGGTCAGGTAAGTAAGATTGGAAACCCATACCAAGAAAGTAAACCACGAAAGGTAGGACAGCATGCTTCGAGACCTTTCGCTGGCTTGCGACCTAAGAGCATTGAGAAGCAAAAAAGTCACAACGGCCGAGAACGAGTATCGCAGTGATATGTGAGCGTATGGAAAGAAACTGAAGGCGAATACTCCTGCCGCAAGAGCAAGCACAGTCATGCAAGCAGACCTCAGACGACCCTTGTACATCCCTTTTGCTATTAACGATGGAGTAAAGAGGACTAGATAGAGCAGGGTCAATCCCGAGATAAGATATAATGGGTCAATATCAGTAGACATGGTGAACAAACTAAGCCCATACTGACCCAAGAAGTAGATGAGGACTACAGCGTACAATACCACAACGAACCTGACAAGCTGAACTGCTAGCCACACGGCACCGCGATAGATGACACCTCCAATGCGAATTAGCCCACGCTTTATTACATTGCCAACCCTAACGAGAGCTGCCTTGATGGTACCTCCGATTCGTGTGAGGACAGACGCAATTCGCCTTGCTACAAGTGCAATGCCACGGGAGAGGGCTGAGAATGCCCGTATGTATTCCTGATGAAGCAAGCCTCCTGAAACGAATAATAGAGCGGCGATGGTCAACAAGGGAAGCTGATTGACGGAGAACTGAATTTCAAACAGGTAGAGTGTCCTTCCCAGACCAATGACTCCAATTGTAAAAGGAAGTGATAGGAAACGTTTCCTTATCCCTAGACCCTGAAGGAGAGCGAAACCAAGGAACCAGATAGATGCCAAAGAAAGTGCGGTGTACCAGTCATAGAGTGGTGAGAAGAACCAATACGACAATGCAGCAATACTTAGGAAAAGGACACTGACCCCTGCAGCATGGATATCCCTCTTGCGAGGATAGGCTTTGAGTGCAGTCACACCAATCATACCCAGCAATGTAAAGACCAATGCAGCACTCGAACCCATGATGAGAAACGGTTGATGTAATGATGATGCGAATGGATAAATGACGAATGCGACCACAACGGACGTAATCACCGTGTCAGTAGCAATACCGAACATCACCGCGTGGGCTTTGATCCAGACCCATATCCTGCGAGCAGCACCAGCAATCCGAGTCCATGCTGCCCTCCAGAGCTTGCGAATCTCCTTGAATATCCCAGTGATGCCAGACACGAAGACGATGACACTAAGCGGAAGAGAAGCCGGGATGAGGTAGAACTGCAACCATGCAAAGAGATTGAATGCCGCTAGAACAACGATGATAAATCCTAGGGATTTAACAACTTTGGATTCCCGAGACCTTTCAATCACTCCACTCAATCGGAATGCCACTGGTGCAGGGACTACGATCAACAGAGAGAGTAGTATCGCCAATGGGATGAAAAGGATTGGAAATGCGACCTCTAAAGCCCACGGTGTGCTACTGATGAGCCAGAGGAAATAGGTAGGTACTCCTGATGCGATGAACAAAAGCGAAATGCCAGAAAGAAGAAGTGCTTTTCTAGACTCAATGAGCCAGATTGTATCCTCAATAGATATCTGTTGAAGAATTTGCTTCTCAGCCTCGTATTCGGGCGTCAGCCCTACTGACCTGAGCATCTCCTCCTGCTTCAAAATGGCTTCATGTTTCTTGAAAGGCTTTTGAGTTATCGAACGTTGGATGAAGCGATACACCTGCGTAGTCATTAGAAAAGATATCCCAAATCCCAAAAGGAACGCAGATAGGGTCACTGAAAGTACAGAACTAGGTAGGATAGACAAGTGTGAATTGGTGATGAAGAACCCCAACCCTACAGCAAGTAGCAGGGCATTAAAGGATCCAAGTCTAGCATCACGGAGGAGATACTGTGTCCCCTGGGTATATAACCACAAGAGCAGACTAGCAACGACCACAATACCCGCAATCTCGACCCCAATGCCCTGAAGGTAAAGGACTGCGGGGAGAGGTGCAGAGGCGATGATGGTAGCTGAAAGGACATTCCTCACTTTGAGCCATTTGAAATGCGAGATTGCCAAACGGACTCGTAGGTATCGGAATACCCCCAAAAGGCAAACCAAGAATACATGAACAATCACAATTGTAGCAAAAGGTGTATTCCAGAACATTGCCAGCGATATAGCTCCAGCCCCAGCAGCTGTAACTGTAAGGAAGCTTCCTCTGACGAGATATTTCATCCTTGCGACAAGGACTCCTGCCAGCCCCAGACCAAAGGTCATAGAGAACATACCTCTCACAAAGGAGTCTGGTATGATCCCGGCAAATAGCGTGAAGACTGCAAGCCAAATGGCAGTGGGTATTATTATGACAAGCACTAACAAACGGGCAATCGCCTGAATGAGGTCGGCGACACGCGCGGCTTTTTCAATCCCCTTCTCACTCATAATACAGCATCAACCCCCTTGACTCCAAGATCCGTGGCGTGCATCCTTAGCGGAGTCAAGGTAAGGACGCCACATTATGAATATCTGTTTTTCCCCTTATATTTCTAATCAACACCGTATCCAAACAGATTACTTTTTTATTGGCAAATCGGGTATTTTATTGTAACCACCAGATTGATTGAGGGAAAGCCGTGCCAGTAAGCAAAGAGTGTGCTCATTGTGGGCACTCGAATCATGACTTGGCTACTGAATGCGAGAACTGTGGAGCCAGCCTTTCAGACTCATTTGTTCAGGCATATTGTGATAGGTGTGGGGTCATGCTACCGGAAGGTGTCACTCCTGTCGGTGCATGCCTCAAATGCCAGAAGCCGGTCTACATGTGTCAGAACCACCGTGCAAAGGTCGTAGGAGAGGAACTTTTCTGCAAGGATCACGAATCGGATTGCTTCATCGCCACCGCAGTATTTGGGACTGCATTAGACTCCAGGATCGATATCCTGAGAGAGCTTCGTGACCGGTGGCTGATGGCAACTCCACTGGGAAAGGCATTCGTCTTTGCCTATTACGAGGTATCACCATCGATTGCTAGACGCGCCAGATATAACTGGCTCCTGAGGAGATTCCTCAGAAAGACCATCGTCAATCCTGCGCTCCATGTGACAAGGATGATTTTTAATTGGCGTGCAGAGTAACGTACGACCGGGCAAGAATGTTAGAGTAAACCGCACATCATTCGATGAACCTAGATATGTTGAAGCTGACTACTGAGTGCTACTGACGTGGGACAAGTCTTTCTGACACATTTGTGTAGTCATATCGCGATGGTGTGAACTCGGATTCCCTGAAAGTAACACCTGTATTCGTATGTTTCGAAGCGTCGGAGCCGGATTTGCATGTCCCATGCCCGTCATGCGATACGTGTTCGGTCAGTAACAACGTCATATTCCGTTGGTAGGTCACCAAATTGCAGAGGTTACGTTTGGTCGTCCTTTTCCATTTATTGTTACCAAAACAAAACCAACCTTCTGCGGGCAGATTCACTAAAGTTATGAATACTCATCAAAAAAGGAGTAGTGATTAAATAATGTAATTCGTATTTGTGATAATGCAACAAATAGTAAGCAAATTGGCGGTAATGATTTAAGGTAGAAATGATGCGAGAATCCTTGGACAGACATCAGTTTCATGGTGACTCTTGTGAAAAGACAACTCAGGACTACTACATTGATCATCATCGGTGCCGCTGTAATATTCCTCATGTCGACATTAGCTCTAGGGTTCCCATCACAGACGGGAGCTTGCGACGCATCAGGGTGTCATGATGACCCGGGAGCTATGAGCATCACGGTCACGCCAGAATCTGTGACAGTGGGAATAGGAGAGGAGTTCACAGTTCTGGTAAGTGTGATCGGAGAAAGTGGACAAGATGCGTGTGTGATGAAATTCCCATCATCAGTAGCTGACAACAGTGAGTTCAGTTATGGCACACTGGGCAGTGAGGGGAGTGTCCAAGATGGAGACCCTGCCGACCTAGACCCAGATACAGATCAAATGGAAGTGAACTATACGATTGAGGCCCCTTCCGTGCCAGGTGCCTACACTTTAAGAGTATATGCAGCTCAACACACTCCTCGTTCAATTTATGCAGATATATCAGTGACAGTTACCCAGCCAGTGGGGCCAGGGCCATCTGTAAATTCCATTAATGCGACTCCGTCAATACCCTTGGCAGATGAGCCAGTCTTAGTAGTCGCCAACGTCACGTCAGATAATGCTATCACAGAAGTGAAATTACAATACAGCACAGACAACCGAACGAGCTGGACAAACGTGACCATGGAGCAGTCAGATGGATTGTACCAGGCACAAATCCCAGGATTGCCCGATGGGACTTTTGTTGTGTATCGTGTTGTTGCGATTGACGACCAGGGAGAAGAAACTGTTTCATGGGAGTCAACATATACTGTTGGAGATATCCCATTACCACCCCCTGAACCAATGCCGCAGTTTCATTATGGTTGGCTTCTAGGCGGACCGGCGTTGTTCCTTGCATATCTAGGAACCGCTCTCGAATACTATGACGAAGAGCGATTCACACGCGTTCACGGAATCATGTTGAGTGTGGCATACATCTTGACATCAATCAATGTGTGCTGGCTCTTCTTTGAGGATCCATCGATATTCACAGCAATGGATTTCAAGTATCTACTGAATCCAGCGAACACGCTTCTGTTCGTCCATTCATGGCATATCTGGCTTGGGATTATCAGCATGATTCTTGGTACATTAGCATTCATCACGCACCTTGGAGGTTGGAAGACCTGTAACCTTGGACTTCCAGCTGTTGTGCTCTGGACAATACTTGGGTTCACTGGGATGTACCTAGGCATATTCTTCAGGATGTGATATCATGACAGAAACTGAAACCGAAATTGCCGTGATCGAGCCTCCTGTGGCAAAAGTCGAAGAATCAGATGTAGTACTGACTGAATTGACTGCTATCGTAGGAGAGAAAAATGTTTCAACTACAGAGATCGAGAGAGTCGTCTATAGTGGCGATCCTTCCTCATTACCACAATTTCACTATCGATGGAAACGACGCTATCTTGTGGATTACGTGGTACGGGTGACAGACGTTGATCAAGTACAGAAGGTGGTAGCCATCGCAAGCTCGCACAGAATCCCAGTGGTTCCTAGAGGAGGAGCATCAAGCTGTTTAGGGTCGTCAAGCCCATCAAGGGGCGGAATCTCTCTGGATATTAAACGACTCAACCGAATTCTTGAGGTTTCCACAGAGCCAACCGATATGTTTGTGCGTGTGGAACCAGGAGTGACTTTCGCTACACTTGAAGTGGAACTTGCCAAGAAGGGGGTTGAATTAGGGATATACCCGACAAGTGCAAAATCCGCTGTCATTGGAGGTTGGATTGGCTGTGGTGGAAAGGCAGGTATAGGAACACCGCGTCACGGGGACATCAAAGACAATGTACTTGAACTTAAGGTCGTTAATGCCTATGGCGTGCTCAGCACGGTCACTGGAGCAGACCTCTCGCTCTTTGTCGGATCTTATGGGACTCTTGGAGTCATCGTTGAAGTAAAACTGAGAATAAGACAGCGAACATCTGCTGTGCAAACATTGAGCTATGGCTTTGAGCAGTTGACAGATGTGTGCAATGCATTGAAAGGTGTCGCTAGTCTAGATGAACGGCCATTGTATCTCAAGATTGCCGATGGGAGATTCCAGAGCTATTGCAACCCGCTCCAAAAAGGGAAATATGTGCTAAGTGTGACCTACGCTGAATCTGTGGGCACTACCCTACAGAATGAGCTCAAGAAGATTGTAGCTGATAACGGAGGGACATTCAATGGGGAGAAGTACTCGGAAAAAGAATGGGATCTGAGATATGATTGCGAATTCAACCCAAAGGAACACGCTCACACACTGATGTTCCAAGAGCTATGGATAGATGTGGAGCATGTGTTGGATATCCTATCCGCTTTTGAGAAGACAAAAAGGACACACAAGAACCCACTGCTCTGGTTCGGGATGCTGGGCACAGACACCAACATGAGATTGGAACTCATGTCGATGCTGAACCCGGATAAGTATCTCGAGTTCATATCGAGCAAGGGCATCCTTCACAAGATGGTAAAACGTGCGATCAAGCGTGGAGGAGGGCCATA
>JAJRZD010000060.1 GCA_024275415.1 archaeon
CCCTGGTGGACATGCGCGTCCACGACGTCAACGTGGTAGCAGACCTCGACTAGCACGACCCGAACAACCCCTCTGCTCCACCGCCGACAGGGGACTCTTCCGATGGGAAGGGCTTATTTGCAGTGGAGAATGATGGAACTGCGATGCAAGCTCCAGAGCAAGACCCATTTGTTGATACAAATGCCGACAATGCGGCTTTATCAACTACCTCATGGTGGACTGGTTGGTGGCCCGTTCTTCATGTCAAGTCTACTCAAGTATTGTCGACAGGTTCCTACACAGTAGAGGTTTCTCTAGATTTGCTTGGTGCATTCAAACTGGTGAGTTTTGATATCTGGGTTCCTCAACTTGATATCCTGAATGAGGATGGAATTGCGGTGGCTACCCAGTCTGCGAATGATGCCTTTTGGTCAGATGCTCTCCCACAAATCAAATTGCCCAAATATATCGCAGAAGGATGTTTACTTGCTTTAGAGGTGCTTGTAGTTATGGCAACCCCAGCAGATCCTGTCATTTATGGTGTTATGATAGGTCTACTGAGTGCATGGCTTGTGTCATCATTGGTCTTCCTTTATGCCATTGGCGAGGCAGTGAAGATGGGCTTGATGTCGCCGGGTGCGGCATTCAGTGAGTTGTTTGAAATGCTTTTATTCACCGTAGGAGCATCTTTAGTGGATGGATATTTCATGGCAAAGAGGTTCTATGATGTGATATGGTCAAAGATTGCAGTTGGAACTCGCAAACTGGTCGTTTGGGGACTTGTCTTCAATATCTTGAACCTTGTGTCCAAGATTGCAATGACTGGGCTATTATTGAGCATGATGACATATTATCTGTATAATCACCTCGAACCATATACGCAGAATCCCGCATATACATGAGGAATGGAACATGAATACGTTAATATCATCGATAATATCGAGTATGTTGGCTGTTTTTTCAGTCAGTTCCCTTTATTTTGGATCAAATACGAGGGGACCAATGATATTGCAGCAGTTTGGAAAAACAGTTCTCAAGAGAACTTGGCGTCTTCTTGCACTAGCCGAACTAAACGTTGCTACAATCTCATGGTTCTGCTTCTTCTTCCTACTAGAACTGCCTTTCGATACATCAATAAATTCGGCGACGACAACGGCCCTAGATATTTTCCTCTTTTTGTCCCTTCTATCTGTACTTGTTATATTTGTTGAACGAGGTCACATTAAAGCCCCTTATCGAACTATTAGATCGGATGCTGATTTATTTGCTCTCGAGATGGAACGATCAGAGAACCAATTGAAAACTCTTGAGGATATCATTGTACGAATCGAAACTAACCCAAGAATCTCCAAAGAGAGTGCCAAGGACTTCCTATTGAACCTAAGCACTAGGAACGATGAAGTGGGTCTGAGATCTCGGACATATTTGGAATCTATGGAACGGAGTCAATGAGATAAACCGAGTTCTTGGATTATTGCAAGTCCTCGACACCATCGTCATTGGAGCTGGGAGGTTCTACTCCTCTGGGCTGAGCGAGATGCGCCTCCACGACATCAACGTCGTCACTGACCTCAACGAGCACGATCCCAACTCGTCTACTCCTGATGAGCCTGTTGAATATGATGAGACTGGGATACCAACAGAAATTGAAAAGCGCAGAACAGATTTGATTCTTGAACCAATAGCTGTATCTGTTACAGCGGTCTGGCAAGTGGTTGATTTATTGCCTTGGCTAGTGTTATCTTTCACTACTGATAGTATTGATTTCATCATGAAAGTGGATCTTTTAGGTACCATTCAGCTTGATACATTGGCAATATCAATACCAATCATCGAAGCCATGTCACAAGCAGAGCTTGATGTGACTGCCGAAAAGGTGAATGACTACACAAGATTGGTATTCTCCTTTACTGTGCCGTTCATAGTCGGACAGCTCGTGGTTCAGAGTTTGAGATTTCTCGAGAATATGAGTTGGGATCCTGTAAAGATGGGAATTGGAATGATGGCATGGCTTGCACTATGGCTTAGCTACATCACCATCCTTGAGAATCTCGTTCGTGATGGAGAACTGCATCCGTGGGGTGTAGCCTATAACTTTCTGGGAATCGCAGTATCGCTTTTGCCGGGACTACGCAGCGGACTATCAACGGCAGGTAATCTTGTTAGGACTCTTCAGAAATTTTACTTGGGCAGCCTGCTCGAGTCTGTATATACAGGTGGGAGAATAAGAAGCGCTATATGGACTACTGCAATTGCACTCTTGAAGGTATTTGCATTTGCTACATGTTTGACCATGTATGTACAATTGATATCTCATGGATTCAATGTGTAGAGGTGACAAAATGGATGCAATATTGCTGTTCGCGATGGTCATTGTGATATGTATAACTCTTTTAGTCACATCAACCTACTACGCACAAAACTTGGATAGAATCCCGCAAGGACTGAAGCGGATGGGTGCCTACCTCTTTGCATCACAAAGAAGAGAGATAATAGTTTGGGAATCTCTTGGCATCTTGATCCTTCTCGTTTTTGTGGTTCCCGCAGCATTCGTTTTTAGTGTTTCCGTGTTACCGTTGGTGGTTATTGCATGCATCTTTCTTCCTATAATGATATTTCTAACCATTTCCCTGGGGGAGGAAAGACACTATTAACGGCACGATGGAGAACCTTCACAAGCTGCTCTCGAAACAATGGCTACTCAAGAATGAAATTCTATGATAGGACTGTCTTCCACGGCTCCAGTTTGACCTTGTGCTCCATAGGGGGACAATGTCTTTCGGGTCATCAAGTACGTGGGGGTCCTGGGCTACCGCATGGACAGCTACACCCTCGTGGACATGCGCGTCCACGACATCAACGTCGTCACAGACCTCGACCAGCACGACCCGAACTCAGCTACTCCGCCACCGACGCAGGATCCGCCCGCTGGGGGAGAGCCAGAACCCGTGGTGTATGATGGTACAAAAGGAACTCCAAAACTAGGAAGCACGTTTATGGTGGAAGATTTCTTTGAATCAAACTCCCAAGATGTTCAGGCTTATTGGACAGGATGGTGGCCTGTGTTGCACATTCGATTCTCATTCTATCCTATACCTGAAATCAATTTGATTTTGCATTTTACTATTGATATACTTGGTTCCTTCTCCATTGACCCAGAAACTGTTCTAAACATCCTGAATCCAGTGTTGATGACATATGGAGTCAAGAACGCTCAGAATGTTGACAATGTGTATCAAATGGTCATGCGTGATATCGTAGATTATCTGTTTGGCATGGGAGGCGTTGCTTGGCGTGTTGCATGGGCTGCCGCCCTGACACTGAAACTGACATCCTTAGTTATGGATACGGGCCCATGGGGTGCAGCCTTATTTGCGGCAAATACATTAATCTATGTGGGGGCCTTGATTGCTGGCGCCGCTCAGGTCGTTCAAGACGCCCTTGACGGGATTTTGCATCCTCTCGTTGCAGCATTCATTCTTATCCTGAATGCCTTAGCAATAGCTGTGGATGGCTTAAACAAACTATATTCGTCTGCTAAAGGTGATACAGAACTCAATAGACTACAGGAAGCGGGAAACCTATTAACCGAGACCGAAATAGAGAACAAACATCGTGGAGTCTGTTTCAGATATGCTGCCGGCCTTGTGCTGATGATAACCGCTTGCGGTTTAGTGACTGCAGGTGTTGGACTCCTAGTGTGGTTCTTGGCACAAGGAATCGATATAACATATGACACAGTAGCTACATAAGGAGAAATACAAGAATGCTAGAGGTTTTCATTCTCTTCTGTTTAGGATTACTTCTATTGCTCCCACCACAGGTGTTCCTAATCTCTGGAGAATCTCAACTTATGTCCTTTTACAGATATGGAATTCCAATAGAAGATGAAAATGCAATCAGACTAAAGCGCATCGTTGAGAGGAAGGGTGGTTTGCTACTCCTCGCTCTGATTCTTTATCTGCCATATTTGGGGCTCCCGTTATTTGCATTAATAGTATTTTCTGATGCAGTTAATCTATATTTGTTTCCTGCTTTATTGTTTGCAGGATTCTTAATATATGCCCAAAATACAGGAACGATTCTTGCATTCCTCATCAAACTAAAACAAGCGAAGTCAACCAGTCAAGAACCAGCTTAGATCCGTCCTTTCTCAGGTAGTTTCTATCCCTTTTAAGGACATAAATAGGGTGACCTCTGCCGGATGGCATTAGGCTTCTCCCCTGATGGCAATGTGAGCCCGTGCTGTAGGAGGTGAACAGCGCCTCAAGAATCATCGATACCATTGCAATCCGAGCTGGGCGCATTACTCATACGGCTTGAGCGAGATGTGCGTCCATGACATCAACGTCGTCACTGACCTCGACCAGCACGACCCGGACTCGTCAATCCCACCCCCAACGAAGGATCCACCTGCGGGACAAACTCAACAAACCATCACGCATGATGGAACCCTGGATAGCAAAACTGAGGTCACGAAATATAAAAGCCAAGCAACTGTAGGTTCGAAGTTTGAAGAAACGAGCAACATGATTTCAGTTTACTGGACTGGTTGGTGGCCATTGCTTCATTTTGAGATACCGCAGGAGACCATCCCAGATGTTGCTTTATCAATTTACATCACATTGGATATACTAGGCAACATTCAAGTTCAATCCTTCAATATTCAATTCCTAGGCCTTGAAGATATGAATGCCTCTGAAGGCGATCAACTCGTATCTGCTATTCGACCCTCAAGCAATAGTATTGTCGGAACAGCATCGTCTTGGAGTTACCTCTTGACTATTTCAGGCATCTTCTACTCGACTGCTAAACTCATTTCGCTATACATGGTTCTTGGCAATACATGGCAGGAGCTAGCTTTTTGGGCTGCGATAGGTTTGTGTATTGCTACATTATTACCCGGACTATTTCTTCTTGCACAAGCTGTAGCGGGTGTAATAGCAGACCCACTTCATTCAGCTCTTTACTTCTTTGGCGCTGCACTTGCTGCTCTATATACATTCGGTGCCAATAGCAAGGCAATAGATGATTATGGGCTCGAAGAGTGAAGGTGCATCCAGATTTCTTCGATTCTTCAAGGATGATTCTAGGAGTCCCTATCAAGCAGATCAACGGTGGCAGAATGCAGGATTGAAAGGTCGAGTGCATTTTGGGATAATGATGGTCCAACTCTCTGCGTTGGTAGCATTAACTATAATAGCTACAGGCTTCTTTCTAGGATGGGTTCGGTCATGGTTTGTGTAGTTGGAGAGAATAGTTTAGATGAATGAAACGAGAAATACAATGGAGATGTTAGAATTACTGCAGTCAATCACTGAAAACGTTATCTTCCTATCTATTGCCTTTGGTGCAGCTGGACTGCTATGGTTGCTTGGAGCCCTTTACAGGTATCGAGGAACAGTCCTTCTAAGTCAACTGTCGCGAGATCAAATCGACCAAGCTAGGGGATTTGGGTCATGGTATGCAAAAAACATCACAGGAAATCCGAGGTCTGTTCTCTATTCAATGGCACATTACACATTGATCCCTTTGACTTTCTTGATAGCTGGGTTCATATTTGCGCCATTCGAATTCGATTTGGTGCTCGAGCGCATCTTGCCCGTCTTTCCATTCTTTGTGATTCTGGGGCTAGTATGTGGCATAGATTTCCGGTATCGATGGTGGGGGACGGGTAAACCAGAACCTATGGAAAGTGCTACCCACGAAAACCATGAAGGCTAACATTTGTCACCTGCTTGGAGAGAATTACTTGAATATGGTTCTTTAGCAATCGCCTACAGTAGCCTCTGGTATGAAGCACTTTTATGTCTATCAAGACACCCAGAACGGAGGCTCGTACTCGGAACTCATGCTACCTGTACAAATCCTTCACCAAGACGGGGAAGTTGTGGTGGGGCCCGTACCAGGGCGGTGACGGTGCCGTCTTCGCAAGCATCGACGGGTAGGGTCGTCCCAACCCATCGGTGAGGTGGAGAACGCCTCCCGGGTCATCACGTACGTGGGGGTCCTGGGCTACCGCATGGACAGCTACAACCTCGTGGACATGCGCGTCCACGACATCAACGTGGTAGCAGACCTGAACGAGCACGATCCCAATAACCCCTCAACCCCGCCGCCAACCCATGACCCGGACGAATCATTGGTCCATGATGGAACTACTGTTGGAACGAGCGATGAGGCTCTTTGTGTTCTAGGGGGATATATTGATGACCTATTTGCTTCGATTGCAGGTGAGATTTCTGTTTGGTGGACAGGATGGTGGCCGACTTTACATATCCAAATCTCGAAAGTGATAACAAGTGCTATCACGATAGACCTACACATTACAGTTGATATTCTAGGCAACCTAGAATTCGATACTATTGACTATAAAATAAGTGGATATGAATCGCTGAGTGAAGATGATTCTGAAGCAGCTGCCCACGCTGTTGTTGAATCTTCAAGATGGGCATTGGATACCGCCATTGTATTATCCGCTGCTTCCATGACTCTTGCATGGTTGGCAGTTGATATCCTAGCAGATATAGCCACACCATTGACTGAAAACATCTTCTGGGTGACACTTGGTATTGCAATGGTTTCAACTTTCACAGCTTGGGGTCTAATTATCTGGAAAGCACAACAACTAGGTGTCCCAAAGTGGGTTCGAGCGTTAGGATTTCTTGCGTCTGCATTAACACTTCTGTGGTCGGGGAGTCGGAACTATAATACAGCTGCTGCGTTAGTAGATGAGTGTCACTTCACAAGAAAGGTTACTGACTACTTTGGAGATCTTTGGTCTTGGGATTTCATAAGGAATAATTATAACAATGTGCGAGTTCGGACTCATGTTGGTTATGCTTTTGCGAGGATTGTCTGTGCTGTGTCCGCATTTGTTATATTTGCAGGATTATGGATGGGATGGATATAGATGCAGTATTGCTGCTACATTTTCTTCTTAGATTATCAATTATCAGGAGGTATGATGAGATGTACGGAGTTCTTATAACGGCAATCACTGGGTGCTTCATCGTATTCTCTATAACAGGGTTCTACCTTTATAGAAAAGGTTGGGAGTCTGCACAAGATTCGATTCTCTCAAATGGGAACATTCCATTGAATGCTAGAGGCTTGTGGTACATCAGGAACATCTCCACAGTTCCTCGTGCAATAGCCTATCATGTCATTGAGGGGTCATTTCCAATTCTTGGATTTCTCATCATTTGCTATTTAGCAATCTACGAGTATTTCTATATCATTTTACTGACAACAGGATGGCTAGTGATTGTAAGCATATCTAGAGGGATAATTCAAGGAAATATCCATTATAAGCGAAATAAGGAGGTTCTTGATAAATTACGTCAATGTCAGTCTTGTTAGTATCGGCGTAGTAGCAACTTGACATGAGTTTACTTGATTCATTTTGAGTCACGCTCTTGACTTTCTTCGTGTGGGATTTGCTTGGACCTCTATGATTGATGAGTCTTAGCCCAGTCAAATTCTTCAGCACAGTGTCGACAGAAATTATGGTATCAGCAAAGTTTTGGACTGCGTCCATATGCAAGGGATCTGTTCACTGCTTCACTAATAGCTTATACGCTTTCTTCATTGGCGGTGATATACTTTATCGCACAAGCATATCTTGACGGCTCATTGTACTATCTGGATGCATTCATTGGACTGGTGGTAATGATATGAGGAATTCTCTTCGCTGGCAATGCCATCTCGACGCAATCCATTTATGGAACAGTAATGATCTTCTTTTGGCTCCCCATTCTATCTGTTGGAATCCTTTGGCCAGAATAGCTGACTTCGTTTGTATCAGGCCTCCAATTCTGGATTCTACTTTCGTTAACACTGGCTTTTCTAAGCGTCATGTGCAGCAGCCCCGATTCAGCTGGATGTTTCGAAGAGGCATATGACCTACTGATAAAGGATGACGAGGAGGTTCAGTGAGTCCGGTGCAGCGACCGTCACCCTCCGTAGCATCGACTCGAACTTTGACAGGGACGCTCTGGTGATACTCATGACCAAGCGGGGATGAAGCCATGTTCACAGACCTCGACCAGCAGGATTCCAATCCACCTGCCCTACCTCCTCCAACACAAGATGACGATGTAGTAATTGAAGCAGATGGCACTACTCAAGGTGCTCCACCTGCGAATAATCCATATTTGGCTCAGTTAAACCAAGTTATTGTCGATCTAACATCTACAATTGTGATGTATTGGGAAGGATGGTGGCCTGTCCTCCACATCTTGATAGATATGGCACTACCCGACTCTAGTTCCTGTGCTTTACATCTCACCATAGATCTACTAGGATTCAAAAACATGAAATCCTTATCGCTAGATATCCTAGGGTTGAATGATATGCCTGAGAGCGATGGGGATGCGATAGTTAGTGATATCGACTCAGAATTTGCTGACTTGGTAGGTATTATCGCTGCGGCCGTTGGAGTAGCTATGCAAGTTGCCTATTTCGCTCTAAAAGCTTTAGTGCAAATACTTCGGAGAAGGAATGGGTCTTCTGGGCAGCCTTGGTTGGCTATACTTTATTATATGTAAGCTATGTGGGATTGAGCTGGTACTATGCTCGTCTAACAGCAGCTAACGCGTTGTGTCAGGCGGTAATTTTCTTCGGAATGGCATTGATGTGTATCCTTAGTTTTGGCTGGGAGAATCATCTTACAACTCAATTCATGAAAGGAAAGGCTGCAGGCAGGATATGGAATTACTTTGATGACTTCTATAAGAACAACAAGTTAGCGAACATCAACAAATCCGGTTTTGAGGGTAGATCTCATGCAGGATTGCTGGTGATGAATGTGATTTGTTTTGCGTCCATAGTAGCCATTACATGTGGTATTGCATTCCTGGGGGGTGATAAGAACGATACATAGTAATATGATTGCAGAAAACAGGACAATTGGAGGAATTTGAATTGAGTGAAATGGAACTAATGTACCTATTCTGGTTGTTTTGTGCGACTCTGATAGTGTTCTTGCCAATTATCTACTATGTGATGGCTGGAACTGCAATGAGAGGAAACTTGAAAGAAGAGGCTGTACCGAAATCTACTGATTTCGGCAGGAAGTATGGCGGCTTTCTTGAAAAACAAACTTGTTCAAGACAAAAACTGACCAATATTCTTGCTTTCACAAGCCCTCTTACTGTCTATTGGGTTCTTTCCTTCCTTCTAGTTCCCCAGGCTTTCATAGAGCTTCTCAGCTACTCATGGTGGTTTTGGCCTGTTCTTGCCCTCTTTGGATATATAAGTATCACATCATCAGAAATTGAGTATTACGAAGAGCTTGGTGAATCAACATATCAACAAATCCTACAACAAGAAAATCCCGTTGAAGAAGCACTCGTACTTGTAAGGCATTACGAAAAGAAACCTATACACCAGAACTATGCGAGGGCGAAGGAACATCTTCTGAATAGGACTGATGAAGTTGGTGATGTCTTCCGCGAGGCCTATGCAAGATTGGAAGTTGAATCCATTGATTCGGACTAGAAACGAAAGGTTGACGCAGGCATCTTCTTAAGCGGCTAAACCAGGCAATTCGGGCGAAGTAGTGCATATGCCGTGGACATGCGCGTCCACGACGTCAACGTGGTCGCCGATTTGAACGAGCAAAATCCAAACTCGTCCACCCCACCGCCAACGCAGGACCCGCCCGCTGGAACAGATTATACGATGACTGGACCTGACGGTACAACAGAAGGTCTGGGTGAATACATCAATGAGGAGATGGATGAGAATATGCCAAGAATCATATCTCCTGAAGAGGTGAATGGTGAGGTTACTCAGTGGTGGACAGGACCCTGGCCTCGTCTTCATTCCAAAATCGATTATATGACAGAAGATGGCTATAGGGCAAAATATCACATCAGTAATGATTTGCTTGGAAATGTGCAGGTGGAGGAGGAGATGCAGCTAACGACCGAGTTGGCTGACGATCCAATTAATGACCCCGGCTTTTCAGCGTCTATTGCCGACGTTTACTTCAATACGCTAGTGACATTGTGGAGTGTTGAAATGGTTCTAATCATAACTGACATATTCACTGTCTGGGCTTGCGTTGCGTGGGAAAAGAATCCCTCATGGTGGCCACTGGCAGCAATTACCGGAGCTGCTTGGACAGCGGCTTTCAGCATCTACCTCGGATTGATGATTAATGAGATCCTATCCGAAACAGACAACCCGTTTGTACGTTTTTGGGCAATTGCACTACTAGGCATCTCAATGGTCTTTGGATGGTCTATGACAGATTTCCTAAAAGACCTCGGAGTGTACCTCATCCAAAAGGGGATTCATTCATTCATTCACTGAGTTCTTTCTTGAACGAAATGCGCCGTCTTTAAGTTGGATGCTCTGGAAATTACTATGCACATTGATAGTGTTCATCATGGCGGGTCTAGTACTGACGATAACTCTTCTGGAGATACTGTAGAAACACCGATGTAAGAGAATAAATAGTTGAAAGAGGGACAAGTGCAAGATGCAAACCATAGATCTCGATCCAGTGTCGATGTACTTGATTGTATGTGGGATTCTAGTGTTCATATTGCCAATGCTTCTTGCGGGTTCTATTCTGCATTGGGTTCGAAAAGACTCGGTAGCACAGGAGATGACCCGCAAGGCGGAACGTCTCATCAGCATGACCACGGGTAGCGTTGGAGTCCTGTTCCTGTTAGGATCAATCCCTATATTCAGCAACAAAGTAACAGGATTTCATCTGATATCTGGCTTTGCTATATTGGCAATATCGACATGGACTGGAACATGGTATGCCATGAAACGAGTGCGTGACGCAAACGGAAGATGATTATGAATCACCATTTTCACAAGGTTCAGGTCCAGCCCCTGACTGGTCGCCGCTGATAATGATATCGCCTGGCCCGGTGTCTGGGAGCAGCTATTTGTCAATTCATGCTCTGGTAAGATGGAGAGTGATCTGATGCAACTTGCATGGGAAACTGGGAATCCTTGGCTATCGGTACAGTAGCTACACCCTCGTGGACATGCGCGTCCACGACGTCAACGTGGTAGCAGACCTCAACGGGCACGATCCTGACTCTTCCACTCTGCCACCGACGCAGGATCCACCTGCTGGTGAAGAGCAAGCTGTGCAGGATTACGATGGTACACAAAATGGAGGTACGTCCACGGGATACCACATGCAGGCTGCAGATACTAGTCTAAGCGATGGTATGAATGATCTTCAATTATATTGGACAGGTTGGTGGCCTCTATTACATGTCGTGTATAGTATTCCAATATCTGGTGATGGAGTTCAGTTGACTCTTAGCTTTCACATTGCCAAGAATCTTTTAGGGATAAGTGAATACACTGCTTTGCAGATTAGTGGGGATGAGTCATTTTATACTGATGCAGTTCCAGTCTTGTTGGCGTTGGCTTTTGAAAACATATTTGCGCTAGTAATGATAAATGCAGTTCTTGTCGCATCCAATATTCTTGAGGCAGTTGTGAATTCAGCAAGTTACATTCCGGGAGCACTCATTGGCGCAATTTCATTAGTTGTGGCAACCGTTACAGTATCATATCTTGCACCTGTCCATTTCATTCAAGGAGAAATCGAAGCAGGAAGAGCCAGTAACATAGTAGCGTTTGGTTTCCTATTGGAAGTAGCCTGGGCATGGCTAAATTTGGGAATGGATATGAAAGGTATCTATCAAACAGGCGGCTTATTCTTGCATAGCAAATTAATGATAAGCAACTATTTGCCAGCATGTAGGCTAAAAGACTTCCTGAAAATCACGAAACTTGCCTACGTATTGGTTCTAAGCATCGGAGTTGCATTGCTTGCCACAGCCATCTGGTATCTTCTGAACTCCTTTTAGGGGATATTCTCGGAAACGAACCTCGTACACTAGGGAATAATCAATATAAGTGAAGTGAGATGAGAGCCTACCATGCAGGTATTCGATATCTTTGGCAGTGATCTAATAGAAGGCATTGCATTCGCAACGCTACTATCTGTTTCAGTAATTGTCAATCACCTCTCCAAAAGAATTGTAAAAGAGTCAATCGAATACGAGAGGACTGGCATTGAGAACATATCTTCTATGATATCCCGATTTGCCAACAAGCTAACAGTAGTGGGTTCTAATGATTATCTCGCATCGAGACGAACTTTTCTGCGGCTTCATTTAGCAATCACTGTCCTTTGTCTAGGATTAATCCTGCTATTTACGTTCACTCCACTTGCGATTGTGACATTCATTTTCTACCTATGTGTTTTCTCGGAAATGCTATACGACTTCCGCAACCGAGGGTACTTGGAAGACACAGTCGAATATCTTGTACAGAGAGTAGATGAATCGGCTAATGGTGTGCGTGAACTTGAAAAGATTCGCATGGAGATGCAGGATTTGATAGCCTACAACAAAGATGCCTTTGCTGAATTCCTAGAAATCCTAGCTCATAGAAGTGATGCTGTCAGCGAAAAAGCAAGAGAGATATCAAGATGTGTTAGAGAATCATGAGTGTTGGGAGGGTCTCATGGTGAGTGATTTACTTACATTTTCTCTTCTCGCTGTGCTATTACTCCTGTACTTTATCACTCTCCGTGTATTCTGTTTCCTCATATTGGTATTGTTATATCGATTTACAGGACTTGGCATGTCTGCTGACTCGATCAAGTACTTCAAAGAACACCAGCTCCGTATGACATTGATATACTTCCTCGTGCCTGTGTTGGCAACTATCGGCATTGGAGTTTTCTCCTATATGATGCTCCTTATACCCTTAGCCAATGGAGACTTATGGCCCTTCTATTGGGCGAGCGGTGGAGTGCTTATCACTGATGCAGCACGTCAGTTTCTTCTATCTGTTATTTCACTTATCGGGATAGTTATGAGCTCGGTGTTCAGTCTAATGCGGTTGGGTCTTCCAAATCCATTGAAGTTGGGTCAATACTGGTGTGGATACAAACCTATGAGATTGTAGTTGGCACCTATGGAGACGGATGAATATGCTTTCCCTCTTTGCATTTATCGTATTAGCCATTACATTCGGAATCTCATTACAGCTCGGTATTCTATGGACGGGGGATATTGGCGAAACCGAAATGGGATTCCTTCGACGAATTCTTTTTGGATCAAAAAAAGCATCCATTTTGACTTCGAACACCATCCTCATTGGGGGCTTTCTTGCGGTGCTCATTTTTGACTCACAGACAAATCATCTTGAGGTTATCATTTCCATCGTTCTCCTTGAATTAGCATTCCTCCTCATCGGGTCACATGTATTCCTGAATTGGCATATTGGATCTTATTGTGTCGCAGGGAGGAACAAGATGCAAATCCGTCTTCTTCGTGCTCAGACTGATCCTGCTCTCAAACAAATAGTCGCCAGACATACCATGTTGTCAGTGATAAATGAGATTCGCCAAGGGAATCGAGCCTCAGCGCAAGTGCTAAGGGATGCCATCACTTGTGGAGATTCTGAAAGTGAACTCCTTTTAAGACAAGGACTGGAGATTGATGAAGACCTTGTTAGAAGCATCCTAGACGAGTCCTAGTCATCCATCAGCACGACCCGGACTCGTCCACTCCTGATGAGCCTGTTGAATATGATGGAACTCCCGGGGGATTAGAATACAGACCGCAAACCAGAATGAAGGACACTGTAAATCAACTTTTCAATGACATGGCTGGATATATCTCAATTTATTGGACAGGTTGGTGGCCCGAATTGCATTTCGTGATTAATCATGAGATAGCCACCGATATCACAATTTTCTCGGACTTGCCAATCGATGTTCTTAGTGTCATTCATTTGAGGAGTTTCAATCTTGAGTTTCTGGATATCAAGAACAAAACCGATGATGCGATCTCTATCCTCATTGTAGATATTCAATCAGTCACTAATAATACAATCTCCGGATCCACTGCTGACTATTATCTGGCAGGAGCAGAAATATCTTGGGTTTCTGCTGAGGTGATTGCTATGTGGGCGCCACCAACCACTGCCTCAGAAATTGCATTTTGGGATGCACTGGCAATATTTACCGCTCTAGCAATCGCAGGTCTTGTGTTCTTAGCACAGGATGTGGCCAACTGCAACGCCGGCCCATATCTTTCTGCGATGATATTCTTTGCAATGGCACTTGTGTCCATGAAAGAGATTGGAGCGAATAAAGCAGCAGTTGATAAGATGATCACAGAAAGTCCTAAGACAGTAAGAGACTTTAACCTATTCAAAGACAAACGCTTTCGAACCTCATGGGCAAAGAAAGGGTTTGAAGGTCGGACGCATATCGGTCTTATGGTCGCTCAATTGTTGGTTCTTCTTACCATCATCACGATTGCATGGGGTTTCATGGCTGAATGGGCGTTTGATGTGTTCCGATCAACGAGTCCATCCTGAGAGAGAGAATCGTAGTAACGATAAGAAAGGAGAAGTGAACTCATGGTGATGACGGGGTTGATGACGATGACATTTCTCATAGCCGGGGCTATTTGGCTTGTATTGCTAAAAGCCATCATGGACGGTAAGAAGATTCAAGACCGGGGATTGGATGAAAAACCTCTTGGTTTCGAATAGAACCGAAACGTGGTACGCGAAGCATATAACTAATGTGAAGCGTTCCATTCTGTTCTCCGTTTTTCATTTTGCCACAATCCCTTTCGTATTCCTGTCTTGTGTCCTGTTGTTCGAACCAGACTATTTCCAGCAATTGAGTCCTTCGATATTGCCATTACTCCTCTTTTTTGTGTTAGTAGGAATAGGTTCAGGTTTTGACAGGCGATATACAAAACGGTAAGTGTTTCCTACTACATCGTTCACGGCATCGATTCAGGGATGGATGGTGCAGGCAAGGATAGTCTTTCTCATGGTTCCGTCCGGGGTTCCCCCAGAATACCAACTTGAACTGTCCATAGAGATATTGAAGAATTTTGCTGCTGCTTTTTCTTTGGGTCCTTTTGTCTATATAGTTCTATCACGAAGGAGATCAAAGATGAATATGGATTGAAAACTATTCAATGTAATAATAGGGTTGCATAGGATTCGGTAGATGGCTGTTGCTGAACGAGTCGAGTACATCGAAAGTCAGCAGCCGGTTGTCTCGCATTTCAATATGACTGAGAATCCACTTATGCGCTGGTGGATCATAGTTGCTTCGATGATGGTGCTGGTTCTCGGATGGCTTGGTTGTACAATTCTGGTTCTCTATCCAAACTATTTGGCTGCTCAACAGGTACTGGCAATGGGAACGACTCCATGAGATCCTATTGTGTCATGATGACCTGATGAGGAATGTCTTATCGAATCTATATGAACACCTACACGAGAATGTCGAGGTTTTGCGTAGGTGTTAGAAACACATGCTAGATGTCAGCTCTTTCGAAGGGGACGGCGCAACGTAATGAGAGTGACTCCCTCTTTCTCCAACAACTCTGTTGCCTCATCCCTGATGTCAGGTACTATGGTATAGGTGATGAACAACCTGTACTCAGCCTTCCGCTCAAACGCCTTCTCGAAGAACTTGACCTTTCTCAGGAATATGGTGACCTTGTCGATGCTCCGTACGATGGCTGTGACCTCCCCGAGGACGAAGGGGTCCTCGTTGAACAGGTCAATCTCCACATCCTTGGAGTGAGCGAACACCGTGTACTCGTTGTCAACGAAATGTCGTTTCTGGACACGAACCTTGGGATACCCTTGCTCGACAAGGAAGGTCTCTAACCAGTAGCTGTTGAACTCCTC
>JAJRZD010000061.1 GCA_024275415.1 archaeon
AGTCCAGTGCTTCTGACACTCGGTGTTCGACATCGGGTTCTGGTAACCCAAGGTTTCGTGGACCGAATGCGACGTCCTCCCAGACGGTAGGAGCGAACAGTTGGTCATCGGGGTTTTGGAATAGAAACCCTACGTCCTTCCTGATGTCCCACAGATTCTCACGATCCAACTTCCGGTCGAATACATAGATCTCACCCTCGTGAGGCTCTAGGAGTCCCAGCATCAGCTTGAACAATGTGGTCTTTCCGGATCCATTAAGCCCTACCAAAGCCTTGTGCTCACACTGATGCAGTTGCATACTGACATCTTCCATGGCAAACTCGTCATATCTAAAGAACACATGATTCACTTCGACCGCGCACGTCACGGGAAAATCACCACCAACGGATTTTGGAGAAAGAAAACAATGAAGAATAGCAAAAGGAATAGTAGGATATCACCGCGCTTGAAACCTGAAGCACGGATTGCCATCCCCTTGCCAAACCCTCTCAGAGTCATAGCCTCATATACAATGATGCTTCTGTCAAACGCCCTATCAATTGTGGCACCTACCAGATAGCCGAGGGACTTTATCCTCTCAAATCGGGTTCCACGATCATAACCTCGGAGGGATTGGGCCTCTTGCATCCGCTTCCGTTCGCCGATGAATAATGGGATGTATCTCAGCATTATGAGTAAGGAACCGAGTATTGTCACTGGAACCTTAAGGGTTCGTAGTGCGCCGATGAATTCAGACAGTGTCATGTGAGAGAGTGTAGCAATGAACAGGACGACCATTGTCATCATCCTAAACCCTATGAGAATGCCGAATTCGAGCCCCTCCATATAGAAAGGTACAGTACCCCATGGAAGAGGGATTAATAGTAATATGGTATCACCATAGATGAACGGCATAAGGAACATCCAAAAGAGGATTAAAATCTCGAACTTAGCTGCCAGAGAGATGACCACACGCCATCGGGTGCGAGCAATTGACGCACAGGTAATGACTAGGATGAGAATTGTGAAGATTGACGGGATCGCTGTCTGAACAGCTGCAATCACACCAACTCCTATTGCAGATATGAGGATACCGGCTGATGAGAATCGCTGGAGCGTGCCTGCACCTTCTCTAAATGGCAATAGGAAGTATTCCATATGTTGTACTCCAATTCAGTTTTTCCTAGTTTTTGTAAGGAGGAGCCAGTCAGTCAGGGTCAAGACTGACGGGTATCATTCAGAATTCCTTGAGGAATATCTAAAGAATACGTAGGCTAGCAATAGAACGATAATAATACCTATGCCGCCGGCAATCGCATCTGCAACAGGTCCACTTCCAAGGAAAGTAAAGAGACCTCCGTAGCTCCCAGAAGGCTCCTCGACTCCAGCCCATTCAAAAAGGGCCCACTCAAAACCATCAGGATTTTCTGAGGCGAGCCCGGTGACAATCAGAACAGAGGTGATTGCTATGAGAAGCACGACAGTAGGAAGAACCACTTTCAAGAAGGTATCGCGTTCCATCATTTCGCCTCCTCAACAACGGACATCTCCTCAAGGGGCATCTCCTTCTTCAATGGGGATTCTCGAATGGTTTTACTGGCGATACTCTCTGATAGGAACGAAACCAGTTTCGGTTTTGCACGTACAAAGTAGAGCAATATCACAAAGGTAAGGATTCCTTCCCCTACTGCGATAATGGCATGAATGGCAGTGATAACGATGACGAATTCGAAACCAAGTCCGGGAATTGCAAGTAACTCCAGACCGAGGACAAATGCCATCATAATTGTCACAATAAAGGCAGCGACAGGAGTGGACATCAAGACGGCAGACTTGTCATCCCTGAATCTTCGCAGGCCCTTGAACAGAACAAGAGAGATTGACCATCCAAGAATGGCGCCAAGAATACCCATATTGAAGAAATTAAGCCCGAACGCGAGTATCCCGCCATCACCATAGAGAGCTTGGACAAAGAGAACAAGTGCAATGATTACCATTGCAGCCCACGGGCCTAACATGACTGCTAACAACGTAGTCCCTACCAGATGACCACTTGCTGGAGGAACCGGGAAGTTGACTAATTGAGCTGCAAAGATGACCGCCGCCAGCACGCCCATGTAGGGAGTAAGACGCTCATCAAATCGACGATTGACCTTGCGGATAGCAAATCCAAGAGTGGGAATACTAACTACAAGAAAGAGAATGTACACCCAGAGGGGCAGAACTCCATCAGGCACATGCAAGATTATCACTCCAACTATAGCAATTAGAAGGTGTTCCTTACTTAAGTGTGTTACTTTTTCTGAAAACGTGTTACTTATCAGGAGGGTTTGTGCTACTCGAACTGTGATCGACATGCGGTTGAAGCGGTTTGGAGTGTCAATCCCCGAAGAGCTGTTAGATAGATTTGATGAGATAGTTTCACAGAAAGGTTACGTGGGTAGATCCGAGGCAATCCGCGATGCAATGAGGTTATTCATCTCGAAGTACCAATGGGAACTGGACAAGGCAATAGGGTTTGCAAGCTTGAACATCGTATTCAGGCACAAACCAAGA
>JAJRZD010000062.1 GCA_024275415.1 archaeon
ACAGAAACAGGGCAGGAGGGGTCAGAGAACGGTACGAGCCAACCCTCATCGAATGTCAATGATGAATAGATCCTTTGGGGAATAAGTCAGGACTTCAAGACCATCGGATGTTATTGCAGCAAGATCCTCAATGCGCACTCCGAATTTGCCTTCAAGATAGATTCCTGGCTCGATGCTGTGAGTCATACCCTGCTCAAGAACCTGTGAGTTTCCTCTAACTAGATAAGGAGGTTCGTGGACTTCCAGCCCAATCCCGTGTCCCAGACGATGTGTAAAGTACTCGCCATAGCCAGCCTCTTGGATTACTTTCCGGGCAAAACCATCAGCAGCCCCACATGCTGTTCCAGGGCCAATCCGCTCAATCGCGGTTTCAAGGGCATGGAGGACGATAGAATGGATCCGTTTCTGTTCATCGGTGGGCTCGCCAACCACGCCCACCCTTGTCATGTCGGTGTGATATCCAGCAATTGTGCACCCGCAGTCCATCAGAACCATGTTCCCAGGGCGTAATTCTGAATCACCCGATCTAGCATGGGGTAACGCAGTGTTCTTGTCAAACTGGATCGCGGCGAAAGTCTGGGAGGCACCATGACAAGCAATCTCATTCAGAACCACCTGTCTTACTTCTAATTCGGTCATTCCGACGGAAGCCTGCTGAAAGGCATTCATGACCGCCTTGTCAATAATCTTGCCAGCTTCTTTCATCAACTTAATCTCGTCGTTGCTTTTGACCTGACGCATCCTTTCGAGATAGGGCGTAAGCGAGTCAAAATGGTCAATCCCTCCAAGCTTCTGGGCTAGGCGCCTGAAAATCCCCAGAGGCAATGTGTCATCAAGAAGCACTCTGACACCATCTGTTCTCTTTCCAATGAAATCTGCAATGATATTATAGGGGTTCTCATCCTCATTCCATGGAACTATCTCTCGAATCCAAGTGTTCCTAGCATGATCCGAGGTTTCGAATGCAGGAACAATGATACATGGGTCATCGTCAGGTCTGACGAGCAAGGCGACCAGTCGTTCATGCATTTCGTAAGCATAGCCTGTAAGATACTGATAGTTGGGAGAAGGAGTAATAAAAGCAAAATCAGCATTTTTTCTCTGGACTAGATTTCGTATCTCGTCAAGTCTTCTTCGGAAAACATTTTCTTCAAGCATATTTCAGCTCTCACTATATTCAATTATGTCAGATAGCTCTTGATAATCTCTGTGGTTCCGAGTGTTAGTTCCTCAGAAGATGCATATATAGGGAAAAACAATCTCGGACATTCTTGTGAGGTATTGGACATTTGCAAAGACCGACTGATACCAACTACGACAGACTGCCTCCAAGCGTATATCTCGTGGGTGCTCTGACACGATTTGCGGTGGGTTTGCACGGGCCTTTTCTTAATACCTACCTGCTGGATATGGGTGCGAATTACGCAGAACTAGGGGCATTCAGGAGCGTTGGGAATATCGCGCCGACCATCCTTCAGCCAGCATGGGGTGCGTCTTCGGATAAACTCGGTTCCAATAAAGCATTCGTTGCATTTGGTACATTGTCAGGATTGTTCATGGTTCTCCTCTTCCTATGGGCTGAAACTCCCATACACATGATCGTCATGTACGGCATCCAATCAGTCCTTTTCAGTATTCAAATCCCGACATGGCAATCCCTTATTGGCGGTTTGATTAGCGATAAGAATAGAGGCGACGAGTTAGGCAAGCTTGGAGTTGTCACAAACTTTGCATCACTGATAGCAACATTGGTTTCAGGGTTCTTGGCAGGATACCCGATTCTCGTGTCTGTGATCCGAGCAGGGCTCGGAGATATCGGAATCATCCTATTCCCTCCAGTTGATGCATGGAGAGAAGCTTACTACATTCCTTTCTACCTCACTGCAATTGTTGGCATTATAGCATCGCTCCTATCCATAAGGATACGTGAAAAATCGATGTCATCTGATAAGAAGCGGGAATTCCCTCCAATCTTTGAAATCCTAGCTAGGCCGGGATATTTCAGACGCTTTGCCTTTGTTGCGGTCTTCTTCTCATTTGCAATGTCCATGGCATGGCCGTATTTCATCGTGGTGCAAAGAGAGTGGCTGAGTAACTCTTTGTTCGAGATTGCAATTGCCTCGGCGATAATGACCATCTCAATCGTAGCGTTCTCGATCCCATTAGGACAGCTCAGTGATAGAGTTGGAAGGAAGCCACTTATCCTGATAGGAAGAAGTCTACTGTTCGTGATTCCACTTACATATGCTCTCGCAATACCAATCTCTACGTTCCTGTCCATCCCAGGTGTCTGGGTAATATATGGTGCTAATGCCCTTGCAGGATTCTGCATCGCAGCCTCTATGAATGCGATAACAGCATACATATACGATGTCGCGCCAGAAGAAGAAAGGGGAGCACATCTCTCAGTGTACAATACTTTTACTGGAATCATCTACTTGGTCGGATCGCTGATTGCAGGACTTGTTGGCGAAGCTCTTTCATTGATAATCGGGGATTACATCGCCGTCTTCTTGATGCTTATGGCAAGTGCAATTCTAAGATTGATTGCATCATTCTTCTACCTGCTTATTCGAGAGCCTAAGACATACACATCAACTATCTGGAAAGAGCTTAGAATGTTTATCCAGAACAAAAGACATGACACGGATCTCATCCAGGCTCGGTGATGGGCAGACTTAAAGACTGCACAGCCTCCTAATGGTTCCTTGCACAGGGGTATGGCTGCTTGAAGAAGACACAAAGCTTCGAGGAAGGATGGAAAATCGAGATTAGGAGAGGGCTTCTTCAGTATGCAGTGCTTGCCATTGTCAGACGCCATGAAAAGGGCATTCATGGCTATGGAATCGCCAGAGAATTGGCAGAAAAGACTGATGGTCTTTTGGAGGTCAAAGAAGGGACACTATACCCTATCCTTCATAGACTGAAGAAAGAAAGATTGCTCAACGACCGAACTGAGAAGTCTGATGCGGGACCTACTAGGAAAGTGTATGTCCTAACAGGTGAAGGAGACCGAGTGTATAGGGAACTGTCCTTCATTCTTGGCGAAATGCTGGAAAAATTGGAGGTTCTAAAAGGATGAAAGAAAAAGCGACAACTGGAATGATAGAGGATTATCTAAAACTGGTTCGAAAAGCCCTTCCAGACTCGTTCGAAACAGATGATCTGATAGACGAAATCAGGGCACACATTATGGAATCGCTCAATGATAAACAGCAGAGAAACCCAGAAGCAGATTCCACTGCTCTTCTCGGTGAGGTGCTCTCGTCATTGGGAGAGCCTGAAGAAATAGCGTTCGAATGGGGAAAAATTCAGGAACATGATGAGATTGATGATGCAGATACAGGGAAAATCCGGAACATTATAATCAAGCAAACAATTGCAATAGTGGCGGTAGTTGGGGCTGCATGGTTTGTTTCATCTCTACCAAACAGCATAGTCGATTTCTGGACAGCACTGGTTGTCCTTATGCTATTTGTTGTTGCCGAGTATGTTCTACGAAATTGGCAGAAGACCGAGGTTAAACGGATCAATGCTGATGTGAGTAAAAAATACTAAAGGAAGGAATTCAATCGGAGTGCCATGGAAATTCGCACAAAGTACTTTCCTGAAGCATCCCAAGACCTGACATCAGAAGTGCTGAAAGAAGTAAAGTCATTTTTGAAAACCTATACTGATATTGAGGATATCGTAGTAGCGACAACAAAAGGACCAACCGGTGTTGCCTTCGCTAGGGAGTTTGGCCCTCGGTCAATAATAGTGACACACCACACAGGGTTCAGAAAACCGAACTATAACGAGATAAACCCCGAGATGAAAGAACAGATAAGAGATCTTGGAGCCAGAATCCTCACAACGACACACGCATTTGCTGGTGTTGCCAGAGGGATCAGGAATGCACTGAATACCTATTCGACCACTGAGATTCTTGCCTATGCCTATCGAACCTTTGGGCAAGGAACAAAGGTGTGTGCTGAGATAGCAATGATGGCTGCAGATGCTGGGCTAGTGCCTGTTGATAGGGATGTGATATGTGTAGGAGGCACTGGCTATGGGGCAGATACCGCATGGTTGGTTCGACCTACAAACACGAACACATTTACGAGTCTCAAGATGCGCGCATGTATTTGCAAACCATTAGAGTTTTAGAGCGACAACTCACTCAGCTGCGCGAGAATTCTCTGTTGTTCTTTCGTGGGTTTCTCAGGGATCTTTATCTCGACACGAACTAACTGGTCGCCCTTACGACCATCATTGGTGTGAACACCCTTGTGTCGCATCCGTAGGACAGTGCCCCCTTTGGTGCCCTTCTTTATCTTCAATTTGCTTACGCCCCACATTGTAGGAACTTCAACCTCACCTCCAAGAACAGCGACAGAATATGGAATCTCCATTTCAAGGAACACATGTAATCCCTTTCGCACGAACTGATCATGTTCTTCGACCTCGAAGACAATGATGAGGTCTCCAGGTGGACCTCCCCGGGGCCCTGCATTCCCGCCTCCACGGATCTTATGCATCATTCCATCCTCGATTCCAGGTGGAAGCGGAAGTTTCAATTCTTTCCGAGTTGTTTCAAGACCAGTCCCTCGACATTTCTTGCAGGGGGATTCTATGGTCTGACCCATACCGTGGCAAGCCGGGCAGGTCTGTGATACATGCATGAATCCGCCCATTGATCGGACGACCTGACCTTGTCCGCCGCATGTCCTACAGCGTACTGGTGAGGTGCCAGGTTTTGCCCCAGAACCACCACAGGTAGTACAGGGTGTTTTTTGTTTGAACGCAATCTCCTTCTCAACGCCAAAGAATGCTTCCTCGAATGTCAGCCTGATACGTATTCGTAAGGACTCGCCCAGAGGAGGGCCTCTCTGAGAGAAGCCCCGTCCCATACCGCCGAAGCCGAACCCTCTGAAGAATTGCTCGAAGATAGAACCGAAACCGTCCATATCAATCCCTTCGAAATCGGCGGTTCCATATCTATCGTAGTTGGCTCTCTTTTCGGGGTCGCTGAGCACATCATATGCTTCATTCACCCGTTTGAGTTTCTCTTCTGCATTCTTGTCAGGATTGCGATCGGGATGAAGTTCCCTGGCCAGCTTTCTATAGGCTTTTCTGATTTCATCTTGTGTGGCGTTCCTACTAACGCCGAGGATTTCATAATAGTCATCTACTGCCAAGGAACATCACCGATTTTTACTATTCTAGATCCTCGAAGTCTACGTCAACGACATCCTCGTCGGACACATCTTTTTTGGTACTACTGGTAGCAGCCTTTGATGGGTCGAATCCCATTTGGGACGGGTCAAAGCCCATCTGAGAAGGATCAAAACCAGCCCCTGCACCTTGGGCTGCATAGACTTTCTCTGCAATCTTGTGGAGTATCTTCTCCAGCTCGTCCTTCTGAGTCTTCATCTTCCCATAGTCATCAGCCTTGACAGCGGCATTAAGGGACTCGATCTTTGACTCAGCCTCAGACTTGAGATCAGCAGGCACTTTCTCGCCCATGTCCTTGAGGAGCTTCTCCGTTTGATAGATCATATTCTCAGCACCTACCTTTATCTCAATCTGCTCCTTCCGCTTCCGGTCTTCCTCAGCGTACTTCTCAGCGTCTTTCACCATCTGCTCTACTTGTTCTGGGGTCAGGTTCGTCGAAGCGGTGATAGTGATGGACTGCTTCTTCCCGGTTGCTTTGTCCTCAGCACTCACATTGACGATACCATTAGCATCTATGTCAAAAGTAACCTCAATCTTTGGTACACCTCTTGGAGCAGGTGGAATCCCATCAAGTCTGAACTTGCCAAGTGTCATATTTTGGTTTGCCATAGGACGTTCTCCCTGAACGACATGGATGTCCACTGCGGTTTGATTGTCCTCGGCGGTAGTGAATATCTTGCTCTTTCGAGTTGGGATGGTCGTGTTCCTTTCAATCAGAGGAGTTGCTACCCCGTGAAGTGTTTCGATGCTTAGGGTGAGCGGAGTGACATCTAGGAGGAGGATATCGCCTCTTTCGCCTGACAGCACGCCGGCCTGTGCGGCAGCACCAAGCGCCACTACCTCGTCAGGGTTAACACTCTTGTCACCCTCTTTCCCGAACATCGCCCTGATGACGTTCTGGATCATAGGCATCCGTGTGGCACCACCAACAAGCAGGATCTTCTCTATCTGTTCAGGCTCCAACTTGGCATCTGAAAGCGCCTGACGAATAGGTCCAAGTGTCGCCTGTACCAAGTCCTCCGTCATCTTCTCAAATTGAGAACGAGTCAAATCCAGATTGATGTGTTTTGGTCCTGTTGCATCAGCTGTGATATAGGGCAAATTGATGTTGGTTTGCATGACCGTGCTTAACTCTATCTTGGCCTGCTCGGCTGCATCTCGGATACGTTGCATTGCTGAGAGGTCACTCGTGAGATCTATACCAGTTTCCTTCTTGAATTCCTCGACAACCCAGTTGATGATGCGATTGTCCCAGTCATCTCCACCCAGACGTGTGTTTCCGCTTGTAGCCAGCACCTGATAAACGGTTTCGTCGTCCTCCTTTCCGATGTCCAGAATAGTGACATCGAATGTGCCACCTCCAAGGTCATAGACAAGAGTCTTGACCTCTTGGACTCGCTCAAAGTTGTATGCAAGCGCTGAAGCAGTTGGCTCGTTGACAATACGTTCGACTTCGAAACCTGCAATCCTACCAGCATCACGAGTTGCCTGTCGCTGGCTATCGTTGAAATAGGCAGGAACCGTGATTACAGCCCTATTGATATCCTCACCCAAATAAGCTTCGGCATCACGCTTCAGCTTTGCAAGAATCATGGCTGAAATCTCCTGTGGAGTATATTCCTTGTCGCCAATCTTGACTTTGTAATCCTCACCCATGTGCCTCTTGATAGACCGCACAGTACGTTCAGGCATGGACACTGCTTGCCTCTTGGCAAGTTCGCCCACAACAATCTCGCCCTTTTGTGTTATGCCCACGACAGAAGGGGTCAAACGTTTGCCTTCTGCATTGGGTATGATTGTTGGCTTTCCGCCTTCCATATAGGCGATTCCACTATTGGTCGTTCCCAGATCGATTCCTACTATTTTAGACATCAGATATCACCTTCGTTCTCCTTCTCGGATCCATTCGTTGTTTCTTCTTCGTCCACAGTTGATGCTCCGTTTGGTTGTGTTACAGGTTCTGGATGACGATTTACGCAGACCATTGCAGGTCGGAGCACTTTCTCACGAAGCATGTAACCTTTCTGGTATTCCTGAACAACGGTCTTGTCAGGTGTATTCGTGTCATTGATCGTGTTTATCGCATGCTGATAATACGGGTCAAATTCCTTTCCGACTGACTCGATAGGTCGAACTTGCTCGTTCTGTAACAGCTTCTCGACCTGCCTATAGATTGCAGCAATTCCTTCTTTTGCAGCATTCGGGTCTGCCGTGAAATCGGTATCCAAAGCACGCTGCAGATTATCTACAACATCAAGAATCTTCAGGAGGAGCGTTTCGCTGGCATACTGAGATAATTCCTCGAATCTGGCGTTCATCCTTTTTCGGTAATTGTCAAATTCTGCCTGAAGTCGTAGATATCGGTCATATAATTCGTCGTATGTTTCTTTCTGGTCGTCCTTTTCAGTAGGTGCTTCAGAACCATCGGTACTCTCAGATGTATGTTCATCTTCAAGTTCGACAGACATTTCCTGCATCTCTTCTTCGGCACCATTAGTCGAATCGCTGCTTTCTTTGTTGTCTTTGTGCTCGTCATTCATTGTTCAAACACAACCTGCCTTTGACTGGATGGAATAGTATCACACAGAGAAACTGCTGAGCCAGACAAGGAGATTCATTTGTGACTCATTGAATCTTCCCTCAGTGACTCCACATTTTCAGGATATGAAAGTAAGAAAAAGCTTTCGACATGGTATCACAGACCGAAAGTGTCTTCTAATCTCGTTCCGCAACATGATGTGATATGTCGGATGATAACGCAATTGACCTAGCACAAAGAATCATCAAGGATTCTAAAAGGATTATAGCTCTTACTGGCGCGGGAATCAGTGTCGATTCAGGCATCCCAGATTTCCGGTCTGAAGGAGGGCTATGGGAACGCTATGACCCACACGAGTATGCGACGTATGACAGCTTTCTGGTAGATCCAAGCAAGTTCTGGACAATGGGTCAGGAGCTGGCAGACCTGATACTGAAAGCGCAGCCTAATGAAGCACACATAGCACTTGCTAACCTTGAAAAAACAGGAAAACTGCGTGGGGTCATCACCCAGAATATCGACAATCTCCACCAGACCGCCGGGAGCAAAAATGTTATCGAATTACATGGGAATTACTTGCGTGCGTATTGTATGGACTGTCACCATGAGTATGCAGACAATGAGATTCATCGCAGGGTCATCAATGGTGAGATACCGCCAAAATGTGACAAGTGTGGAGGTATCCTGAAATCCGAGGCAGTCCTGTTCAACGAACCACTCCCAGAAAAGGCGATGGAAGAGGCTGTCGCACTTTGTAGGAACTGTGACTTGATGATTGTCATAGGGACGAGCCTCACTGTTTATCCCGCTGCGTTCTTGCCTCAGCTCGCAAAGAACTCTGGTGCAAAAATCATTCTAGTTAACCTTGAGGGTACAAACCGCGACAATGTAGCAGATGTCGTGCTTAGAGGAAGGGCCTCCAACATAGTTCCTCGAATCCTAGAGTAACGGAAATGCGAACCAAGAATACACTCCGATTCCACCCGGGACAAGAATCACTCCTAAAAGGATCAAGAAAGCACCAAGGTAGTACTTGTCATGATCCATGAACCACAGCCCGAGGTAGGAATAGCCATACGAAACAACGCAGGCTGTGAATCCCAGTACTATCACGGGAACCAGCGGTAATGCGATGCTTAGGAAACCACCAACTTGTGTCCATAATAGTCCTATATTCAAAACCACAAAGAAGCCTCGTGTCGCTAGGTATGAGATTATGGAAACGAAGATGCCGACTTGTGAGAATGTGATTCTTGCAGGTATGCTCATGGTAATCAGCAGTCATATTCGAGGTAAACACTCCAAATATCCTTTTTTCTATGCATGAACTTCATAAGGGACACAGCAGGAATGCACCACCATGTCTAAAGTCCCATGGACGATTGCAAGCCTTGCACAACTATCAGTTCTACTCGAGGTAAGCTCTCCCAAACCTGGCAACGTGAATCGGCTTAGAGCATTCTCTGACACTGGGTACCGTCATTTTCTGGCAAGTGCAGCCTTGCTAGGTCATGGACTCTATATATCTGCTAAACGTGGTGTGGAACTTGTATCAGGGAAAATCGTTCCGAAAGAAGTGAAGTTGGGAGAACTGATTCTCCTATGCGCGCAAGATGTTTTCGGGGGACTGAACAGGAGGAACACCATTCTAGGAACCATTCTCCTTTATATCCCTGTAGTGGTAAGCTCAGCAGCCGCTATCTATGAAACTCGATTACTTCACATACCAACACTAAGAAAATGGATCACACATGTCATTGATGATACTACTACTCAGGACACTCTCGATTTGTACAAGGCATTCCTGCTCGCAAGTCCAGGCGGGAACAGGAATAGAGAAGTCCAGTCATGGAGCGAGATTCACGACAGGTATGATATCAACAACCCTGATGTGCTAGAGAACATCAGAGAGGACAATGTTACCTTACAAGAGCTGTTCAAATTATCTTCTGACGTGGAGTCGCTGTCTAGGGAGTGGTCAACATACTTTCAGCTGACACTGGATGAGGTCTTCCCCTATCTTGATAAGATGTCCAGCGACCTTGAGAATCTTGAGGAGGGAGTCGTGAGGACATTTCTTTGGCTATTGTCAAAAAAACCAGATGGCCTGATAATCAAGAAAGTCGGATTGGAAAAAGCCATTGAGGTTCAAAGGCTGGCACAACAGGTCATGCAGGAGAGTCAGGACATTGACGAAACATCAACACTATTCAAAGAACTGGACACAATCCTCAGATCGGACGGCAATCGGCTCAATCCGGGGACTACAGCAGACATGGTATCTGTGGCCATTCTCCTCAAGTTGCTGCAGATGACTTACAGATAGATTAGCCAAGAATACCAGAATAGACGACCAATGCAAGAATGATTAACAGTGTACCTGTCGGAATAAGCATAATCAGCCCTTCCATCCTTTTGACCTTTCGAACCTCATTATGCGGGCCAAAGAGATAGCCTAGAAAGAGAATCAGACCTAGTACTATCATTATGGCGGTATATCCTTCGTGTGTCATAGCCTCACTTCATAGAGTATCTCGTCATACCATCTTCTTAACTCTGACGATAGAAGATAGTTCTTGAAACGCCATAATCGTGAATCACATTAAAACCAGTCTGAAGACATGTTCGTATTTCATCCGTAGCTCGCGGGCTTTCTCCAAGTTGATCAGATAGAGAGGCTGTCGCATATCGTGTAGGTTGGGAATCTTCCTGCACAAGTTTTCTCCCATCAATCTTCTCAGCGCAAAAGAAACAGTACGTGGAGCAAGATCAACTTTTTTGCTGATGTCCTTCGGCGTCATCGGGCCATCGGTCTGTAGTCGATCCAGTACGATGATTGCGCTGCGAGGGAGTTCAAAGCCGGACATCTTCATAGTATCACCCAGTTATGTAGTGAGCATGTTAAGACTTGTAAAAGGATTCACGAGACATAATATAAGGCAACGGTTTTCCGCAGGTCTTATCAATATTGAGTATCTACTCAAATTATAACAGACAGGTGCGTAAATTTTATCGAGAAATGTAATTGCTTTCATATTATACGAGGCGAGATGAATGAAGATATTTGTGACAAGAAATCTTCCGGGGAGAGCACTGTCCAGACTGAGCGAAGCTCACGAAGTAGATGTGTGGGAATATGAAACTCCACCTACAAAGGATCAGATCATCGAACGAGCAAAAGAATGTGCAGGCATCATCACACTCCTGTCGGACGATATCAGCAGAAACCTGATTGCTGCACTTCCGGAACTAAAGGTGATATCACAATATGCAGTGGGATACAATAACATAGATATTACAGAAGCCACTAGAAGGGGAATCATTGTAACGAACACTCCGGGAGTCCTTACAGAAGCAACAGCAGACCTCACTTGGGCATTGATTTTGTCTGTTGCAAGAAGAATTGCCGAGGCAGACAGATATGTTCGCGAAGGGGCGTGGAGAGTTGCATGGGGGCCTGAACTCCTGCTTGGAATGGATATCTTTGGTGCGACACTAGGGATTATCGGGATGGGGAGAATCGGGTATGCCGTTGCAAGAAGAACGACTGGATTCGATATGCAGGTCCTCTATTACTCGCGTTCTGACACATATCTAACAAGGGCTGCTGAAAAGAACCTAGGCGCAATAAAGATGAGCCTTGAACAACTTCTAGCTGAGGCAGACATTGTGAGCATCCACGTTCCTCTTACTGATCAGACGCGGAACATGATTGCTGGAAAGGAACTATCACTCATGAAGCAGACTGCGATTCTGATAAACACCTCAAGAGGAGCCGTAGTCAATGAGAATGACCTGTATGAGTTCTTGAGGGAACGAAGGATCTATGGTGCCGGACTAGATGTGTTTCAACAAGAGCCTACACCTCTTGATAACCACTTATTGGAATTGGACAATGTGGTTGCAACACCTCATATCGGTAGTGCGACTGTTTCCACTCGAAATCGAATGGCACAAATCGTGGTAGATAATATACTTCAAGCTTTGGACAACAAAAAGCCCAAGCACCTCGTCAACCATGAAGTGTATCATCAATCCTAAGCGTGGATACATTCTGGGGACACAATGGTGTTTGTAAAAAAAAAGAAAGAAGGGGACTTGTGTCCCCATTGAACTAAAGTGCCTACCGCTTCTTGACCAAGAACAGGATCAAGACAACGACTACGCCCACACCAATACCGCCAATCAATCCGACCCAGAGTAACATATCTGGTGGAATGACGAATCCCCCACCAGGTCCGGTAGGAGTAGTGGGTTCGGGTGTCTGAGTCACAGTTCCGGCTTCAAACGAATCCGAGTCAATCACATCAGTAAGACCGTACGTGTCTGTGACTCGCACCTGTACTGTGTAATTCTTGATCAAGAATCCGGATGAGTCCCAATCGAAAGTTGTGGCTGTAAGACCCGTTGCGATGAGCTGGTAGGTTTCACCACCATCACCTGACAACAGAAGTTCATAGGTATGATTGTCTTGAGCGTTCAGGTCTGTGATGGACCACGAAATAGTCTTGGTCGCACCCTCGCCAGTAACTGATACGTCCACGAAGTGTGGAGCGAAGTAGTTCTGGAAGGTCACGGCTGCAAGGTTCATTTCAAAGCCCATGTTAG
>JAJRZD010000063.1 GCA_024275415.1 archaeon
TGATCAAAATATACAAGATTCGCAATGTGAGGGCGTGCAGCCGGATCCCATGTCTTTGGGAGAGGGGGCACCTTACATGAGAAAGCACCCATGGCAGATTTCAATAGGAAGTATGCACCCTCATCGACCTTCATTACATTTACCTCACATTACAGCCTGCTGCCAGAAGCAGTTTGTGGTGGGTATTAGCCCATACAGTAGAGGATATATAAAGAAATGTCGCAGGGCGTTTCCTGCTTCATGTTAGCACATCTGACACACAGGTAGGCTTATCATCAGGGGATGTAGACAGCCAATAATCACAAAAGCATCATCTATTTCAATTCTCGCTGCATTATTCTTAACAATTGGTCAGTATAAGGCGTCATCATAGAAGTGAGTCAATCTCATTTATCGACTGCATGACATATTTCGCGCCGAGATCCTCCAAGACCTCAGCAGGAGTTTCACCACTGGCAACTCCCCAGAACTCGATGCCTGCACGATGAGCTGCAACACCATCAATCAGTGCATCTCCTACATAGACCACTTCTGAAGGATGCAAGCCAAGCAGTTCGGTGATATGTAGTAGCCCGTCAGGTTGCGGTTTGGGAGAAGGTGATTCATGTCGTGTTTGGATCTTCTCGAAATATCGGTCAAGTGGAATCCTTTCGAGAATGATATCCATTGCATGACGGCTGTTGTTTGTAAGAACCGCAGTTCGGATCCCCTTTGACTTGATGTACTGCACGGTTTCTAAAGCGCCTTTGATGAGAGACACGTCTTTCGCAGATGACCGTTCATATGATGCCATCAGGACATCCAGCTCATCCTGCATAGACTTCCACTCGGCTTCGGAAGTCCCATTTGAGAGGAAGAACTCTTTTGCCTTCGCCGTAGAGGAAGATATTCCATCAGCAGGCTCCAAGAGGTCGGGCGGTAGTCCCTTTTCTATATAGAACCGTTTTGCCTCAGACCGCATCGCTTCAAGTGGCAGAGTAAGTTTTATGATAGTCCCATCGAGGTCAAAAATCATGGCCTTTGGCATCGGTTGCACCACACCTCTTCACCACTCATTCAGTACTTAAGTATAGTCTTCGATATTTATCCATCCCAAACACTCCTGATGAAGTTTTCAATGTGATCAGCAACTGACAGTAGGGATGAAACAAAGAAATGATTCTCGTTCTCAATTTGGTATGTTTCAACGTGATCGCCGATAAGATTGGACAGAGCATCCATATCGCTGAATGGCACAACAGTATCGGATAGTCCATGAACCAAGAGGACAGGAGGTCTGACCATTCCGAGAGATTCTACTGGGGTTCCTGTGTCTACTAACAAATCCAACGATGCACTCAACGTAATAATGAAGTCAAGTTTGATTCTGGTGGCTAATGCCAATGCGATAGAACCCCCATAAGAATATCCGACAACACCAACTGACCGCACAGCCAGATTCTCATACAGGTATCTGGCAACCTGTATAGCATCATCAAGCGAGCCGGCGGGTTCTTTGTAAGTCTCTGTGGATGGCATCACTCCTCTGAAATTGAACCTGAGAGTCGAATATCCCATCTGATTAATCGTCTGTCCAACAGATGTAATTACTCGGTCATCCATGGTGCCTCCGTAAAGAGGATGTGGATGGAGAAGGAGTACACATCTTTCCGGTGATGTGTCACCCTTATGGAAATGGGCCGGTAATGTAACGTCCTCGATTGGAATACTAATCTTCAACGTTTGCCATCCCGTTTACTTGTCAGTGAGGACAATTGCTTTCTTGCATGCTTTTTCGAGTGTGGCAGGTCTTGGAACCTCCATCCGAGACCCCTGTGCTATGCCTGTAGCGACGGCACCAACATATGGCTGACAAACCGGTTCGCAATACAATCTACCAATCTCGAGGAATGATGCATGTTGAGGACAAAAGGGGTGATCGGTTTCCACATGGTTCTCAGAGACCCAGTTCGTTTCGATTTTGGTGCCCATTATGTTGCCAATGACTATCCATGCATCTAAAGCGTCTTTCAATGCAGAATCAAGTCCCAGTCGGTCTTTCAGGGCCTTGGCGTCTTCTTCACCTAATCGTCTGAAGACTTCAGCAACTGCATCAAGTCCATCCTGTCCGAACCGTTCTTCCATAACAACTGCGGTCATGGTCATCAGGCGCATTAGATTGTTTCTTAGTTCTGTCACCTTGTTTCCAGCGGGAATGATGCCTTTTACAGCAGCGGTTCTCATAAGTCCCATTATGACATTCCTCTTATGTTTAGGAGCGTACTGTTACCTATTTAGTGTTCTTATGGACTTCCACAAACGTACTGACGACTATCTTCTTTGATGTCCAATAGTTTGCTGAATATGCCAATAGAGAAAAGATGGAATGCATGAATGTTCGGGTGTTGTTTTGATTAGACATGGAAACCAATATAGCCAACAATGAAAATGACCATCAGGGATGAACCTATTGTTTGACGAGATTGATAAGGGTAGCATGAAAAGCATGGTCAAGGCATTCCCGTACATGCTGGGGGCTGTAGAACCGGATATGAAAGTCATCCAGTCCCTTCGTACATTGGACGGGAAATCTATTGCAGGAATTTGCATGGTAGGAATGGGGGGCTCAGCGATTGCTGGCACTCTATGTCGTGATCTCCTCTCAAGAACCTCACATATCCCATTAGTATGCATTCAGGACTATGACATCCCTCATTTTATTGACAAAAATTGGCTGGTCATCGCTACGAGCTATTCAGGCAACACATAAGAAACCCTATCAGCAGCACAACAGGCACTTAGTCGTAGATGCAATATATTCGCTATTACATCAGGTGGGAAGATTAGTGCGATGATTGATGCTGGAAACACAGTAACGATGCCTTCGGGATTCCAACCTAGAGCGGCACTGCCACTCCTTTTCACTGTACTCCTACGTCTGCTAGAAACAGTTCTTGGTAGGGAACAGACAGACTTGAAAGCTATTGGAAAGGTGCTCATCGACCGTCAGAGTGCTTGGGGAGTCAAATACAAGGCTCCTCAGGAGCTGGCACATCGTCTTTACGGACGAATACCGTTGTTCATAGGTACTCGGTTCACGAGTGCCATTGCGTATAGGGCAAAATGTCAGGTGAACGAGAATGCAAAGTATGCAGCATTCCATTCAGTCTTGCCCGAGGCGAACCATAATGAAATTGAGAGCATCGCACATCTAGGTGGGATGAAAGTACAACCTGTGTTCCTTCGGAGTATGACTGAATCTGATAACCTATCACGGCGAATCGATGCCACAACGACAATCTATGAGGAGGCGTTGGGCGAATGCATTCATCTGAGGTTTGATGCATCATCAGAGATCGAGGAGATGCTCCAGATGACATACTATATCGACCTATTGTCATTAGAATTAGCCACCTTACATAGTGCAGACCCTGTGCCTGTTGAGAGGATATTGAGGCTAAAGGATATCCTCTCAAAGGGCCGCTAATAGCTAGAAAGGAAGGCCTGACGGCGGAGTGTCCCAGCTGAAGGCGATTATTCGCACTGAAGTGCCGACTTGGTCAAAGACCTCGTAGAAGATAGTAAGTTGGACGCTTATCACCCACTCTTCGGAGTCATATGCATCGAAGAGAAGTTGCTTGTCAGCATCCTCTCGCAATGTTGCGCTTACAGAGAATGTTTGGTTGTAATCGGGATACAGGCTTCGCAAGTCACGAGGGATGTCCCGTCTGAAATTCTCATAGTTGATTTTATCATTATTGATGTACACCACAGCGGTCAGATAGCTTATCTTCACATCACCGGGAGCTCCAGGTGGCGAATAGATGTTGAAGTACAGACTAAGAGTGGGGTCTATGCTATGGTTTGTCGGATCGAGATTGGATACACGGATGTCATTCAGGCTCACTTCCAGATAACGAGCCATGGTATAGCTTCCGCTATAGTAGTAGGCACTGGACGCAAGTCCTATGCCGCTGATAATACCCAAAATCATAGTAATGATAATGATAATATTCTGAGGTTTTGTATCGGCAATCATGTTCCGTCATCATTCTTCTGATAACGCATGAATATCTTAGTTGCGTTCAAGGCATGTTGCATGGATCACATGATAAGGAGTGGGAGTATGGAGATATGGATTATCCAAGGCACCAATGCCAGTAATACCGGCACAGGAATGCTTGGTAGGATCTCATCCTTCCTTACAAGCACAATGCTGTTAATGACAATTCCTGTAACAGCCAGCATCATAGACATTGCCCATACAAATAGTGGGAAGAAAGCGAAGCCATGTGCAGACAGCAGGGAGAACGCGATATAATCGCCAACACCTATAGTAGTATTCTCTGATTGTATCCGTGTATAGTCAAAAGGATCCTCGCCTATTCTTCCCGATAGCATGGCAGTTTCAGCAACTGGTGAATAGCGAGTGAGGAGAAAGTCCTCTACTGTCAAAGTGACCAGAAGCACGAACATAGTGGATGTGACCATTGTGACACCAAGGAAGATGCCAAAGATACTGCCATAGAATGCCACGAATAGATTCCTAAGAGAAGAGGGGAAAGCGTCCATCAGTATCATGGCAAGGGACAGCATGGCAACCCCTAGGGACACCATAGAGAGTAGCCCATGAAGGACGTTAGTAGTGCCTTTGAAAAGGATAAGAAGAAATGCCTCGCCCAGAAAGATGGACACGAAGTAAAGAATGGGTGATACCATGAACGCGATCATCAATCTCTTGGCAACCTTTCCCCTACGCTTCATCAACGTAAAAAGGGAAAAAATCACAAGCGTGCCAATGGTGATTGAGAAAATGGATTGAAGCACAAGGTCAAGAAGAGTATAACTCCGTGTGCTCCCCACAAATTCACCTATGACTGAAGAATCTAGTATCAATGCTGCGAAACCAGACCCGAAAACGAGAGGTAGTGAAGAAAGAATAATCATTACAAGTTGATTCCGCGTGATGGTCATACTCCTCAACTAGGGAAGTTATTCATTTTGCTGATTAAAAGCATAGAGTCTCACGCAAGAATAGACTATGAAAAAGAAAAGGTTAGGGGACATGCGTCCCCTTTGTGCTTAAACTATCTCTGTCGAAGCAGGACGTATCCACCAACGAGGATGACAACCGCTGCGCCCACTGCACCTGCAACTAGTGCAAGGGTAAGCTCGTTCAACAGTCCTCCATCGCCGCCTCCTGCATAGGCTTCGCGGTCAAGCCCGTAGAAGTAGTTCGGGTTGAATGTCAGCTCTACGAACTCACCAGCAACATAGTCAGACACGTTGAACGGACCAGATGTGACCATCGCCTCATTCGGTGGGTCTGGATTCCAAAGGTTCCAGTTGTCAAGACCGATGTCCTGGAATACGTGCTTTGGAATGACAGGCTTGTATGCGACAGTGTGTAGGTGCCAGAACGACTCACTACCGAACTCGACAATCAATGTGAACGGTGTCGGCGCATAGGCCGCTGTCATCTCAGAGAGATCAGCACCATATGGATTGCCTGGCGCATCTCGGAAGTAGTTCAGCGAGAATGCGACATCCTCTGCCGTAAGCTGCGTCCCATCAGTCCATGTGGCATTCTGAATCAGGTTGAAGGTGAATCGCGTATATCCATCAGGAACGGCAGGATTGTCGGCATGTGTTTCAGCAGTATAACTTTCTGCAAGCCACAATACATCGTTACCGTCCGCATCCTGAGTCATGAGACTGTCGTAGAGTTCACCCAACACATTCATCGTATAGGCAGAAGAGCTGACCATGAAGTTGAAGGTATCAATATCCAGCGGATTACTCCATCGGAAGGTGCCTCCGAATGGGCCACCAAGTGAGCTCTTCAAATGAACCTTGTAGTTGGTCCACCAGCCAGGAACACCGTCACTGACATCGTTAATGAAGCCTTCGAACTTGTCGGTCCGGTAGGCGGAGAGCAGGATGTTCTCATAGCAGATAATCATTGGAGATTCGTATACCCAAATCCTCTGCATCTCAATAGCTGCCTCATAGACATCATCATAGTCTGTTGAGTGAAGCAACTGGTCTCGCCAGGAGTCATAGGATGCATTGCGGAAGTTGGGGAAGTTCCAGTAGGGTTCATCTGCGTATTCTGACCAGAACTCGTAAGCGAGCCAGTCAACATCGAAGTTGCTGAATGAGCTTCCAAGGAAGACGATATCATAGTCACCGTGGAAGTAGAGTCTGTTGAGATACTCGTAGAAGTCTGTTGGGACTGATTTTGCATCAACCCCCAGAGCATTGAGTGCCTCTGCGACTTTCTGTCCGACCTCAATGGCAATGTTTGAAGACTGTGCACATTCGACAAGTACATCGAATGGGTCACCATTTGGTGCCTCTAGCCATCCGTCACCATCGCCATCAGCAAAGCCCGCATCCGCAAGCAATTGCTTCCCGAGGATGACATTGGACTCGTAGTAAGTGTAGGGCAGCTGACCTTCAATTGAGAATGGGTTCACTTGAGGTACAACGCTGTCCTGTGGGACAGATAGTCCATCCCAGACGTCATCAGAGATTGCTTCCTTGTCAAGAGCAAAAGCGAGTGCTCTTCGGAAAGCTGTGATATTGAATGGATACTTTGCAGTGTTGATTGTGATGTATCCATATCCGTTTCTCAGTACATTTGCGACATCGATATCCTCGGACTGCGTAAGCGTTTCGAGGAAGCTAGGATCGACCATATCACCGATAAGGTCAATCTCGTTGTCTTGTAGTGCGAGTACTTGCTGGTCGTCTTGGGTGATTACGTTGAAGACAAGTTTGTCAATATATGGTCCGTTCTTCAGTGTACCAGGCACAGTAGTCTGTGCTGAGATGAAGATCGGAGATACTGCCATCAACATAAAGGCCGCGACGAGTGACAAAGCAAGTGCTCTTTTTGCACGACTGCTAGCCATTATTCTCTCTATCTCCTTTCCGAGTCGATTCGGATGAATATCGAGCGATACTAGATAATAAAAGCATTGCGTTGTCAGTGATGACATGAATCATACACCTAGCAGTCCATTATCTAATAGCAAAAATATAGTATCAAAAAAGGAGAAATAAGGCGAGAAACCTCGCCAAATTCGTTTCATCACCGTTCTCGAAGTCGTGGATTCAAGACCTGATCCAAAGTATGCCCGACAAAGGTGAATGCCAAAGAGAGGATGGTAATCATCATCCCGGGAAAGACGACGACCCACCACGCACCTGCACTAAAGCCTCCCGAACTCTGAGCATCCGCAAGCATCCTGCCCCAGCTCGGCTGGTTTGGGTCTGTAAGACCAAGAAATGCAAGTCCGGATTCAGAGAGGATTGCACCAACGACGCCTAATGTTATGTCTGCGAATAGGATTGGTGTCACATTTGGAAGGATGTGCCTGTAGATGATATAAGTGTCAGAAGCACCAATAGCACGGGCAGACTCCACATATGCCTTGTTCTTCTCAGCCATGACCTGCGACCGGATCAGCCGCGAGGTCCCAGTCCAGCCGAGAACGGCAATGACCACGATGATGGTTTCCTGGGCTTGTCCTAGGAACGCCGCAAGAACCATCATCAGCGGGAGTCCAGGGATAACCAGAAGGAAGTCAACAATCCGCATAAGAATCTCGTCAGTCTTTCCACCAAAGTATCCTGCAGTCATCCCAACTACTACACCTACGATGGTAGAAAGTGCGGTTGCAAGGATGCCAATAGTCAGAGAAATACGAGAGCCATACACAAGTTGGCTCCAAGCGTCAGCTCCCTTATCGGTAGTGCCGAGAATACCATAATAATCGCCATAGGGAACCATTTCGAGATTGGTAATAGTAACTGTAACACTTCCGTTATAGTCACGCCAAGGTTCGCTTCCAAGGAAGTACTCAAATCGTGCAGTTGGAGCAATTCCCACCGCAATTGTAAGGATGTCATCAGGGTCTTCCTGTGAACCATCCCTCTCAATCATACCTCCCCATCCAGCAGCGATGTCAAAATAGTTCAAGTCTACTCTCCGTGAGATGACATCTTGAGAGTACGGAGGATTCGATTGGTAGATTCTCCGCCAATTGCCAGATGAGTCGATCAACCACATATAGACCCTGAACATCAACCCTCCTTCTTCTCGCCCCTGAAAGTCACCTGTAAGGGTAGTTGCAAATGATAGTGAAATATTGACATCACTTGGGAGGCTATTATAGGTCCAATTGAACGACTGTGTGGCATAGATGAAGCTCTCGCAATCAGGGAGCTGGCCCTCAGGATCCTTTGTAAAGTTCAACCCCTCCCCGGCAAGATAGTTCCATGTAAGATTCAAATGGGACTCACCAACAGAACTTCCCGAATCACCGTGGTCATAGGAGAATTGGCTTTGTTGTGGGCCTTCAACTGTGACCTGAGGGTCTTCATCCCAAGAGGGGTCTGGAATTATCTGCTGTGTAATGACTCCAGTTGGATCAAAGACGGACATCCAGCTGGGTGCAAGAAACGATGGTGCAACCTTATTTGTTGGAGAGGGATCATGTGTTGCAAGTGCGGGTGCAGTAATCGCCATACCTGTATACAAAAGCAAGATAACAATACCCAACACCCCAATCTTATGCTTGGAGAATTCACCCCATAGGCTGGTAATCCCAATGTACCAGTTGCTGTCTTTCCAGTCAGTCTTTGCTTCTTTGGACAATCTGAACACCAATAGAAATTTTTCTAAACCAACGCATAGTCGAGTAGATTGCCAAAATTCATTTGCTTTATCAAAGTTCCTAACGATGAATATTGTAATTCTGGCTCGTAATTCACGAAAACAAAGAACAAAACGATTTTAAAAAATAGGGGGACGCCCGTAAGGGCGACCATAGTTCTCGAAAGCGGTTATCCGTACTTGATGCGTGGATCAAGCACACCGTATAGTAGATCTGCAATGAAATTCGCAAGGATAGCCGTAATCGCAATAATCATGAAAATCGCTTGGACAACGGGATAGTCCAAAATGACGAGGCTATCAAAGATATACCGTCCTAGACCGTACCAGTTGAATACAGTTTCAGTCAGCGTTGCGCCATTGATGAGGAAACCAAAAGTCATTGCGATGATCGTGACCATAGGTAGCATTGCATTCTTCAGGCCGTGCTTGTATAGTACTTGGTTTTCATCAAGTCCTTTTGCCCTTGCGGTCAAAATGTAGTCCTCAGTCATCACATCTATCAGATTATTTCTCATGTAGAGAAAATAACCTCCGTACCCACCAACACCCAACGCAATCATTGGTAGGACAAGATGATGCATGATATTCCCAGCGATTATCAGTGTGCCTAGCGGATCGTTTTTCGCTTCGACCCACACCTGATAGTCAATGGTCCCACTGAGCGGAAACGAGATGATATCGTTTGTCGCTGCAGGGATATAAAACGCAAATATCATCAAAAGCATCATACCCAACCAAAAGATTGGAAGCGCGTAAATGAACAGTGCCACGGTTACCGCACTGACATCTTTTCGTGAGCCCGGGTCAGCTGCAACCTTAACACCGGTCCAGATGCCAAGAATAATGGATACGATGGATGATGTTCCCATCAATAGCAAGGTATTTGGAAGCCTTGCCATAATCTCATCCATTACAGGCTTCTGAGACACAAAAGAGATGCCGAAGTTGCCCGTAAACATATTTACGATGTAACGCCAGAACATGTAAATCCAATCAAAGATATCTGGATCAGGTACGAGTCCAAATCGCTCATAGAGCTGCTGGAGCGCATCTCGAGTGAGATTCCGTTTGAGCTCGTCACTAATCATGAGATCAACAGGGCTTACGCCAAAAACAAATGTGGGCAATCTAAAAAGGAAGAAATTGAAGCATACTACAGCTACTATGAGAAGGAACATGTAAATGCTTCTTCGAATGACATATTCTCTTAGTCCCATTTGTCGAACTCTCCATTCGAGTACCTAGCGACACTAAGTACTGTAAGACAGTTCAGCATTTTGCCTTGCTACATATAAGGATAATGCTTCGGGTAGGCTAGTCGTTTTCCCGGAAAAAAAGTTGGTTAAAAGAAGAAAGGAGAAACGTGCCCCAAAAATGGGGCAGTCATCTCCAATGGTAAACTATCGCTCTCTCAACCGTGGATTTAAGACCTGATCCAAAGTATGCCCGACAAAGGTGAATGCCAAAGAGAGGATGGTAATCATCATCCCGGGAAAGACGACGACCCACCACGCACCTGCACTAAAGCCTCCTGTGCCTTGGGCATCCGCAAGCATCCTGCCCCAGCTGGGTTTGCTCGGGTCAGTCAACCCGAGGAATGAAAGACCCGATTCAGCAAGAATCGCACCAACAACACCAAGCGTTATGTTCGCAAAGAGAATTGGTGTCACATTGGGTAGAACATGTCTGAAGATGATATAAGTGTCAGAAGCACCAATAGCACGGGCAGACTCCACATATGCCTTGTTCTTCTCAGCCATGACCTGTGACCGGATCAACCGCGAGGTCCCAGTCCAGCCAAGAATCGCAATGACCACGATGATGGTTTCCTGGGCTTGTCCAAGGAACGCCGCGAGAACCATCATCAACGGCAGGCTTGGAATAACTAACAAAAAGTCGACAACTCGCATGAGCATCTCGTCCACTTTACCGCCAAAGTATCCTGCAATCAGACCAACTACGACGCCCACAGCAGTTGATAATGCAGTGGCAACAACACCAATAGTCAGAGAAACTTGAGCACCGTAGACCAGCTGACTCCATGCGTCAGCTCCCTTGTCAGTCGAGCCCAGTATCCCAAAGTAATTCCCGTATACGAGCATACTGACGCGCGCAAAAGTGACTGTGACCGAGCCTTCATATTCGTTCTCGGGATTAGAACCAAGGTAATTTCTGAAATTGTCAGTTGGTGCTAATCCTACGGCGACAGTCAGCTCATCGAGAGGATCCTCTTGGTTACCACTTTCATCAGTAATCATTCCACCCCAGCCTGCGGCCATATCGAAGTAGTTCAAGTCGATCCTCCTGCTCTGGAATTCTTCGTTATATGGTGGGAATGACCTGTATATGCGCTGCCAGTTACCCGAGGAGTCAATCAACCACATGTAGACCTTGAACATCAGGCCTCCCTCTTCACGAGTTGCAAAATCGCCAGTCATTGTGACAGACAGCTCAAGTGTCATGTTCACATCACTGGGAAGCTTGTTGAAGCTCCAAGGAATATTCTGTTTAAAGTAGATGAAGCTGAGTGTATCAGGCATTTGCCCTGAAGGATCCAACAATCTCCAATCCATTTCTCCAGGTGAGTGATCCCATGTCAGATTAACATACCCTTCACCATCAGAATCGGTGTAGTGAACACCAGAAAACTCGTCACTTTTCGAACCAGTTTTCACAATTGTGTTCGCTTCTGCATTGTTTAGAAGTGGATCAGGCATGTATTCGCCGGTCGTCACACCAGTTGGGTCAAAAATCGACATCCATGAAGGGGCAAGGAAGCTTGGCGCCACCTTTGCAGTTGGAGAAGGGTCATGTGTTGCCAATATTGGTGCACCGAGTGCCATACCAACATAAAAGCCCAACACAAGTATACCAAGTATCCCAATCTTGTGTTTCCGGTACTCTCTCCAAAATCCACTTAAGCTTACGTACCAGTTGCTATCTTTCCATCCGCCTTTGCGACTATCAGACACGATAAGGCCTCCGTGTTCATGAACGACCATTGATTGTAACTTGTTTCCTGTCGCTCATATCACTGATTCTTCTTGTGTTCACCTCAAGTTTCCACTAAAAAAAGTGTCTGTCAAGGCGGAAGTGCCGAAAAAACGCAGGATTCATGGTAGGCAAAGAAGGTTGTGCGAACTTGCCATGCGATTTTCTAATGTTTTGACGATTTACTATTGATACAAAGATCAGACTCAACGATCCCTCAACCCGAAGAAGACTCTGTTGAGTCGGTTTCGAGTGTATCGATGAAGGGATCAAACTCAGTGTCCTCGGTTCGCCCCTCCTCACCAAGTTCCTGCATACGCTTTTCTCGAGCTTTGATGATGTCCTTTGTTCGTTTTGAGGCAGCCCATAGATCTGCAAAGACCATGCCTACAAGAAACACTGTGAGGACTCCGGCTAGCGCGATGATTGAGCCAATAAAACGAAGGGACTCATGCAATAACCCAAGGCCCCATCCGCCAAATACCATGGCTGGAGGAATAAGTAGTATTCGCTTGCGGGGTTCCTTTCGTGTTTCAGGAAAAGACCTTACTTTCAAAGCCATCTCAGTTCAATGCTTGTTCAACTGTCTTCCTTTTTACTATTTTCGAACTAGGCGGATTGCATAGCTCGTACAACAAGTACATCATGCTGTCTAGTTTACAAAGGCATGCCAGATCGTATCGGAAATAGCACTATTATGTAAATTGCTTGTTCTGAGACACTTAAATCCGGTGCAAATAGTTTCCGGTAGCTTAGAGTACAAAATGTTGCGTGCTTGTGCAGAAACGTATTTAAGATGCACAACGACAGCGAAAGCCGAAAGGGGTATGATGGAACCCCATACATTTGTGCTCATTTGGAGTGTACGTCTATGAATCTGCTTGATATACGGAATCTACGGATGTTCTATCAGACACAGAAAGGTCTGGTAAAGGCCGTAGACAACGTTTCACTACAGTTGGATGTCGGCGAGTCCATAGGCCTTGCAGGAGAAAGTGGTTGCGGTAAAAGCTCCCTCGCGTATTCAATCATGCAGCTTTTGCCACCCGCCGCCAACATCGTCGGTGGAAACATCTACTTCAAGGGACAAGACTTGCTTAGAAAATCCGCCAGAGAAATGCGAGACATTAGATGGAAGAACGTAGCAATAGTCTTTCAGGGTGCGATGAATGCTCTCAATCCCGTCTTCGAGATTGGAGAGCAGATTGCTGAAGCAATCCTCATGCATGAGAACGTGACTGAAGAAGAAGCGCTAGACCGTTGTTCCAAGTTGTTCGAGATGGTCGGTTTGGATCCCGGAAGGATTCACAACTATCCTCACGAGTTCTCTGGTGGAATGCGTCAGCGTGCGATGATTGCCATGGCACTTGCCTGCAACCCAGACTTGGTGATTGCAGACGAACCCACGACAGCGCTTGATGTTACAATCCAAGCTCAAATCCTTAAACTCATGCAAAAACTTCAGAAAGATCTTGGACTGTCATTGATTTTAATCACTCACGACCTATCAGTGATTGCTGAAACTTGTGATAAGACAGCGATCATGTATGCAGGTAGGATAGCCGAGCTTGCGGATGTTGTTTCCGTGTTCAAGGAACCAATCCACCCATATGCGACAGGTCTTGTCGGTGCAATTCCAAGCATGGTAAAAGCTGAAAAGATGAAACTGACCTCGATTCCAGGTTCGCCCCCTGATCTTATCGATCCACCTACTGGATGTAGATTCCATCCAAGATGCCCCTACGCAGAGGACATATGTTCAAGAGAAGAACCATCGTTCGATGAAATAGATCCAGGTAGATTCGTATCATGTCACTTCCATGAACGGCTACGAGGAGAACTGACAGTAGATCTTGAATAGGAGGTAGAAAAAAATGACAACTGATCAATATAGACTTGAACAGTCCACAGATATTGCGGAAGGAGAACCATTAATTCAAGTGCGAAACATGCGAAAATGGTTTCCAGTCAACACAGGATTTCTCTCCTCCCTACTGTACAAACAAGAGCTTTTCGTGAAAGCAGTTGATGGCGTAACATTTGATGTCATCAAGGGAGAGGTTCTTGTTCTTGCAGGCGAATCCGGATGTGGAAAGACCACAACGGGTAGATGTATATTGAACCTTGAAATCCCCACTGATGGAAAAGTAGTCTATGCGGGATATGACCTCAGTACACTCGACAGGAATGAGATGAAAGAACTGCGAAAAAGAATGCAAATCACATTTCAGGATCCATACGAGTCACTGAACCCCAAACAAAGTATCGCGAGCATAGTTGAAGAACCCCTTACTGTACACAAAATACCTCTATCTCCGAGTCAAAGGAGAGAACGCGTTCTTGAAGCACTTGAAAGTGTTGCATTGACACCAGCGGAGGATTACATCGACAGATATCCACACGAGCTTTCTGGCGGACAGCGACAGAGGATTTCGGTAGCTCGAGCACTCATCCTTCACCCAGAGTTCATGGTTGCTGATGAGCCTGTTTCGATGCTGGATGTGTCGATTCGTGCAGAAATCCTGAACCTACTTCTTCAACTCAGAAAAGAGTTAGGGCTGACCTATCTCTTCATCACACATGACCTGGCAGTTGCCACATATATCGCTGATAGAATCGGCATCATGTACCTTGGTAAGATCGTCGAGATGGGACCGGCTCATGATGTGGCTTTTGACCCACAGCACCCATACACTCGTGCGCTAATCTCAGCTGTACCTTCTGGAGATCCAACTGTGAAACGAAGGGTGGAGTCACTGAAAGGAGAGCCACCGAGCCCAATCAATGTGCCAACTGGTTGCAGGTTCCATCCACGATGTCCATATGCTCAGGAAATCTGTGTGAGGGAGATCCCTGAAGATAGAGACATGGGTAACAATCACTATGTGGCATGTCACTTTGCTGGAGAGTTGGGTGACGCGCCCAGTCAGTAACACAACAATGCTGGGACAGGCTAGCCCCTGTCCCATACGCTTTCTTTTTTCAGTCAATTCCACTGAGGTGTTATGTTGAAAGAACAATCTGACAGACAAAGAGTATTGGGGGCTATCAAAACCTGTTTATCGAACGCATACGATAAAATACAGGATGCCATGGATGCTCTAGATGCCATTGGAGACGGATCCTTAGGAGCAGGAATGACTACTATCATAGGGGGTTATGCTATGCCTAACCCCAAAGAGAATTATCGTTCTGCATTGATTGATATCGATTCTGCAGAAAAGGCATTGAAGCCGCTAATCCGCCGTTTCAATGATGGTCGGGTCAATCGGGAACATTTTGCTGATGATGAGGCAGTAACCCTGATGACAGATATCGCCGGATTCGAGTATGACATCCTTATTATGAAACTTAAGAATAAGACAGGTAGAGAAAGCGTTTGGTATCGATTGCGAGACCTCTCCATAAAAATCGAAAAGGTCTACAGGTTAGTTTCCAGAGAGTGAATACTCGCCAAAAATTCTATTCTTTGAAAAAGGTAATAACCAGTCAGTATGGATACAGCATGTAGGACACTACTACCTCAGAGGGGTCTATCATGAGCGCAAAGGCACTACGGCAAATAGAAAAACAACTCCACAGAGCGATTTCCCTCCTGATGCATACTCAGGACACCCTATTTCGAATAACGGAATCATTGCGGCCGACCGAACAAGCGCTCATAAGAAAGGAATTCGAAACAAAGACAGTAGTAGACCGAGGGGAGTCCAAAGTCGTCCTGTGTCTTGAGGAGGAGCTAGCTAGTTCAAAGGCATTCAAAAAGGCCCTTTCAAAGATTGGGAAGCGGAAGCCCACTCTTGTTAGGATTCCGGAAAAAAGTGATTCCCATCTGACGAATCTGACCATCGCAAGAATGATACCCTCTGATGTACTTGCCAGTGAGAACGGATCGGTAGTCATAGCCAACATCCAAAAGGAGAAGATGCTGAAACACCTTGAGGACAAAAAAGCTGTCATCATTGGGACACGGTATCTTCTTGATGACAAGAGCACTATTGGGAAGCTCTCGGAGTCCTTTGTGGAGAAGAACATGACTGTCTACACCGACAACGGACTCAACGGTGGGGGACAATTGACCTATGAACTCGTCAGGACACTTGAGCACAGGCTAAATACCTCTGTGGTAGAGATTACCCTCAGTTGTTCGGTCGCAGAGAATTCCGGAATGCTTGAGAAAGTTCTACAGAGCCTTCTTTCTCTATAGGTGATGCTATTGACTAGTGACTCCTCGATGAAGGAAATGAACCTTCCATTTCCTCACGGTATCGAAGTGGAGCTTCAGATCATTAGAAGGGATGGCTCATGGATAAGGGGCGAAGAGATACTGGCTATCTTTGACAGACTGGTATCAAATGCAATATCACTATTGGACAAGAAAATCAGGAAGTCCTTCGTACCATCAGTCAAAAAGAAGTTTCGACATGCCACACAAACCGAGGAAGGCGAACGGGGCTCCCGAGTCGTTGCAACATATGAAGACCCCAATGGAGAAATCAAAGAGTTCACATTGGTCGGGCATGATCCTAATGTGACAAGTCTCACATGGATCCTTGAGATTGCAACACCACCTTGTACGACTCTGGAAGAACTAGCGTGGTGGGTTCAGACACTCATTGCAATCTCATACGAGTCACTCCCAAAGGACGCGAATGCCACATTAATATCTACGGGGCTCAATCCTGCACAGGAGTATTTGAAGAATCTCTCTTTCGGAGAGCACCATCACATTCTTGGGCCAGATACCTCAGAGAGGGTACGAATAGGAGTATACAATCTGATTCGCAACTTCATCCCACATATCATCGCCCTTACAGTGAACTCGCCATTCGAAAACAAAAGGACGACAGACGAAGTGTGGGTCGATGACAAAGGCAAGACACGGGCACCCAAGTGCAAGAGGTCGATCAGACTTTTCAGGAACACGACCCAGCTGGGCCCGATAAATGAGTTTGAATTCATCCCCCACTTGAAAGATGCTGATGTTGAGGGTTTTGCACGCCATGTCAATAGAAGCTATGCAAGGATGGTTGACCTCTATCCCTTCACTCGCTTGAGCACAATCGAGCTGAGAGTATCTGATACCCAGATCTCAGTTCCTAGGCGAGTCGGTATGGCATTGCTACTACAGGCACTTGCCCTTAAGGCAAAAAAGATGGTCGAAAATGGCATCGATATCCCAGAAGTGGAGGCTGCGTCGCTGGCATCGAACCGAGAAGCTGCAGTTGAGGCAGGACTCTGGGGGCCTTTCAGGGTAACAAAGACTGATCCAAAGTCCGAGTTCGCCAAGATATATAATATGAGGGTCAACGACGATGGAACCATTGACGAAAAACGGAAAAATCGTTTCCTAGGCGATGCAGTGAATTCTATGCTGTTCCTGATACGTGATGAGCTTGAGGAAATTGGCTTCATTGACAATCCGTTCGTGCAGCCGTTGTTGGTGTCAATCTATGGCAGCGAATTTGTTGCTCCCCGTACGACAGGAGCTGACTTCCAGCTTGATGTATACGCAAAGTCAGACCTGAACCTTGTAGTTCTTCTACGAAGGCTGACAGAAATAACACGTGAGTGTTGTATCAATTGGCTCTACGACCCACTTGAAGGAACCCCACACCTACCTACATGGTTATGCTGGTGGAAAGGCGTCGAGCCAGAAATAGTAACTGAGAAAGAGCGAATCTTTGCGGGTCAGAAAGCACATGTGTCAATCTCTATCCGGAACGTCCTTGAAAAAGATTTAGTGGATCTGACACTCACCTATACGATTGAGGACGCAGACCGGCATGTCGTGGAACGCAATCTAGTTCCCATCATGAGGATAGAATCGGGTGAGATTTTTGTAGAACATATTGAATTCGAAACCTCGAAAGGAGTGCCGGCATACAACATCCTTGCCACGGTAGGGTTGGCGGGGCAAGAGATTCATGTTTCAGGGACAATCCAGACCTTTTGGACAAAGGCTACAATCAGACCCACTACGACAACAATCTTCGCTGACGGGGCTACACAGATACCTTTCACGGGTGAGATTGAAACAAGTTTCCCTGACACGGAATTCTTAGCAGCGAAAGTGAGTGTTGTGTCACCTGGGCGAGAGAAAGTCCTTGCAGAGGTTGAACAGCCACTGTCAGTTGAACCTGGAGGAGTCATCTCATTCAAGAATGAAGACTTCCCACCCCTAGTGGTGCCTGATGATTTTTCTGAGGGCGTTGAGAGATGCATCCTGAGGATCAGTCTCTCAGATTCAGACGGGGAAGAGGTCACTGCGAACACATCTCGACCGTTCTATATCGGGTTTGTGCGAAGGGGACCAAAGATAATATTGGATGCGGACATAAAGGAGTCGTATAGACCGAGAGAGAAGATAATAGGAAATATCGAGTTGAAAACTAGTGGACAAGCCATAGAAAAAGACGCCACGGCTTCGATCGTGTTCGTTGCGGATTCTGGGAGACGACACCCGATTACAACAATTCCGATTGAGGAACTGGCAAAGGGGCCAAAATACTTTGAGTGGACGGTTCCCGCAATTCACTCAGAGAACACCTCAGAACGGACTGGTGTGCTGCGTGTGGACTTGCTCAACGCATCAGAGGTCATAAGCTCGACTCAGTCAAAACGGTTCAAGTTAGAACACATCGGTGTCAGGATGAGCATCGATTCTCTTCGTATCCCGACCGCCACAGAGATTGGAGGGAAAATCACAGGATGGCTCCGGATACGACGGAACACGGAATCAGGAGAAAAAGCGATACTCGACTTGATCTTCAAATATCCCGATGGAGCAGAAATCCACGCATTCTCGCAGTCTATAAGACAAAGTCGCAATCTATCGGTGGCATTCGGACCAATCGAAGTCCCTGAGCCGCCATCCGGTAAGAAGTTTGACCAAGTGGATCTTGAAGCTAGGCTGTCTTATGGAGGATCTGTAATAGATACAAGGACTGAAAGTCTAAGGTTAGACGGGAAAGACGAACCGCATATGGTGCGAATATCCTTTTCTGGACTTCCCACTTTCGTTACTCCTGACGAAACACTACATGCCACCATACATGTCACAAATCTGTCCAGAGAGGAGATGCCATGTATGCTTGCCGTACAGCTCGATACTGTAAAAGGGCCAATTCCTATCTGGCAAAAGGAGATATTGCTCAAGCCAAAAGAAACTGGGCTATATGCTATCAGCATTGATATCCCGTTGTCCTTGGAAATGAGTACAGCATATCTGACTGCAAAAGCCACGACCACGAAGGGAGTTACAAGGGGCTCAAAACGCCTTAAGATAAAAGCAGTTGAGGAGGCTCACTTTCATTTCAGCTACATGATCAAGGATTCCAAGGGAGTGGAGATTCCAGGTCTCGTCCCTAGAGTCACGCCAATCAAACTGATTGTCATTGGAAAGGCAACCACCAAGGCACTAGATGATGTTAAGATTCTTCTCAGGATAATGTCCAGAAGGAAGGTCGTCAAACTCTTTGAGATAGACACCAAAGATATCACACGACGACACGATAACGAATTTGAGATAGAAATCCCTTGGACCACACCTTCAGTGGATATGGTCACAGGATTCTACATCGAAGTATTGGTCGAACAGGGAGGGCAGATATTACCCGACCGTGCAGTAAAACAAGCACCAAAGCAATTCACGGTGTATTGAGTTTCATCTTCAGAGAATATTATACGATTGTAAAATGCCCCGTTTGCTGAAAAAAGTGTGAATAATACTGCTGTAGAATAGAAAAAGCTTCAAGATAGGCGATGACAAGTTCGACAAATCATGCTGTCAAGACCAAAGGTATAATAGGGACAATTCGAGCTTTTCGTATTAATCGGAGCAACCAACCAACTCCTGATTTACAACCATAGAATAAGCAATGATGTATCCAAAATTTGACAGTCAATGACGCAGAGAATAAAGGAAGTGATAGCATGTTGGAGTTGCTAACAAATAGCGTGGTTTCAGGGCTAATTGTAATGGCCATCTTGGGAGCATTGTCATACAAGCTCCATTTTGTTGATGTTTCAGGCTTGATCAGCGCATTCGTTGTCGGTGTTACCGTCTGGTACACTGGAGGAGTCGCTGCATTCACGATACTTCTCTTCTTTTTCCTTGCTTCAGGCGTTGCTACAAAGTTCAAGTACAAAGCAAAGGCCAAACAGAACCTTGCTCAAGAAGGAAAAGGAAAACGCTCGTGGAGGAATGTCTTCGGCAGCGGTTTCATTCCCATGATGTTCTCAATAGGGATATACATCTTCAATCCCATGGGACCGTTCAACCTGACCTCGGATCCATTCATGTCTTTCGCAATGTTTGGTGGATTTGTTGGGTCAGTTGCCACGACAACCGCAGATACCCTCGCGAGTGAGATTGGGGTCTTCAGTAAGAGCAAGCCTCGCCTCATCACGAACCTGCGAAGAAAGGTTCCAAGAGGAACTATTGGCGCCGTATCGCTGTTGGGTGAGGGAGTCGCTATTCTCGCAGGAGTAATGATTGGAATAGTGGCAATTTTCTTCGCTCTTTTTGCTCCTGCCATGATCCCGGTTTACACATACGAGCAGTTCATCATCATTTTCCCACTGTCAGTCCTGACAGCACTCATTGGCTGTAACTTGGATAGCCTTTTTGGTGCGGTTCTTCAGAACAGGTTTGTATGCGAGATCTGTGGGGCAATAACAGACAAGGAGTTCCACTGTGACTATGAAACGAAGTACGTAGGAGGATTTAGGAGCTTCACAAACACCTATGTCAATTTCGGATCCTCTGGAATGGGAGCTACTCTTGGGATACTCTTGGGTGCTGGTCTATTCGTCTGGATCCTAGGAGGTTTGTTCTTCTGGATCTTGGTATCATCCAGCAATTAGGTGCCCTTATCGTCGAAGCATCTGTGGAGAGATTCCTCTAAGTCATGTCCTTTCTTGTAGTACTGTAAAAGATCCGAAACAAATTCAGGATTCAAATCATCACTAGATGTTTCATAGGAGAACAGCTCAAGCTGCCCTGACTAGCCAGTCATAAGACCAAACTTGGTCTTGTCCAATGTTATCAATGCCTCGGCATTCGAATGCTTACGTAACGCGCTCATTGGATTGACACCAAGCTGAAGTTTGGCGGTGTCCCATTCCTGAGCGGATATGAGTAGGACATCTGCTTGTTTCAGAATGGGGCCTATACTTGGAATCCCAAGCTCCCAGTAATGCGGCGAACACCGGAACACAAGGGGGACGTTGTTAGCTTTGCAGTAGGTCGCTAGGGATAACGCGACCTCCACGAAGACCTCGCCGATATAGACAATCCCACTGTTTTTGACCACATCCCATGGGATTTGGGAAGGAGAATCTATGGATAGCGAGAATCCTTCATCTATACCAACCAAACTATGCCTGTTCGTACCTTCCTCGATTATGAAAGTTTCATTGGTTCGCTTAGCGGGTTCGATGACAAAATGGGTCACATCCACATCCTGCGCAACCAGATGGGACAGGATGCTCCATCCATTCAAGTCATCGCCTACTGAAGAAACAAATACGACCTTTGAGTTACTACTGGCAAGATGAGATGCCAGCTCAATACTGGATCCCCCTGGAAAGCGGGACGGTATAGCACATGTGACCTCAGAAGTCGCCGCAAGAGGTTGTTTGCATTGTATCCATGTGAATATCGCAGAAGAACCCAAGATGACAAAGTCAGGAGCGTCATATCTAACGGAACCCTCCATCATCAGTTTCGTCCGGACTCTTGGAATTACCTCAAAGAAGATTGATTCCTCAAGGTTATGCTTCCTATAGAACGATATAAGGTTCGTAAGATAATCTTCGAGCAACGACTCGGTCAGCGAGCTAATATCTGAGGGGAGCCCCTTTGAAAAGAATCTCACAAAGGACCAGCCCGGTTCGGTCAACTCGTGATAGACGACACGTTTCCCCTTTTCGACTCTTGAGTTTGTACGAATAAGTCGGTATTTTCGCAATGCATCAAGATATTGGATTATGCTCTTATTGGAGTGCGATAAGGTCTGTATCAGATCTTTCTGAAGAACAGTGCCCGTTTTTTCGAAGCATGGGAGCACACTTGGAGCAATCTTTGACGCCAGTACGTCCTTGATGAACATGATTCGCTCCTGATGATTGGAGGGCATCAGGAGGATATAGGGCCAGAAGTCGTGTGATTCTGTCACTTCCTAGACCTCCGAGAAAGTTAAAATATTGGTCTTCCTACAGGTACTAATGTACAAACATACTTATGTAGTTTACTTGACTACATTGAATGAAGGGAGAGAATGCAATGTCTAGCTTTCCAAATTCTAAAGCATATCCATGGGCGCTGACAGGAGTGTTTGCGGCAGTACATTTGGTTCTCAGTATCATCCCAGCAATCCCTGCTGTCGGTGGTGGGGCCATCTCGCTGGGCGCAATATCGGGCCCTCTGGTCGGGTTCTTGCTGGGACCTATCTATGGTACGCTTGCCGTTTTGATAGGTACCATCATAGGACTGTGGGCCAATCCTACAGCTGCAATCCTGGGATCTTTTGTGATCTTCCCCCCTACAGTGGGTGCCTTTGTAGCGGCCACCATCAGGGCAAAAAAGGCAATCGTTGTCCCAGTTTTCACCATATATGCCGCCCTGTTGTTCTTTCTAGGCCCTCTAGGAGAATACACACTGATCTACATGCAGGTGCACATAATAGCAGCGATACTCGCACTCTTTATGGTTCTGCCTCCGTTAAGGGATTCTTTTGACAACATAGTGAAAGACAAGTCGCCGAAGAATATCGTGCTTCTAATCATTTCCTATTGGATCCTGAGCTTTGCCGCTCTCATGGCAGACCATGCGATTGGTTCAGCCATTGGAGTTCCGTACTTCAATACAGTCCTTGGATGGTCAGTTCCAGACCTGAAGTTCATCTTCATTGATCTTATCATCTATGTCTTCCCAATTGAAAGACTGTTGATGTCATTCTTACTGGCGTTCACGATATTCGCTCTAGACCGAGCGCTATCTAAGACTCAGTTCAGACCGCCCTTGATTTCAGATAGAACATCTCATATACAAGAATTGCCTAGCCAACAGTAGATAGAATAGCGCTTTGCGCTATTCTCCCTTTCTTTTTCAGAGTGCGCAGTTAGTCTTAAACCATCAGAGGTAGCGATAATATGTGTGGCATTGTCGCATTCCATCATTGGTTGTGAATCACAGACTTCAACTCAGCCGGTATGCCTAAGTGTGTCCTGTGCTCACAAGACTTGTGTCCTCTTGACAGCTCTGCGAGGAACGAAGCTTCATAAGATTTCGCACCACATAGGAGCTTGGAACGGGGGACTCTAATCCGTTCACCGTTGACATGTGGATAACAAAAAAAGGAGTATCATGAACAATGCAGATAGAAGCATTTTGGTTCGGACTTTGGTTCCTTGTCATAGTGTTTGCCATCTTTCTCTTGATGTTCATCGTAAGTGGCATCAAAGTCCTGAAAGAATGGGAACGCGTTGCAGTCCTGAGACTTGGCAAGTTCAAACATATCAGAGGTCCGGGTATCATTTGGATAACCCCGATGTTAGACAAGGTAGCCATGAAAGTATCATTACGGTTGCAGACCTACGCGTTCAAGACAGAAAGGTCTCTTACTAAAGACAACGTGCCTGTGGTCGTTGATGCTGTTATGTATTTCAGGGTCATCGATGTAGAAAAAGCAATCCTAAGCGTAGAACGTTACAATATCGCTGTGGAACTCGCTGCTCAGACCACCCTAAGAGAAACAACAGGGAAGGTAACTTTGGATCAACTGCTCTCTGACCGTGACAGCATCGCCGCTCACCTCCAAGAGCTTATTGATGAAAAGACAGAGCACTGGGGCGTAAAGGTCACTGCAGTGGAAATCCGTGATGTGGTCATCCCAACACAACTCCAAGATGCAATGAGCAGGGAAGCTCAGGCAGAACGTGAGCGGCGCGCACGCATCACTCTCGCACAAGCTGAGCTAGAGTCCTCTGAAGCTATGCTCAAAGCAGCTCAACTATACGAACAATCCAGTGTTGGCTTCGTCCTTCGTACCTGGAACATCATGCAGGAAATTAGTAAGAACGCCAATCTAATAATTATGGTGCCTACAAATATTCCCGAGGTGGGCACAACTGTAGGTACGGCAGCAGCTCTGTCAGCTGGGACAGGTGGAATGAGGATTCCAAAGAACAAGGGGACAGACGTGTAAGAAGAGAATCACGATCTGGTGAGAGGTGAAAGAAATGGACGCCTGGATAAAGATCCTTGTGGTCATGATATTGATATCGGCCCTGAGCATGGTGTTGGGAGTGCTGATTTTCGACCCATTCTACGGGCTGATATTGATAGGGATAATCCTGACCCTGCTCGTCTTGACCGTGGATCCCGCGACTGGAAAGGCAATGGCGCAGGTGACGATTCCCATCGTTATCATCCTGTTCGTATTCGAGCTCGTGCTCTTTGGAGCTGATCTTGTATTCAACCCATTGATGATCTTCGTTATCGGCGCCGTACTCTACATGCTCTTCTCCATGTTCACTGGCGGAGGTATTGTAGAAGGTGGATTCATTGATGCGAAGTTGTCACTGAAGCTCTTTCCGATCTATGGTGGTGCTATCATCTTGGCGTGGTTCCTGGATCCTACGGGGCATCTGCCCGTGTACATCATGGTTGGTACTGTGTTTGGGCTGATGTTGCTGTATATGGGATTCCTGAGAAACTACGACAAATGGCCGCAGTACCAATACGGGAAGATGAACAACCTCTTTGCATTGACTGACATCAACCCCAAGGGGAAAGTCAAGAGCGGAGCAGAGATATGGTGGGCTAAAACGATGGGTCCACCAATCATGGCTGGTGAGCGTGTGAGAGTGCTTGGGCTGTCGGGGATGACAATGATAGTCATGAAGGACGAGTCAAGTGAGCTCACACTGGATCAAGCATGATACAGCAAAAAGGTAGGGATGTCCTACCTTTCTACTTATTTTTTCGAGCGAACTTGTCAAGCAATAGGTATACGACAGACAATCCAAACAGGAAGCCAGCAATCGTGGTGATTCCCCATTCTATCTGGAAAATCTCCGGCAGGATAACGGTTTCGCGCGGATAGACAGGGAACAGGATATACGCAAGCATGTTCCACATGAAATGGAACCCGATGGGCACCCACAGTTTCTCGCCAGACCAGTAGTAGGAGTACGATAGGACGACAGCCCCAAGAGTTATGTTCAACGTGAAAAGCAGAACAAGATGGGGTGGCACCGAGCCCAGTGGCGACCACCAGCTGAAATGGAAAAGTCCAAAGACCAAGGAGCTGATGATGATACCTTTGCCCTTGCCGACGATGTTCACGATTCGAGTCGTGAGATAGCCCCTGTAAGCAAGTTCCTCGAAAATGGCAGTAGGCACAGTGATAATGATCTCGTTTACGATGAGATCAGCAGTGAGTACCTCAGGAGGGTTCAGTTGCCCTCCAAAGGCCAAGGCGAAAATGACAACTAGGATTGCAGCCAAAGAACCAGCAATGGCACCAACGACAAGATTCGAGAACATGTCCTTGTCATCAAGATCCAATCCGAGCTCGGCAGTTGAAGAACCACCTTCCCATCTCACAAAGAATAGCACTATGAAATAAAGAAGGGCAAATGTCAGGAAGAATAGTCCGGTCGCGACAAGGGCATATGATTCTGAACCGTAGAAGGCCCCAGCGATTATTGGGGACATTTCAATGATAAGAAGCATCAGCCCTGCAAAGAGAGTGACCCTAAGTATCTCAACATCGCGACTGCTCTGACTGTGTTCACGCACTTTCATTGTAGGAACCAATGAGCCACAGGACAATACATCGTTAAATCTTGTCCTATAGATTCACACGCGATTTGATTATCAGCACACTTTTCGTACATATAAGATATGCCAAGCCACCAGATCAGAGAGAAAAAAAAGTACATAGAGCCAACTGATTTAAGTACCCGATGTGAATCGGACTGTAACATTCATTCATGCTTTGGCCTGAAAGATAACCTGAAGAAGTGAAAACGATAGGAGCGTACATTTTTGTCAGATACGAGAAGAATGTTACTGGATTTCGAAACCGATGAAGTCGGTCGAAAAGCACGGGACGATCCAAAAGTGCGCAAATCGCTCATCAAGGCTCTATCGGACACTTCAGATATCGTTAGGCAGCGTGCCCTTATTGCGACTATCGAGCTTGGTGACCCTACAATTGTGAAGGATATTGTCAAGTCGCTCAAGGACGAAGATGACGAAGTGAGAGTTGCTGCTGCCGAGTCATTGGCATACTACAGGCAGCCATCCACAATACCATATCTGTTAGAAGGGCTGAAGGACTCTAATACGTGGGTCAGATCCCACTGTGCCAACGGGCTTTCCAAGTTGATTGGCGGGCCAATCTGGGCGCGGTTGAAAGAAGAGGATGTTGACACGATACTCGCTGATTTCCCAGAGATGGATGAAGAACAGATAAGACAGTTCATGATTGATCTAAAGGTCAGAGAGAACGAGCTCGATAAATTCATGCATTGGCGTAGGAAAAACTTCGAGATTGACATAGACCCCTCAATTATAGAAGAGCTAGAAACAAAACCACTGATTCTAGAAGGTGCGGACATCAGTGCGCCTGTGAAACCCACTTCTGCTTCGGGTATCTCAACAGAAGTAGAGGAAATCCTTGCCGAGCTTCCAGACGACATCAGAAGCACTCTACCAGAAGAGGACTTGCGACGATTGACTCCCTCCACTGCGCGAGAGCTAGTGGACTCCTTGCTTGCATCATTCGTCAAGAAAGAAGAAGAAAAGCCAAAGAAGAAGAAAAAAGTAAGAGTCAAGAAAGTCCAGAGATCCAAGAAGAAAAAGGGCCCCACAAAGGAAGAGATGCTTGAGAAGATTCCTGAAGAGATAAGGACACAGATTCCCCCAGATGTCCTTGATGACCTGACAGTAGAGGACTTGGAAGCACTCATATCAGCAGATAGTGACGGCGCCAAGTTGCTGCCGGATATCAAAGATGACGAAACAATAGTCAAACCGTCAAAGCCCAAGAAACACAAGAAGATGGCTGATGCACGGTTCCAGACTCTGACAGACAAGTACGGTGAGGAGAAAGCGGAGATCCTTCTCAGCATACCTGAGGACATGCTAGCCGGAATTCCCGACGACCAGATCGAGGAGATGGACATCGATTCCCTGAGGGATCTTGCAGATGCCCTCGCACCAAGGTGATTCTACCTATTCATTTCCCCTGATAACAATGGCAAACTCGCTTGCCAACCTACCATACCATTCGAGCAAATCACGCATGTTATCCACATGACGATAGGTTCCATTGCCGTATTGGGCAAGTGCCAACATGAGTTCCTCATCCAGTTCGCTTCGTTCGCCCAACCCTATAGTGTACATCACAAAGCGGTTGCGGTCAGGAAAACGCTCTTTCATTATCTTCAAGGGGGGAGGGCCAGCTGTCGTCATTCCATCCGTCAACAGGATAATCATTGTCGGTTTGCTTGGGTCTCCGAATGCCTCAAGCACATCTGCGGCTTTGGCTAGAGCATTCCCCATATTCGTGAGTGTTCCACCTTCTTCTACCTTATCCACAACATGAGTGCTTATGATTTGAAGCCCTAGAGCTTTCTCACGTCCCGTACATTCTACAAAGGGCTGGACGTCACCTGTGTCTGCATTCAAGAAAGTCATCTCTTGGACTTCCTTCTCGAATGTGATGACACCGACCTTCTCTCCGTACCCTCGTCCTACCTTCTCAGCAAGGTAAAGCAAGACCGCCATTGCTGCAGCCTCGGCCCTGCTTACACTACCGCCTTCATTGAACCTATCAAGAAATGCCTGTACTTCAGGGTTGTCACCTGCAAGATCCTTTAGTCCCTCACGAGCATGTGCTATGTCCTGAACAGGAACATCAGTAGTCTTCATCGAACCGCTGGTGTCAATGCACAGAATCGCATTGAATGGCGTCGCGATACCGATAGTCTTGAACTGGTAACCGGTTTTTTCTTTCAAAGCCTCGAAAGCCAGCTTCGCAAAGCTCTTACCTGTAAGATTAGGTCGAGTGTTCATTATCTCTACTTTCACATCCAAGTCGGGCCAGTTGAAGGACATGCTTGGGTATACCAGTCGTCCATCAATGAGTTCCTCAAGGGAATCCACCTTCTCTGCCGCTTTTGTGACAAGGTCTTCCGCATTCGCATCTTCAGAGAGAGGTTTGAGACCAAACTCCACATATTCGAGAGCAATCATATCACGCTCATATAGGGTGACATCTACAATATCACCTTCCATCAAAAGTGATGCTTCCAAAACCAAGGTGTCAATGTAAATCTGGTCTTCAGGTACATCATTGCTTTTTCGAATTTCTGCAGCACCCCAGAAACTGCTCTCGGGGTCTTCAAAGACGACGATGGATCCAATCTCTGCATCCAGTGTTTCAGCGACCTTCGGATTCAAAGTTGCATAACCACGAAGATCCCCACCATCTACAATCTCAAGACTTACCTTCGCGACGATCGTGATTGCCTCCATTATTCCTTACTTTATTCTGCTCGTTAAGGGATATAAACAATGGTACACTGTGCTAGCGCCCCAAGAGCTTCGGGATAGAACCTATAAAGGGTGCCTCTTCCTTTTCATAGTTTGTGTTCTTGGTCAGATGCCTGATGATTTCTTCTCCGATATTGGCAGTTGCATAATATGTTGTTCGTACCGAATCTTTCCCTCGGGTCCGAATCGATGCAACAGTGAGCACATCGCCAGGATTCTCTCGGATCCATAAATGAGACTCGTACCCTTTGCTCTTGTTTCTCAGTGTCACGATGTACGAATCATGGTGAATGCCATTGTACCCGCCATCCCCAACACTTCGAACTCGGGGCCATGTATTCTTGGGAGGGATCATCATATCAACTGACGACAGATCCCACTCGCTCTGATGGATGATCTGAACAAGCGCGTCTTCCACTTGTGATCTAAGAGTGCCACTCGTGTTCGGGCATGCCATTTGTTTCGAGAGAGCCTTGCTCTCAAGGCCAGAATTGAAAGGCTTCTGAACCAATGACAGAGTATTGCCACCAAGAATACGCTGGACATCTGATAGATCCCCAGGAAAATCTCGTGAAAGAGCTTGCAAGATGAATTCGGCACCCTGGACTGAGAGGAAGCTGTAATCGGTTCCAAAAAGAAGTGTTTCAGACCAGTTTCTCGGTTGTACTCTCTCGGATGCCATCTCGAAGAGAAGGGGGATATCCTGATCATGTAATGTGGAAGTGTCGGCTGTAAATGCAGGGTCTTTGAGGACATCGTAAAGCTTTGGTGATGCTGGGCTCATCCCGCAATGTGCCAGAATAACCTTGAGATTGCCAATTGACTCCTGATAACGAGGGTCTTCTCTCATAGTAGTCACTAATTGATGAATTCGAGTCACGGTCCGTATGTTCCGAGTATCAAACAAGACGGGAATTCGAAGTTCTGCTGCTCGATACACGACCCGCTGAACCATCTCATCCTCTAACTCATCGATGAACAGCTGAGCCAGAGGATGTAGTTTGAGACCTCTAAGACCAAGATCTAGGATTGCACGATCTAATTCCCGTACCGCAATATCATCATCACCACGGGTAGCATCTGTCGGATCCACTCTTGCAAATCCGATCAACCTGCTGGAATGAGGAGCGCGTGTAGTCCAACCAGCAATTTTATCATTCGATATCTTGAAGGATGCAGAACCATCAGAGTTCTGCTTGGAATAGTCGTCAGAGTATGGGAATACTATTGTTCTGTCAACAAGCCAGCCATGCTTCATCCTACTCCAACTATCACGGCTTGAGAAAATCTTGGCGACGAATGGTGTCGGAATGGCATCCACGGGCTCAAATAGCAGCTCATCCCGTTCGATAGCCCTCTCGGCCAACCGCCTCATCTCAAACCAGAGAAGCTGGAAGAACTCGTACGACCCTGTGGGAGTATTCCTGTGAGTCTTCTCACGTCCCATATGATGATGTGCATCAACAAGATAGAGATGAAACAGGTCATCTTTCTTGATGGATTGTTCAGGGATGTCTTCAATAGCTCGTATCACGAGCATAGGTCGTCAGCACCTCGTGGGAGAAGAGATAGCGGTGCAAGTGATAAACTATTGCATATCTTTAGATGGATGAGATACACTTTAGACATAAAACGTTTCATTCCAACTGAAGAGCGTAGAGTAGAGGAAGATAGAAGAAATGTTAGTTGTTGAGGACAGGGACACGAACGAGGTAACAAGGTTCTTCGTGATTGACGCATATGCGAAACTAGGCTCCATCCAGATTGGAACAGATATTCAGGTCTTCGATCCTCAACGCTTACTGAGATATTATGCACTTTTAGAAAATCAACTATTCGACTTCGCAGCACGATATTCTGAGGCTTTCAAGTATCTCCCGAGAAGAGCATATTCATACCTATCTAAACCCCCGCTTCTTAGTGATATAACTGCAAGCCTAGCATCATCGGGAAATGATTTCTGGACAGTGGATCAATTCGTCATTCACCCGTTGACTGAGATCTCTTCAAAACCCCTTCCACGATACCAACAAAAGAACAATGTAGAATCATGTGTTAGATGGTCGACCCAGACAGGTGTCGCTCCGAGATTGTACAATGTTTCAGATCTAGATGTGGATAGTAGCAGGTACAATTGGGCGGTGTCGATAGATGCATCGGCCCTCTCGAAGACTATGAAAAGGTCTTTGAGCAACGAACTGCTAAAGGCAATAAACCATAGTCAGCCTATCTATATCCGAATCGAGAGAAAGGAAGAAATAGCGCGCCTCCTTGAATGGCTTGTTGTCCTCAAGGACGCTGGAATGCCTAGTCCTACGATATTCCTTGCAGTGACCGAGCATAGAGGATGGGAAAACGAGCTGCTGAAACTTCTCCAGATGAAGGGGGTTCATCTGCTTTTGTCTGGGGCGACCATAGGCTCATTATCAACCCTCATCAACAGATTGAAAGATTCGGAAAGAACCGATGAGTGGTCAAAGAAATTCATGTATGCTAGCTCATATCCTGAAACCCAGAAAGGCGACAGTCTTACAGAGATTCTCAGCTTCTTTATGAGCAGGAATCTTGATGCCTCACGCATAGAGATCCAAAGGGTTCTTGGGGGTAACATGATACAGGCATTAGCACCAATAAATGACCGCCTTACTTTTGAGCCCAGTAAGTCGTCAGTGGCTGCGGAAGGTGTGTTTGGGAAACCAGCATTTCTTGAGCTGCTTCGTCTGTTCAGATTGCTGTCCACACAGAAACAGCTTGAGATACTATCTGCGGAGATGGTGACTGATAATCAGGGAGGGCACGTTAAACTGGGCTCAATCATACTTTCGATCAGAGCATCTAAACAGAACAAGTTTCGGAAAGTCCTCATCCAACAGGAACGAGACGAATCATTGAGAGTGATTGGATGGCAAAAGCCTTTCAACGTTGCCTATCAAACAAGGGATTGGGTAACGCTACAAACCCAAGCCCGGGCATCAGTGAAAGGGCCAGTCCTAGATTCACCAAGCCATGTTGGTACATTCAATAGGATGCTCCTTGACATCTTGGGAATACGGGACTCTGTGGGCGTATTGTCATCATTACATTATGGTATTGAAGAAACTGGGATGAAGGCTGGCTATATCGGTCTTTGCACGGAGGATGCCAAAGCAATAGGTGTGAAAGAAGGAAATCTTGTCACAGTCTTGGATGCAGATTCGAATCACCTTTGGGGTGCAATTGTACAGACCAGTCGTGGTTGCCCTTCCAAAAGAGTGGGGGTATCAAGAAACGACCTGAAGTGTTATGGCATGGACGCGTCCTCACAGGTAGACATTGTCAAATACGTAGACACATTATCCGAATGCGACAGAGTTTTGCTTACCTATAGGAGAACATTAGGCTTTACCAACTCAGAGCTTGCTGCATTCCTGCACATGACAAGCGATGAAATCATCGAGTCGGTGACCAGCCGGATAATAGGATTGGGAACTCGCTTCGTGACTGCTAAAGGTTTAGAATTAGAGGTGCGGAGAACAGCACCGCCAATAAGAAAAGGAGAGCTTAGCAAGGCAAACAATGCAGCAATAGAGATACAGCCAATAGAATTCCTAAATGAATTGAACGTGATCCTTGTGCTGGGCAACGGCAATGATATGTTGGTACGTGATGTAAAGATAACAACCCCAGAGGTGATCCGGAAATCACTTGACACATTCTCAAAAGAAATCCCTGAGATTGGCGCCTTTTTGAGTTCCATGGGAAAAATCGAGCATAGATGGAGTATCTCAGCCATATCCGCATTGGACTTGATACGCCACTTCAGAAACAACGAATCAGAGGGGGTCATCGGCATGGTCTTGGCTGACAATATACCACACAAATTCACTATTCAGAAGAATCAGGAGCTGCAGGATTACATCAGATTCGACAGTGATATCCAGAACGATGATATCTTCAAATCGTTGGTTTATTCAATCCTTGATGCAAAGGAGATATCCAATGAACCCACCAAACCAAGTATTCTTTTCAGGTCAATCGCTGAGATGCTAGAGGATCTCGGCAGCGATCGGCCAACATTAGTTATCCTATTTGTATCAAGGATTGACGAGATAGAGGAGATTATTCCGTTCCTACAATCAATTCGTTCTGCAAGAAACTACAAGTTACTAGTATTCGGAGTAGGAAATGATTTTGAGAAGGACAAAACGGAAGAGATGATGAAGGGCATAGATGCCAAGATCCACAAAGTGATAGAGTATTCACTATTCGAATTCCAAGGATCGGTTGTTTCTGCTATTCAGGAATTATGTCATTTCTGAAATTGAACTAGTCGCTCAATGGCTGACAGTTGGATATCCAGTTGGTTTGCTTGGGTTTCTACGTCATCAATCAGGGTCTGGATATTTTCAAGCAGATCAATTATGTTGGACTCGATAGACTCGCTAGACACTGATTCATTCTCTTTAGTCATCTTCAAGATTAAACGCTCAACATCGCGAATCCGTCTATTCAAATCGAGTAAGGTTTCCAGAGAGTCTAGATGTGAAAGAAGAGCGTCCATCAACTGCATCACCTAATATCCCTACTAAGAGTTTCAAGTCTTTTCTCAAGATGCCTTAGACGTTCATGAAGAGCATCCATCCGATCAATCGTTTCTTTTATCCGTGATTCGAGATGAGTGGGTATCTCCTGTGGGGAATCTTCCTGCGATTTGTTGCTAAGACGTTCTAGTTCACTCAGTATCGCCTCAGCCCGTTCCACGCGCTTCAGAGTATCGTAGACATCGATGTCGCTCAAGATATGCTCAATCTTCGAGAGAATTTTCTTTTCCTTTGATGTTACTTCATGAGTTTCTCTGGCAATTGGTGCGAGTCTGTCATCTTTCAGGTCGTCGATAATCGTATGGGGCGAACCTGTAATCTCTTCGGATTTTGCCCATAATGGATTCAAAACAAGAGCACCGAATTCGTCCATGTCTTCCTGTCCCGAGATTGTGCATGCCATAATGTTTCGGAGTCCATCCCAGAAGAAAGACTCTAACTTGGATCCTCGGCGATAGAAACAAGCAGCTATTGGGTCACGAATCAGAAGGTTCTCAACCATCTGGACAACCCAGTTGCTTTGTAGAAGTGAAAGGATTATACAATCGTTCGTGCGACCTTCTTTGAATAGGATATTATCTGTTCCCGATGAAGAAACACGCTCGGGAATCCAGCTTTTGGGGTTGGCCCAATTAGATGGCATACGGATTGCGAACCCTGCGGAGTCCCCGGAAGTTGCAATATGTTCCATGAGGTAGTCAATATAGTCGATTGCAGGTTCGGGGTATGTTCTCTCAGGAAGCCTATCCGCTTCATGCTGGAGCACGAACCTTACAATCTCATGGGGCGTTTGTCCTTTAATCCTGAATACGATAAAGCTCCGCTCAACTGATTCACCGTCCTCGAATACTCTGAATGCAATAACCAGCTTCTCATCAGAAATGCCACTCGCCCCGTAGATTATGATCCCAAAGTCGTCATGGTGAGAGATGCCCCTATCAAGCACAGTACGGATAGTGATGCTTAGGGGGATCACGTAATCAACTTGGTTGGGTTTTGACCCTAGGGCACCAGTGAAACCTTTTCTAACAGGACTGTCATCTAACCAGCCAGGTGTCAGATGATTCCCGACAAGCCTGACAGCAAGGTATCCTACGAGTTCATTATTAGCATACATGGAATCCAGTGCATCTATGAGGCTCTCAGACATTTGATACACCTCCAATCTTTTTCCAGAAACTGAGAATGTCATTGAAGCGAAAGGACGCATTATAAAGCGGTGTCATGTTCTTTGTCCATATCCTTCCTTCGCGGTTCTTGTGAGGCTTGTTCGCAATCAATTTCCCAGCTCCTGATAGGACATCCCATATGCATCCGATTGCCGATAATAACCTTCTGACTGAGATCCATCAGATATCCGATACCATTACACAACGGATTCTAGTACACACGGGTAGTGTATATCTTGCTTGCGATTGCCTTAGAGCCGTAATATACCTCGACTTTCAGACTAGCCTTTTCCTTAGACTCTGTCATGGGAACAAGGCTAAGATCCAACTGCCGGTCGCCCCTAGGACCAATCTCATGTTGCTCATTGGTTATCTCTGAAACACCGTCTTCTGTTGCCAATGTGACAATCACTCGAATGCCGATGATGGTTGAGCTGGGATTTTTCACACGAATCTTATAGTTGAAGGCTCTCCCTGCAATCAATGCATCAGGTACATCTCCTAGAGAAACCTCAATACCAATTTTGCCTGCGGTAAGTGGCCGACCACGGGGCCATCGTGGTATTCTCTCCAACTCTAGGAGACGAGAAAGTGATATCTTCAACTGTCGAAGTTCCATGCCTAATTGGTCAGCTGCCGTCCCAATATCAAAGGAGCCATCATTTGCCTCATAGTAATCGAGAACACGACGGTCGGACTCGATGAGGTCGCTCATTCCCTCAAGGATTTTCAAAATAGCGGCAGGTAGTTCATGTGCCTGAGAGAGAGAAAAGTAATTCCCATTTTCCATCGATTCTGCAATCTTCCTGAATGACTTTTCTACTAGGGGATTGCAACCGATGATGAACCCAAAGACAGTCGATCCATAGTCTACAACTAGCTCTTGGACTTCATTGCACGGATCATATCCTTTAGGACAGCCATCAGGGAAGTAATCATCACTAAGAGAGTTGTATTTACGCCCATGAGGCGGAGCATCGCCCACAAGCAGAAGAACCTTGTATGCGTCCTTATCCCATGAGAGCTTCGTACGGGCATCATGCAACCCATCGGCTACTGCCTCGGGAGTGTCACCACCTTCTGAGGGGCGCAGTCGTGATATCTCATCATGGACTTCCTTGATGCGTGCAGAAAAATCAAAGACCTTGGTAGTATAGGTCCTGTCCTGTGGCGGATGATCCCTGTATGAAACGACCGCAAAGCGTATGGCAAGACCTTCTGTCTTCGTCACAATCTTGTCTACGATGTCAAACAGTGAATCCTTGACCGCACGGATGTCATCTTTCATTGAACCGGTGGTATCAACCACAAATGCTACATCTATCTTGGCTGTGTGAATACAGATCCACCCCATGTTAGTTTGAGTCTGTGGGCAATTAAGCCTTTTCAGGAATAGGAACGAAGGAGATTTTAATGGATTCGGTGACGAGATAGGTGTGAATGACGATGAGCGAGATACCAATTACTTTTGAGTTTGAAGGGGGAATAACCCTTGACGGAGTTCTGGACAGGGTGATGGCCCCATTGATCATTGAGGAATTGAAATCTAGAATGCCAATAGAAGGCAGGGCTGCATTTCTCAGGGGTGAGATGAAAATCACATTGAGTATCAATAAGGGCAATCTAAAACCTACTAAAAGCGTCAAACGAGGAGATATTGCCTACATGCCACTAGGGGACTCGCTATGCATCTACCTACAGGACATGTCTACATTTAGCCAAGTGACTGTCATTGGTAGAATCAGGTCAGCTGATGAAGATCTTGATTCCTTAACTGTAGTTCGAAGAGGGAGTCTGGCGACGATAAGGTTAGATGAATGATATCACAAACGTTGTAGGCTCTTCAAAAGATCTTCATTCGCATCTCGTTCAACTTCAGATGGGTCTACAATCATGCCGGACTCGTACGTTTCGAGAATCACCTCGAATCCAGAGTCAGCCACTCTCTTGAACCCCTTGCTTGAAAGGGATCTGACCTTCAAATGAGTAGTAGCGAATTCAGTCTTTTCTGAACTCGTAGTCGGTGGGACATCAAATCTAAGCTTGGAGGTCGTTCTTCTGAGAGCTTCTCGGGTTTCAGCCAGTTGTGTCTGCAAGTCCTTGCGCTCCTTGCGTTCAAATTCGAGTTGACTTTTGATGTCTTCAAACTCACTACGCTCTACATAGTCCTTTAGCTTGTCAATCCAGACTAGCGTAGTTCCGTTGAATCTACGACTCGTGGCAACATAATCCATTGCCTTTAGTACGGCTACAACATCGTAGACTCTACGTTTTGGGACTCCTAGCATTTCAGCTATCTCATCGCTCCGAATCCCTTCCTCCCCGGCGTTTTGAAGGAGCAAGATAGACCTCCGAGCAAGCTCGACCAATTTCATATTCCAAAGCACCCCATACAGAATCCGATGATAGGCTCACCTGCTATCTTCAAGATAGCTTCCCAAGGTACTATTTAATGGTTTGTGTTATTCCGTTTTTTGTTGTCGGTTTTTCGCGGGTAATACAGCTTTCGAAAAATGTTAGTTAAGATTTTTAGATAGTGTCTTCAAAAAATCGAAATCATACTCCATTGAGAGTGGCAGAGTGATTGGTATTTGAGGTGATGTGTACACCGACAATTTCTTAACAGGGCATAAGGAGGGCCAGCCCAGATTTGACATTACGCCACGAGGGTGGATGCAATGAGTCGAAAGAAAGTAATAATTATGGGTGCTGCGGGTCGCGACTTCCATAATTTCAACGTGTTTTTCAGAAACAACGAGAATTACGAGGTTGTTGCTTTTACTGCTGAACAGATTCCTGGCATAGGTGACAGGATATACCCTCCCGAACTCTCAGGGGAGTTGTATCCCGATGGAATCAAGATATATCCTGAGGAGCAACTGCCTGAGCTGATCGAGAAGTTCCAAGTGGAACAATGTATTCTTGCCTACTCGGATTTGTCATACGACACTGTCGGACATAAAATCGCATGGGTGAACTCTTTAGGAGCAGACATCCGACTAATGGGAACAAATACCACCATGATCAAGAGCAACAAGCCCGTTATCGCTGTGTGTGCAGTCAGGACAGGTTGTGGGAAAAGTCAGACCTCGCGACGAGTAAACAAGATCCTCGTTGATATGGGTCTCAAACCTGTGAACATCAGACATCCGATGCCATACGACCCAGACTTGACAACACAGATTGCTCAGCGTTACGAAAAGCTCGAAGATATGGACAAATACAACTGCACCATCGAAGAGCGCGAAGAATATGAACCTATGATCAACATGGGTGTTATCCTATACGCTGGAGTTGACTATGGCAAGATTCTGGAGCAGGCTGAGCAAGAAGCAGACGTGATTACTTGGGACGGAGGAAACAACGACTTCCCATTCTACAAACCAGACCTTCTCATCGTGATTGCAGATCCGCACAGGCCCGGACATGAGATCGAATATTATCCTGGTGAAACAAACCTGAGGATGGCCGATGTGGTTGTAATAAATAAGGTCGAAACAGCTGACTATGAAGATGTCGAATATGTACGAGAGAACATCCTCTGGGCAAACCCAGATGCGATGGTCATCGATGCTGCATCACCTGTTGTTATCGAAGACCTTAGCATTATCAAGGGCAAAAGAGTTATCGTTGTGGAGGACGGCCCTACAGTGACCCATGGTGACATGCCATACGGCGCAGGGTATATCGCTGCACGTAAAGCAGGAGCAATCATAGTAGATCCTCGGCCCTTCGCGGTAGGAAGTATAAAAGAAACTTTCGAGAAGTATTCACACCTTGAAGATGTCCTCCCTGCAATGGGTTATGGGAAGAAACAGATCGAGGAACTTGAGAAGACTATCAATGCAGCAGATGTTGATGCTGTCGTTATTGGTACTCCAATCGACCTTGGGAAGCTGATAAAGATCAACAAGCCAGCCACAAGGATTCGATATGATCTTCAGGAAATCGGAAGACCGAATCTTGAGGATGTCCTAATGGACTTTGTAAAGAAACATAATCTGAAATGAAGGAGAGAGTCCGGCTCGATCCGGACACCCTCCAGTCCCTTTTTTTATCCATCCCTAGTATTGTCGGGCCGTGTCACCAAATCGGCATACACAAGCGTGAGAAATACATACATCACTGGTCCGAGTAGGAGATTTGTGAGAATTGTCACTATCAGAGATGCTGTTTCAGCTCCAATCACAGAGCCTACTACTGAGAGAAAGCTAGAGATGGTGAAGTCAATGATGAAGAGAACTACTAGTAATAATGTCCAGCCAACTACAATGTGAACGACTTTCCCACGCGTTAGTGCGAAAGAAGAATGGATGCTCTCGGTTGGGTTCTGTCTGAATGCCACAATAAAAACAGGTGATGTGATTATCCTAGTAAGTAGTATTATTGCGATGATACCAAAGACGATGTAGAGGGACAGCCCATTGATCATAATCTGATAGTCTTCAGTATAGACCCCATAGACCATCATTGTTTGCCCTGGCGATAGACAAATTCCCCAGATGACCCCAATCAACAGCTGGATGACGAGCATCGCTGCCAGATTAGAGAATCCTGATGATATGCTGTATTCGACGCTAGGAGCCCCCTTGGTCAGGTCATCAAGTGCGAATTTCACAATGCTTCCGGCAACGAATGCCGCCACCACAAGCCCGAGAAACACAAACACAGCTGATACACCGAGGATAACCGAATAATTTGAATCATTGATTTCTGGGAATAGTATGCCATTCAGAATCTTTGTAAGAAGTGCCCCAATGTCGCTAGCAAATAGAGTAGTATCGAGGGAGCCATACATGGAATAGCCGACAATTGCCTGCAGAACAACGAACATTGCAAGCGGGATACCAGCAATGATGACATAGGACTTTATGTTGCGAAGCCACAGTGCAAGCGTCTTTGTGAGCAGCTCTATGGATGAGAGACCCTGCTGTACTTCTGGGAACGTGTCAGAACTCATGAACCATCCTCATTTTCTTGTCATTCATTGCCGGTCTTATAATACCTACCAAGCTAAGTGTATGTCCGTAAGTGATTGCTACCAACCGGGTGTTTTATGCGGGCTTGGGCCGGATATCCAAAATCTCCATGAACTTCATCCCACCGGCTTTCTCCAGTAGCTGCTCGAATGTCAGTATTTTCACAGAAGGAGTGACCTCAGTACTCCGCTTGGTAACTTTCATTACTTCTGAAATCAATGCCGAATGGTTTCCTATGGCAGAACTCTTTGGTGCCACATAGATATTCAGGATGTCCATACTATAAGGGTCATTCATGTCCTCTTTTGCTACTTCGATCTGAAGCTCCTCTATATCTGAAAGAGCTAGCAAATCTGCTCTCAATGCGGTCAGATTGACAGTTGCGCCCTTAATCTTCTTCTCACTGAGCCCCATGACCTCCATCTGCATCTCGGTATCATTCGTTCGTCCTATGTCCCAGAAGAATGGGCCATCCAGTCCGCAGACCGGGCACCTGCCTCGTTCCTGATGGGACGCGACATCACCAAGCAAGAAACCTTCAAAGACGGTCCCGGTGCTATCGAGATGGAACAGGGTCATATACCCAGATTCGTCATCCTCTACAAAATCGTACGTTCCATCATCATTGAATTTGACCAATTCGAAAGCGAGCATGAGCGGCGACACATTATGATAGGGACCGTGACGGGCACATTGTGCCGCAAAGGAAACCTTGCTCTCAGATGACGCATATCCTCCAATGATACGAACCTCTTTTGCACCCTTTTCTTGCAGGATGTTCACAATATCATCTGCAACTGTATCGTAGATTTTCTCTCCAGCCAGATAGACAACGACCTTGTCCGGAGCTTCATATTTGGTATCAGCCATTGTCTTGAAGAAGCGGTTTCGGAGGTAACTGGGCATACCGGCAAACCCATTCACCTTGAAAATACCTGCCATCTCTACCAATTTGTCACTTGGAATAGCTCCTCCGGCGCTGCTAGCCACATAGAACTTGGATATCTGTCCCAGTCCCACATTGGTCGCATGCCATCCCAAGTGCGGTGCATGTGGAAACAGATTCATGCTCACCATTTCCCAGCCTTGAGAAACCCAAGAATCCACAGCAATCTGTCCGGCTTTTGTGCAGTTCATAGAAAGCAGCTCATAGTCATATCTAGTAAGAAAGACCGGAGTGGGAAGCCCTGAGGCACGGCCTGAGCTGAGCCAGAACTGGAGAGGGGCATATTGGTAGGTCATCTTCTCTTTCAGCCGTTCCATGGCAGCAGACCCACCTATCCGAGTCTTAACACGAATGCCATTGTTCCGGATGAACCTGTATAAAGCACTCTTGCCGGATTCTTGTGCATAGGTCATCAGGTTCCTAGCAATCTCGGCAGGGGGGCGTTCACTTCCATCTACCTGAGTGGGGTTGAGTACAAATTCCCTCAAGTGATCCTTGTATTCCTTTTTTCGCACAAGCGGGATCTTGTATTTTGCCCAATCTTCGATGCATGTCAAGTTGAACGGATCAATGTTATTCTCCTTGAAAAGCCTGCGATAGTAAGGATGATTTGGCCAGACTTGATATCGGATAAATGCTCTGAATTTCTTGTCCTGCATCTCCTTGATTTCATGGTGATTGGTTCTCTTTAGTTCTTGGAATGTGAACGTCGTTTTTACCATTATAGATGACCCACCAGTAAGAGTAACTTCAAATTAGGAGTCAGACGAAATCCGGATAATAAAACTTGTGAGAGGCTGAGGAGTCTGCATTACCTAACTTCATATAGGAGAAAGTAATAATAACAGCAAAAGTATTTCACACCAATACAATAAGCACTTGTGGGAGCTGAACCAATGTCCGAAACCGATGAGAAACTACAGAAAGGCATAATCGAACTTGAGAAAGGTAATGATAAGAAAGCATTCGGATACTTCAAGGATGTCTTCAAAGACAGACAGGAAAGGCTCCTGAAGAAAGTGCAAGACAACCCGAAATCACCCACATTGATGCTGGACGCGTTATATATGATCCACGCGCTTGTCTGGCTGAGAGTTGCAGAAGCAGGAAAAGAAAGAGGAAGAGCCCTCGAGTTGATGGGACAGGCAGTTGGCACTGTCGAGGCAGCTCGGACAGCACTGGGGCCACTCGTTTCTGGACTTGCTCAATGGGCACAGGAGAAGAACATCAAGGCAGTCTACAACAAGGCCCGTGGTCTTCTAGCAGCTACGACTGACCTTGAGGATATGGCGAAAAAGGCACTTGAAGCTCAAAGGAAGATGAAATAGATTTCTTATCGGCCTCCCATGTATTCCTTCCAATCCTTCGAAGGAAATCGTTCTGTCATTGTTTCCATCTCTTTAAGGACTGCCTCTTCAAGATCTATATTGAAATGGTTCGCGAGTTGTACGAAGAGCGAGAAAGACTGAGCGAACTCTCTTGAAAGCCCATCCTTTGTTGGTGCGTCATGGCCAAGCCCTTCTGGTTTGTATCCTTCCTCATAGGAGATATATCGTGAGAGTTCGCCCAATTCTTCAATAAGATGTACGAATATCTGAGAGGCACGAAACTTGTCCCAATCGCGTTCTTTCTCGAATTCGGCTTTACGCCTCTGGATCTCTCTCAAATCCATCTCATGCCATCCTCTTCGTGATTTGCAGCACTTGTGCCCTTGCTTGAGCAAGTGATATCTCAGGCGGATTAGTAAGAGTGCCAAGGGGTAAATCATCAGGTAATGGTGTACTGCCAAGGAACATTGCTTCGCTGACATGGTTCATCATCTCTACAGGAGGGAGAACCGCACAGGCAAGTTTCACACCTGTTTTCACATCAGGAAGATTGGTGATAATGTTCCATATCCTTGTCCCATCTGTACACCTGCATTCGGAAAGCTTGTCGGAGCCTTCAACGGAGGAAATCTGACTTATCTCGACAGATAGAATATCCACTGCCAGTCCCGGTTCATCATCAAACTCCCTGAGTCTGGCAGGGAACCCTCTGACTATCCGCAGAGAGTATTCCACTTCAGCCAATACCATCTTCTCCTTTACAGTACTGGGTTTGTGTCCAGAGGACAGAGCTGCTCGGTACAAGTCCTCGAATTCAGCAATGGCCGAAACCAATTTCTGAGTAGCTTCAAAATCAGCCAGTATTTGGGAATCTTGATAGGAATATTTCACCTCATAGAGAAGTCCTCCTGCTATTGCTAGAAGATCTCCTAGTTTACCATAGGAGATGTGCATCTTCAGCTTCCTGTTGGAAACAATCTCGTTCAATCTCCGTAGAGCGTCCTCAAGTATCAATACTCGAGCGTCTTTTGCGGTATCCATTGCTATCACGCTCAGTGTCCATCTGAACCACTGATAAAATCGTCGATGTGCAGGCATAGGTGGTCTGAAGTCTATATTAGCAACAGTTTTGGTGTGCAAACAGATTCTGTGTTGTTCTATCAGCCCATATGAACATAGCTCGGTAGATATGACCTGAAAAGTGATATAAAGAAAGAAATGGTACATTCACATAACCCTGTTGGAGAGACATAGATTGATTCAGGCCCTATATATCTTGGTTGCTGACAGCGGCCTTTGCGTGCTTGACAGGAAATATGGACAGGCAGAAATGGATCCAAATCTAATCAGTGGATTCTTGACAGCTTTGATCTCATTTGGACAGGAACTCAGTTCAGGAAATCGGGTACATGTGATTGACTTTGGTGCATTTGACATCTGTCTCTCTTTGAAGAACAACATTATTGTGGCCGCAACAGTTGACAAAACTGATGATGGAAATGCCGCAATGGCTGTTCTGGCTGATGTGAATAACCAATTTGTGAAAGCATACTCAGATGTCCTTGAGAACTGGGACGGAAATCTAGAACCTTTTGAGAGCTTCGTTCCGACGGTAGATGAGATCACACAGAACGGCAAAGCATCTGAAATGAGAATCCTTGTGCCAATCCTTAAGGGAAAGGTTTCACCGATGCTGGTCAGACTGGGTCAGATATCTCAAGATGTCTTTGATGTTGGAAAGAAATGTCAAGGAAAGCTGACAGTACGGGATATTGCCGACCAGTTGGGAAAGCCCGTCAAGGATGTCCAGAAGGCATTACACACTCTTGAAGACATGAAAATGCTAGAGTGGAAAGAGATAGGTCACTGACCTATTCTCGATCTCATGCCACTCCGCGCCGATTAGTTCTATTGGGCGGCGCCCCATTCATTTCCTGCAGTGATAAGTATCAGGCCAATTACAATCAGTCCTGGAGCTAGAACACCACTCGCGCCATAAAGAAGGATTCCAGTCATGTCCATTGCAAAACGGGCTGAATGAATCACACGTCCTGCAAACAAAACAAGAAATCCTAGGCCAAGAATAAAGTTCGATTTACGTAGGACGCCTCCTGACACCCATGAAAGATACCAGAAAAGGAAAGGTATGAAAAGCGCATACGCAACTCCACCAAGCCCGACTATGATCGTCGTGATTTCGCCAGGGGCTATAACGAGCAAGATACCAATGAGAATGGCGGGTATTGCAAAAGCGATTTCCGCCCATCTCTTACCAATGATGAGGAACCCGGCAGTTGCAGACAGTGCTGCGAGGGCCATCCATTGGAAGAAACCTCCTGCTTGAATCCATACCGCAGTGCTGCCTAGATATGGCTCTATGCCTGTCAACGTACTAGGAAGTGATCGGGCATCTGCATAGAAGTCTCCTACAAAGTAGAAGACTCTGCCAATGGCAAGAAGAAGGAAGAACATCGCCATGGCGAATGAAAACGGATTCCTTGTCTTTCGCCACCTGAACAACAGGAGCATGACGAAAATCAAGAAGTAGTATCCGACAACCAAGAACCAAAGTCCTATGTGTACCTCACGAATGATCATATCGAAGGTCTGCAGCATTTTAGTTTCTTCCTATCCATTGCTAATACAGGCAATGTGTGCGTACTAGCAAATAAAACTATGTTGGATTTTCAGGTTGAAGCGATACACTCAAGTAATCCCTATATTCTGCAAATTTCTCATTATATGTGGTGTTTCTTTGAGCTCTAAGGGATTTTGGACTCTACGATATGAAGACGGCACAGAAGAGAAATTCATAGATATTAGAAGGAAAATCGGAAATCGAATCATCCGTGCATACCTGCTAGATGCGATACTGAACTCGGAAAAGGTAGATACCATGAAGGCATCTCTTCGAGGGCCGAAAGGGGAATTCAAGGATTTTGCAAAGTTCCTGATTCTGAACGCATCACAAGATGGTCTTCAATTCAGGATCCTTGCAGAAACAGGGGTCTATGAGAATCTACGGGTAGTTGGAACAGACAGTGAAGAAATCGCAAATCAAGATCCTGATGCCCTTGAGAAACAATTCTGTGATGCCTTACAGAACCATGTTGAATGGAATGCATCATTGACTATCAGTGTGGATAGCAGAATCAAACCAGAATAGAGTAGTGATAAGAAATGGTCCTAAAACGATTTGCCAAATGTCCGGTCTGCACAAAGAAAACGGTATTAAACGTGCCAGAGGGAATTATCGGGAAAGCAAAACGTTTTCCGTTCACTATCAAAGTGCGCCATAACGACCATTACTTCTACATCAACCTTGATAGCCAAGCATGGATAACGGATATCCTGAAACCTGAGATGGTAGAATGAGCTTATCCGATATAATGATCAGAGGGTCTGTCACCATTCTCTTCTGAAGCTGTCTTCTGTTCGATCTCCTTCATCACCCAATCGATGAACTCCGCAACTTGTACAGCTCTGTCATCAAGCAGATTAAGGGTGTCTTTGAGATCTAGGAGCTGCGCTATCTTGTTAATGATTTCCCGTGATGCACGATAGTCTGCTTTAATGACACCCATTGTTTCTCCCAAAAAACAAGCCGATTCGATACCATAGTATTCTGATGCCCATGATGGGACAAAGCCATTTGCTCCTGAAATCACTCCTTCATTAGTAAGGACTGTGCCTTCCAATGCTACGATTTGTTCAAGTAGTTTCTGAGAACTGGCGGAAACAAAGATACGTGGCGGTGCAGGATAGACCTTGAAGAATTCAGCATAGTTCTGTTCATAGGCTGCCAA
>JAJRZD010000064.1 GCA_024275415.1 archaeon
CTGGGAGGTTCCTTTGGCAAATGCATCTTTTTCGAAATAGCCCATAGGACCATTGGCAAAAACAACCCTTGCATCACGAATCAATGCGCTATACCGCTCAATAGTTCGAGGGCCAATATCGTATATCGGATTGCCATCTGTTATATCAAGTCCACAGTCTACTCGTTTGCCATCTTTTTCGATCCCTACGTCATCAGGAAGGAATACAATATCTGGATACTTATCGAGAATATCTAATGCATTTAGAAGGACTTGATTGTGTTTGGGTACTACTTGGGCGTACTCCTTGGGGATGACGCCCTTTGCCGCCAGAAAGACATTGCCGATAAGTCCTCCTAGGAGGACGTAGTCTGCCCGCCCCGCATCCAGCAGCTGCTCTATTATCCGCACCTTATCAGGCACCTTACTTCCTCCTAAAACAAGAACCCACGGATGGAGATCTTGAGCAGTTATCCTGCCAAGCACGCGTACCTCTTTCTCTAACAGTCGTCCTGCAACCGATGGTAAGACAGTCGTGAATCCAACTATCGATGCCTGGGATCTGTGCGCCGCTCCAAAAGCGTCATTTATGAAGAAATCGAACAAGGGATAGAGCTCTTGAACAATGGGTTCCCTTGCGACTTCATCGATGGAACCGTTCTTGTTCTCGCCACCGAACATTCGTACATTCTCAAGGACTAGTATCTCACCCACATCAACGGCTTTGATTGCGGACTTGGCCCTTTCTCCGAAGATATCACCGACAAACTTGGCGTTGAATCCTAAATCTCGTAGCCTTTCCATATGCGGTTTCAGCGAGATGAAATCATCACTCCCGGGGCGTCCTTGATGAGCTATAAGCACTACTTTGCAATTGGAGATATCTTCCAAGGTGGGAATTGTTGCCCTTATTCTAGTATCGTCCAAGATCTGCTTTGTTTCGGGATCTATGGAACAGTTCATGTCAACACGAACCAGAACACGCTTTCCCCTCAAGTCGATATCATCTAGAGTCTTGAAAGGTAGGTCAGTCATCGAGTGGCATCCTCTGTGATGTTACGTATTATGACCTATCTAGCCCACAGCTCCCTCAAAAACATACCTCAGCCATTAGCAGGAAGCTCGTTCACTCTAGCAGTTTGATTCGAGAGTGTTGGATACAGGCTCAATAGTTTATATGGTGCCGCAGGAGGGATTCGAGCCCTCGACTTCGAGATTTCCCATCTCGGGCCTTAGAGACATTGACCCCATAGTTTAGGTCGAAGATACGACCAAGATTATGAGTCTCGCGCCCTAACCAGGCTAGGCCACTGCGGCTTCGAACATGATCTCTTGTTGAGATTTGAATCTTCGATGGCTCACCACATCGACTGTCTATTAAAGTTACCTTTCTGGTTACTGTACAGTATATCATACACATCGTTATCGTATTACAAGTATTAGCATGTTATATAGCGTAGAAACCCCCAAGGATATGCTTAAGTAATTATCATCAAATTAGAACCAGAGGTGCCTCAGTATGCCTAGTGGAACAGAGTCAAAAAAGGATGGCGAGCTCGAGGACGAAGTTCATTCACAGAGTTACACTCGTCATTTGGAGCGTAGACTAAGAGCGCTTGAAACAGAACGTCAAATCCTGCAGGCTGAAAGGGGTAGACTTGAGAAAGAAACTCAAACGTTGCGAACTGAGCTGGAAAAGCTACGTCAAAGCCCGCTCATTACTGGTACGATTGCAGAACTTTTGGATGACGGAAGGGCAATTGTCAAATCGTCGACAGGGCCAACATTTGTCACTCATGTTTCTTCAAGTATCCCGAAAGAAAAGATTCAACCAGGAGCTCGTGTTGCTCTTAACCAACGATCCTTCGCTGTGACTCAGGAACTACCACCTCCACGAGACCCTATGATTCGTGCGATGGAGATTGAAGAGGCACCTGAGGTATCATACTCAGATATTGGAGGACTTCAGAATCAGCTCCGTGAAATCAGAGAAACGGTTGAACTCCCACTAATCAGGCCCGAGATTTTCAAAGAAGTAGGTATTGAGCCTCCCAAAGGTGTTCTTCTTACAGGCCCACCTGGAACAGGAAAAACATTGAGTGCTAGAGCGGTGGCTCACGAAACGAATGCCACATTCATTCGAGTGATAGGATCTGAACTTGTACAGAAGTTCATTGGCGAGGGTGCCCGTCTAGTTCGAGAAATCTTCATGATGGCAAAGGAGAAAGCTCCTGCAATCGTCTTTGTTGACGAATTGGATGCTGTGGGATCACATCGTCTGGATATCGCAACCTCTGGGGATCGAGAGGTACAGCGTACCCTTATGCAGCTCCTTAGCGAGCTTGATGGATTCGAATCTCGCGGTCAGGTTGCAATCATTGGAGCTACGAATAGACCAGATATTCTCGACCCAGCCCTTCTCAGGCCTGGGCGGTTTGACCGTATCATCGAGTTCCCTTTTCCGGATGCTTCGAGCCAGAGAGAGATATTCAAGATACATACGAGGGGCATGAATATAGATAGTGGCGTGAATTTCGATGCGCTCGTTTCAGATAGCGTAAAATTGACTGGTGCTGATATCAAAGCCATCTGCACCGAGGCCGGAATGTTCGCTATTCGGGATGGACAAACATGTGTGACTCAAGAACACTTCCGAAAAGCGATACAGAAAGTCAGAGAACGTGGTGGCGATAGCAACATTCCCAGCAACATCTATTGCTAGAAGAATTAGTCACTTCCAATACTTGTAGATTAGGATAACATATCCTAATAGACATGAAATGTAGTGATTTGCAAAAACGCGAGTTCTTGATGGTGAAACATTATGAGATATCGTGAGTTTCTTGGATTGGAAATGGCCGGCAGCAATTTTGAGGGCAATGCCCTACCTAATGGATATCATCTAATTGGACATGTTGCACTCCTCAATGTCCCAGTTGACGATTTGGAGTATATCAAAATAATTGGCAAGCTAACACTAGAGTACGACTCACGGGTCAAATCAGTGGCAGTACGAACTGGCCCGACACAGGGGATTCGCAGGATTCCTTCATACCGTGTGATTGCAGGGACAACAAATACTGTCACTACTCATGTCGAAAATGGAGTCAAATTTCACTTAGACCCACTCCGAATCACATTTTCTGGTGGAAACCGTGAAGAGCGAATATCATTCCCGAAATGGGTGAAGGGTAACGAACATGTGGTAGATATGTTTTCATGCGTCGGTCAATTTGCTCTGCATGTTGCCTGCAAGACCAATGCCAGAGTCACTGCGATTGAGATCAATCCTGATGCCTTCAGGTTTCTAAAAGAGAATATCTTGATCAATGCAGTCCAAGATCGGGTGGAATCTATTCTCGGCGATTGCAGGAACGTCACCCCAAATTATCCTGCAAATAGGATAATAATGGGATACTTGCATGATACTATCAAGTATATTCCTACTGCTGTTGGAATGTTATCTAGCCAAGGAGGGTGGATTCACATGCATACTGTGACCACTAAAAGGGAGTTGGCCGGATTGTGTAATACAATTAATACTCTCTGTGGGGAACACGGTTTTGATGCAACGAGTAAATGGCGCGAGATCAAAAACTACTCCCCAGGGATGACGCATTATGTATTCGACATAGAATTGCAGTAAATCGCATACATCAAAGCATAAGCGTTTTATCTATTATGGAGTATTAAAGAGTGAGGCTGTATTAAATGGGATTTCGAGGTATGTCACCCAAGCAAATTGCTCGAATGATGAAAAAGATGGGCATAGAACAAAGTGACTTGAAAGGTGTCAAGGAGGTCATAATCCGTTTTGAAGACAAGGAGTGGCTAATTTCGAATCCACAGGTCGGAGTAATCAAACAGGCAGGGAGCGAATCATATCAGGTTTCAGGAAATAAGGTCGTGAGGAGTATTACATCGGGATCACCATCTACAACCTCAGAAGAACAAGTTAGAGAAATTGAGATTCCAGTGGAAGATGCTGCGTTAGTTGCTAGTCAGACAGGCGTGACAATAGAACGAGCAACTGAGGCACTAAAGGAAACAGAAGGTGATCTTGCCGCAGCAATCCTTAAACTCAAGCAGTAGAAACTCTATAACAGGTTGGAATCGGTTTTTTCAACAAGTATTTGTAATTGGTATAACGGATGAAAAGTGGCTGAGATCAGTCCATATCCATTCTGTCACGAATCATTTTCAAACGGATGAAATCCTCACGTTCTCTTTCTTCAAGTGCCAATCTTACAAACCGTGCTGTGGCATCGAGACGCGGGATGACAATGGTTTCTAGAGCTGAAACCCTCCGCTTTGTACGTTCAATCTCCAATGCCAACCTCTTTACTGTAGATTCGATTTCTGCAAGCTTGGTCAGGGATTTTAACGCCTCTCTAAACTTTATACTCATAGTATCCAATCGTGCGCTCGAGTCAGGAAGAGAGTAGGGAAGTTCAGGTACGTGTTGCTCGACAGTCATCACAGGGACACGGACGCCCATCATTGATCTTGTGGCAATGCTAATATCTGTTCGCACCTTACTGGCGTATGCAAATTCAATGACTCGTGAGGGTCCCATAACCATCTTCGCCTGAGTGAGGCTTGAGAATGCTTCAGAAAGGGTATCTTCTACAACATTTCTGGCCTCCTTGATTTCTGCGATAGCATTGAAGAATTCCATAATGAGCGAGTCACGTTTTTCCTTCAACAGATTGTGGCCGCGCTCAGCCAATCGCATTCTGTTCTTCAGGCGTAGTAGTTCCATTCTCGTGGTTTTTGTGCCTGCAAGTATTTTACTCATAAACCTCACATCGTGCTGCGAACTGTTCAGATGATTTTGTAACGAAACCGGATGCCATCAGAATCCTAAAACTGTTGTGCTGGGCATTATGTGAAACCAAATGCCAAAGCACTTATTATTAGTCCAATGGTGCATGTAATGATCCAATCCCGTAGATGCTTCTCAACGTTGTTGGGATTTTCGTTAATCAAGCCAGTTGTAACAAGTGTCATGGCTGAGATGAACAGAAATGCAAAGGGAAGGGATGCTGTAGTGTTATCTAATGGAGCATCTGTAATCAAGATGATACCGGCAAGCATACCAAAGATGAGAAAGCTAAGTATCATGAGAGAGGTCAAGATTCGTTGGATTCGGCTGACATCCATACTGAGTAGTCTCCTTAGTCGTCGTATATTAGTGCGTTGCCTTGACACATCACCTTCTTCAAAAAGGTTGTGTATTGAAAGAAGCAGGTTACACTTTTTTAACATAACCTTTATCAGTAGCGGAAATGGATGTTGTATTACAATAACTACATGTGATACGAGGTATATGGATGACAATCGCCATTCATGAGTCTGCATTGATACGGCATTTCAATACAAGAAAAGAAACATTGAGAGCTTGGGAAGAAAAGATAGGTGCACGATTCAGTCCGTTTAGGGGATTCAAAATGCCTGATAGTAGGCTTTATGTCGAACATCCTGATTTTCTAGATTCGATTGTGGATTTGATTATAACCAACGAGCGTCATATCTTTTTGAGAGGGCCTGTAGGTAGTGGGAAAAGCACTTTGATGTTGTTGGCATTGCGAGATCTTCCTACACTTGCTGATAGGAGAGGAAACAAATTCATTACTGGGTATGTAGGAATGACTGGGCTTTATGAAAAGCAGATGAGTGCTGCTATTGCAGATTCGTTGCGCATCAAATATCGAAGATCTTGGGAGTCGAGCCAAATCATCGAAGCCGTAGCTCAGGAGAGTGTGCGTAGATACATTGAGGAGAAAAGCCGTACTGCTCTGTTCATTGAAGATGTGGCAGACAACCAGGAAGCTGCATTTCATAAGCTACGTTATCTCGCAGACCTCCCTACTGAAGAGATGAAAGATGAATATGGGACAACACTTGATGAGCCTGTAGTGACTCTAGTCATGTCGGGGACATCAATGTATTGGAATGCTATGTTGTCATTCCTTCCACAGATTGCCGATCGAACCGAACCTCTCGATGTTCCGCCGTTGAATGACGATAAAGCAAAAGAATTCATCGGCAGGAGACTCGCTTATGCTAGGGGCGACATCGACAAGTTCGACCCAGATGACTTCAGTATTTATCCGTTTCACGATGATGCCATCGTTGTTCTAAATCAAGCTTCAAAGGGAAATCCTCGCGACATTCGGATGTTAGCTCGCGGCTGCCAACAGGTAGCTGCTGAGAACTATAAAAGAACTGGCAATCCTGATGTTGATGTAGAGATTGCCACATTGGTTGCAACTGCTTACGAGTATATCTTGAAGGAGGTCAGATGATGAGCCTACTAGGAAAATATAGAAAGGAAGAGGAACGTCGGGATGAAGAAAAACCTCCAGACAGCCCACGGAGTTCAAAGACAAGAAAGAAGACACAGGTACGCTCAACCCCAGTTGCGGTGCCCAACAAGGAGAGGAGAAGCCCTATAATGTCGTTCAGTGTGACATCGGAACTAAGATCTTGCCTTCAGGCGGTCAGAAATGAAAAGGCCATCAATCTTAGTTTGTGGGTAGAAAAGAAACTACGTGAAGCATTGTCTGACGAGTTCCCTCTGATTGCTGATAGATATCTTGAATAATACAAGTATTATGAGTGGGCATGTCTCTGCAAAAGGTAGGCATATTCAGTAATTTTCGACATACACAGGGATGCTAAGAAAGGATCATCATAACAGGGAATACGATTCATTTCAAGCAAATCCTTGCCAGGTTTGCCAACATCACCGGATAACCAAACACCAACTACTGGTTTATCGGACTCAACTGACCGGACACCTTCGAGCATACCAGCAGCATGTTCTGTTTGGGTCATACCCGCAAAAGTTGGGACTGCACAGATTACTAATAGCATGTCCACATTGGGATCGCTTAGAAGAAGTTCTGTGGTCACTCTATACTCACGCCTACCTCCACTGGCAACAACATCGATTGGATTACCTATTGATGCCATGGGGGACAGTACTTGGCGAAGTTCACGTGTGGTTTCGGATTCTAATGATGGAATCGCTAGGCCCAAACTGGATGCCGCGTCGGTTGCAAGCACACCTGCACCACCTGTATTACTGATAATACCTATATTACGGCCTTTCGGGAGTGGCTGATAGTCAAAGAGCTTGCATATTTCAATAAGTGAATCAAGGGTCGGGGCAGAAACACAACCGGCTTGCTTAACCATGCCATCAAAGACTCTCGTTTCGCCAGCCAAAGACCCTGTATGGCTTTGAGTTGCTCTTCCTCCGGCTTCGCTTCTTCCACCTTTCAGGATAACTATGGGTTTTTCACGGGATGCCCTGCGTAGGGATTCAAAGAGCTTCTTTCCGTTCTCGACACCTTCAATGTATATAGCGATTACTTTCGTTCTGGGATCATTTCTGAAATATTCAAGTATGTCAACAAAACCAATATCGGCAGCATTTCCAATACTTGCAAACTTGCTGATTCCGATTCGCTTGGCACGAGTCGTATAAATCATCATTCCTCCCAGGGCTCCACTTTGAGAAAGCAAGGCAATATTGCCACGTTCAGGCATCATGGTAAACGTCCCATTGAACAAGCGGCTATTCGAAATTCCAACACAGTTAGGTCCGACAATCCTGACGCCGGCTTTCTTCGCAGCAATCACAAGTTTTTGTTCAAGCTCGAAACCTTGAGGGCCAGTTTCACTGAAACCACCCGAAATCACTATAGCGTGACTTGCACCTGCCTGTTTTACCTCAGCCATAAGGTCTGGACAATACTTTGCACTGACTGCTATTATCACAAGGTCGACGGGGTTTGGTATTTCAGACAGACTCCTGTATACTTTTGTTCCTAGTATGCGGTCACTTGATTTGCTAATCGGATATATTTCGATTTCCGATGAGAGGAGGTTCATAAGGATGGAGTTGCCTAGCTTTCTGTAATCAGTGGACGCACCAACCAATGCGACTCTTCTAGGGTTGAAGAAAGGATCCACATCGTTATATATATCGGGCTTGGAAGAACTCATGCATGCATCGCAATCGGGATATGATTTATGTGTGTCGTGGAAGTGTATTACAGGTAATAGGTCTAATAGGTCTTATTCTTCCACATTTTCCGATAGAATCTATAAAGTTCATTGACATAGAAACAGTTACTGCTGAGCAATTCAGAAACAGCTCTTTGTGTTTCGGGGCAGCGAGGTATCAAACGACTGATGACATCAAGGATCAGACTTCGAATAGACCGATTATTAGTATGGCAGAAGATGTCAAGTAGTGTATGTGCTGATGCTTCATCATAGAAATTACCTATCGCACGGATAGCATCGGATTTGATTCTCATATCTGGCAGCTGGACAAGTTGACTGATAGATGAAATAGAATCCACCCACCGAATGATAATATGATCTCGTAATAACGATAGGAAACTCCTGTAGTCATGGCTACTACTAGTCTGCCGGTAGTTATCAGTATGATTTCTCAAAAGATGATTAAACACAGGACAGGCATGTCTGCTGCCAAGATTCCTAAGATTCTCCACATCACATGTGATCAGAGCGTCTAAGAGAAGCCTGTATTGGGAGTTCAGAGGTTTCTGATCGTAAGAGTTGTTTGTCTTCGTAATACCTCCTTGCAGGAGTCTACTTCGCACCTCATTTGATACTTGTAATACAGATATTACAACCTGAAATACTTCGGGCGAAACGACGAGTCCTTTGATACATAGTTCAACGAGTGCTCGTCGTCCGAATTCTGAATGCCAGAGAGGGGTGATGTTGATTGAGTTTCCAATGGTATGACATATAATACTTGAAACTGAATCCTGCTGCAATTCTTCAACTCTAAGACGTTGTTCTCTTTGGAGTCCAATTTCATAGGGAAGCAGAGAGGGTTCGAAGAAAAGGGTGTCGTTCGATTCGATATGTTCTTCCACGGCTCGACTGATTTCTTTTATGAAACAGGTTTTTGCGCGAACGAACGAGTTTGCTTCAGAAAGGTATTGGAGAAGATTGACAATACTTCGATTGACTGGTTCAAAGCCAGCACAATCAAAGATGCTAAATATGACTTCTCTAAATTTCAAAGGTTCCAATCGTCGGGTAGGATTGTCGCCGTCCAATGGGACGGAATACTTCATACTAGACGCACGGATGAGAAATGTAACCGCACTCTCCCAATCAATTTGATTTTCGATTTTCCAGAGGATATCCTGGACATCCCGTATACGCCGCTCCCCAATTGCATTACAGATCCTTTGAGCTATCTCGTTGTCTTGACTCTCTTGGATCCTCTTTCTACTAGCAGCCAATAATCGATTGATTGTACTGTCGTCACCCAAGATGATCCCCACATATGTGATAAGCGTAATAATATATCAAGAGGAAAAAAGTATTTCTTGTATTATATATATTGGTTGTAATACATGTATAGTATCTCCAACGTGTCATTATTACTACTAAAATAGGTGCAACTTAGCTTCGTTCTAAGATTAGAACTATGTATTATTGTTACACAAGTAAGTATGAATGTGTCGTGTCATACGATATGACTGCCATGAGATCGTTTCAATCAATAACGTAAATGAATCGTCGATTCTATCTCTATCTCCTCAAAAGCAATAAACCTACAGATTGATAGGCGATGGTTCGGATTGCGATAATTCGGTCTTGGAGCAGTCCCCCGATATGCGTATCACGGCACATTCGTACCGTTGGTAGCAGAATGTAAAAATCTTGCCAATCGTATCAACAGGCATGTTAGTCATCCATGAAATCATCGAGCCTTCACGGTACGGATACATAGGAGTGCTTTGGGTAATGCACTTCCAGTAAATATGTAATTCAATAGTATTACTTGCAAGTGTTGTGATCAAAGTTGACTTGAAATTTGGACGATCTAAGATATTCCGACAACGAAAGAATATCACTCTGATGTGTTAATATGTGTATTACAAGTATTATTCGTCCGGATTGTGCTGTCTTTTTCTGGCTAAATCGGATTTAAGGTTTAGAGGCGATGTTAATTCATGGAGTGCATCAAGAACCATCTGCTCAGCAGCCTTGTAGCTTTCTAGATCTTCCGCACTGAGATTTTCCCTACCGGACAAAACTTCTCGAATGCTTCGATATCCTCTAATCTTCGTTGACAACTCTTCAAACGGACGGAAAATTGAGTAATCAAATAGCTCAAGATATGAAAGAAGAAGCATAGTATAAAGACAACGGACAATATTACGCCTCGATTGAGATAGGGTACGATTGAAAGCACCACGCGACACCCCCAAGGATCTACTAGAGGTTTTCGATCTCAGAGTTGCTTTACTTTCATATGAGATGTGACTTCCTAGCTGATCCTCAATTACAAGGTCGATAAGGAGTGTCTCTAACTGGACTTCAGTAAGATTGGATCTCTCAAGAAGAGCTCGTAGAATAGGTTCTTGTAGGGCCCGCTTTGCATATTGCATAGCAGACTTCAAATCAGTTCGTGGAAGTTCATCATCTTTAGGATTCAAACTGACTAACCAACCTTTGTACATGTGTGCGAAATCAGCGGTTTATCGCCTTCTAGGGCATTCTGGCAGTAGTTTCACAATGTGTCCTGTGCGGATACACTTTTGTATACACGGATAACAGCGAGTTATGAGCTTTATGGATATAATACACGTAATACAAACTAAGAGGGAATTGTCCATTCATCCTCTATCGACAGCTTGACGAATCCTAGAATCAGATTACCTCGAATCTCTTCAAATTTATATACGCCAAAAATGAATCGTTCTGTCCCTGATGTCCATTCCATCCGAGATTGATTCGCAAGATAATGAAAGAGATTCCTACAGTATTTGCGAATAGTGGTAAATAGTGTCCTGAATTTCCGCCGTTGGGACGGGCGAATGCCCCAACGGTTCAATATAAACCGATTAGCCAGACTATTGCTTGATATGAGGACGGTTCTCTTCTTCTGACTTGCCATGCTTGACTCAACGAGCATCTCCCGCAAGCAGGTAGGGATATTGCCCGCAACGGAGGGAGTAACGACCGGATCAATATAGAAATCTCTTTTCTGTTCCACTGTCGACCTCAAGGTAATCAACCTCTAGTCCAAGATGTGGGAATATAAAGCCCTACATAAATCGTAATACAAGTAGTACTGGTATTAGGTCTGTATGATACCATGTCAGTGAATTAATAACTCGTGTCATTGCAGTGCTAAGATGAGGTCTTCCACAATTGATTCGGAGTGCAAAGATCCATATCAACGGAATTGTACAGGGGGTTGGATTTAGACCTTTTGTATATAGAGTTGCTAGAACTCTTTCATTGAAAGGAACCGTGCTGAACCTAGGCGATGCTGGAGTGCGGATAATTGTAGAAGGTGAAAAAAGAACAATCGAAACGTTTTTGGAAATTCTAAGGAATCGTCCTCCCTCTATTTCCCGAATTGATTCAATGGTTGTGGAATGGAGTGAATATAGTGGCCGGTACTCTGAATTTCTTATTGAAAAATCACAAGTTGTACGAAGTGATAGTGCTGAACCTGTGATACCTCCAGATATCGCAATCTGTGATGATTGTATAAAGGACTTGTTTGAAAACGGATCTAGATGGAAAGGATATCCTTTCACATCCTGTGCAGCATGTGGCCCTAGGTTTTCAACAATTCTAAAACTGCCTTACGATAGGCCCAACACCACAATGAACGATTTCCCTCTCTGTAGTACATGTAATACAGGTTATACAGACCCTCTAGACCGTAGATACCATGCACAGACTACCGCATGCGGATTATGTGGCCCCAAGTACAGCTTTAAAGACAATAACGGAAACACAGTCACATCTGAAAGACCAATACGCGAAACTGCAAAACTACTTCGGGATGGAAAGATAGTCGCAATCCAAGGCATTTCAGGAACACATCTCGTGGTCATTACTTCACAGTCCGATCCGCTATTCGAACTGAGAAAAAGGAAAAATCGTCATCAACGACCACTTGCTATAATGATGCGGTCAACCGAGGCACTCGTGGATTGCTTCGATGTGACAAGCGAAGAATACAGTCTTCTTACTTCGTGGCGTAGGCCAATCGTTCTCGTGAAAAAAAGGACCAGTCCGAATCGAAAGGGAGATGTATTACCTGTAATACATGATACGGTGCTTGAAATGCTCGCACCAGGTCTCGACACAGTGGGAGTGATGTTGCCATACGCGCCAGTACATCACTTGCTCTTTCAGAATCTTGACGAACTGGCGTTGGTGATGACAAGTGCAAATCCGACAGGTATTCCAATGTATGTGGAGCCAAGTGAGATACAGAGTTCCCTAGTTGGGATTGCCGATTACTACCTAATACATAATAGGAAAATCCAACAACGTGCGGATGATTCGGTAGTAAAATTCATTGGTGATAATTCAGCTCTCTTCATTAGAAGGGCTAGAGGATATACTCCTGAGCCTATTCCTATTAGGAGAAATGGCAACAAGTGCACCGTCCTTGGGTTGGGGCCAGAAGAAAAGGTGATGGGAGCTATCCTCAAGTCAGGAAACATATACCCTACTCAATACATCGGAAATGTAACAAACGTCGAAAACATCAGATTCCTAGAAAATGCATATCATCATCTTTCACAACTAATTGGTGCAGAGCAAATAGATGCAATTGCTTGTGATCTACATCCTGAGTTCTTCACTAGTACTCATGCAGAATCGATCTCAAGTGAATGGGAGATCCCATTATTCAGGGTGCAACACCACCACGCTCATATGTCTTCGCTCATCGCCGACCACAAATTACCCATTGATACAAGTATTGTTTGTATTACAGCTGATGGGTATGGTTATGGGCTAGGTGGAATCGGGTGGGGTGGAGAAGTCCTTATGGGAAGCTGTGCAAACTTTGTGAACAAAGCTGGACTACACACATATATACATCCTGGCGGGGATCTGTCTGCCGAATTTGGATCAAGACCTCTAATTGGCATCCTTAAAGATCGTATTGAAGAAGACAGGTTACTATCTCTATTAGACGGACTTCCGATTTCTAAGAACGCAAGATTAGATGAACATACCCTTAACATACTACTTCGATCGATTGACAAAAAAGTCAATACGATAATGACTTCAAGTGCAGGAAGATATCTTGATGCTGTCGCAGCGATTCTTGGAATTTGTGATAGGAATACTTACGATGGCGAAAGTCCGATGAAACTTGAGGCTGTTGCAAGGCGCACAGAGATCAAAATTGAGCCATGTTTCATACAGACAAAAGGAAGACATGTAATGGATCTATCTGATTCTATCCAAAAGATAATAGATCTAAAAGAACGAAGAGTTTCAACAGAAGAAATAGCATATGCAGCCCAGTGGGGTCTCGGCAATGGACTCGCAACCTTGGCAGCTGAAATAGCAGAAGAAAGTGATGTCTCATACATCGGTTTCTCGGGCGGGGTTGCTTTAAACCGCATAATTACCAAAGCGGTAGTATCAACAATAGAAGCATATTCCAAAACACCTCTAATTCATAGTCGGGTGCCTCCAGGAGACGGAGGTGTTTCTGTCGGTCAGGTAATGGTTAGCGCTGCGCTACTCGAACGAAAGCAGTAATGTAATACAGGTATTACATTATAGTGAATCAGAAATCGCTTGATAGCCGAGTTCAAATGCTTTCGTATTCACGTCTACAAACTTGCTAGGAAATGTAGTCTGCACAACATGTAATGCGGTTTCTTTCTTAATAGGAACAATCCCACTTGCTAGTATTGCACCCAGCATTACAATATTCATAGATAGGCTATTTCCAGCGTTATTGGCCAGTTCTATTGCGTTGAATTCAATGATTTTCGCTGTGTGCATAGTCAAGGCATCATGGATTTCCTCTTTCGAGGGATACTCTGCCTTACCCATAGAAACTACAACTGGATATTGAACATGGGAATTCATGATGACTAAACCTCCTTTCGATATCAGGTGGATCTCCCTCAGTGTTTCAACAGGCTCAAAACCTACTACCAAGTGAGCAGTGCCAGGATCAATTATAGGACCCTTTGCATTCTCGCCAATACGCACAGTACATACAACATGACCACCACGTTGAGCCATCCCATGGATTTCTCCAACACGCACATTATGGGAATCTTCCAATGCACTCTTTGCCAGTATCTCTGCGAGTGTAAGAACTCCTTGGCCTCCAACACCGGTAATAGCTATGTTAATCACAGTTGTATTACGTGTATTACTAGTCATGAGATTCATTCCTCCTGTTTGATAGCACCTTGTGGACAAACTGCAACACAAGTTCCACAATAATTACACAGTGGCTCATCAATCACTGCTTTATCTGTCACACTATCAAGATACATCGCTGGGCAGGACAACCGATTCAGGCATCGTTTGCAAGCTGTACACATATCAGAGTCGACATAGAACCTAGGGGGATACTCTCCAGTCTTCCTCATCTCCGCAGCAGTAAGAAGTGCACATGGTGCTTTTGAAACTAATACAGCTGGTTCATGGTTTTCACGAACCCATTTGACCATCTCCCGTACTTCACGTACTAATCCGGCAAGCGAGTCGAAAGGATTGATCGTTTTCACATACTTCACACCTAATCCCTTAGCTACATCCTCTACATCAAGGGGTTCCACCTGCTCTTGCATCCCCGTGATTCCTGTCCCGGGATGGGGCTGATGTCCAGTCATAGCGGTCGTACGGTTATCCAAAACTACAAGGCTGACGGGATGTTTGTTGTATACGGCGTTGACAAGCCCTGGAAGAACTGAGGCAAAAAAAGTGCTATCACCGACCGATGCCACAATATCCTGTCCCGTGACTTGAGCAATCCCACATGCAGTTGAGATCGAAGAGCCCATGTCAAAGAGAATATCTGCTGTTTCCAAAGGCGGTGCGATGCTAAGTGTGTAACATCCGATATCCGAGGGATAGATGGCTTTCCCGCGTGTAGCAGTTCTAATTGCAAAATAACTTGCCCTGTGGGGACAGCCCGCACAGAGTAATGGAGGTCGTGGCGGGAGGTCAGCCATATCCTTCATGCGCGAGTCGATTTCATCCCAATTGATACATGTATTACAGTCAGCAATCTTACACAGGGCCTCAATTACTATACGCGGACTGTATTCCATCGTCCTCGAGAAGTAACCCTGCTCTTTGCCGAGGATGTCGACCTCAACTCGGTGAAGTTGGGCGAGGCGGCGAGCGTGGGTTTCGAGATACGGTTCGAGCTCTTCCACAACAACCACTCGTTCATGCATCCTGAGAAAATCAGTTAGCTTCTGTTCAGGTAGCGGATGAGTGATACCAAGCTTGAGGATTTCAGCATTCATCCCAAGATGGTCAAGAGCTTCGACGACATAAGTATAAGCGACACCACTCGTGATAATCCCTAAATCGCCTGTGCCCTCTATAAAGTTTAAGTGGCTAGTTTCAGAGATTTCTCGTGCTTTCGCTATTTGGCCGAGAAGCCAAGGATGTCGTAGTCGTGCTACTGAAGGTACTGGGACAAATCGATAGGGTTCTTTTTCAAATTCTACTTGTGCAGGGCGTTCACGGATCTCGTGGAACCGAACGGGTGCCCTAGTATGGTTCACCCGAGTCGTTGTGCGAAATAATACCGGAAGTTCTACTTTCTCTGAAAACTCATAAGCCTCTAACAACATTGATTTCGCCTCTGCTGGATCGGATGGTTCCATAAGTGGCATATTACCCATTAGAGCATAATATCGACTATCATTCTCGTTCTGGGAACTCCACATGCTTGGGTCGTCAGCCACCACAATCACCATCCCCCCACGCACACCCACATATGCTAGAGAGAAAAAAGGATCTGCTGCCACATTCAAACCAGGGCCCTTGCATACCATCATTGATCGGACTCCTGCAACCGCAGCCGCTCCAGCTACCTCTAATGCAACTTTCTCATTTGTGCTGAACTCGAAATAGAAATTCGGAATGTGTGGAGCCATGAAAGTAAGATTATTCCCAATCTCACTGCTTGGAGTTCCTGGATAAAGTGCAACTAATCGTACACCAGCCTCAAGAACACCTCTCGCTATCGCTTCGTTCGCTAACAGAAGTAAAGTCTTACCAGGTGCATCTTCAAGTAGTTCTTTTGGTTTTGTCACAGAAGATCCTCCTTAACACCATAGAATTGGCTGTGCAGTCGAACCAAGTTTCGTCTATCAGTCTTATGGTAGTACAGAGCCTGTATTACATGTATCACGCACTATTAGAACACATGTTCCAACAAACAATCATACAAAACAAGACGTAGCGTTAAACAAGATCAACACAACAAAAACAGAAAATGTGGAAAGACAAGACCCCTCTATTTCCTATGGAACTGTATGAATATTGCTTGTAGCAATGACAACTGTATGTATGTATGAAAAATGGAGATAAATGCAATTTGTCAATCTTATATATATAATTTTCTTTTTCTGTTTTTTTTTGATACCCCATTATTTCCATTGGAAGCAAGGGGGATTAGTGGTTTCTTCTAGTAACCATCCGAATCCATTAGCGTTGTTAGAACACGTGTTCTAATAGGTGATTTCATCTACAATTTCAAAAACCCGAAGATGCATGATATCGGAATATTCGCTGAATAAAGTGTCAAAGACCGATTTGTATTCACTCGGGACAATAATAGCCGAATCAACCACGATCTCAGAGCCTAGACACTCCTCGATCAAACCTGGCTTTCGTTTCTGCCTAATCCCTGATTTGGTCTTCCACGTATATGTAAATCCATATAGCTCCTTAGTGAACGAAACACGTCTTGCATTAGTCCTGCGAGCTTGTCGAAAATCGTATAGGAATAGAAATTTGGCCAAGCATATCACCAGCAATAGAACACATGTTCCAAATTTCATTATATGTAATACACCATGTTCCAATGGAAAGCTTAAAGCGTGGATACAAATGCCCTGACCTACCCCTTCGAGTTTCAGGAGGCACTCCTATGAACAAGATAGGTCTGCGGAAGGAAGAAAAAGACTTCGAGTCGCGTGTTCCGATAGTTCCTGATCATATACGCCTTTTGCACGAGAAATATGGGATTGATTTCGTCATCGAGCCGAGTGAGCAACGAGCTTTCAGTCATAAGGACTATCAGATTGCAGGTGCCACTATTTCTCTCCTAACAGGTAGTGATGTGAATGTCATTCTGGGAATCAAAGAGATGCCTATGGATTTCTTTGAGCCCTCTAAGGTCTATGTGTTCTTCAGTCATACCGTGAAAGGTCAAAAGCACAACATGCCCATGTTACAGCGGATCTTAAATATTGGAGCAACGCTCATCGACTATGAGCGGATTGTCGATGAACGAGGGCGAAGACTTGTCTATTTCGGGAATTGGGCCGGCATAGCCGGCCTAGCAGACACACTACACTCATTTGGGCTGCTGCTTGAGCTGGATGCTATTAAGCCGAACCCTTTCTACGGGCTCAAGCCTACAATTGAGGTAAATAATCTCCACGAGCTCCAAGCGGAGTTCAAATCACTTGGAAAACGTATAGAGTCTGATGGCATCCCTGAAACGCTCGCACCTCTTGTAGTCGGATTTGCCGGATATGGGAATGTGTCTCGGGGAGCACAGGAGCTCCTTGATTTCCTTCCCCTTGAAACAGTATCCCCTGATGATTTGTTCAATCTCCCAGCTCGTTCTGATGTGCTCTACAAATGTGTCTTTAAGGAAGAGCATATGGTAGAACCCGTTGACCCTGCGAGTAGTTTCGACTTGCAGGAATACTATAATCACGGCTCCGAAAAATATCAAGGCATTTTCGAGAAGTACATCCCGTACCTCACTATACTGATGAACTGCATCTATTGGACTGAGAAGTATCCACGTCTGATAACAAAGGAGTTTATGCGGAAACACTGGCACAGTACTGCCCGACGACTCCGTGTCATTGGAGATATCTCATGCGACATAGAAGGTGCGATTGAACTCACCATCACAACCACCAAACCCAATGATCCCTCGTTCACATATATCATTGATGAAGACAGGGCCGAACAGGGTGTCAGCACAAAAGGTCCCGTCATCATGGCCGTTGATAATCTCCCTTGCGAACTACCACGAGAATCATCTACTTCGTTTAGTACAACCCTTTTGGAATTTGTGCCCTCTTTGGCAATGGCAAACTTCGATTTGTCTTTCGAATCTTTGGATTTGCCTCGTGAACTACACGATGCGGTTATTGTTCATCGAGGAAAACTAACCCCGAATTACGAGTATCTGGAAAAATTCCTATCTTAGGTGAATCAGTACCATGAACAAAATACTATGTCTCGGTGCGGGTCTTGTGGCCCGACCCTATGTCCAATATCTCTGTAATCACGGCTTCCAGCTTATAGTAGCAAGCCGTACACAAGAAAAGGCCGAACGAATGGTTGAGGGATGTAGGAATGCCTCGGCCATCAAGTTCGATATAGCAAAGGACGACGAACTCTTGAACCAACTAACTGCTAGTGTTGATCTTGTCTGCTCTCTGTTGCCCTATACCTATCATGTCAAGGCCGCAAAAATAGCTATCAGGCATAAGAAACACTTCTGTACAACCTCATATATCTCGCCTGAAATGCAATCTCTTGACGAGTCTGCAAAGAAAGCAGGCATTTTACTCCTGAACGAATGCGGCGTGGATCCCGGCATTGACCACATGAGTGCAATGAGGATTATTGACCACATTCATAATGCTGGCGGAGAGGTTCATAGCTTCACTTCTTTTACTGGGGGTCTCCCTGCCCCGGAATCTAATAACAATCCCTTTGGTTACAAGCTATCATGGAGTCCAAGAGGTGTGTTACTTGCAGGTAGGAATGATGCCTCATTTCTTAGAGATGGAGAAACGGTTACGATTCCCGGATCTGTCCTTTTCGATAATTACGAGATAATGGAGGTGCCTGGGATGGGCAAGTTCGAAGGTTACCCCAACCGTGACAGCCTATCATACATTGATATCTATAACATCAAGGAAACGAAGACGATGCTTCGTGGCACATTTCGAAACATAGGCTGGTGTCCTACCATGAAAAAGATCGCAGACCTCGGCCTGTTGGATTTGGAGGATCGGGATTTGAGTGGCACCACGTTCGCTCAGATGATTTTGAACCTAACTTCAAGTGATGGGGATCCTTTCACCTCTACTGCGACGTATCTCAATCTCCCGCCTAATGATCCAATCCTCAAGCGCATGGAGTGGTTGGGTCTCTTTGAGGATCGACCAATACCTGAAGGGACTCGCACATATCTGGATACACTATGCCATCTCTTTGAAGAAAAACTTCAGTATGAATCTGGAGAACGCGATATGATCATCATGCATCATGACTTTATCGCGAAATACCCTGATCGTCTTGAACGAATCACATCGACATTAGTGGATTATGGCATTCCGAACGGCGATAGTTCGATGTCCCGAACGGTCGCACTTCCTGTGGCAATCGCCAGTAGGATGATTCTCGAAGGGAGGATTGACTTGACAGGCGTACACCGTCCAATTCTTCCAGAGATATATAATCCGATTCTCGACGAACTTGTGAAACTAGGAATATCCCTTGATGAGCATACAACAAAAATCACAGAATAAATGTCTGGCTGAGAGAATCAATCATTTGCCAACTCTCACTTGGAGTATTGATAGGATTTTCTCAGCGCGCCCAATTTCTTTCTTGACATCCTCAATTTCAGTCTTCAAACGGTACATGTAGCCAGACCTATTTCCTATTCGTTCTAGATGTCCTTTTCCATTGTTCCACATTCTGGCAAGATATGTTGATGCAGTACTCTTTGGGAGGTTTTCCTCAAACGTGTTCTGATATATCTCAGTGACATCAAGTGATGAGAATTTGCCATGTTTGAATGACGCGTAGATAACCATCTGGAGCTTTTCAAAGTTACTCATTGACTCGTAATCTGACTCTTCAATCTCCACATCGCTGGGCTTTTCAGTTGATCTGACGATAGAGCATCCCGTACTAGCTTCCAGAAAAACCTTGAATTTCTCAAGCATTTCCTCTATGCTACTACCCTTGACCTGAAAACTTGATTCCTCCCCTGTGACCTCATCTGAAACCACTATTTTGAAATCAAATGGCGCTTCTGCTAACGAAAGCATTCGTTCGAATCGTTTCAGTGCTTCACCTGGAAGGACGTATCTGCACTGAAATATCTCTCTGGTTTTTGGAGATGAATTGTACGTGAAGGCGTACAGATAATTAGTTCGTCCTGTATCAGGCATATCGTTCAGTATCCAAACTATTCTTTGGGGTCATTCACAAAATTAATGCGTTTATATCCAAATAAGTGTGAGTATGTGAATCGTGTATATCCCAATAAGTACAAGGTATTGCGTACATAGCTATTTTGAGCGTGATAATCACAGATTTCCTTTGTTATGACAACGAAAACGTTAGAAATCTGCTTAAAGATGTTATTAACGCTTATTTTCGTGGTTTAAGATGATTATCCAATTCCATTAACATTCACACAAATATGGGTGCTGTGAACAACGATACCGACCTATCTAAACGCTCCTCTCCGATTTCCAGTGGAAACGAAGGGGTATGATAAATCACAATCAACTGCTTCTTTATACGCTCCCTCTATTCAAACTAAGCCATATGACTCCTCTTTTTCTGTCCACCGTTCACAAAAAAGGCGCCATTCACAGATATATACTGTGAACGCGTGATTGTGAATACGATTCTGTTGTGGTACCTTTTCCTACTCGATAGGGACAAGATAGTCCGTTTTGCATTCACCTACGACGAGTTGGAGGAACGGGTCTGCACCTTCGATTTGCACAGACTCTAATCTCCCCCTTGCCTCCACATTCATTCCTTTCATCACATGTTCAGTAAAACGTCCTCGATAACTAATGATTCGCCTGACACCAGGGTTGCTTTGGCAACTCACATCATATTCACACGGTGTAAAGATACCCTGTGAATCGTCAATTATCTGACAACGTATCGTTCTTTTTCCAACATATGTATGCTTTGAATACTCGTACCTTCTTTTCACTTCGTTTGGATCCTTCACTAACCGAATGAAAAACTCATGATTATGAAAGATGCCCTGTAGAACTTTTGTACCTTCAATCTGATATAACCAAGTGTACTGCTCCCCTAGACTTCCCCATCTAAACGTGACATGCCTTGAAAGGGCTTTTCCCGTATACCTTTCCAATTCAGGGATATTTGTTTTCAGTGCATCATAGGCTGCCCTACAATATTCTTCTCCAAATACAATCAAATCAATATCAGAGTCCTCGGTTGAGAGCCCTGCGAGCAAAGATCCCGTCACTCCAAATGAGGAAAGAGGAATTCCCGACACATCAGCGATCCTGTCAGCCAATCTGACAGAATTGCATTCCAACTCATTCAAATGAACTCCTTTGTCACGCAATTGACTTAGGCAATCCCTCGGATCTAAAATGAATTTAATATGCGTGTAGGCAACACTTTGCAGTAGACGGTTTGTGTTCTTATCAAACCAGAGGTATTCCGGATAGTTCTCTCGAAGAAAATTCTCTCGTTCACCCAAATCATATATCTTCGAGTATCTCATTCCATCCGTTCTGGTGCGTGCTCCATACTCGTCAGGCACATATCGCAGATAAGCTATGAATCTGCCCCGAGGATGAACGACACCCTTTACCTCAAAGATAAGGTCGCTATCCGTGATGATGAAATAGCCTTCACATACAGAATCCATTATCGACATACCAACGACATTACAATTAAAGGCAGTCGGTTGTACTTTCAGGAGTGTGATGCGAATGAATATCCGTTCACATTTTCCTGTCCTCTCGAAATATCCAGAACTGATATACCTTGATTCTGCAAGCACAACCCTGATACCGGAAGTGGTGATTGAGAGTGTCTGTGAATTTTTGTCATCTATCGTATCATCTTCCAGACGTGGGGCACATATGCTAGCAGTACACGGCGGAAGTGTCGTTGAGGATGTAAGAAGGCAACTGGCAAATTTCCTAGGCACCGATACATCCCAAGTATCATTTCAAAAATCAATCCCGACCGCTGTCGTTTCTTTCGCGTTAGGATACGACTGGAAAGCAAAAGGAAAGGATACCATTTTAGTTGCAGAAAGTGAAGAACACTCAGTTCTTGTAGCACTTCGAAGATTGTCTGAGATTCTCCATTTGAACTTCAAATTGGTTCCGATAGACCGTAATGGTCATCTAGATCTCGGAGTTCTAGAAGACCTGCTAGATGACCTCGTGGGCATCGTGGCAATATGTTCTAGAACCTTAGGGTGGGGTGTACAGAACCCCCTTAGAGAAATCTCCACCTTAGTTCATGATTATGATGTGACACTCATTTCCGACATGAGTCGTTCTTTTGGCTTTGAGCTCCCAGAGATGATCAACACTGGAGTAAATATCGCATTTGCATCAGCGAACATGTCCTTTATGGCTCCCCCTGGACTAGTCATCCAATGGACTAATCAACTGACGAACGACCATCACACTCCCGGGATTCTAGGTGGGTCTGGCGTCACAGATGTGAACTTGGCTGGTTACAATGCAGCACTCCCACCAGATAAATTTGAGTCAGGAATGCTTAACATACCTGCAATCGCAGGACTTGGTAAAGGGCTAGAGTATCTTACCGGAATTGGAAAGGAACGCATTGAATCTCACTTAACGAAACTAGCCACTAACACCCGTAGACGCTTGGAGTCAATTTCATCACTGACCCTTTATGGGACTACCACAGAGAATACACCTATTCTTGGTTTTAATCTTGGTTCAGAAGACTTGATTAGTTGTCACGATATTGCGTTGTTCCTAGACGAGTCAAATATTGCAGTGAGAAGTGGACTCCTGTGTGCCCATCCTCTCGTAAAACAGGTAGCAACAGAAGGGATTATCCAGATGTCATTGAGCATCTACAATACCCCAGAAGAAATTGACAAAGTAGCTGATACCCTTGAGATTATTGCAAAGGATCTTGTGTGATGATATTATCCCATTGTGAATAAAGGTGGGTACATGACAAAGTACTGTATGACTACGGCAAGCACGATTCCACTGAAAACAAGCCCTTTCCCTCTTTTCATATTCACCTCGGTGAACCAAAGAATGGCTCCTACCATCACAACTATCACAGCAGAGATTCTTCCAATGAAAATCAGGAATTCCCAAATCTCTGCAAAGTATCCTGCTATTATATTAGCGAAATCGGTCAGTGGCGATTGAAGCATGAACGCTGTCATAGGTTTCACACATAACTAATGAGTTACCGTACGATTTAAGCTCCTTACAGGACCGTGACCGACTTTGCCAGATTTCGTGGTTTATCTGGGTCATATCCCTTCAGTGTTGCCATGTAATAGCTGAATAACTGTAACGGAACAATATATGGCATGACTGAAAACTCCGGCTCTACCCCCCTTGGAATAGAGAATACGCTATCAGATAAGGACTGTATTTCTCCATCACCTTCTTCTAGCACTGATACGATTGATGCTCCTCTTGCCTTCATTTCCATAATATTGCCAATCAATCTTGTACGTGTTTCATCATTGGGTGCTACAAAAATGACCGGATAGTTATCTTGTACCAATGCAATTGGCCCATGCTTTGATTCCCCTGCTGAGTATCCCTCTGCATGATTATATGCGATTTCCTTCAGCTTCAATGCTCCCTCACATGCCGTAGCAATAGAGATTCCCCTTCCTAGAAAAAGCATACTGGGGCTTGCGTAATATAGTCTGGCATAATGCCGAGCGTGCTCTTCTTCAGTGGCAATAACCCTCGAAACAATTTTGGGCATCTTTTCAAGCGCTGATCGTTTGATAGCAATAATCTCTGGATCCTGGTGAGCTGTCAATTCCCCCAGAGCTAATGCTAGTTGTGCCAATGACGTAAGTTGCACCATGAAGGTTTTCGTTGCTGCAACCCCAATCTCCGGCCCCGCCTGAGTGATGATAGTGTGATCCGCTAATCTGGTAATCGAACTGCCTACGACGTTGGTAACAGCCACTATCCTTGCGCCCAGCCGTTTTGCATATTTTGCAGCCATTATCGTGTCCGTCGTTTCACCAGACTGAGTAATGGCCAATACTAAGTCGTTTTCTGTTATCACATCATAAACGCTATCCTGAAAATCACTGGCTAGCTCAACTATCGGCAGCACACCACCGAGAGATGCAAACATATGTTTCCCAGCTACCGCGGCATGTCCTGACGTTCCCATTGCAAGGAAAAACAGATTGTCGGCGTTGGAGATGAGTTTGGCAGCACCCTCGATGATTTCAGGTCTCAATCTTAGGGTGCCCTTGATAGCATCAGGCTGTTCATGGATTTCCTTAAGCATAAAATGAGGGAATCCACCTTTTTGGGCCTGATCGGCTGTCCAGCTTATTTTGATTGTTTCACGTGCCACTTTTTGCCCGTTATGGAGCTTTTCGATATCAATCCCGTCAATAGTAAGTGTGGCTAATTCACCGTCAAGAAGAAGAATCATATTATTGGTAACTGGGAGAAATGCAGGAATATCCGACGAAACATAGCTCGTCTTATCTTGCCTGCCAATTACCAATGGATTACCATCTCTTGTGGCAACCATCTTGTCTGGCTCACGGGTACTCATCACAACAACCGCATATGTTCCTTCAATCAATGACGTAGTCATTTTCAATGCTTCTTTTAGTGATCTTCCATCATTCATGAAATCCTCAATCAAATGAGGAAGAATTTCCGTATCCGTTTCTGATTTGAATGTATGACCCTTCTTTATCAAATCTTCTCGAAGCTCGAGGAAATTATCTATGACTCCATTATGGACAACAGCAATCTCGTCATTACAATCAAAGTGGGGATGTGAGTTATACATTGAAGGAATCCCATGTGTCGCCCACCGAGTATGCCCAATCCCAATACTACCCGGAAGGTCATCTAGATTCAGCATCTGATGAACCTCATCGATTTTTCCCTTATCCTTCTTGGTAAACAACCGACTAGTATCTAGTGTTGTAATCCCCACCGAATCATACCCTCTATACTCTAATCTTCTCAATGCCTGATGGATGAACGGTGCGACTTCTCCTTTCTCCTGTATAACGCCAATAATTCCACACATAGTGGTTTTTCCTCATTGATATTAAGCAGATAGTACTATAGATGGACTGTTTCAAGAAAGAGTTTTTGCTAAAATGAAATTCCAATTTTCTAGCCAGTAAGCTCTATCTCAATATATACGGAATCTGGGATACGAACACGCATTATTTGTCTGATAGCTCGCTCATCGGCATCGATGTCAATAAGCCGTTTATGAACTCTCATCTCCCATTTGTCCCAGGACTCTGAGCCCTGTCCACAAGGTGTTTTCCGAGTTGGGATTACCATTCTTCTAGTAGGAAGCGGAATCGGGCCTGACATCCTTACACCAGTTTTTCGAGTAATTCGACGAATCTGATTACAGACGCCGTCCAGATGCTCTGTGCTTGTACTTGATAGTCTGATTCTTGCTCTTTGTGTCATATCGATATCCCGCTCCGATATGCTGGTGTTCATCTCCTAGAGATTTTGGTTCCGATAAAAAGATTGTCTTATGCCTTAGAACCAATCTGAGATAACAATTTCCATAAGCGATTATGGATCACAAAGGCTTGGTGCCAAATATGACCGAAGTTATACTTCTCAAGCTTGGTGGATCAGTGATCACACACAAACATGATTCCCCTCCTCGACTTGCCATTAATAACGTGAGAAGAATCGCAAAGGAGCTCCAAGGTGTTTCAAGTCCTATGATCGTTGTCCTTGGTGGCGGTGCTCACGGTCATCAAGCAGCGCACTCCTTTGGCTATGGAAATCCAACTACTCCCTCTACAAAGCTTATTGCAGGTATCCCCCAAATTCGGCGCAATATGACTGAACTCTCCTCAAGTATTGAACATATTTTTTCCCAAAATGGGATTAACTCGGTCGTAATTCCTCCTTTCGCTTCCACCTTTTTGAACGACGGTGAAATAATATCATTTTCACTTAGCATAATGGAACGAACCATCGAGTCAGGTATTAATGTGATTACGCATGGAGATGTTTGTTATGACCTACAAAGAGGCGCCGCAATCCTAAGTGGGGATACCGTGATAACTTATCTTGCTCACTCAATGCATCCAAAAAGAATTCTAATCGGAACCGATGTGGATGGTATCTTTGATGGCAACCCTCGCAACAATCCCCATGCAAAGGTGGTTCCAAGGATTGACAGTTCCAACCGGGAACAAATTCTTAGCCAAGTAGAATCTTCCTCTGCAATTGACGTTACCGGAGGTATGCTGAAAAAAGTTCAAGAGCTATTATCCATCCAAGGTGGAAATATCGAATCTATCATATTCAATCTAACCGTGCCTGGCAGGTTAGAACGATTGATAAATGGAAAATCAGTCATTTGTACGAAAGTCTTGTCCCGCTAGCAGACTTGTGTGAAAAGACAATAAAGACTTTCTAATTGGATGAATCTCGAACCGACTCGTGTTTGAACTGATGCCTTTCAATCATCGTCCATTTTAGTCCTGCCTCGTTAGTTCGAGTTTTCATAGAAACTCCTAATAGACAATCGCCGCTATTCCCTCATCGATAGTTCGTACAGTTAGATTGGATGGCAACACTATCGAATCCTCTATATATTCCGTAGCAGTTAGAACGCACACAACTTCTCTCGATCCGCATTTTCTACATGCAATGTCGCTATGAACCTGAATTAACGTTGTCAGTTCTTGCTGAGTAGGAAATATTACGAATGACTTCTCCACACAGCAGATATCATAGTACCCATGTCCCATGAATACTTCTCCGTTCTTTTTTATCAACTCGTTCTTTAGTTTTTCAACAGCTTTGGTTTTAAGACTGCTCAGAACATTGATATTGGCTATCCATAATCCCTCATCCAACTCGCATAGATTGTTGTCTGTTCCCACTCTCATTGCAACAAGCACTTCATCAGCCAAGAGTTCCGTCAACGCCCTTTCCCCACCTTCTACGGTCAAAGGAATGCTTCTTCCGTTCTTTGACCGTGATGCTGTCATTTTTATGAATTCCAGAACCAACTCCCACTTAGAGGAACCGTGGGACAATTCAATAAACTCTTGAATCAAGCCAAACCATAAGCGTATCTCTGAAGCATGACCAGAAGTTGGAACCCTCTCTTGCAGAACTCCCTTATGTCCTAATCCGTTCTCCGCCACCATCGGCAACAAGGGTGAGTCATCAGAGTCTTTTCTGTGTGGAAACAACCTGCTTACAAGCCTAGACAAGGAACTTGGGAATGCAGATACAACCGAAACGTTATCAAACTCATCTGAACCTTCTATGTAGTCTCGCAGTCTAGCAGCAGCCACGCTCCCTCTAACTATAATGACTAAGTTTGAAACACCGTTTTTCAGGACGCTCATCTGATACCTGACTTTATCTACAACGCTATCTAATGAAGACGCTTTGATTTGCTCAGGAAAAATAACGATAGCCGTATCGTTCACAATTAAATCGAGATTCGAGCCGTCATTTACATTGTCCTGATCAGTCAAACACAACATATCTCGTAAATAATTGATAATCACCTTCCTCACTGCGGACAACCCATTTCCAAAAGGAGCATACACAAAACCTCCTGGTACAAGGGGAATCGCCTCGCGTTGGATTGTTGAAAGCGAAACCAAATCCTGAAGGAGTCCTTTTATGTCCTCATCTGTAATCCTAGAATCTATCCCAGTCAAAAATCCACGGATATCATCATACGTGGTGATTTCCCTAGATGCTAACAGTGCTATGATTTGATTTGTCAGTTCCCCCATTTTATCAAAAACTGGGACTTTATGGTCTTTTCGCGTATCGCTTTTTTTTGCCGGTTGAATCTTTCTTGTTTTTGGAATAATCTCTTCTGAACTATCAGCCTCTATACTTGTATCACTGGATTCAAGAGCACTAGTGTGGAATCTCACGTACTCGTCTATTCCGAATGGTTCAGTTTCAATTTCGAATGCATTGCTATTTGGCAATAGCACCAGAGCTCTGCCTCTGCGCATGGTTCGTAGGTATTGTTCCTGATCAGAATTGATTGACATGAACCTACTTCCTGAAAGGCTATCAAATGGAAGTCTGAAAGTGATTTTTGTTGAGGTGTTTGCAAGAATGTTAGTAGATATGTTTGGTCTTGTTGAAACGACAATAACACCTTGCCCAGTGGCTCGTTGAAGCATGACCATAGATTCACCTGTAGTTACATCAGCAGCAGAATGTCGTGTATAGCTCTCAGGGACAAGATTACTTGCTTCCTCAAGAACCACAAGATGATGCAATCCTTCAACGATTCCTCTTTTCATTGATGCATCGAAAATCCGCTTTGCAACGAGATTATATAACAGACGTGCGGCGTCCAATCCTCCCTTGCGTGACACATACCTAAGATCAAACACAACACGTGAGCTTAGCAAGTCTGAAATCTTCAGGGCGTCTGGCCCGCCTGACAAAATCGAACCCAAAGGCTCTCTTAATAATATTTCAAGTCTATTCAGCAAGGCATCACTTGTCATCTGGTTGCTCCTACCATTTGTTGAAATCTCCTCGATTTTACTTACGAGATCCTTCACCCCCTTACCACTTCCTTTGTTTCTAGCAACGGTAAGAACCGCTTCTCGAAGAAGCTTCTCCATTGCAGGTGAGAGCTCGGAACTATTCCCCTCATGCAGTAATTCTCTCAAGAGTGTGAAAGTTGAGTGACCATTACCCGACTTGGCCGAATCATGCTCTACAAGATCAATCACAAATGTTGGGTCTAATCCAGGACGTAACACAATGACATCATCAATCCTCGACAAATCGGAGTATTCGGAACCTTTGAAATCAAAGATCCACCAAGGAACTTTGGTTTTTAGTGTAATCTCAGCCATCAACTTCTTTACTACGTTTGTTTTCCCCGTTCCTGTTGCTCCCATCACTGCCATATGCTCTCTCAGCCACTCGAGTTTGAGCCCAACAACACCCAATCTCCGGTTTCCATATATTGCCCATCCAACCTCCAATTCATTCTCGGTAAGTTCACTCGGAGGAATTTGAAATCCGGGCGAAAATGTTGAACTTAACACTGGGATTTGTTGTATTGGCGTGTTGACGTATGCTACCAGTCTGTTTGCATGAATTCTTTGTTTTTTTAGGTGCCTCTTGAGGAAAAGACGATAGTATTTCTCTTGTGTAATTTGTCGTTCGCTTATGACTAGATTTTCATCTCCACCCCATACCGAATGAATTAGGCCCTTTACACCATCAACGGGGGTGTTCTCATCGAGTATAACATAAGTTGAAACTTCAAACCAGGCAGAGCTGGTGCTTATCTCCTCAAACTCCTTCATCAGCACACTCTTCATCGTTTGATCAGCTAAGGAGTCATTATTCTGCTTTTCTCTTAGCCTAATACCTCTCCATCGCCGCTCCAGCTTTTTGCTCTCTCTACCTGATTTTGCTTTTGAAAAGATACAGGTTAAGGACACAGAATAACCTTGACGTAATACCGTAGATATGAACGTCCCAACCTGCGATGACGTTTCGGTAGGCGTGACTCTTGGATTGCCTTGGATTTGCAATAGAGTTTTACCCTCGCTCACGTTTTTTTTAAAAGTCCCATCTTCAGTGATTCCAATACCAAACATCTCTTGAGACTTCTCAAGTAGTGCTATCCCTCTTAACAGCTGAATATCAACCCCCTCCAATGTAGAGAGTAAGATAGCTTCGGTTCTGGTTGCCTCTCTCCTTAAAGTATCCTTGACCGAACTCTTGCATCCTGACGTTGTCGATATAAAATAGCGAAGGAAGGGCTCCCCACTTTTTACTCCGTATTGATACGCATAATTGATACTTTTATCGAGTCCTGATCTAATAGCTAGGATTTGGGAAGTATTGTATTTTAGAGGCTCGCCTTTGGTTATCGACGAACCGGAAACAGCTGTCACATTGAGACATATGACTCCAACATATCTATTGTCCATTTCAAGTATCAAGAACTCGTCGTCTAATGTTATGGATGGACTAAGGTTATTGACTCGTGCATATGCTAATGTTGTCCCAGATGACACCAGCAATATGCATAGAATTGATTCTATGAAGAATCTGTTAGTTACAATTGAATAAGGGTAAACCCCTAGGAAGGGCAAGAAATATACTCCACCGAGATAGAACGCAGATATTACTATCACCACCGCCCAAAAGAAAATTAAAAGCGTCAAGAGGGATGGTAATCGTTGTGCAAGTTTTCTTGCATACAATTCAGGATTGATTTTCAACATCTTGTTTGTTCCTCCTTTGAAGATGAATTGTTTAGAGTGTGCTAATGGGCAGTCTTATTCAAAAAAGAGTTCATCACTATGCCATAAGAACTACTAGATAACTGCTCCCTATCTACTATCGCCGATTGCAGAAAGTAAAAAACCTGCCAATCTTGTCATCAGGTATGTCAAGCCAGAACCGAGATTATGGCAAACAGTTTCGAAGTATTTCATTCATTGAAGAAACAGAAGTTGGGATGTTTCACAGTGCGGGTTTTTTGATTGGAGATTATATACCCGGATAAGAGAAAATGACTGAGGTTGATTCGGATAAACACACAATCCCTGAACTCCTCCTAGTTCCATTTCTGGAAGAACAGCACTCTACCTAGGGCCGTCCAAATAATGAATCGTAACCCTATCGAATCCCCTGTCAATAATAGAATAAGAGGTTGATCCTGTGCCAAATAGACTGTCGTCCCATCAATCAAGGTTTCCCCTGATCCGATGCTTTCTCTTTGTTATCCTCGGATTAAGCATTGTTCTCTTTCTAATACCCATACCAGCATCAGCCACGAGCTCTACCCTAGTTTCTCGAGGCGAGCCATTTCAAATCTCTGTAACCCTTTTGACAAATACAACAGATGGTGAGCTGTTGTCGAATCAGGTAGTTGAGTTCTATGACGAAACATACGATACCTTTCTTGGCGAGGCTGTCACTAACGAACTGGGTATTGCCACCCTTGATTATGCATTCCCTCTCACACATCCAAAAGGGTACACACTGGTCAATGCAACATTTAGAGGGAATGAGTCCCAATCTCTCGCTCCCTCTTATCAATGGATTCTTTTTCTTGTAACGTCTCTCACTTCAATGGAATTAAATTATTCTAGCACCCTTCTTGCTCCAAATGACGATTTGATCATATCAGTATCTCTCACTGACGACTTGGAGAATCCACTTCCCAATGAAAAAATAAGCATCTACTGTGATGGGACGTTGCTTACGACATCTCGTACGAATATATCCGGATACGCCTTGGTAGATATCAATCTAGAAAACGCATCGATTGGTGTTGGACACCATTCTATTTTAGTTGTCTATGAAGGCAATAGTACTAGTTTTGACAGAGGTGTTTCGAATACTTTCGATTTTGAGGTTCGGAAGATTACGACGAGCATCAATCCCCTAGAACCAATTAATGAGTCACTTGAATTAAACCAGACTATTGGGGTCGATGTTGAGGTAATCTCAAACGAAGGTCCTCTTAGTGATGTGCCCTTGTCTATCCTGATAGATGGCACTGTTATTGGCAAATCATCAACAGACTCGATAGGTCGAGCATATTTCACCATCTGGCTAAATGAGTCATACTCTTTAGGCTTTCACATATTAGAAATCCAATATTCTGGTGACATCCGGCATGATTCAAGTGCATTACAGGTTGAAGTCAAGATTATCACGGATCTCCTGTTGGGCATTACACATGACCCTATCGCTACAATAAATTCTACCATTGGCATTGATTTGGAAGTACTTGACATTCTTGCACGACCTCTTCCTCATGTATTTGTCACATTGTCTGATACCACTGCAAATCGAACCGTGTTCTTCGAGTATGTATATCAATCTGAAATAACACTAGAATTCGCAATTACTGGGACATTGGGAATGCACAAGTTCTACCTAACCGCAGAGAGCGGGTTTGCCAAATCCAATGACACCGAAACTTTTCTCATAGAAGTTTGGATAATGCCTTCTTTCCGTATCATCTCATCGAATATATTTGGCTATGCAACCCCCGAACAAACAATTCAGTTAACAGCCCGTTTGAGTGATAATCTCGGTAACCTATCACACAAGTCTGTTACAGCACTCTTCTCATGGAACGCAGATAATCTATATATGACTAGTGATCAATTTGGCATCATCCGATTGACAATCACAAGCCCCGCTCTCCTTGGAATTCATAGTATTCTTCTCAACTTCAATGGAAGTCCTTCTGATTTTGAGTTTCCCTCCACATATCAGTATTTCTTCAACGTAAGCACAAGCATCCCTGTGAGAATAACCGATTTCGTCTTCGATATCGATTACATAACGCGTTCAATATCTCTGAGATTGCAGATATACATCCTCAATGTAACCCCCTTAAGTAGGGTTCCTGTTGAAATACGCTGGCATATCTCCCCACCTATCTCTATAATGCCTTCTCCCGAAGGGAGATTGTTTCTATCTCTGTCTTTACCACTAAACCCCGGACTATATGAATTTGGTTGCCATATCCCCACGGGAAAGGGTATTGGGGCACATTCAGAAACACTCTACATTGTCATAAACCCTACAGACTCGAATGTTTCTGAGGGTATAGGATTCTACCCCTTAGCACTCGGCATCTTAGGCTCTTTTTTGCTTCCAGTTCTACCGAAGATACGAAAGAAATCAATCACAAGATGATATACCTGAATGGTGCTCCGGCCGGGATTCGAACCCGGGTCGGGGGATCGAGAGTCCCCCATGCTGGGCCGGACTACACTCGGCTACCTGAATTACATCATTCCAAGTATCTACCGGAGCGAAGCAATAACCAGTCCGGAGCACCACTGCACCAATTAACCCGCCAAATAAGGTTTTCTCACTGCACCAAGAAAAATCTTGGGAGGGCTTGCGAAAATTATTTCCAACAAACTTATCCTGATGGCCATAAATCTGTCAATCCGGTCCAACTATCCTCAAGAATTTGAAGAAGACCAGCTATCACCTCCTGTGCCCACCCTGTCGCTTGTAAGATGACCGCAATCACAATAGAAATTGTGATTACTGCAAGCCCGAGCAGCAGACTCTCCTCAACCAGAGGCCCTCCTGTATCTTCTTCTATGATTGTGGGAATTCTTGCCATGATATGTCACACCTTTATGTTGATTTGACCGTTCATTGTAAGTTGCACGAACTTTATACACCAGAGTGAAGTGCTCTCAGATAACGGCACTGAGTGGACTCTGTGAGGTCAAAGAGTGTGTATGGGCAACCTCATACTTTTCTTTCATGGAACCGGACATATAAAGTCCTATACGCCCTTGTCATTTGAACCTCAAAGTAATGCACACTCCCTCTCAGGTTTTGTGCAGTTGCTGGCCCAGTGCCTTTAATCTTGCCAAAGACAGAAGTCCGATCCATTCATCGCATCGGCTAACAGTTACATGTTAACAGACTCCACGATTTTTGACAAACTAATCTGGTCATATCTGTCCTTTTCTGACACAGCCTTTAACTTGACTACTATTTTTTCAATAATCTCCAGAAATCTTGATGAAACAAACACACCATTTTCGCATGGCTTTCCAAGTCCATCGGGAGTGACAGCAGTATATATGGTGTTGAGTCCATTATATCTCATCAATCCTGAATCGACCTTCTTACACACTTCAGCTATCTCGTTTACATACCGCCTTGAATCCCCGGGAGTTGGCCGTTTCATTGACACAATTATGTCCATTAATGCTAAACTTGCCAAGCTAATATTGTGTTCATCCACCCAACGAGTAATCAAGCTTAAGGGCGACCCACTATGACATGTCTGGATTGACCTAAGCCCTGCAGAAATTGACTGGAACAGAGCTTGACTATGATCCGCCGTTTGAATCTCTCCCAGTATTAGATAATCGGGCGAACGATGCAGACACTTTATAATCTCAATAGACTTGTCAATGGAACGCGTTTTTTCCTCTATTGGGTCTACCTTAAACCTAATCTGATGTTGATTCTTTACGACTCTACTTTCAAGAGCATCCTCGATGTATATTTTGCGCCAATGATTTGGCGTGGTGAAATCTAATGCGTTCATGAGAGTAGTCTTTCCCGTGCCCGGCTCTCCCGTGATTGTGATATTGAATCTCGAGTTTATCGAGAATATGAGAACTGCTGCCGCCTCGTATGTTAAGGTACCATTTTTTATAAGATCAAAGATTGTGAACGGACGAATCCGTGCTCTACGAATTTCTATACTTGCACCATCAGGTGAAAGTGGAGGAATACTTATTGACACTCGAAGCAGTATGTCATACACCAACAACTCTGTCTTCAATGATGGGCTTTTTCTATCCAAATGTAAATTGCTTTCTGCACGAAGAAATGTGCTCAGAACTGCTGTTTCCTTTTTATTCAAACAGACATCAGTTTGCACTCTGCCAAAAATCGAGTGGTCGAAATATACGTTGTCCCCTGGGAAATCCGAGTAAATCTCTTCAACGTGATCATCCAATATTAGCGGCATTATTTTACCTAACGGATTGTTTTCATTAGCAACTACCTCAGAAATGATTTCTCTTGTGATTATATTTACTTCGGGAAGTGCCATTGAAATTCTATGATTTACCCATTCACGGGTAGTATCTAATCTCTCCTGAAAGATAACCCTTCTGTGATTTTCTATCCTGTATCTTTTTAGAAATTCGCTATTCATCTGCTCAAGCAGGGATTTTTCGAGGATACTTTTTACTCTTGGAAAGCTTGCATATCTGATTCCCTTATCTTGGCTTGCAAAGAAGAGTGTCAGGTAAGGGCCAATTAGAAATATACCCACTGCATTGATCCAAATCGACAAATCCAATTCTCCAACGAAAACGGACTCCCAATGCGTTTCTGCTCCTTTGTACGTTCGCGGACTATCTGACCCCATTTTAATGTGTACGATTTTCCTGCCTGGGTCTACAATAGCAACCGTATTGTCGGCATCTTCTAGCCGAACCCATATACACTGATCTAATACTGGCTGGCCAGTGCATCCGTTGCATTTATCATTAGGACATTTGATTACGACAGGTTCATTCCTTTTCATAATGGATTCTAGCATACCTTTCTCCTCACGCTCCGTTTTGTTGGATTGCACCATCACAGTCTATGTACCTTATCGCATAATTCCCGAACCCTCGGAATTCAGGCTCTAACTGGAATACATCCTGCTTTTTCAATGACACTCTTTATCATACTGTAGTGATCTCGAATACTATACTCTGCAACCTCCGTTGCTTGTGCTGTAAGTTTCTGGGTCAAGACCGATTTCCTTCCGTGCTCGACAGCTACAAGTCGATCGCTTGCATAGGCCGCAGAAACTGTGAAGATGAACGGATTTCTTCCTCCTCGCCGTGATGCAGGAATCAATTGAAGAACATCTTGGAGTTTGTCCTTGAGGAAGTTCTCATACTCCGAGGGAGCCCATCCGCGAGAGCGAATCTTTGCCATGACCCTCTGACTATTCATTAACATGGATATGACTCTGGGAATATAATCTTCAGGCCTGCGTATCTGTGGTACTTGCCCGGTAACCGCTCGTAATTCGAGGGCTCGTCTAACGATAGTTCGTACGTTCACACGATGTCCACATTTTTCAAAGACTGTCGCAATTTCATCCAAAGTGACAGGTGCACTTTCTCCAAATTCACGTACAGCGGTCAATAGACATACTGCCATCAACAGTATGTTGTTTGTCACTTTATCAGGCACTTCGGCAAGCATTTTTTTATACAAGTATGCGGTTCGATCCCGCACTTGCTCGTTTAACATCAACAATTTCGAAACATGGTTCAGCGTTCGTAATGCTCTATACTTCGCCTCGTTCTTTCCAATGCGGATTCTAGCACTATATATTTCCTTTAATCTCTTGAACTTCTTTTGCATATTACTTGGAAGAGATTGCCCACTAGCATCCCTAAAGAATCGATCTTTATGATAGCCAATATAACTCCCCAAGCCATCCACTATATGCATCCGGTTACCAAGAGACCCAAAGACACTTGCTTCTGGAAGATTCTGGCCGAATTCCTCTCCCATCTGATATGTAGGGGCAACATACTCTCGCGAGATGACGCGACCACAATCGGAGCAGACGATGAAACCCCTGCTAGCAATGACCGTACCCATACAATCAGGGCATTGAAACACAGAATGTTCTAGAACTGATACATCAACCAATGACCACACCCAGTTTGGCCTACCACAAACTTCCCTAACTAACTTTCAGCAGGCTGTTATGTGCTAAACCTCCATGCGAATATTACCCGGCGGATAGACAAGGCCATACAAAGAACAAACGGGGCTTGGTGAGATAGAGATGACCGAAAGTATTACCAATGCTTGATGCTGGATTCAATGCAACCCATGTAACATCATCAGCCGTGTTATCTCGATATTGCTGTCAGAATCACACAGTATCCCTATAATTACACTCTCATTTCATCGTTCATTGTAACTTGGACATCGAGCAGTGCGTTCAGGCGATGTTCTCTGCTAATCTGTCTTTTTCGAGGTGTTTTGATGAGTTCTTTATGATATCCCGAGGAACCTGTTGACTTCGGAGAGAGGATCACATTCTGTGGTTCCCGGGTGTCCGATAGCTCTGGGCGAGTCCAACCTTCTCATCGGGTCATTCGATTCTTAAACTATAGCAAGGAATATGTTTTTCGAATCGAATATCTTTCTATGTGATGGTTTTGGAGATGGAAGCGTAAGCATCAATCGAAGACCACCAAAGGTGATTGTCACAGACAAACCCGATGAGTCATCTATCTTAAACACAGTTCCCTCCGCGTACAATTTCGCTCCTTCACCCTTTGTCAGCTCCTCTGAATCAATTATAACCGAAACCATGTCCTTGACATGGAACGGGCCACAAAGAGCTTCTGGCAACTCGATCGATAAGGCAATCCCCTCTTCTTTCGATGTCATCCTTAGAACTCTTAGTTTCTTGGTTTCCGTATTCTCGATATCAGTAATCATCGCATCCTTGACACGCAGGGGCATCTTCTATTCTCCAATCTATGGTGAATTGCATAATCGAATTAAAGATACCGATAACGTTGTGAATCTAAAGTAGTTACTAACCAGCTGCATGAAACCACACGAAGTTACACATCTCTTGGACTACCTTCTGAAACGTCTTGTGGGGCTTAAATAGGGACATGGTGAACCTAGAACCAGAGGTCTTCGTTGACACAGCTCTGACCTCACAGAGTCACTCAATCGTATTGTGGAGCACGACACTCTGGTGTATAAAGTTCGTGCAAGAATCAATGAACAGTGCTTTCTAGGCACTGGTAGATACAGTGTTGGTGATTTCAGTGAAAGTAAAATCTTCTATCGTTGGGCTTCTATCAATATTGATCATCCTAGGACTCACTACACCAGTTTCTGCACTACAATTAGAAGTACTTTATTTCACAACTGATCAGCTCGCGTATGAAGTGGGTGAAACTATTAACATGACCGCTAATTTGATCGCAGACTATAATGACGGGGGCTGGTGCCATATTGTATTCTCAATCATCACGGGACAAGGGTCACTATTCAACGATGGCTTTTATATATCGCCTTCACCAAACGCACGACTTTTCTCTTCTACATATACAATTCTCCCCGAAGATGTTTCACCATACCCTGACCCAATTGTTGCTGAAGTCGCGTTCGAAGTAGAAATACTAGATGGTGAATCGTATCAAACGACAAAACAAATAGTATATGTCAATATCACACGAGGTCATCTAAAGGTTCGACCTAGGACAAATCTTTCAGTTCAAGCTAATAGCAATGCCTCGGTTGTTTTGAGTGTGGCCAGCATATTCAACGAAAGCATACCTCTTTCTGAAACAGATGTGTTGGTAGAACTTATCAGCCCATCAAATGAAACTGTTTTTTCAAATATCACCACCACCTCAACAATCGGCGAGGTGTCTTTACATTGGGATCGAGTCCCTTTTTCACCTGGGGCTTACTCGCTTCGAGTCAGTGGAAATGGCACCAATGCGTTCCTCCCATTTTCTGAATCACTACCGTTATCCATCGAGCCTGAACCATCAACTCTTATACGGATTGAGGCCGTTGAAGAGGTATATGGCCCTACTCCAACTGGCCAGTATTATGAGAACGCCACTATTATCGTCAAACACGTTGACATTAATCTTGATGCAATTACCAATAGCACTCTAAGGTGGGCCACATCTTTTGCCAATGGGATTATGCAACCTATCTCTAATGGGCAATACGAAGCAACTATTCCCTTTAACACTACTCCTGGGCAATATCAAATCAATGTGATCAGTTCCAATGCCAACTATCAAGATGCTGCAGAATATCTACCTATCAATGTATTGCCGCGAAGTCTTGATGTTTCTATAATCACCAAGCAGATGCTTCCCACCAATACACTGTCTGTTGATGTGACTTTAAGAGACTGGATGGAGTTTGAGGAAATCGCCTCCATTCCAGTGAACATCTCCGTTTCCCTAAATAGTTGGAACTTCACTTCCTCAGGCATAAGCAATTCTACTGGGCAGGTTTCATGTAGCATCAATGTCCCCTTCAATGTATGGGGTGACGGCATCATTACAGTATCGACCGAATCATCGACCTATTACACAATATCCAGTACGACCCTCCCCGTTGAGTTATTATATGAACCATCGATCGTATTCAATAAAGAACCCGTTTTCGTCAGGGGCTATCAGACGACCTTGAACATCACTCTATTGAATCCCTTAAATGAAGCCCTAACCAATATCTCAATTACCATGCTTGATATGAACGGCGATTTAATCGCTTCAGGCTCTTCAGGCCCGCTGACTTTTGTCCTGATTAAATGGTCAGTTCCCACTGATATTAGTCTGGGCAATTATATCTTTACTATCTGCATACTACCGAACCCCCATTATGCCTCTGAAAAAGTTTCAAGTTTTAATGCATACATCACCGCGCCTCTTTGGATAGTCTATAATGAACTTGATTGGGTATTCACACGAGGGAGATACTCGAATGTAAGCATTACTCCCCTTTCCGAATCTAATCTAACTGACACCATTCCACTCACTCTTCAACTGAACGTTGGAACCATTCTTTTTCAAGGTCAAGTGACATTAAGGAGCGAGAGCAATCTATCGATATTTATCTCCTCAAACACCTCAAAGGGCATATATCTATCAGAAATAGTCGTCGTACATGAGAACTATACTCTGATGCATTCCCCTTTTATTGAAACCACAATTCTAACAGCGATTACGCCACTCATTTACAACACGAGCGCATACTACCAAGAGCATCTCATTTTTGAAATGACTGTTCTAGATGACGAATCAACAGCTCTATCCTACGTTCAGGTTGAAATCTCAGACAATGAAACAGATCGACTGATATCCCAATTCGTAGTCACAGATACCAGTAGTCCTCAAACTGTCCCGCTGCCACACTGGCTATCTCCTGGACATCATGTGTTTCATGTGACCTTTGATGGGAACTATACACAACCTGGACATCTTAGTATTGAACTAATAGTTTGGATTCGAACCGCAATCCACATATCAGTAACCCCAATTCTTGACAATCAGGCAATTCTATTGAGCAACAAAAGCTTGGGATCCTTTCAAGATCTACAGATTGCTTCGACTATCTCATCTGGTTCTATCAGTAGTCCCCCACCGATTTTATTCAATGGTACAACCTCTGTCCTATCATCAGAAGTTCGAACGACCTCGTTGAATAGTTGGCCCAGATTCAATTCTGGAACAAGCAACCTGTCAACTGTATCTGCGAACTTTTTAATTATCTCATCAGGAAACGGCCACACAGTCCGCAATCTAAGAGATTTGAACTCCTTTTTGCTCTCATTCATGGCCTGCTCTACAGACCTCGAAGTACTGCCAAACGATATCACACCCCACTCAGCCCTCTCAGGTCCTTGGATCACCACATCAGAAAGGAAGCCTTCATGATTTACTATCTTATCCTTCAGCCTTCTTACAAGAAGGTTATGCGTTTTCGGATCTGAAGTTCGTCTGAACCCTCTGTTATCATGCGTAGAACCGGTGACTAACAGCCTGTGCCCATCCCCAAACTTTGGCATCAACGATCTTCCTTCAGAGTCCCATCCACCATAAGGAGGATTACTTGTTTGTGCATAAGATCTGGTCACAGCCAAACCTGCTTCTCTTATTACTACCCGCTCTCGTGAATGTGCGACAATCTCATCAGACAGAATGATCACAGGATGCCTTAGACGCTCAGATATGTCAAAGGCACGCATCGTCAACTCGTAGGACTCTTGGGATGAATTCGGCGCTAAAACAATGCTCTCATGATCTCCATGGGTTCCCCATCTAGATTGCATTAGGTCTCCTTGAGCCACTTTCGTTGCCTGTCCAGTACTTGGCCCCGCACGTTGCACATCTACAATCACGCAAGGCGTTTCTGTCATAACTGCATAACCGATGCTTTCTTGCATCAAGCTGAAACCTGGCCCTGATGTGGCCGTCATTGAAAGAAGCCCTCCCCACGATGCCCCGATTATGGCTGAAATTGCTGCAATTTCATCTTCCATCTGCAGATAAATTCCCCCTCGTTTTGGGAGTTCCTGGGACATGGCCTCTGCAATCTCAGACGCAGGAGTAATCGGATACCCCGCAAAGAATCTACATCCTGCTGCAATAGCACCTTCTGCAATAGCCCGATTTCCCTGCCAGAAAACGACGTTCCAATCCATTGAATTGCTCATATGTTACTCGTCTATACAGCCATTCGACCCCAAGATAAAACTTGAGTTTCAACAAAAAAGCACAATGATAACAGATAGTCTTTTATCAATTTCTGGATTCGCATATGCAGCGGCCATAGTCTAGTCTGGTTAGGACGGAAGCTTCCCAAGCTTTTGACCCGGGTCGAGTTTCCATTATGAACTCGCGGGACTTCAAATCCCGGTGGCCGCACCATATATTGCTAGGACATTTAAGAAAAGATTCTCTTTCATCCATTGGCGAGCAATGAATGTCATGACCCCGATGAGTCTCGCTGACGATGACTTGGATCTTGAGTTATGAGCTCGCCAATAATACTTTCGGCAACCTCTGAAACCAAATGTTTTTTTAATCGAACAGTTCACAACACTTTTAAGCTTGGTAATACTTACCGTAGTTTGGGATGCCACACGATTACATAGAGGACGAGCTTGGAAGAAAAAGTGTATTCAAGTCCGAGCAGTATTTGTCAATTGATTATGTTCCTGAGAGCCTCCCTCATAGAGAAAACGAACTAAGAATACTTGCTCAGAGTTTCAAATCACTAATAGCCACACCTGGACGAACGAGTCAAAAATTCCTTATTGAGGGGCCGGTTGGTACAGGTAAGACGGCTGTTGCAAAACGCTTCGCTGAACAGATGGAAATGGCAGCAAGGCGACCTGGTAGAAATTTACGATTTCATAAACTCCATATCAACTGCAGAGTAAACAAGAGTGCATATCTAGTGTACCTAAAAATCCTCCGCACCTTCAGACCAGAGTTTCCTCGAAGGGGACACTCGCCTGAAGAGATACTACAGATGATAGTAGAAGTGTTAGAATCTGAAGACAGATATCTTCTTCTCATCCTTGATGAACTCGACTACTTCATAAAACAAAAAGGTGGGGACATTCTTTACAATCTTACCCGCCTCATGGACGATCAGCTTAATGCACAGCAACGACTTTCAATCATCGGAGTTGGGAGGAGAATTCCTCTCGATCAGGGTCTGTTCGATTCCAGTACACTAAGCACCCTCCAAAGAAACATCCTTCGCTTCAAACCGTATAACGCAATCCAACTCCAAGATATCCTGAATGAACGCGTCAGGATGGCATTTGAGAAAGGAGCTATTATGAAGGAGGCACTCCAAATGATTTGTGAGATTGCTGCAGAGAGAGGTGATGCCAGATACGCTATCGAACTTCTATGGAGGGCTGGCAAACAGGCCGATAGTCTAGAATCGCCTGTCATTATCCCTGATTATGTTAGAAAAGCCAAAGCAGATACACATCCTGAGCTGAGAGTTGAGGTGTTGAGTACTCTGCCCAAACAAACTCAGCTTCTTCTACTGGCTACTGCTCGAAAACTTAAGGAGGGTCGTAGCGCCTATGTCACCATTGGGGAAGTCGAAGAGATGTACCGATCTGTTTGTGAAGAATATGGCACAGAGGCAAGAGCACATACACAGATCTAGGAATGGGTTCAAGACTTGCAGGCACATGGCGTCATCGATACGAAACGCTCAAGCATCGGGCATCGGGGCCAAACAACATTGATAGGGCTTTCTGATGTACCTGCATATCTTTTAGAGCAGCACCTATTGGATGTACTAAATACTGAGGGAAAAGCTGAATGAATCGCGAGATACGGCAAAGAATACCTATCGAAGACCTTTTTTCCTCAAAAGGCAGGGTAAAGATACTCAAAGAGCTAGTGGATTCAGCAGAGTTGAACATCTCCGAACTATGCCGACGTGTTGGATTGAACCACACTACCACAAAATCCCATTTGAGAGTGCTCATCGCCTCTGGATTGATTGAAGAGAAAACCTTCGGACGAATCAAAATATATCGATATCGTATTGAGGATTTAAGAGCAAGGTCTCTCAAGAATTTCTTTGAACTATGGAGCTCGTGAGAAAGGGGAACTCTATTTGACAAATTACCTTGCCCGCATTTTCTATCTTGGCATGAACTATCACGGTTCTCAATGGCAACCCAATGTTCGCACAGTACAGGGTGCGGTCGTAGATGCCCTTGCAAAATGGTGCAGAAATCAGTACCCTTTGGAAAAACTATCTTTTTCTGGGAGAACCGACAAAGGCGTAACAAGCATAGGACAGATAATCTGTTTTGAATCTGATACTATACCCAATATCGATAAAATAAATTCATACCTCCCTGAAGATATCGTCTTGTGGGCGATCACTACAGCACCTCCAAGGTTCTCACCACGTTACAGTGTTCTCTCAAGACACTATCGCTATTTCTTGGACACCGATGGTTCCAACTTGAATCTTGACGACATCCGAAAGGCAGCCAAACATCTAATCGGCACTCACAATTATGCACTCCTATCAAAACCTGATAATAACCGTAATACCCTCGCAACCATACTTAATATCGCAATCAAAATATCTGGTACGAAACTTGTGATTGATGTGTATGGAACAAGATTCTTATGGAAGCTTGTCAGAAAGATAGTGAGTCTTCTGAAACTGATTGGTGAGAACCACTATCCTCCTGATGTCGTTCTACAGCTCCTTGAAGGGCGCCCCGCGATTGTAGGAGGAATCAGACCTGCTCCTGCAGAAGGACTTGTTCTTGTTGAAGCTGTAACACCACTTAGAATGAAAGTAAGTAAAAATGCTGTTGCTGCTATTCGAAAAAAAATCTTTCAGGATTTGTTATTTCACAAAAATACCATTACGACTTTGGACGGCATCGCCAACAATTTGACACTTAACGGAAGATTGACTCTCTGATTCCCAGCCATTGAGTGATGTCCTTTTTCACCTTTGGATTGGCCTTGATAAGCACCTCAATAACCCTAATGTATTCATCATATGCCCGTGATTTTGAAATATTTGCTATGTTTGATATGCGTCGAATCAGTTCATCTCCTTTTCCTCGCTTTCTCTGACCCTTCCATACTAGCAAAGGCCAAAGAGGTTCTGAATAGGTAACTCGTCTGTAAGGCGTACTAGTTCGACTGGCTGCAATAAATGACGAAAGAAAATCGTATGCATATGCTAGAAGCTTCCAATTCTGCTGCCTCATGATTCTTCCAAGATATAGATCCGCAATGGAAAGAGAATTGAGTCCATGTGCAAGTTCAGAACTAGTTCCCAAATGTAGGTGAATGTTTTCTTCAAACCAGAGAACTAGACTATCATGATTAACATCGGTTTGATTAATAATCAACCTCGCCATTGCGGGTTCAGTCGTCATAAACAGCCTTTTCAATGTCTGCTCAACCGAAGTTCTAGTATCCCTTGCTTCTAGTTCATCTTCAGAAATCTTCCCTTCAATAATGGATTCTAAGTCTGAAATGGCTGCACGCAAATCGCCTCTAGAAATACTCGCAACTCTCTCAATGGTTTCTTGTGACACAATAACAGAGTTCTCTTTCACCAACCGTCTTAGGACTTTCACTACTATCTCATTATCAAGCAAAGAGAACTGTATTACAATGCATCGTTTCAGTAACTCTTTGAGTCTAGGACTATTAGGATCATTTGCTGTCATGACGATTGGATGAACTGAAGATTCGATTACCTTCAATATTGCAGCAACTCCCCCTCTATCTCCCGTGCCAGAGAGTCCATCTACCTCGTCAAGTAATATTACCCGACGGCTTCCATCAAGGGTATCCTGACCTGCAGAACGTAAAACAAGCTTCTCGATGCTGTCCTTGTTCCGCTTGTCGCTTGCATTGAACTCTACCAGTTCATAGCCCAAATCGTTTGCTAATGCACCAATCGATGATGTCTTTCCGGTTCCTGGAGGACCAATTAGCAATGCAGCTCGTTTGTTTGGATATCCGTTTTTCCATGAGAGTAGCCATTCAAGTAATCCATCAATTCCTGCAGAGTTTCCCACCAGCTCCTTTCTAGTAGTTGGTCTATACCTCTCAATCCATGGAAGGTGGGCATCGTCCATCATTCATCGTTCCTATAAGAGATGTGCGCTAGAAGAGCTGATATCTGAATCTCCCCATTTGCCCCTTCAGCAATGCGAAACTCTGCTTCAGCCGCTTTCTCAAGGGCAGAGCGTTTTGAGTCAACCGAGATATCTATCTTTTGAAGTTCTCTGTGAATCTGCCTGATGAGATCCAAAGGAGAAATTCCCCATTGTAGAATCAACTCTCTTAGATGCTGAAGTGACTGCTCGAACCGTCCTTCATGTGCCTCTTTTATGAGGTTCCGTATCTTTATAGGATCCGCTTGACCTGAGATGGTGAATACACTAGTGTTTGTAACTTCCCCCGTAGATGCGGCTGCCTGTAGAAGATTGATCGCGCCTCGCATATCGCCGTCTGCCAAATACAGGATTGCTTCTTTGCCTTCCGGTGTCATTGACACGTTCTCAGCTTTTGAGATGAAATCCAATCTACTCTCGATGAATTCCTTCTTCAATCTATTGAATTTGAAAATAGCACAGCGTGATTGTATCGGTGGTATTATTCGGCTCGAATAATTGCATATGAGAATCATTCTACATGACGATGCATATGATTCCATAGTCCTTCGAAGCGCATGCTGGGCATCGCTTGTGAGATGGTCGGCCTCATCAAGAACCAGAATCTTAAATGGAGCATCACCGGCAGGCAACGAGCGCGCAAAGGTCTTGATCTGGTTTCTTACAACGTCGATTCCTCTCTCATCGCTCGCATTCAACTCCATGAAGTTCCTTTCATACGACTCCCCGAATAGATCCCTTGCTAGCGCAATCGCAGCCGTGGTCTTCGCAGTGCCAGGAGGTCCTGAAAAAAGACAATGGGGAAGTGTTCTGTTCTCAACAAATTTGGAAAGACGATTAATAATAGCATCCTGTCCAACTATCTCGCTTAGAGTACTGGGTCTATGCTTTTCAGTCCACAAATCAATTTTCATATCAGTAATTCACCAGCACAAAATAATGCTATAACCCGAATCTCTTCTCATCTGTCTTGGATGCAATTAATCTAAAAAGGTTGCCTGAAAAATCCAAGTCAGCTCTTCCTAACAATGCCTTTATCACATTTCCAAGCATTTGAATAACCATGATCTATCTAAGGCAGTCCATCGACAACATCATTGAACGAGCCCAAATGGATTTCGCAAATGATACTCGGTCATGCATCACCATCCGTGATATTCCTGAATTATTGATTGCAGGAAAAAAAGTAGGACCATTTCCCAAATCCACCCAAATCGAGTTACCTAACTGGGCTATAGAGCCATTGACAAATCATGGGTATGTCAAACTGGATCCAGATTCAGATTATTCATCGTTGCAAGGCGTTCAAAATGTGCACAGCGTTGAAAAAGATAGCCCCCATAAAGGACTACAACCTATCCATCCATTGCTATACTCGGCAATAAATAAGAAGTTGATTAAGATTCGTAGAGAAAAAGGAACCTTGGATCCGAAGGAGTTTGATGAGCTGGAGCGATTACGTCTGCTAATTAGTATCATTTCCCAAAAACGGCTCTCGAAAATACTGCGAGTGGCAAAATCGGGGGCATGCTCCGAGAAGCGTAAGGCCATGACACTTGAAGAACGTTGGCTATGTGAAGAGATAAGCATCTTGGCCACTGAATGGAGGGATCATCTTCTCCTTTAGTGATACAGGAGCTTAAATATCTAATGACAGTACTAACAATTCGGACAAATGCAGATATTCCACTGATTATCCCATTGACCAGAACAATATTTGAGGCAGATGCTCATGTCAGGCTATGAGGGAGGCCCTCAGGAGCGATTCGAAGAGTTCCTGCGGACTTACAAAGATGATCAAGGCAACCTACCCTATTGGACAAAGATACAACGGTTCTCAATCGATGAAGCCACCTCCTTGATTGTAGATTTCCAAGATTTGACTTCTTTTGATAATGTGGTATTCAGCACTTTGGCAAAGGAAAACCCTCTACAATTCATGAATACGCTTAATGTTGTATTACGTTCGGTTCTTCGGGCTGAGGATCCGGATTATCTGGATACAGTTGACGAATGACTGATTAAGGTTCGGATAATCAATCATCCAAACTACGTATCTTTGCGGGCTATTCGATCTAGACATATTGGTATGCTCATCACCATCAGCGGTGTGATGATGCGCGCGAGTGAAGTGAAGCCCCTGCTTGTTGATGCGACGTTCAAATGCAGACGATGTGGTGAGGAGCTCTATCAACCTCAAGAAGACGGACGTTATATGGAACCAGACCAGTGCACCGTTTGTGGGAAAAAGACCCCTGTCAGACTAATCCCAGAAAAATCAATCTTTCGAGATTGGCAAAAGGTGAGAATTCAGGAATCGCCCGAGGAACTGCCCCCTGGTCAAATGCCTCGGTCAATCGATGTGGTACTTGAAGGCGACATAGTGGATATCTCTAGACCTGGTGATTTGGTTAAGATTACAGGCCTTCTCCTAACCACCCCCGATTTCTCAAGGCGAGGCGGTAAACTAGCAACATTCAATGTTTTTCTTCAAGCCAATGGCGTTGAAATTGGAGATATGGAATACGAACAGGTTGAGCTATCTGAGGAGGATGAAGAAAAAATACGAGAGATGGCCGAGGATCCCTATATTCATGAACGAATCTATGCATCAATAGCCCCTTCTATCCAAGGCCATGAACGTATCAAGGAGTCTATTGCATTACTTCTTTTTGGAGGTGTGGCAAAGACGCTCCCCGATGGGACGCGCCTCAGAGGCCGGTCTAACATCCTGATGGTCGGAGACCCTGGTACTGGGAAAAGCCAAATCCTGAAATTTGTTTCCAAGCTCGCCTCGCGGAGCATATACACATCTGGAAAGGGAACTTCCGCAGCCGGTCTGACGGCCGCCGTAATGCACGATACTGAAACAGGTTCTATGACACTTGAAGCTGGTGCACTAGTATTAGCAGATCAGGGAATCGCTTGTATCGATGAGTTTGATAAGATGGATCCAAATGACCGGACTGCAATCCACGAAGCAATGGAACAGCATACTGTCAGTATCGCAAAGGCAGGTATAGTTGCTACACTCAATGCAAGAACATCGATTCTAGCCGCCGCAAACCCCACACTGGGTCGATACGAGTCCTCTTTGTCCGTTCAGGATAATATCAAACTTCCGTTCACAATCCTTTCACGCTTTGATCTCCTCTGGATTTTGGTTGATACTGTTGAGCCGAAGAAAGATAGGGAACTGGCTCAATTCATTCTTGGAATGCATCGAACTCAAAAGACCCCTCAACAGCCAGCTACCCCCCCGATCCCTCCAGATTTTCTGAAGAAGTATATTGGCTATGCCAATCGATATGTCATTCCGCAGCTGAGTTCTGAGGCAGCAGAGGAGATAGAGAATTACTATGTTAACCTTCGGAAAAGCGCTGAAGGTGGTGCCGCACCCGTTCCGATTACTGCCCGTCAGCTTGAGGCATTAGTACGATTGTCTGAAGCCCGTGCCAGAATGGCCCTTCGGTCAAAAGTCACCAAGGAAGATGCGCAGGCTGCTATTCGGCTAATGGAAGAATCGTTGAGGATGGTTGCCTTTGATCATGTGACTGGAAAGATTGACATCGACCGTCTGGTTTCGAAAATGAGCACATCCCAGAGGAAATCAGCTGATGTGATAATCAAAGTAATGAAAGACATGGAGGCTGAAGGCTCATCGGTCATTAGTGAAGAAGAACTGATAACACGAGTCGAAGCGCTGGGCATATCACGTGAAAGGGCTGAAAATGCCATCAAAAAACTACTTGCTGATGGAATGCTTTTCAATCCATCTCATGGGAAACTCAAGCGAACACAGAGTTAGTAATCATAATATCCGATACTTGGAGATGAACATAACGAATATTGACGAGATTCCGCTCAACAAAAAGATCCTCACTTTGTTACAGCAATCTGGAATAACCAAATTGTTCCCACCTCAAACTGAGGTATTTCGGACACCTGTCCTTGAAGGGAAAAACCTTGTATTAGCCATCCCCACAAGTTCTGGAAAGACTCTTGTTGCAGAAATATGCATGTTAAAAGCAATATCAGAAGGAAAAGGCAAAGCACTCTATCTCGTCCCTCTAAGATCGCTAGCACAAGAAAAGCACACCGAGTTCAAGAAATACGAGCGTTTGGGAATTATCACCGCCATGTCAATTGGGGATTTCGATTCTAAAGGTTCTCAGTTGAGTGATGCAGATATCATTGTCTTGACTACCGAACGAGCGGACTCCATCATTCGCCATCAACCTGAATGGATGAATGACATTGGCATCATTGTCATCGATGAAGTTCATCTGGTTAATGATTTCAATCGAGGACCTACATTGGAAATGGTGATAGCAAAGTTGAAGCATCTGCTCCCAGCTGCACAGATTATCGCTCTCAGTGCAACGATTTCCAATGCAGATGAAATCGCCGGATGGCTGGAAGGAGAACTTGTTCGGAGTGTTTGGCGACCCGTTGATTTGAAAGAAGGGGTTTACCATGATGGAACAATAAGATTCGAAGACACCTCTGAGAGAGCAATACCACGTAGGCGTAATGATACACTTGCAAATCTAGTCTGTGACATCATAGATGAAGATGGTCAAGTGTTGATTTTTGTATCCTCGCGACGATCGACCGTATCAGTCTGCAGGAACCTCTCAAAGGCAATACGTCCCCTCTTGAGTCCCGAGGTTGCCAATCAACTACATCGCATCGCCACTACACTGAACATTGGGCCCTCAACCCCCGCTGCTACTAAAGACCTTGCTTCACTGATGACTAGTGGCATCGCATTTCATCATGCTGGACTTTCCAATACCGAACGTGCGCTTGTTGAGGATGGTTTTAGAATGAATCTCTTGAAGGCAGTAGTTGCAACTCCTACATTGGCAGCTGGGGTTAATCTTCCTGCAAGGCGCGTCATTATCCGTGACTACCGGCGATTTGAGCAAAGCCGTGGTAGCTATCCCATCCCAATTCTAGAATACAAACAGATGGCCGGCCGAGCAGGTAGGCCAAAGTATGATCAGTATGGTGAATCCGTTTTAATTGCAAAAACCGAATCCGAACAAGACTTTTTGTTCGAACACTATCTTCAGTCCGAACCCGAACCGATTTCCTCTAAACTTGCATCTCAACGAGCTTTGCAGTTCCATCTTCTTTCTGCCATAGCGACACAAATGACTCAAAGCCGCACAGACATCGATGCTCTTCTCGATGGCACCTTCTATTCCTTCCAATTGGAACGATGGCGGATAACTCATTATGTTGAGCTGGCACTTGATTATCTAGTTCATGGAGGTCTGGTTCAGGTCGACAAGGCTGGCAATTTCTATGCCACAGCTTTAGGTCAAAGAGCTTCCGAACTGTATATTGACCCCTCAACAGCCATATTATTTCGAGATGCACTGGCCGAAGCTGATGAACTTTCGGAAATTGGACTACTCCATCTGATGTGTCATAGTGACTACCAACCCGTATCCTATGTTGCACGAACCGAAGTTGAAGAGATTGATTCCATCAAAAACGCCAGTGAAGATTACTTCTTGGTGCCTGTACCTGATGGCTGGGATAATCCCGAAGGATACACCCGATTTCTTGCAGAGTTGAAAACAGCACTCGTCCTACTTGACTGGATTAATGAGATACCCGAGAATACTCTCACTGATAGGTTCAATGTAGGCATGGGTGATGTTCATCGGTACGTCCAATCTGCTGAATGGCTTCTATATTCGGCATCTGAGATTGCACGAGTATCGAACCTCTCACATCTCATATCCCCCATACAGAATCTCCGCTCACGCATTAAACATGGTGTACGGAGCGAACTTCTTGAACTTGTGACCCTAAAGGGTATTGGGAGGATTCGTGCAAGAATGCTGTATAATCATGGTGTCAAAGGTTTGATTGATGTACATCATGTTGCCCAGAGTGAAATTGCAAGGATTCCCAGCATTGGAAACACCCTTGCCGTATCCATCAAGAAGCAGGTCGGAGCAGAAGTAGAGCCCGAACCCTCAAGAAGTCCCTCTCGACAACTCAGTAAGACCCACTCTGACATCCAACAAAAGATTTCAGACGATTACTAGTTAGAAGTGAATTCCCTTTAGCTCTGTTTTCAGCAGCTCGATGACTCTTCTTGTATGAGCCATACTGGTATCACTCTCCGAATATGAATCAGCAAACAAAGTTATAGGTCGTCCAGATAACTCTTCAATTAGGTTCAATGACTCCTTTTGCATGACCTCAATATTATAACCTCCTTCGAGGAAATATACAAGACGACCTTGTGAGGATCTCTTTGCCATCTCATGGATTCTTGAGTTCATCATCGCAAAACCGCTCGTAGTCAATCCTAGGGTTGTTAGTGGATCCATAAAATGGGCATCAAATCCCGATGAAATTAAAATAAATTCAGGCTTGAACGATTCAACAACGGGAGCAATGATTTCATCAAAGGCAAGAGCATATGATTCATCACCTGCTCCAGGATACATTGCGATATTGATATTGTATCCCCTACCATCACCAGACCCAACCTCCGAAGGTTTCCCCGATCCTGGAAAAAGAGTCCGGCCATCCTGATGCAATCCCACGTACAGGACATCTGAACGCTCATAAAACGCATTCTGAGTTCCATTCCCGTGATGAGCATCATAATCGATTATCATTACTCTATCAACTCCTCTAATAGAAATCAAATGCTGAGCAGCAACAGCTATGTTGTTTATGAAACAGAAACCAAAAGCGCGATCTCTCTCAGCATGGTGTCCAGGCGGACGGCATAATACGAACGCGTTTTTTGTTTCTCCGTCCATCACATGGTCGACAGCCATTATCCCTGCCCCAGCCGCATGGAGTGCTGCATCATAGGTGTACGAATTCACCGATGTGTCTAAAGTGAAATATCCACCCCCACCCTCTGATTTTCTTTTCACCTGTTCAATATACTCAATGTCATGCAAAGGACTTATCTCATCAATACTGGCAGGCGTCGGGGTGACAAGAGACACCATATCTTCATCGATGTTTCCCTCTTTCTTGATGAATTCGAGAGACGCTGTAAGGCGTTCAGGGGATTCTGGGTGGCTAGGTGACAGAATGTGTTTTGTGAAAATATCATGAAAGAATATCTCAGTGTTCATGCAAGATTGCTCCGTTCTTTCTCATCACATGTACAAGCTTTTCCCCGTATATGTTTTGATGCAAAGGGATGCACAACATCCTTCGAAACAAACCATATTTCTTACCTTGTAGGTGACCATGTGGCAATGTTTATCTTCAAATCGTAATAGGCATTTCCTTGCTTGTGCATTCAATACAAGCCATTTTGAATGGGCAGGTGGTCTAGATTGGTATGATTCTTGCTTGGGGTTCACCAAGGTGCCATACCTTGGCGAACAATTTGCAAGAGGTCGGGAGTTCAAATCTCCCCTTGCCCACCATTTTACTATCTCATCGCTCTAGGGGAATCTCCCATAACGTTTCATAAATTGGGCCAGTAGGTGTCAGCGTGCTTTTTTTAATTCGAATATTATCTACCCTCATAGTTCCGACCCTGACATCTCTGGTGGATTCCAAATTATCGACAAATCTTTGTCTGTCCCTCACAAATTTGACCCGAGCAATTGTTGCATGAGGCGTGAACTTCCTCCTTTCTTTCTTATATCCGATGTTTGACAGTAAACTATCTGTCTTGGACTTGAGCTGCTCCATCATTTCGCTGTTCTCAGCAACTCCGACCCAAACAACACGAGGTTTCTGTATTCTGGGAAACACACCCACCCCTTGTATCAAAATCTCAAATGGTGCGAAGTTAATTGTAGACAGCTCTAATCTAATTTTCTCAATAGCATCTACTGACAGGTTTCCAAAGAACCGCCATGTGAAATGGATATTGTGGATCTCAACGAATTTCATTTTGGCAGCGTCGCGATCCAACCTTGATTGAATCTCTCTGATTACAGAAAGTATTAGCTCGTCCTCAATGTCAATGCTAAGAAAGACACGAAGTAGTTCGCTCAATCTCAGGTATCTCCTTTTCAATCCGTAATTCAAGCAGCTACATTAGGCTACTGGTCAATGCACCTTAAGATAAGTCTTAAAGCACATGGAGAAAAAGTCGATGTGGTGAAAGAGTGCAATTGAAAAAGCGCAAGGACTCAGGATTGGACTTACCTACAACATCACGCGAATCGACCAAAAAAGCCGAAAAAAAGAGAAGTCTTGAGGTTCCTGAGGCAAAAAGGGTAGTCATTCACGATATCGGATATCCCTTTAGATTACGAGGAGATCCCAAACCATCCGGTTTGGAGATTGACAATGAACAACTCTTTGCAGACTATGCAAGGGAACAATGGGCTGGAAGCATCGTAAAAAAGGGAATGTATCTCTTTGACCGGTATGTCATGCCTGATTTTGCTTTTCAGGTTATAGAAATCGATCCCCCTGAATCAATAATCACTAGAGATACAGAGATTATTCTGCAATCACAATCAAGGGAATCGAATATTCAAGGGCCAAAAGTTGAGTTCGATGACATCATCGGCCACGAACCGATAAAACAGAAATGTCGTGTGATATTGAAGTATCTTAGCAATCCCATGGCATTTGGCGAATGGGCGCCTCGTGCAGTCTTGTTTCATGGTTCTCCCGGTACCGGCAAAACTTTGATGGCACGCGCTCTTGCACACGAGGCCAATGCAGGTATCCTCACCACGAAAGCATCAGATTTGATTGGTACACATGTAGGTGATGGAGGACGTCGAATTAGTGCGTTGTTTGAGGACGCTCGAAAGATTGCCCCATCAATCTTATTCATCGACGAACTGGACGCGATTGGTCTGGCAAGATCCTTTCAATCAATACGTGGTGATGTTTCTGAAGTTGTAACCGCGCTTCTAGCAGAACTTGATCGAACTGATGAAGGATCAGGTGTTATAGTGATTGGAGCAACGAATGCTCCCCACCTTATTGATACAGCGATACGAAGCAGGTTCGACTCATCCTTTGAATTCCCACTACCGAATGCTGAAGAACGGGAATGCATTCTTGAATTGTATGCAAGGAAACTACCCATACCTCTTGTGTGTGACACCCATTATCTGGCTAGGCTAACTGATGGGTTCTCAGGGCGTGATTTGAGGGACAGAGTCCTTAAAGAAGCATTGCACAATGCCATTGCAACAGGGGCTTCAAAAATCACACTCGACGATATACTCAAGACGATTGAATCGGTAAGAACAAGAAAGTCCCCAGAATACACAATCTAACTCGACAATTAGTCGTCTAGATAACACAGCTGAACGAGAATAGAACGATGGATTTAGTAATCATTACAGGTATGCCTGGTGCTGGAAAAGGTTTGTTGGCTGATGCGTTTCGTGTAGCTGGAATTCCAGTAATCGTCATGGGTAATGTTATCCGGTCTGAAACTAAACGAAGAGGATTAGAACCTAACCCTGCAAATACTAAACAGGTAATGCTAGAGCTAAGACAAAAAGAAGGGCCAGGCGCTGTTGCGAAGTATTGTATTTCAGAATTAGAACAATACCACTCGCCTACGACTGTAATTGAAGGTTGCAGGAGTCTTGCAGAAATCGATGTATTTGATGACTACGCCGAGAAGATGACTATAATTGGGGTTCATGCATCTCCTCTCATACGGTTCAAACGATTGATGGAACGTGCTCGACCAGATGCCCCCCCAAATTGGGATGTTTTCAGGGAACGTGATTTAAGGGAACTATCCGTAGGCTTAGGAGCTGTGATTGCACTAAGCGATATTATGATCATAAATGAATCGAGCATTGAAAAAATGCAAAAGAACTCGGCTGAGATTGTACAGAGGTTCCTTTGAGATGAATACCACGATACGCTGTCCTGTATTTCCAACTGAGGATTTCGATATAATCCTAAACGCACTGAGAAATCTTTTTCCTACAGAGTTGTTCACACGTCGGAGTGGCGAGCGTGAAACTTGGATTGAAGCAAAATTCTCAAAGCGCCAATCACTTGATACTGTAAGAACCGCTATCCAAGAGCACAGGATCATTGACGCCGTTAAGCGAGTAATAATGTCCACTTGGACTGGAACCGCTTTCATTCTCAAATTTGACAAACAAGCTGCTGTTAGAGGAAAAATCAGTATCGTAGACGAGGACGAAGATCCTCCTCTGGGAGCCATTGAACTGTACGTCTATGTGCCCACAGATGAGGACTTTGAATACTTTCTTGACTGGTTCACACCTGCAACAAAGGATGGCAGAATCATTCGCAACTAGAATGATACACAGAATATCTCCCTTATCAACCCACGATGCACGCGAATCCGGATTTGGTGATGGATATACCCACCCATCTGAAGAAAGAGCGAACCGAGGTTCATTCTGCTATCCCCACACATACAAATCATAGGATTCCCTCCCACTCTTTCTAGACCTGTAAGAAATGAACTTATCACCTCTACAATCCTTGAGCCATGGGTCGAGCTACTTCGTCCATAAGGCGGATCAGTTACTATACACTCGACTTCAAAGAGTGGGGGTGACTGGGCATCACCCTTGATCAAACAGAAGTCTGAATGCTGCAGTGTGTGTAGATTAACTTTTGCACCATTGAGAAGACGCCAGTCCAAATCCATCCCTATCACCCTTGAACCTATCCTTGCTGCCTCAATTAGAATGCCCCCCGCTCCGCAGAAAGGATCCAGAACTATCTGTCCTGGCATAACCCCTGCAAGATTGCACATGACACTTGCGAGAGATACGTTCATCATACTTGGATGGAAAAAAGGCCTGCTCCTATGGGCTAGACTCGTGATATTTCTATACACCCGTGAAAAAGCAGCTTCACACAAATGTGAACCATCCTTCGTCACATATAGCACAAAAGTCACATCAGGATTAGACAGCGAAACAGGCCACTTTGTCACATCTCCAATTTTTTTCCCAATCATTGATGCAATCCGCCCCCTCTCTCCTGCGTCCAACAGAGAATCAAAATCCAACACTCTCACAGCGAATCGTATATTCTGATTATCGAACTTTGCAAAAGTTAAATCATGAATATTCTGTTCTATATCATAATGGCTCTTGGTCGAGAATAGGAGTTTCCCTCCCATCCTCATGAGAACCATTCTATCCATCAGAAGATTGAAAGTACTTTCATTGCATTTGACTTTCCCAAACCGATTGTCCCAAACAAATGTAGCTGTTTCTCCGATAGAACGAGTGAATGATTCGAGTTCGGCCTGTCCAAGGGGAATGTTATCACCACGCAAATAAACACAGTACTCCTGCAATGTCATATCACTCGTAGAGATTATCTCCCCCAAGCAATATCCTCTGGAATTCACCATACAGAGTTTCGAATCCTATAACTTGTTTGGCTGAAATCGGGATAACTCCTGGGCCACTTCCTATTTCCCTTATCACTCTCAATATGGCGATGGAATATTCGCGAATCAGTCCCTGTGAGGAATCATCGAGAGCATCCTCAAGCAGATAGGGATCCATCGACCAGCCGATTATCTCTTCAACTAGTTCATCAGACAGGATATCGGTCTTACTGAGTAGGTTTAACTGAGGCAATCCAAACCGAATATTGATAGACAATCCTAGCAACAACGATGATAGGAATCCTGATGGCAACCGGGCAATGTTCGAATCAAGCAGATACAATGAAAGAGCAGAATCCTGTTCTTTGACCCCTGAAACCATAAGCGGTCCAGAGCTGCGGTATGCGAACAGTTCCATCTGCCCTGGGCAATCCACTAAGACATAATCCCGTCCTAGGTCGACTACTTCTTCTCGGATCTCGTTCACATGTCCCACTCCCATATCGAGCGATGCTACAAGCGCACCATTCGGTCCCAGTCCAAACTGTTGCATTATCTCTCCATAATTGACATAATCACGAATATCAACATCTGATGTGTATGGGGGGGATTCGACTCCTGGATCTAGATTCACCACTGCTACACTGATTTCGGAAGAGGCTAGCCATTCCTCTAGAGCTGCAGTAAGCAATGATTTTCCTGAGCCTGCGGTACCCACGATAAACATGAAGAACATAAAGCATTACAGATTATCAAGTGCTTTGAGTTCTTTGGTTCTTCTATAATCCTGTATTTTCGTCACTTGACGAAGTTACATGTCTGTTTTGCAATAACTCTTATCTGGACAACCACCTTGTTTCGCGTCATGGATCAGAGTGAGGCGCTGCAGAAACTGGCAGAAACCATGGCCGGAGAAATATGCCTTTCAGAGAACGACCCCGGTGCTGTGATGAAACGATGGCGTGAGCGATTTCAAATTTCACAGAAAGATTTGGCAAAACATCTTGATGTTTCTCCATCCGTGATAAGCGACTATGAGAGTGGAAGACGTAAATCTCCACGAGTCGAAACCATCAAACGATTTGTAGAAGGTCTCATTGACATGGATGCAGCAAACGGCGGAAGGATTGCAATGGCACTAGAGAAGCTTGTCAGTCCAGAAATTGCCTCTGATGCTATTCTAGATAGTCGTGAATTTGGTGTTCCAATCCCATCGCGACTCCTTGTTGAAAAGTTAGATTGTAAGGTTCTCACACACAAAAGTCTGTTAGACCGCGATATTTATGGTTATACTGCCTTGGATAGCGTAAAGGCAATAGTGAATCTTACTCCCCAACAACTACTTCGATTGTATGGTGGGACTACACAGAGGGCTGCGATTCTTACAAATGTGAAGACCGGCAGGTCTCCTATGGTAGCTATAAAAGCAAGCCAGATTGGCACATCCGTAGCAGTCAAGCCTGCCGTTGTAATATTACAAGGTGTAAAAGAGCTGGATCCATTGGCAGTACGCATTGCAGACAGCATTCATATTCCTCTCTGTGTATCAAGCATACAAACCCAAGACCGACTGACAAAGGAGCTACGCTCATTCGAGCCTCCATAAAAACTCCAAACGGTGATTAATAATGGACTTTAACATTGAGATTAACGACCCTATCCATGGCTTCATCGGTCTGACAGATCTAGAAGCAAAAATAGTCAACTCCGAGCCCTACCAACGCTTAAGACGAATCAAACAACTATCAGGTGCACATTATGTATACCCGACAGCTGAACACACACGGTTCGGGCATTGTATAGGTGCTATGTATCTGGCAGGACTAGTAGGAAGGCGACTCCTTGGACAAATAGGGTTTGGAGATGATGTACTACAAGAAGTGCGACTTGCAGGATTACTTCATGATCTTGGACACGGTCCATTCAGCCATGTATTTGAGGAACCCTTGATCGAACGACAAGGACGAAATCATGAAGATGTGACAGAGTGGATAATTAAAGAAAGTGTAGTCGGTGATATCATCGAGGATGGAGGCTTTCGGAAAGCGCGCATTGCTGATTTAGTGAGGGGACGTAGAACCAAGAAAAAAGATGGTGTGGTAAGTGGGATTGTTGCAGGCCAGGTAGACTCTGACAAGATGGACTACCTGATACGTGATTCTTTCTACTGTGGTGTGAACTATGGATTAGTTGATATCTATCGGCTGATGGCAAGTGTTGAAATAACCAATGAATTTGAACTACAATTCGACCTAGCAGCCAGAGGTGCATTAGAATCATTCCTTGTTGCGCGATACGAAATGTTTCTGAATGTATATTATCACAAGACCGTCCGCAGTGTGGAAGTTATGCTAATCAGGCTCATTACTGCAGCCGATAGGGTATTAGACCTAACTAAATTCTCTACCACTGATGAATTTCTTGCGCTTGATGACATGTCCTTGGTATCTCGCATCCGGCGCATCGAACCTACAGAATCCGATTATGCGCGTGAGGCGTCAGAGATGATGAATATGCTTGATTCTAGAATTTTGTACAAGTCAGCTTTCGAGAAAGTGCTACATACTGAGGATCGATTTGTATCTAAAATCCTCACAAAGAAAAAAGTTCGTGAGAGTATACAGGATGAAATTGCGGAAATTGCTAAGGTTCCATCAGAAGATGTGATAGTAGATGTTCCGACATTACCTTCTGTACCATACAATCCCCATCAGATTGACCCTATGGAGATTCACATCTTTGAAACCATTGAAGGGAAACGAATCCCTAGAAAGCTGTCCGAGTTTTCAAATATTGCACAGATGATGAAAGTCTATCTCGATGTCATCAGAGTGTATACGTTTGACCATCATAGGGCAAAAGTAGGACGTGCCGCCAGAGAGATATTCCAAGAGGTACCAGATGCCGCACTGATTCATATGTGATGTGTTCGTAGTTTCACATCTCAGTTGAAAACGGTATGAATTGGCTTCTCAACTAACATGAAGTCAACTCTCGCGTCCTTCCAAAACTTGGTTTCTCTCTTAGAGAATAAGGAGGTTATATACTCAAGTCGGCGATTTATCATTGGAATGCCAATGATGATATTGGAGCTGAGCTTGTGACTGATGAACTCAATGAAGCCTTGCAGAACATAAAGACGATTCCCGGAGTAGAAAATATTGTCTTGATCCAAAAGGATGGTCTACCTATCGCAAGTGCTGGTGTCTGGTTTAGTAAGGAGGAGATTTTTGCTGTTGCATCTTCCACGTGTGCGATTTTCGGTGTTGCACGACTGATTCATGGGGAATTTAAGTATCTGTTGATGGAGTCTGAAACTTCAAAGGTATTTCTTGCATCTCTCCCCAACAATCCTGACTATTTTCTTGCAATTACAACGGCACCACGAGTTAACTTGGCAGCATTATTCATCGAAATGCGTGACAGCCTGAAACGTGTTTCCTTCCTACTTCGACAGCATATGGAAGGACGATTACCTCCTCTTCGTTCATATAGCTCGGAGGAAACACGGAGGATTCTTAGTGGCTTCGCAGTTGTCGACGGGAGCGAAGCGAGCTACTCAACCTCCCGATCGATGCTTTCTCTTGATCGATCACAAGCACTTGCATTGCGGTCAATATTGCGACAAATACATGATAGCATTCCAAACATACAATCGGTTTTCCTCTCGCTCAGCGGTGGAGTGCGTGTTTCTTTGGAGGGCTTCGCAAATGACCGCTTGGCAGCAATGTCTTTTGCTTTGCATGATGCTTCTGAAAGAGTTGTGCGAACATTGCGGAATAGCTCCCTTCAGACAGTTCTGTGCGAAACCAATGCGACCCGGCATTTCATCTACAGCGTACCGAATGGTGTTTTCAGCCTGTGGGTACGAAAGGACGCACAGAAGCTGGGACTAATGCGTCTGTTATTAAGGCATTACCTGATGGAAGCCCAAAGAATCCTGAGTACTGCTACCCTTGAGAAACCAGTTCTTCCTCAAGATTTACGGAAACTAATACTTTCCGAACAAACCACAAAGGACATCATTCTAGCGAGGCGAAACCCATGAGCTATTCAATTCTGCGTTTCATCGAATTGCTTGATGAGGCGTTCCCCCAGTTATTTAACTCCGTTATGAAACGCATCCCTATACTCGTAACCGGAAGTGATATCGAACTTGTCGACGATCTGGTCGAAAGTGTCACCCATCTAGCCCCACACCGCCACAGACTTGTGTTTTGGAGGGACTTCACATCCGAGCATGAAATACTATCAGTCTGGGAGGAGGAGCGACATAATTATGAGGTCAACAGGACTATTGTTTACAGCCTGGCATCAAATCTTAGATTAGCTCTAGAGCGCAATCGTAACTTCTCCGGATGGATTATTGGGGTCGCACTCTCAAACAAGTCAGAAGGTTCCTACGTCAGTAGGCCTGAATTAGAAGAAGTCATCACCTATATCACACAGACCTCAAAATCATATGGCCATCTTGAACTGGTCGCTCCTTCATCAATGAAATTCACCCTTTTTAGTGAAAACGAAAGCAATCTAAATGTCGAAAAGAAGATAGTAAACAAGATTCTTACACGAAAGACGCAGTCATTAGAACGAATTCGTCGTCTTTTAGGTAAATCCCTGAAAGGCACCCTAATATCACATGATACGGTTTATGCAGTATTGAACATTGATGATGAAGCAGAAACGATTACTCAAGATATGTTTGAAGAAGAGGTGAACAACTTTGTACATGCTGCAAGACGAGCAGTGACTCTTCTTTCAAGGATTCGGCTGGCAAGGGAGTTGGGCGCTTCTACCGTTCTTACAGAGCGTAATCTATGTGAAGCTATTGGATGGGATGGTGGAGGGCTTGAGGATTTGATCAGGTTCATTCACGCCGAATGGCATGAGGACTTTTCAGACTGCGTGAAGACCGGGGCACTCTCTGGTTTGGGAGCTTGGGTCGATAGTATGTGGGGTGGATAGGAGGTAGAGATTTTGATTGTTGATTATGGAACTCGAACTATTGGACTAAAAATCGTATTCTTCGGACCCGCAATGAGTGGAAAAACCACATCCATAAAATGGCTTTTCAAAAGCTTGGACTGTGCAGACAGATTGACCTCGATTGAGAACACTGTCGGCCGAACGATGTTTTGCGATTTTGGATCCATTCCTTTTACTTTGGGTGACAGCTGGACAATTAATACACATGTCTGGTCTGCCACAGGTCAAGACTTCTACCGTTCAACACGAGAAGTGGTTCTAGTCGGGTCTGACGGAATAATTTTTGTTGCCGACTCACAAAAATCACTGTTGGATGAGAACCTTGCAAGTTGGAACGAACTAATGGATCTAATGCCTAAAGACGAACATCCTCTACCTGTTGTGGTCTGTTTAAACAAACAGGATTTACCCGATGCAATCGATGAAGATAGGTTTAGAAGACATCTCAAGATACCTCCCTCAATACCCATCATCCGAAGTGTAGCAATGAATGGTATTAATGTGGTGGAAGCATTCGAAAGACTATTTCATGCTGCCATGAAATCGAATGCCATGATGTCCTCAGCGCGATAATTTCGCTCTCAGCGATTACTTTATACGAATCGAATCATGCCGCTGGACTGAATTCACCCATTCAAATGAATGGCAACATCTCTGAGGTATTATTCTTGGAGTCCTTGAAAAATCACGCAAGATTCATCTTCGTCACCGGAGGAGTTCTGTCCGGAATAGGGAAAGGAGTCACAACTGCCTCGATTGCAAAACTGTTACAATTCAGAGGATATAAAATTAGGATTCTCAAGATTGACCCCTACTTGAATATAGATCCAGGCACAATGAATCCCATCGAACATGGCGAGGTATTCGTTACCGATCAGACATGGGTGTTCAAACCTGTTGAGGGATTCGAATTCAAGATATCCGAAATAGACTTGGATTTTGGAACATATGAGAGGTTTACTGGGATCGAAGTTCATCCTTCCCAGAACATCACATCAGGCCAGATTTATCTGTCTGTTATTTTGGGAGAGCGTAAAGGGAATTACCTCGGTAGCACGGTTCAAATCATACCTCATATCACTGATCAAATCAAACAGAGAATATGGGATGCAGCTGCCCAAGATCCAATACCCGATGTTGTTCTAGTTGAGATTGGGGGCACTGTGGGTGATATTGAGGCAATGCCTTTCTTAGAGTCGGTTCGTCAGCTTGCGAGGGAAGTCGGCCGAAACCGAGTAGCATTCGTCCATGTCACACTAGTACCCTACATGCCTTCCGTTGGCGAATTCAAAACAAAGCCCACTCAACATAGTGTTAGAACACTCCAAGGATTGGGGCTCCAACCTGATATTGTCGTGTGTAGGGCTGAAAAAGAACTGACTGAATCTGCAGAACGAAAAATCGCTTTATTCTGCAACATCCCTGAAAATAGAGTGATTTCCAATCCTGATATCCCTGTCATCTATCAGCTTCCTCTGTCCTTTGAAGAACAGGAATTAGGGAGCATCATCACCACCCATCTAGGACTCGAAAATCGCTCCGCTATAACAGATGATTGGATTAATACCGTGAAATCATTCAGGAACCCCAAGAATACAGTCACAATTGCAATGCCTGGAAAATATACTAGCCTTGGTGATTCCTACAAGAGCATCAATGAAGCTCTCTTCCACGCATCGGCTACTCTGGGTACCAAAGTTGAGATCAAATGGATTGAAACAGAAGAGCGTTGTGATGTGGAGTGCCTAGTGGAGGATCTTGCTGAAGTAGATGGCATTTTGCTGACTCCTGGGTTTGGAAAAAGGGGGGTTGAAGGTATGATTAATGCTGCAGCAGTAAGCCTTGACAAGAAAATCCCCTTTCTTGGAATATGCTATGGTGCTCAATTGGGGATTGTTGCTTTTGCTCGTCATCTAATGGGTTGGAAAGGTGCCCATACCACTGAGGTAGATTCCAATAGCCTATTTCCGGTCGTGGATCTGATGGACGAGCAAAAAACAACTGAGGATATGGGAGGTACAATGCGCTTAGGCGGACATGAAGTTGTTCTAAGGGAAGAAAGCTTCCTCTATCAGTTATATGGCACCAAGAATATCCGTGAACGTTTTCGCCATCGATATCACCTCATCGAACGCTATGTCAGTCGGATGGCAGAGAAAGGATTAGAAATCGCCGCATATGACCCCTCTGGTACAATTATCAATGCCGTCGAACTAACAACCCACCCATTCTGGATTGGAGTTCAATATCATCCAGAGTTCAAATCACAGCCTAGCAAACCGCATCCACTGTACCTTGGGTTAATCAAGGCTGGACTGGACTATAAGGCAATGAGGGAGTCATAGTGGATAAGAATCTTGACAAGATGCTATCACTATTGGTGGATGAGATTGAACGGGTCGAAACGACAAAATCACGATTTGGCAAAGCAATGCGCGAAATAAAACATGAGATTGATCTAGGCAAATATCCCGCACTAGTAATTGATACACTTGAAACAAGGTTCACAACGAGGATTGTACCTACGCAGTTAGACGGCTTGAGGATTGCTGGGATCGATGGTGGGCTATCTCGAAAGCGTTTCAATGCAATGGATCTGTTGTTGACCCGTGCTATTGCAGTCATATTCCATTTTCAATCTGATGGTGGCCCTATTGTGGATTTTTTTCCTGATGCCTTTCCTGAACCAAACGCCAAACTTGTCATGCTATCTATGTCTGGACAAGAACTTGATCAACTTGCTTCACTGGAAAGGATTGCAGAGGAACTCAAAGTGGCCATCTCTGCTGTTGATGAATTTCACGTAGATATCGTTCTTATGGACGGGAGTCTGATTTACCATCCCCGAGACCGTCCTCCAGTAGGTTCAGCCACTGAAAGCAAATTCCAAGAGGTTCTGGCGTTATATAGGCAGCTCTATAATAAGATGGCGAGAAAGAGAGCAATGTTGGTGGGTATCGTTAAGGACAGTCGGTCGACACGGGTTACCAAAATGCTTGGAGACCTCCTACCTCATCTCTTGCGGAAGTCTGATCTCTATGAGAAGATGCAAGGAATAGATTATCGGTGGTTAGTAAAGATATCCCGCGACTGTGATTTGTTAGATACGTTTCTCGAAGAAGGCGAGCGGACATTCATATTTCGATATACTAATGAGATTAAGCAGTCAGTATCAACACTTCCTGCAGATTTGGTACCATGGGCATCGTCAATCTGGGTGACCTATCTCAAAACTGCACGAGATGACTTGCCTCTGCGAATCGAGGTGATGGTCAAATCGGAAGGTGTTGAAGGTATTGGTCAACTAGATAGAGCTCTTTCAGCCATACTTCCTCTTTCATATCAACATCCGGAATTCGGACTGCCAACCCCAATTCTTGAAGCAGACGCTCGAGCCAAGATTAGCAATAACGAAACCCGTTTGGTCATTGACCGTTTGCTTGCGTTGTCCGGTCTAACTTACTCCACTATTGAAAAGAGAAGGGCGCGGAACCCTTTTGGAGGTTGAATCTTTGCCTGCATACCATCCTAGCCATCGACTTGGAACAGTTATCTGCACAAATGAAGATCCTAATGTTCTCGAGTTCTCCTTTGTTCTGGAAGGAGGGCTTAACGAAGTGACTGTCAAACGAGGCGAGTTTGTTGCCGTTGAAGCCGAGTTTGGAACTGTCGTTGCAAGTGTTCGAGACTTGGTTCGCACTAATAGATACTTCCAGCATGCAGAAGCTGTTAGAGAATACCAGTCGCGGGGCGAACCTCTTCGTTCTATATTCCCGACGGATCGTTGGCAATATACCCTTGCACATACTAGAGTTGTAGGTTTTTGGATTAACAACCGCACGGTACGACCTTATACGGCTGTTTCACCTGGTGCGGTGGTTCGGAGGATTGAAGAAGACGTTCTTGCACGGTTCCTCCGGTTGGATGCAGAAGATGGATTGAATCTTGGAACCATTGCCAATCATAATGTTGAATTCAGGGCTTCCGTTGATAAATTACTGTCAAAACATGTCGCTGTCTTAGCCATGTCTGGTGCTGGAAAGAGCTACTTCATCTCTGTGATGTTGGAAGAATTGCTCAAGCGGTCAAGAGAGCAGGGACGGCTGAGTGTTGTAGTGATTGATGTGCATGGAGAATATTCGTACCTTCAAGACCTATCGGCCCATGACTTGGGCATTCCAGAGAACAGTTTCGAGGTCGAACACATCCGAGGCGCCCATATTCAAATACCTGTGAGTTCATTGACCGCAGAAGCCTTGGGGTCTTTCGCCTCGGGAATGAGCGAGGTACAGAAGCGTGATCTTCGGATGGCGATATCAGACATCCGAAAAAGTCTCAAGAAAGAGTACAATCTTTCCGATATCATTCAGAAAGTCAAAGATGATGATACTATCAGCAAAAACACAAGAGAAGCACTCATTGGATGGCTATTCAACCTTGAAAGCACTGGGCTTTTTGGGAAAGAAGCTTTCCCCAAGCTTGTGGAAATAATCCGTCCTGGGAAAGTCACCCTGATTGATTTAAGCGATTTCATAAGCCTGAAGAAGAAACAAATCATTGTGTCCCATCTGGTAGGAGAGCTACTGAACTATCGCCGCCAAAACAGAATACCTCCTTTTCTATTAATCTTAGAAGAATCACATCAATTCTGTCCAGAAAGCAGGCACGAGCTTGCAATTCCGAAACCAAGGATTGAAACGATTGCACGTGAGGGGCGAAAGTTCTATGCTCTGTTATGTCTGGTCACACAACGTCCTGTGAAATTATCTACGACAGTCCTCAGTCAATGTAGCAACCAAGTGATTCTTCGATGCACTAACCCCTATGATTTAGATCATATCGGAAGATCCAGTGAGGGAATTGACAGGTCTTCATTGGATGCGATTACCACGCTGGAAGTGGGTGAGGCTCTCTTTGTTGGCGAAACTGTGTCAGTTCCCACTTTTGTTAAAATTAGAAAAAGGTCATTTGAACCAAAAGATCATACTCAAAATCTTTCTGAGGCACTGCTAAAGTCTGAACAGAAAGGTCACAGATAAACAACCAATAATCTGATAAACACGCACGAGAAACTAAGTTGGGGCTACCATGTCTGAGAGTAATGGATTAGATGATATCTACAAGATAATCGATGATATGCAAGCGAGATTGGTAGAACTCTTCGATCAATTCCGTGAGCTACGCATCCGACTAGGCCAAAAACCATTGAATCTGGAGTCACTCTTGTCAACAAGTGATTCAACCACAACAACAGAAGACACCTCCGGAAAAGTAAAGATTCCAGAATCACCAGACCGAGTTTCTAAGAATGATACTCCAGAAAAAAGTCTGCGCTCTGAAGCACCATCACGAACGAGTGATAGTCCTGATATGGCATTTGATGTTCGGGTTTCGAGATTGCTAGATCCTATCAGCCATGAACTAACTACAGGAAGCTCTCCCGCTGAGGTGATTGCTGAGTATCTTCAGGCTGCCAAAGACGACTTGATAATGGATGATTCCAAGCATGATAAAGTTGCTCGCGACATGGACATTGTATTGAAATTCCTAAGAGCGCGGGGTAGACGTGGCATTCGTCCTGAAGAACGGGACAACATCATTCGACGGATAAAAAGGTGGAAAGCCCATCTTAGCAAGTGACCGCTTGCAACAAAGTCGGATGGGCCGTTTTTCACAATTACAAATCTATTATGATTCTCTTGATTTTCGTTTTTGATATCTTCTTCAAACCATGTTGACCTGGCTCATATCTATAGTCTAAAAGACCAGCCTCATACAATATCTTGATTTGCGCGCTAGCATTTGCCTCAGTTCCACCGAGGTGCGTCGCTACCCTAGTTACATCTTTTTCACCCTCAAGTAGCAATTTCAAGATTTTAAGGCGAGTGCCTGAAGAGAGAGCACGGCCAATTCGCAAGATCTCTTCGTCATTATTGATTTCAAGTATTTCCGACAATGTCACACCTCGCATCAAGTGGGCGATTCGTTCAAGTACGGGTTTAATAAGATTACTATGAATGAAAATAAACTTGGGGAAATGGCACTTGTCCGATGTCAATGCTTATAGGATATACTGCGAAAATCACGAATCGAGTGCGAGCATATGGAAGACAAAGGCGGATTTATAATTGGTTTTGATATTCTTCCCTCACACAGCCCTCGGTCACGGTCAGTCCCGAAATTCGCCGCAATAATCATGAAACAAGGTGTCATTCTTAACGAATATTCCGAGATTTCCCGAAGGGGATTACTCAAACTCGTCAGAGAGATTGAACCGCTTTTTCTTTGCACAGATAACATCTTTGAGATAGTCCCAGACAGCAAATCACTGTTCAACCTAGTTGAGCGATTGCCAACAAAGACAAAGATAGTTCAAGTCACAGGGGTGCCGCCCCACCAATCTTCGCTAAAGGCGCTTGCTCGAAGGCATAAAATTCCCTGTCGGGGGAAACCATCTCCCCTAGAGTCCGCTCGAATTGCCGCCCAACTCGTTGCACTTGGAGTCGGATATACTGTCGAGTGTTTCAGCGAACAGACAGAGATCAAGATTACCCGAGGGCGGAAGATGGGGCGTGGTGGACAAAGCGCAAACCGATACCGCAGAAAGCTTCATTCTCTTATCCAACAGATGACACGACATATCGAAAATGAATTGAAGATTGCAGAGATTCCATATGACAAAGACATCCGCCACTCTGACTTTGGCTATGCAAGTGCTCGACTTATTGCATACGCACCCCTCCCAGCAGTTAAAGGGCTGATTGAGTCAAAACGTGGTGGCGATTTCAACGTACTGATATCTCCAGTTCGAAAAAGAACGGAATTTCTCCCATTAGAGCCTAAACCTGTTCCCACTCATACGACCCCAAGGTATTTCATTTTGGGCATAGACCCCGGAACAACTGCTGCAATATGTCTTCTCACACTAAACGGCCACATACATCGACTTGTGAGCAGAAAAGGGTTAGTTCGCGCTGACATAATCCGGCTGGTATACGAAGAAGGAATCCCCGTCATAGTCGCTTCAGATGTGCCGCAAGCTCCTAATCTAGTTGAGAAAGTAGCACGAGCTGTAAATGCTGAGATATTCACTCCAGACAGGCCCATTCCTGTATCGGAAAAACAGGAACTTGCAAGAGAATACTCAAGCGATATGAGAATTCGAAATGCACATGAGCGGGATGCGTTGACTGCTGCTGTCTACGCCTATCGAAGAATCCAATCCAAACTACAACAGATCGATAAGAAGATTCGAGATGACCAAATCTCCATCGACAGAAATCACCTCAAAGCATTAGTGATTAAAGGGATGCCAATGGCGGAGGCTATATCGAAACTCAACCGTGAGGAGTCTGAGGTCATCGAGGAAATCCCCTCTCGTCCTATAGAGGAGGAACCTCTCACACCAGAGAAATTTGCAGCACTTAAGAAGAAGTACAGTGACCTACAACAAGACTATGGTCTTCTTCTAGAGCAGATGAACGATCTTCGTAGGCATATAGAATACCTTCGTTTTAGGGAGAATGAGTTGGAGTACAGCATCAAGATAATGAACCGAGAAAACTACTGGCGTGTGAAACGGGATCGAGAAGTTTCAAAGAAACAGTCGGAGATAAATACCCTGCGTACAGAGAACGAAAGACTTCGGAACAGGATTCGAGGTCTCGAACTACGACTTGATAGACTAGTCGGTGTCAAGAGACTTGAGATGCGAGGTGATATGCTTGCAATCAAGACAATCCCTCACTTCACTCGTGAGAGCATCGAAGAATACTTGAGAAAAGTCGGTATTAGGTCCGGAGATGTCATTCTTTTTGAAGATGGATCCGGCGCCGGACCGCAAACTGCCAATCTTCTCATAGAACGGGAGATTCGAGCAGTTATTTTTGATACCCCTTTATCCCATCTGTCAGTCGAAACACTTGTTGATGCCACAATTCCCGTGATTGATGCTAGGTCGGTTGAGCTGCAACGAATTGATGAGTTTGCTTTCATTAGCCGGAAGAAGTTTGAGAAGCAATTGGAATCATTCATGCTGGAAACAAAAGAACGAGCCAGAAAAAGGATTGAGGATCATCTTATTGAAATTGTAGAGGAGTATCGTGAGTCGAGAAAGCAGTCATAATTCCGTTGCCGATTAGATAGTCTTATATTCGGATAATGGGGATTTGCTCAAGAGGACATACAGATGCCTGGTTCACACGGTTCACTTACAAAAGCTGGAAAAGTCAGAGAATCCACTCCAAAGGTTCAAGGCCGTGAAAGACACACACCAATTCCCCGAATCCGCAATAAGAGGAACTATGAGAAAAGATTCGTACGCGGCATCACTATCGGGGTGCGAAAATAAATAGTTCCTTTCAATCTCTGGAAGATGTACCACTATTCCTTCATATGCTCTTCCTTTCAACTTCTAAAATCGAGTTTCCTTTAGAATACTGTGTAATCCCCTCCCATATCATTGGCGCCAAATCTCTCTTGAGTATTGGTTCGACAGCAGGTACAACAACCGCCATAATAATTGAAGTTGAAACCACATGAATGATCATGAATGGTAGGCCAAAAAGAACTGCAATATAATATTGGATCCCGAAGGCAAGTGAATATCCAATGTTCGTCACTAAATCAAAAATGAACGCCAAAAACCCCCCAGTGATGAACATCTTGCGCCTGCTTTGAAATGTGGTCAAGTCTTTTGGACGCATCATCCCTCCAACCGCGGCAACGTACATCCATGCAATGACTTGGGTCGTCCAGATTTGAGGGATGAACGGTCCCCATGGGTTGAAGGATGCAAAGATTAAGGAAGTCAACAGAGCCGTCCATATCCCGATTTCTAACCCAAACACAAGTGACGTGATGAAGATTATGACAGTCCCCAACTCGACATTTGGGATTGGAACTAGCACATAATTACCGAGAAGTGCGAGGGCAGTCATGTTGGCAATGATTGCCACTCGCTTACTTTTCGGGATGAAATATCTCTCCTTCTTTTCTCCCATGCGCTTCACACATCTAGGGCTTCCTTTTCAAGAGCACGAGGACGAGAATCACACCAACGCCCAGTCCTCCAATAATCAAAGAAATCGTCCCAACATCTACTGGCTGAGGAATCGAAATGAAATCAAGTTCCAGCACTAGGATATATGGGACATCAAATGTATACGTCGAGTTCCCCCGTACCAGCACACCCGTTGCTAGATCATACGCGAGAGTTGTAATCTGTGGTTTACCATAAAGGACTGGATCTTGGATAAAGTCCCAGACTATGCACTCGTACTCGATTCCATTTACAGTGATGTTCTCATACCGTGACTGTAATGTCCCATTGAGCCAATTGCCTGAGGCTCTTTCAACCGCAGCATAGGCTGTCGTATTCTCTTTCTGAATACTGTCACCACTTACAGGGATTGCCACTCCTGGACTCCAAGATACTAGTCCGGAAAGACCCAGAATGAGATTGTTTGCAATCTCTGTATTGTTCGTGGATATGCTAAGATTTCCGAGAACTAGATTTCCGGTAAGGTATCTATTAGAGCCGCCGACTTCGGTTATCTCATAGGTCATTTTCGTCCCATCCTCAGCAATCCATTTACCCAGAAAGACAAACCCCGGCCCCCACCATCCAAAGGCCTGTTCGGGAGCGTCAATTATAGTCCAAGTTATGGTAGTATTTCCATATCCTTGTGGCTGTAGAATCGTACTATACCCTTGGGCCGTAGGTATCAATAGTGGTTGTAAAAATACAACCGCGAGTACAAGTGTTGCACACAATCGATATTTCATATAATCAATTCCTCTGTTGTTTTATTTTCAGTATGAAAAGCACCACAATGGCAGTGACACCTACGAGGCTTCCTCCGATAACAATGGAAGCATCAAACTGCATGTCTGTTGGCTCATTGGATGTCTGAGATGGCAATCTCCACTCGATTTCATCTCCATCAGCCAAGAGATACTTGTTTGCCGCAGTTCCGCCAAGCTCCCCATTCACCCAGTATTGCCAAAAAAGGTTGGCATCAGCATCCTCGTGAACCCCAGAAATCGAAACGACATACACAAGGTCGCCATACCATTCGACCTCTACAGACGTTGCCGAATTGGTCACCTCGTACACATTTTCTCCCTTAATGTCGAAAAACTCTTGCACTGTGCCATTGCCAAAATCAATTTTGAGAGTAATTGCATTGGCTGATGTGTTGAACAATGGATCCGGAACACCTGATGCTGTAGAGTTCAGTTCAGTCAGAAGAACTATCGCCACCAACATCAGAACGACTCGTTGTTCTCTCATCACTCAGCCTCGGTAGGATAGGTTAACCTATCCTATAAAAGATTACCGCTTCAATTGCCCACATGACAACCAGAGGATTGCTGTTTATTTCAAAGTGGTGTTTTTTTTCCTGTCGGATCCCGACAGAACCGGCCAAAATCATGTACCCCGGAAAGATGCTCCCCCGAGAACACGGGGCCATCAATACATACTAAATCCCCTGTTGGATCCATTCCACAGGTCCCACATATCCCACATCCACATTTCATGTATCTTTCTAGGGATGCCTCAAATTTGATGCTATGACCCATTGCCAACTGATGGAGTTCAACCATCATCTCCTCTGGACCACAGGTGTATAGACGGTCAACATCGCTACTTGCAAGCAATTCCTCTGCTATGGTCGTGACATATCCCTTTTTTCCAGCAGACCCATCATCAGTTGTAATCTCAAGATGGAATCTACTATTCTTTATGTGATTGAAATCATAGAGAATCAATTCTGCCTTTGTCCTTGCTCCAACAAGTAAGGTCACCTCTGCACCCTTATCGAGAAGTGAATGTACCAATAGACGTAACGGTGCTATTCCTATCCCTCCCGCAACCACCATCGCTTTCCTGCTATTCAATGAAAAGGGATTCCCGAATGGTCCTCTTACACCAATCCACTCCCCCACACCCACGCCAGCCAACTGTGCTGTGGCTGCGCCAATTCTTTTCACAGTGATTTGGACAATGGGATGTTCCCAGAATGAAATGCTCATCGGGATTTCGTCTGTTTCTGGAACCCAGACCATCATGAACTGGCCCGCTTGAACATCATTGTCTAGATGTGGCAAATCGAATTCGATCGTAGTTGTATTCTGAGCCTCCTTCTGTGTCCGCCTAATCCGGACTGAGCAAGGATATCCCATTAACCTGTCAATTCTCATCTTTCTCGCTCATCTCCCCGAATATTTGCCAATCCAACCAACTCTGATATATGTGACATTCCAAATGATTGAAGATACTTGTCCACTCCAGATTTAATCTCTCTAAAGATTTCTATTCCGCCGATAATGGCGGTTCCAATTTGAATGGCGCTTGCGCCGGCTAGGTGCATTTCTATGGCGTCCTGCCATGTAGTGACACCACCTACTCCGATTATCGGAATCTCAAGGGCACCGTATAGGTCGTAGACGCACCTTACCGCGATAGGAAGGACGGCTGGCCCTGATAACCCTCCTACCAAATTACCCAAGACTGGTTTCTGCTGGTAGATATCTATTCGCATCGCCCTAACAGTATTGATAGCAACAATTGCGTTGGCCCCCGCCTCTTCAGCAGCCTTACCAATTGCAACGATATCCGATGCATTAGGTGTTATCTTCGCATATACATCACAGTCCACGACGTCTTTCACTGCTCTTACGTATTCATAGGTCAAATTTGGGTCATGTGAAATCTGTGCAATCTCTGCATGAGGACATGATAGATTCAATTCGATAGCATCAGGTTCACATTCGACGCCAATTTGAGCAACATTGATTATTTCTTCTATAGTTGATCCGAAAATGCTGAGCACAACGGGGACGTCAGCATTCCTCAGTATGAACAGTTCCGCTGTGAATTCCTCTATCCCTGGATTTGTCAGACCCACCGCGTTCAATAATGCGTGGCGGGTAGACGCCAGAACTGGTCCATGGTGTCCCTTTCTAGGAGTCAGACCGATGGATTTCGTAACCACTACATCTGCACCAGCCTCATACACCCGCTTCATCACTGAACCAGAAACGCCCAATATTCCCGAGGCAAGCCAGTATCCTTCAATCTCCAAGAAATCACCAGTCCTGTTTTGGGAATATATCTGTAATAAGCTCGACGACAAAATCGCTTGGATGCTCCCATGTGTAATCCAAGAATGGATTTATTTGCATATCCATACGATTTCCCATACTCTTGAGTTGGTCAATAATGCAGGTCTATGCCACATTCAATGTTTTCGGGATCTATCTCCTTGATCATGAAAGTAACATACTACACGAAGTGCTTACATACCCAGATGTGGATGAATCGGTAGACAATGTTAGAAACCTGACCAATGCAGTTGTGACCAACTATCTTGAACGGATTGCAGAGGGAATTCCTGATGATGCGACAGTGGTAGTGGCGGACTCCAACTTTGGGTCTGCATTCTCTACGATTGTTCCTGTTCCCATTGAATCTCGGGATAATGACCCCGTGATAAAATGGTTCCACACCATTCATGACAGCCAGCTGATAGAACGTGGGGTAGCAAAATCTCGTGAAACAGTCTACTTGTTCCGTAGAGAAGTCGGATTGAAACTAGCACGGTCTGCTGTCAGTGAGGCAAGCGAAGAAAAAGATTTGTCACTCAAACACGCGATTGATGGGGTAGATGAGATTGATAAATCGATCAATATGATAGCGATGCGCCTCAGAGAGTGGTATTCCCTGCATTTTCCATTATTGAATGACATCATCGAAGACCATGAACACTTCGCCAGCATTGTCCGAGTGTGTGGGAGTAGAACGAATATCACAAAGGAAACCCTCGACATGACCATCATTCCCGACTCCCTAAAAGAGAAGATACTAAGTTCCTCTGACACTCTCGGGGCCAGCATGACCCCTGCGGATCTGAAGGTGATTCGTTTACTGGCCGAAAGTATCCTTAATCTATATGACCAGAGGAGGGCACTCGAGGAATATGTCTCCACTGTGATGAATGACATAGCACCAAACATCACGACTCTTGTGGGCCCGCTTGTCGGTGCAAAACTCATCAGGCTTGCTGGCTCACTGAAGGATCTTGCGAGGAAGCCTTCGAGCACGCTTCAGATCCTAGGGGCAGAAAAGGCTCTCTTTAGAAGTTTGAAGACCGGCGCTGATCCCCCAAAACATGGAGTGATTTACCAGGTTGCCGAGATCCATTCTGCACCATACTGGCAACGAGGAAAGATCGCACGTGCGTTGGCTGGGAAGCTTTCCATTGCAGCAAAAATAGACGCATATGCAGAATCCACCACCAAATGCAATCTCAGGGAACAATTTGAAGTCCGGCTAGCCGAGATACAACGCCAGAATCCCAGCGCACCTCCTCCCAAACCCTCTCGTAAAGTCACAAGAACTCCACGGAAAACAGCGCATCTCAGAAGATCCCAAGGTGGTCGCACGGGGAACCGAAGGAAAAGAAAAGGAGGGAGATAGGTTGAACGTCACCGTAAAGCAACACAGATTCCCTGGCATATTCTTAATGGAAGAAAATGGTAAGTCCTCATTATCCACACGATCCCTTGTACCTCGTCAGAGTGTCTATGGCGAAAAGGTCATTCTCATTGAGAACAACCACTATCGTTTCTGGTCGACGAGAAGGTCAAAGCTTGCTGCTGGAATCAAGAACGGATTACGAGAAATGCCCATCCAGCCTGGTTCGCGCGTCCTTTATCTAGGCGCATCATCTGGAACTACTGTGAGCCATGTTTCAGACATCGTGGGGCCAGAAGGTGTAGTGTATGCTGTGGAATTCTCATCACAGGTTGCAAGAAAACTGATATGGCTTTCAGAGTCACGTAGTAATATCATCCCTATCATAAGTGATGCACGATATCCTTCATCATATGCGCCTCTTGTAGGTGGGCCTGTTGATATCGTCTATCAGGACGTTGCCCAGTCAGACCAGTCTCGGATTTTCCTAGACAATCTCTCGTTTTATTGCTCACTTGGCGCCTATGGGATATTGGCAATTAAAGCTCGAAGCATAGACTCGGTTTCTGAAACCTCTGACATATTCGAGCGTGAAGTGGCTAACATTGCTTCTCAGGGGATGGAGATTATTGATAATGTGAACCTTGAACCCTTGGAAAAGGATCACAGACTTGTGGTTGTCAGAATCGCAGAGGAGTTGTAACATGAGCAGGATAATTGAACGGATGCTTGAGAACGATATCGATACGGCAAATGACCATTTGCCCGCCAAGAAAAAAAGCCTCGAGTCCCTTACTCAGGAAGATGCACCTAGCTATCACACTCGTAGTGGGGAACTCTCTCGGTTCCTAGTGGAGGAGATCGAGCATCTGGCCAAGGATATTCCACGGGGTTTCCATCCCACATTCATGCTTCCTATAATCATGCTTCGGCGCATGGATCTTGGCAGAGGCATCTACACGATTGCGGGTTCAAAGACCGAGCTATTCTTCATCCATAGAACCCTTAGCAATGGCACTCTTGAATGGATCGATTTACCGAATTGGCGTCCTATCGAACGACTTGCGCGTCCCCAGGTTCAGATGATCCGGAGGATGTTGCCATCCACAACTTGCCTTGGTTTCACTATATCGATAAGGTTCGATGACACTTCCTAACAGTTTATTTCATAATTAGTTATGCTGAAAAGGCTAGGTGGAATAAATAAACACTGGTAATCACAATGACAAAAGCCCGTGGACATCTAATAGACGAGATAATCAGCTCTCTAGAGGACGCTGGGTTCGATCTGTCATCTCGTTGTGATGTCCGTCCTAGCTGTTTCGATCTTGTGGCACGGAAGGACGACCAGCTCGTTCTGATCAAGATTCTATCAAACGTCGATGCACTGTCTGAGGAAGATGCTCTCGCTCTTCAAATGGTTGCACATTTTTTCAATGCCACTCCTCTGATTGTAGGAAGCAAAACCAGAAGAGGGAATCTTGACTCTGGTGTGGTCTACAAACGATATGGCGTATCCACGATATCTCCAAAAAGCCTCTCGGCAATCATTGAAGAACAGCAAATGCCGCGAGAATTCATTCAACGAGGGGGACGATTCGTGGCTATTGACGGGTCAAAGCTGGAACAGGTCAGGGTTTCTCATAACATGACGAAAGAAGAGCTTGCCAGCTGCGTTGAGGTTTCAGCCAGAGCAATTCTTGCTTATGAAAAGGACGAGATGGATGTGAGTACCGATGTGGCTTCTCGCCTTGAGAAAGTTTTGGAAACCGATTTGATCATCCCGATTGATGTCCTGCATCACCGCCCCTCATCCCCTCCATCACAAAAAACAAAATCCACAATGGAAATCTCAGACATTGAAGTCAGAGTCAACCAGTTCTTTGCTCGGCTAGGGATGCAGGTCTTGTGGAGTGACCGTGCTCCTTTCCATGTAGCTGCTAAAGAGGATGGGCCTCCGGTCATATCAGGAATAGGTTCTATCAGAAGCTGGGGGCTACAGAAACGCATCGAGATCCTCAAGAGCGTGTCGGAAGTGACCGAGTCTGATGCTATTATCATTGTGGAAGAAGGTTCCGTCGATGAGAATGTTTCCGAGCTTCCTGTGATACGACAGTTGGAATTAGACGAGATTGAAAAACCTCGTGAATTGAAAAAGATAATCTCAGAACGCTCAGGCAGCTAGTCCTCTAATGTACTCTGCATCGATCCTTTTGCCTCTATCCTCTTCGATACTGATTTCCATGTGCTCCTGATGAATGTGGGCAATTCCCTATTCTCCTCCAGCATTCTCTCAAGGTACCTGATAGATTTAGGGTCTGAAGGATATCCAGATCCAAAGTTTCCATACCTCTCATGCAATCTCGCAATCTCTGAATCACGTCTTACTTTCGCCAGTATTGAAGCAGCAGCGACTATCGTGTATCTCTCATCAGCTTGATGTTCTGAAACTATTTTGCATCCTCTCTTAAGCAATCCAGAACGTTCTCCTATAACCTTCCCAAACCTATCACTATTGACATCTGCCGCATCAAGGTAGAGTTCGGTGGGCGCAATTCTTTTCGCCACATCCACAAAGGCACCTACCTCCATCTCGTTAAGGGTCACTCGGTTCTGTCTTCTCCTGTCTATCTCGCTTGCAGAAATGATGACGTATTCCGCGCTTTGTATACACCCGCGGATGCTTTGCTCCATGCGTTCTCTTTGCCTCGTAGAGAGGGTCTTCGAGTCCCTCACACCCAATTCTTTTAGAGCCGCGATTGCCTTTCCGTTTGCCAAGACTCCACATACCACCAGCGGCCCAAACATGGGCCCTCTGCCAGCCTCGTCAATCCCCCCAATGCCCCTTCGTAAGTTGCCTTTGGAATCCATATCTCTCTCTCTCGTAGTGTTTCTATTTTATGATGTCGCATGATCAGTAATCGATTTTGTGCAAGAAGGAGAATGTGGCAGCTTGCTGACTTCTCACGGGCTCGCGCACCGCAGACTTTCAGCAACGTCACCGAGGCTTAACGTCCGAGTTCGGCCGGGATCGGGTGAGCCCTCGGGACTATGGCCGCCATCAAGTTCGTGTTCCAACGCATTTGGTTTTAAAGATTACTCTAGTGACCATGGTTTCATGTTTTTCATGGAGTTTTGCAGCAGTTTCGTGATATTGTCGATGTCCTGCCAATACCACATTGTATTAATTAGCAATCTCCAAGACCGGATTGACATGTCCGGGCAGCCTGATGAATATCTTCTGTATAGAGAAATCATAGATCACCTGCTGAAAGATGAAGCTAGGCTAACGAAGGCATCAGTAAACAAGATCAAGAACAAGATTTGTGCCAAGTACCAGAAGGACAGAACTCCTTCAAATGCTGATATATTACAAGCAGCCACTCCTGAAGAGTTGGATGTACTCCGTCCTGTTCTATTGAAACGCCCTGTCAGGACAATATCCGGAGTTGCAATAGTTGCGGTCATGACGAAACCACATGCATGCCCCCATGGAAAATGTGCATATTGCCCTGGAGGTCCTGACTTGGGAGTTCCCCAAAGTTATACTGGTCATGAGCCTGCCACCATGAGAGGGATTCAGAACGAGTTCGACCCATACCGTCAGGTGGAAAGTCGGCTGGAACAGCTGGATGCCACTGGTCATAGCGTCAACAAGGTAGAGTTGATAGTGATGGGCGGGGACTGGTGCTCCAAAGAACCGGACTATCGGGAAGGGTTCGTCAAACGTTGTCTTGATGCAATGAACAGGATGACTAGTCCGAGCCTGCAGGATGCAATGACTCGCAATGAATCGTCCGCTGTTCGGAATGTTGGGATCACTTTCGAAACACGGCCTGATTGGATCAATACCGCAACCATTGACGATATGCTCCGGATGGGTGCAACAAGAGTTGAGTTGGGCGTACAAACCCTGTCGGACGAGGTTCTTGAGAATGTCCAGAGGGGTCATGGAACTGATGCCACAATACAAGCAACAAAGTTGTTACGTGACTGTGGCATCAAGGTCTGCTATCATATGATGCCTGGTCTTCCTGGAAGTACGCCTGACGAGGACATTGCAGTTTTTGAGGAGTTATTCTCTGACCCTCAGTATCGCCCCGACATGTTGAAGATTTATCCCACTATCGTTGTAAAGAATACCAAGCTCTACGACTGGTGGAAGAACGGAGAGTTCACTCCCTATACGACAGACCAGATTGTGGATATCGTTTCGCTTGCAGTAAGCAGAATGCCTGAATATGTCAGGATACAACGGATGCAAAGAGACATCCCATTGCATCAGATTGAGGCAGGCTTGGATCGTGGCAATTTGCGTGAGCTCGTCCATGCAAAGATGAGGGAACAGGGTTTCAGAAATCCAACCATTAGATATAGAGAGATCGGACATTACCAGATGCGTTCGGGTACGGATATCGATTTCTCAGAAATGGAGATGATCCGTAGGAACTATGATGCCTCGGATGGGACTGAGGTATTCCTCTCTTTCGAGAATCTGGAACATGATGTCCTCTTTGGGTTCTTGCGACTTCGTTCTCCCAGCATTGAGGCATACCGTCCGGAGATACTCAAGTTTTCTTGTACCATAATACGTGAACTACGAGTATACGGCCCGGTGGTTGATATTGGTGCTCGAATGGATGATGCTTGGCAGCATCTTGGTCTAGGCGAACAACTGATTGATATGGCTGCCGAGGTTTCGCTTACGGAATTCGACGCGAAGCGCATTCTTGTTAATAGCGGTATCGGTGTAAAGCAATATTACCGAAACCTTGGATTCTGGGATGAAGGCCCGTATCTGGCAAGAGACCTCCACTAGTATTTCAGTGTAGCACAGGATGAAGAATGCCCCAACCAAGTGTCGGCATCCACCAATCAAAAGACGTTTTGCACTCCCCGTCGTTGAAGACTTGATATCCTAATGGAGCTTGATTAAAATTGAAACCTAGCAAGATTATATATCAAACATCAAAAAGGCAAGTCCTATAGCACTCTGGTCAATGTAGTTTAGTTCGACAAGAATGAACTACCTTGGAAAGAACTGCAAGCGATAAAGTGTCGAACTTTGTAGTGAAAAATGGCGCCGAGGATGAGATTCGAACTCATGCGTGACAAAGCACACTGGTTATCTTGATCCTCAGCATCTGAGGATATTGATTTTCAAGACCAGCGCCGTAATCCTGGCTTGGCTACCTCGGCATTGCAATCTACTTGACTGCTTGTTTTCACTCCATTGGAAATGCCTTTTAAGCTTCTTGTCATGGCGAGCTCTGTTGTGCATACGATGACTGATCAGGGATTCCGCTTTCATGAGCATACCGCTGATATAACTGTAGAGTGCTGGGCACCAACCCTTGAGCTCGCTTTTGCTGAAGCAGCACTCGCAACATTCGAGGTCATCATGGACACTTCTACTGTGTCCCCACTTGAGCCAACATACGTTTCTGTTTCAGGTTTTGATTTGAGCGAGCTACTAGTGGAATGGGTTGGGCACATTATCGCGCTAATAGACCTTGAGCACAAGTTCTATTCGAAATTTGAGGTCACTATGATTGACCGAACAGACGAGGAGTACTATTTGAAGGGTGTAGCATGGGGTGAAGAGATTGATTTGGACAAACACATTACTCGCACAGAGGTCAAGGCGATGACATACGCCGACCTACGGATTGACACCGAAGAGCTTCTGACCAGAATCTGGTTCACGTTGGATTTATGAGGATGATATTCGGTGACTTTTGAATGTGCCTTACCCGATGTGTCACTGGCTGACTGTTCTGATTTGCGACAAAAGACCATCAAGGTTGGTCAGCTTGGCCGGTCTTTTGCCATCACGAAAGTCGATAGAGTTGTCCTGTATCGAACGAAAGAGCACGGAAGGTTCCAGAAGGACCTGTTCCTTCTTGAGAAGTTGTTGCGCTATATGGATACCCCTCAATATCTCAGACGTACGGCCTTTCCGATGAGCCCCTCCTTGCGATTCAGTGGGATGCTTCCTCCTTTAAGGGGTCGCAGCCATCCGTTAGAAACCTCCCTTGACTCTCTCGACGATAGTACTGTCCGATGGGGCATTCAAGTACGACCCGGACTGGTCGACTTGGGCGTGGGTTCGATGATTGAGTATAACGGTAGCCTTAGAACACGTGTTCCAACAATCTTTCATGTTTCGAAGAACCGAAATGGGGTTTCTTTAGAGCCTATTCAACGTTCATCCATACCCTATTACTTCGGATTTGAAGTAGTGATAGTGCCGAGTCTGACCGAATACCTCAAGGTAAACCGTTCGAAGACCCGCATTGCTTTCTCACGACAGGGAATCCCATTCCAAAGGATGACATCAGAAATAGAAGCGGTTCTCAAAAGTACTAAGGGGGCATTGGCAGTATTCGGTGGCCCTTACTCAGGAGTCCGTGATCTTGTTGATGATTCCGATATGCTGAAGGAGAACATCGACTTCTGGGTCAATACTATCCCGAACCAAGGGACTGAAACTGTCCGGTTAGAAGAGGCTGTGTTGATATCAACGGGTCTACTGAACACCTTTTTTGGAAGTATGATTTCGAAACTCGGCTACTATGAGTGACTACTTTGAGCCTTTTGCACTTACAATCTTGATGACAGCTCTGTCTTCCAAAACATGGTTTTCACCAATCCGCATTTTCGTCCGAGCATCAATCGCATGGATGAAGGATTCCATGAGATCTGTATGAATGACTCCTGCGAACTCCTTTACAGTGGTTCCTTTTGGCACCAAGTACACATCGGGCAGAACGTTTCCATCACTGTCCGTCAATGAATTGGCATCATGCACAGGGTAGACAGTTATCATATTGAGGTACTCAAAGACTGCGTTATTCAAGAGATTTTGTACTCCCGAACCTCCATACTTCTTGAGAATATCTGACTTGATTCGCTCAAGCTGAACCACTTCCTGATCATTGAGCTTGTCCTTCTCGATAATCTCAAAATCATCATTGCCAGGAATGTACCTGATTATCCCCTTCTTGTCAAGATCCTTAAGGATTTTCTCTGTAAGCGCACTGACAGGCACGACAAGATAATCGGGGAACTCCTTCCTCAGCCTTTCAAGGTTCACTTCTGCATTTGGGCGATCTATCTTGTTTGCTGCGATGATAATCGGTTTTGCAACAGCCCTAAGCATGGAAACAAACTTCTTGATCTCCTCATCAGTCCATTTGTCTGCTGTATTGCCTGATAGCCCTGATGCTCTAAGTGCTTGAAGAATGTGAGTTCGCGTGATTTGGAGTCCTGACAACTTTGACAACAGCAGCTCGTCAAGTTTTGCACCCTCTGCTCTGACTCGCGAAGCGATTCTTCTCCAGTCCTTAGTGATTATACCATATATCCATTCAGTTATTTCAGTTTCGAGGAATCGTACATCCTCAGCAGGATCATGACTGCCAGCCGTCACCTCCTGTCCTTCCGAGTCCAGTGCCCCACTGGCATCGATTATATGTATAAGGACATCAGCCTCTCGAAGGTCATCTAGGAATTGGTTACCCATCCCGCGCCCTTCGTGAGCCCCTGGTACCAGCCCTGCAACATCGATGAGCTTTATTGGGACTAATCGTACTCCATCTATACAGATCGAGTTCTTCGGGTTGTCATCCACTCCGAAATCCCTACAAGCGCATGGAGTCCGTACGTGGGTCACACCCATATTGGCTTCTATTGTGGTGAAGGGATAGCTTCCAACTTTAAAGTCTGTCAGGCATGCAGCGTTTGTGAACGAGGTCTTTCCACAAGACGGTTTCCCAACAATTCCCACACTGAATCCCATGTAGAACACTCCAACTGCTTCAAGACCTTACAGCTTCCTAAATAAATGGATATGGATTCTGTGAGGTATTGTGTGTCTTATGAACCTGCCATTTTTTGAAAGAATGTTTCTTTCGTTATAACATGTCATTCCCTCAGCATAGATTTCAAAATTACATTTGGTAGGCATGACCAGTAAGACACATTCAGTATGAATTATTATGGATGGAAAGATAATTATGTAGGTTCCAAAATGGAATATATGGAATTGGTGATAATGCACAGAAGAAGACGCGGAGGCAGAGGAAGGTTTCCGATACAACCCACCATTGGAAAGGAACCCAAGGCAAAACAACTGACCCCAAAGCCAATTGCTGATGCGAATGAGATCTATCTAGACTTGGCAGAAGCCGAGGTCTTGCGTCTTGTAGATATTGAGGGACTATATCAAGAACAAGCGGGTGAGATGATGGGCGTGTCTAGGGGTACTGTGTGGCGACTGCTTGCAAGTGCAAGACGAAAGATTGCACGCTCCCTTTTTGAAGGACGCCCCCTCGTTGTTGGAATTGAGTCCGCTCCACGCCAGTAACCCAGCTCCTACCGGTGTGACCATTTGTTAAGAACAAGATTCAACGTTCTGCGTTGCTGTCTGCGAAATACTCTTCCCTTTTGAGTCGGGTGTGAGCATATTCGTTATTTCTCCATGCCAGCCACATAGAACGCTGAGACCAGTGTTCCTTACATCTTATTGTTGCTTATATACCTCGAACCCCACTGTTTTGAGCGGAGAGAATTGCAATGTCACCGAGCTTGTGGACTATCATGGAACCGATCAATGATTACATTCTCATGAGACGACCTGCAATTCCCAGAAAATGGAGTCCCCTTGCCAGGCCTCATGTGGCAATTATTATTGATGAACCACTAGTTGGACAGTATGCAAGATACTACATCTCTCAAATCGCATCATCCAGTTCGAAGTCGATTGGAAGCGAGAAACTCGAAACTGTGGATATTGATGAGATCGCAAAAGATTTCCCGGTTGGGACACTATTAGAAGTAAAGTTCAATGCTACAAATGCAAATCTTTACCAGCTCGAAAAATGTGGGAGTATGCCTTGCTGGCGGTGGGTTGGTAAATATCGGGGAATTAATACCTTTGAGCATCCATCTCCAATTGATTGGACTGCGATGGTGACTGGAAATCGGAAAATTGCGTCGAAACACTGAATATCGCTATTCTCTACCATAACAAGAGTTTGGAACCCCACTCGGACTCGAAAGGAAGTTGGTAGCGGGTGAAGGATTTGAACCTTCGATCTCGGGGTGTCCCCGTGCGAAGCTCTCAGGCATCGCCTTATGAGCCCCGCGGGATAGACCTGTGAAGCCATATCTGAACGAATCAGCTGCGGAGGCTTCCCCAACCCGCTGTGACTAGGACTGAGTTTCTTCCCAGCGAGTTTTAAGGCTTTTTGTCCATCGAAATTAGTATGCCTTCAAAAGACCTGACTCGAATACACATATAATGAAGACGGAGATGAGGACGAATGATCTTTGAAGTTAGTTTCCTAGTAGCAATCTATTTCATATGGCTCGTCACTTTGGTTCATTCCATGATCTCTACTGAAGAGATATCCCTCACAATCGCTACCGTCCCCTTCATTGTGACTTTCCCAATCGCTCTTATTCTGGCAGCTGTAGCTGAGGTATTCGTGTCGGGTATCCTTCTGATAGACATCCTACTGACGCTTATCGTTGGTGTGCTCCTTTTTGTACGATGGATCATGGCAATCGTGAGCGAATGACACGAAAAATGAATTACTTGCCCTTACGTTTGAACTCGGTGTACCCGCAGCGTCCACATGAAAATCGATTATAGTGCTCAGCCATGTATGTCCCTTTCTCACATCGAGGACATGTTCGTTTCACAGGAGTGACTTTCCCACTCTTGGAATCGACCTTGTAGAGTTTGTGTGACATTTTATTCACTCACCAGTTACTTTCTTGGATTCGTGCCGTTTCAGGATGTGTCCGAGTTCTACCCGTTTCAGTGTGTCTTCGTTGGCATAGATACGGGCCACTCCCTCTGAAATGCCTGCACCGAACTTGGTTCTCATAGACCGAATGACCACTGTAGATGTGCTTGCATCATATTGAGCCACAATCTTGTCTCTCACATCAAGCCTGCTTGGAGTGGTGCCTCCTTGATGATCTATTCTGAATTCAATCTCTTTCCTCCCAAGAGTCTTGTTATCAGTTTCCTTCAGGATTTCAAGCTTCATTGGCATCACTCATTGGTTCTGTTTTCCTTACCGTAGGGTTTCAGACAGCCGACTTGGAGTTATCTAATAAAGGTTTCACTACGGAAATCTCAGCATAAATTACCCCCCTCTTAGTGGTAAGTTTATACCCTCGTGTGGACACAACATTGTACACACAGAGGTGTTGAATTGAGAAAAACAACAGTTCTGTTTGTCACAACACGGTTTCTAGTTGGAATATCACAAGAGTTTCGAGTGTTCAAGACAACGCCGGCCAATAGGCATGATTGTAATGTTCTCAAGAATCTCCTGAGCGGTGCTGGCATGGAACTCCTCGACAAAATCACAAAAGAAGTCACACTCAAACACCGATACACTGCTTTAAGCAAGATGATCACATCAATACCTGAAATTAAACCAGGAAAACTAGTAATTCCAAGGATTTTGCTACGCTCGATCCTGAATGGGTGGACACTAAACAGGCAGAGATTTCAGAATATTCAGGACAAGTAGATGATTTTAGAGAGGCTGTGTTCTCTATGCTTGAACAGATGGGTGTGAACCCAGCCAAAGTCGAGGTTCTATGGCTCTATTGTGAATTTAAGAACTAGGGACACGTTGCAAAGAAACTAGGAATAGGTCAGGGTACTGTGTCTGGCTAGATTAACCAGATACAGAAACGAAAACTAGGTGAAGCATTCGAATATGTGTGAGTGGCAAAACTAAAGCGACAGGGAATTCATGCAAGAAACGGAGGTGGGAACACAGCAGAGTTCGATTGTGTCCTTCTCGATGATACTGGGGCGATTGCCAAAGTTCCAGTGTCGGGTCTTCCGGCGCACCACCACAATACCCCGCTCAGAAATTGTAAAGAGTGAGGAGCGATTGCTCGAGCAGGGAATCCCGTTGAAGCTCATAGTCTATGGCATCCTAGATGCCAAGCTCTACACATTCGATGTTGGAAACTAGGAGTGATTCACGATACGCAAAAGGCAGGTGCCAACATGATGCTATATTCAGATTCATTTCTTTCAGGGTTTGTTTCCATCCCCCCGTTCAACCCCCACCCTCTAGAAGGGCATCCGGTCATGGGAGGTATGAGCAAGAAGTGACAGACCTGTGGTTCTGAACGAAGAAGAAGATGAAACAGATCAAGGGACATGGAGCTTCGGGCTGTAATTGTCCGCGTGAACTATTTTGAGCGGACACTGGACGAACTTCTCTATGAAACGCAGTTGCACCGCAACTTTCTAGAGTGCACCCCAGAGAAACTATTACAGCGTAGAGTCAGCTCCTAGTTCAAGAATATTAGTTTCGTTGTACTCTCTGAGTACTATGTCCATGTGCAAGACACAGTACATGCAATATGGAAAAACTTTAACTGTAATTAATACATTAATATACATGAGCTGTTCGCCCTTTGGCGAACAAAAGCGGGGATCTACGCCCTTTGGCGCAGTCACCCGCCCTATTTCTTCACTATCACTCAAGCAGGAAAGTGCTTGATTCCACACCCTACCAGCCGTCTTGATCCCCCTCTGTCAAAACGATGGCTTATGACTTGGAACCCCTTATCTATCACACGATCAACATCATTCCATTGCGTCTTATTCTGTGGTAGGTTAGTGTGTCTATTCACCAAATGGGCCACAACATCTACTAACTGTGACATGTTCCTGTATTGAGAGTTGACAAAAAGAGGGTCTTCGATCAGGTATTGATTTGTTTGGTATAGAGTCCCGTCTTTGAAAAACCCGTTGTATTTTCTTCGTACTGCATTGTCGTACTTTGTGTTGACGGAGTCAATCAACAGGATACCATATTCGGGAGGTTGGTTCGCCTTTGTTCGTTTGGTGTTCTCCTTCTCTAGAAACTTGCAGACCCGCTCAAAGAGTAACCGATGTGACCACAGTTCAATCTCATCTCTGGTCTTAATCGTGTGTAGCCTGTGTTTGTGAATCACTGATGCGATTAATGTGCAATTAATCTGTGAGATCAGTTCGAACACATTTTCTAGCAGATTGAGGGAATTTGTCCTTCCTAATCTTTTGTAGATTCCCTTCTGTTGTATGACCTCATATGCGTGAATCTCCACTTCTACAGGGGGAAGGTTCGGAAACCACTTCATCTTGAGTGAATTGACTGCATTATCAACAGATTGCCACTCACGGTCTAACAGAATAAATGCTGCTTGAACGAACAGACGTGAACCATGCTTCTTACTAGGTTTACCAGATTCATCCACATATACCAGATACATGTCCGATCACTCGATTTCTATCAAATCCCGTATAGTTAAAGCGTCCAGTAATATAAAAGGGCTTCTTCCTTTGAAAACCACCCCCGAGTTCGCCCGGGCGAACTTTTCCAGACCCTCCTCCGCTTCCACTGCGTCGGTTTTCTCTCTCTTCTCATATGTATGTACCGTTCCGACAGGACAAGTACGGCTATGTCTTTGTGGTGACTGGAAAAACTGGCACCAGATCAGCCCGACTGGTCGAGAGTAGTGGTTCTCTTCCATCGTGGCTACGCTGGCGTGGGGATAGTCCCGGGCTACTTTTCAATCACTCGAGGCATGGCTTCAGGATCATCTGCAGCGTACGGCGAAAAAAGTAGGTATCACGAACCGAGTCTATCCCCACCTTCTAAGGCACACTCGCCTTACAGAACTGGCAAAACACCTCCCCCGCCAAGCGCTCACAAATTATACTGGCTGGGTACCGACTACTAGCATGGACTCAGTATATGTGCATCTGGCTGAATCGGACATCGATGACGTTTGTTCTTCGTGCTGCTGGAATCACCAAAGACGATGACGAGGCAAAGAATGTAGTTAGATGTCCCCGTTGCCACTTCCTAACTCCCGATTCAGAGTATTGTTCTAACTGCGGTGCCCTGCTTAAGGTGACTGAGGATGATTTAACTCGTCTTGAGGCTAATCGACTGATGTACAGGGTTCTCTAGGATGCATATGTCCAAGAGGTCATAATTGAGCGTTTCAAGGAGATTTTGACCGAAGAGAAACCGACCGAGTAAAGGTTTCACCAGTGACAAAGATTTCAAATGTCTACCGAACCTTAAGTGCGTACTTTCCCGGCTTGTCGATATTGAGCCTCTGTGCGATATACGATGATTTTCGTGGATCCTCGTGAGGGTCACGTCCACGAAGGATAACAACCACTCCTGTATAGGATGTGGAAAGATTTGTGCTTTTGCAATTCGGGCAATGCGGTTCAGTAGTTAGAAAATGACATTCGCGACATGCTTTTGGTCGAGCCATTCAAAATCACCCCGTTCCTATTCCTTCTTTGTTTCACCACGAGCAGCTTTGACATCATCCTCGACCCATGAAACATCCGGTCCAATCTTCCCAAGGAATGGCTGTCGCATGGTAAGACCTAGCTTACCTGATCTGTTCCCTGTGTCGAAGCTAATCGAAGTAATTCGAGCGCGTACTTGGTCTCCTTCCGACAATGTTCGTCCTGTTTCCTTTCCAAGGAGTGAATTACCTTTGGAATCCTGTGTGATGAAATCATCGCAGATTTGACTCACATGGCACAGTCCGTCTAACGGTCCTACCCTTATGAACGCGCCAAAGTCCATCAGCTCAACAACGTTCCCTTCGATTACTTCTCCACGAACTGGTTTAAAGACCAGCACCTTATATTGGACTGTATGATAGGTTGCCCCATCCCCCGGGACTAGTCTTCCCTGCCCAATATCATCAATCCCAATCACAGCAATCATGAGGCCGATATCACGATCCAGAACATTCTCACTGGTCTTCCTAAGATGGTTCAATGCAGCCTTTTCAAGAGGCTCACCAAACTCTTTCGGTGGAATACGTACTACATCTTTGACAGTGATTATTGAATACATCGAAATTGACCTCATAATTGATGCACTGTAGAATAGCCAGGCATCGAAAATACTCGATAGCCTGAATCTGCCGGCTCAGCGGGTCAACGCTTTATTAACCATAAAAACATTGTGACCTGCTCACATTACACTGCCCTCTAGAGCCAAATGCTTTTTTCCTCTAAGGAAAATGACCGGGATTCCCGCTTTTCTAGCTTTTCTCCGGAGCATACGGTCATTTGTTGCCAGAACGCCCTGCACATCCTTGGTATACCTAAGCAGCTGGTCATCCACATTTTTTGCTTGAGGTAGCCCGTCGGAACCTATAACTTCGCATCGGCTGACAAGATTTCGCGCTATCCTGAAATGACGTTCCTCTGTCTTGTTTTTCGGGTGTGCTAATCTATGTTCCAGTTCGTCCAATGCAGTTGAGAGTATGACGAATCTTATCTTTCTCTCAAGGATGCGTTCTGCCTCTGCGAAAATATCGACCCCGAATTGAGCTGGTACAGTAAAGAAATTCGTGTCGAGGATGACTGCAAGGGGCATCGTACTCAAGGCCCTTATTGACTATAGCTCCGCATAACCAATCAGTCGCCACTTGTTTTCCACACGACGACCGATGGCTATTCTCTGCCCTTCTTCGGCTACGACAGGTCTCTTCAGTTCTAACTCGACCGCATCCCCATGGAGCCGTGAGATGATCCCTACAGTTGCAGCGGTGCCTACAACCAGCATCAATGGCTCTCTCAGTCGTAAGTTGTCTACCACTCGCTTTGATTCGGATCCAACAACTCTTTCCATGAGTTGTGGGGTTATCATTATCTTATATAGTGCCTTGGGAAGCTTGCCAATCTTGCCGACTACGTTGCCTACTAACCTATCTGCCCGTGTCGAAGCTGGATCCAATTCTGTGCCCACACCAATCAACCCTCCAGGGTATGCCTCTTCAAGGCTGTTCCCACTTCCCGACCGCAGGCTCACAATATTTGCTCTGATTGGTTCAAAGCCTTTGTCAGTTTTTTGTCCAGGGGCTATCTCAATCTCGTCACCGATTCTCAGCTTTCCTTGAACAATCGAGCCCCCCACAACCCCTCCTTTCAGGTCTTGCGGAAGACTTCCTGGCTTATTAATATCAAAGGAACGTGCGATGAACATTTTCGGAGGTGCATCTGCATCTCTATCCGGTGTAGGAATCTTTTCTTCGATTGCTTTTATCAACATGTCAGCATTAGCCCCAAAGACAGCGGAGAAAGGAATGATTGGGGCGTCCTCTGCAATCGTACCTCTTATGAATTCTTTGATCTGCTTGTAATGCTCAAGAGCCTGCTCCTTACTCACAAGCTCTATCTTGTTCTGGACGATAATCAGGTTCTTGACGCCAACAATTTGAAGGGCATGTAGATGCTCAGCGGTTTGTGGCATTGGACAGGGTTCATTAGCCGCAATGACAAGGATTGCACCATCCATTAGACTTGCGCCACTAAGGCATGTAGCCATCAGGGACTCGTGGCCTGGACTATCGACAAATGAAATTTCTCGGAGTGTTTCTAACTTGCCTCCACACTTGGGACATTTGCCATCATCCGCTAGGTGTGATGTTGTGTACCCCTCAGGGTCGCCGCAGGCATCGCATTGCATGATTTTGGTAGCAGCGTATCCAAGACGGATTGAGATTCCACGCCGCACCTCATCAGAATGACGATCTGTCCATTCACCTGTAAGATAGCTGACCATCGTGGTCTTTCCGTGATCCACATGGCCTAGAGCTCCTATACTTACTTCAGACTGTCCCTGATATTTCACCTGTGCATCACTTCCAATAATCTCTTCTGTGTCAGAACGAAGGACTCAAAATTATCCATATGAACCCTTCTGTGTCACCAGTACAAGAACACATCGAAACCTGTGAACGGCGCGAGGTGACTGGCCTAGGCTGCTTTTGTGATGAGCTCTTCCAGAGGAGTAGATCCTTTCTCTTCTACTCTCATGTTAACCTGAGAAATCTCGCTACTAAGTTCTCTGCCCCGAACCATTTTCCGTCTGGCAATCCCGTCACGTTTTGGCCTGAACCCTGGAGGCCCACGGATCAGGATACGCTTTTTTCCTGAACCATGCACATCAGGTCTAATTGGGAATCCTGATGTATCGCTTCCACCAGTTATTTTGAGCTTGTATCCAGGTAGACCAATAATATCACCTTCCACGATTTCCCCAACTGTTTTTCCAACTAGGGCATTTGTCTTAGCATCATCCAGCTCGTATTGGATTGCCTTTGCAGTTTCTGGGTCACTAATCACTAGCTTGAAGGGCAATTATCATCTCGCCTACCTTTGGTTATTACTGAATCCATCATTTGGACCGTAGCGCTAGCGTCAATATATCACTTTATGAGGATTGCGGTGTAGCTTCCAGATTCAAGTTCAGCCTGAGTCATAACCATTATAACATGCATGGATTTGGCAGTGGATAACCACGATTGACTGTGTGAACCACCATGGACATATATCAAGTGCTTCTCCTCATTATTGGAATCTATCTCCTCATCTACATCATCGCACAAGCTCTTGGAGTAGAGAAACTACAGGAGAAGGGCATTGAAGCGGGCACTCCGTTTTTCCTGATGATAAAGACTGAACGCCTAAATTCATTTCTCACTAGGATGGGCAAGAAGTTCCCAAAGGCTTTCTTCAACCTTGGGATAATTGTCGCATTTGGTGGGATGGCCATTGGATTCTGGTTGTTTGGGGAGAACCTCTTGCGTTTCTTTTTCACTCCCGAAACTGCAGGAGGAGTCGTACCAATAATTCCCGGTGTCACGATTAATGGCCCTCAGCTTTTCTATATGATGATCGGCTTGGCTATCACATTGCTTACGCACGAGTTCGCACATGGCTTGGCATCGGCAAAGGACAATATACCCATTAAGAGCTCGGGATTGGTATTCCTCCTTGTACTCTTTGGCGGATTTGTCGAACCTGATGAGGAGGTCTTTGAGCAAGAAGCAAGCCCTCAAGCCCGGATGCGCCTTTTGGCCGCAGGGTCATTTGCTAACCTGCTTTGGGCGTTCTTTTTCCTTCTCCTGTTGATCAATGTGGCCCCTGTTCTATCACTGGGCTATAATCCTCCCAGTGGAGCTTATGTTTATGATATCGCACCCGATTCGGCTGCCTTTGGCAACATCGCAATTGGTGATGTGATTATCCAACTCAATGATACTGATATCAATTCGTGGGCTGATGTGTCGCGATTCATGGCAAACAGCCTTTCAAATACAACATTGACCGTCCATACTCTAGACAGTGTGTTCGATCTAACTCTCGGGATGAACCCCGCGAATCATACACGAGGGTATATTGGGATATATGGTGCTGACTATTGGGAACCAAAATATGGCTTTCTTGATCCTATGATCCCATTCCATTATCAGATGGTGCTTCAGTGGACGTTCCTCATTCTTTTCTCTGTATCACTGTTCAACCTGCTTCCCATCCCATTCTTGGACGGTGATAAGTTGCTTTCCAACGCCCTCAGTCTGAAGATTAAGGATGAACGGACAATGAAATACATTATGTATCCAGCTCGGTTCCTCGCAGTCGCTATTGTTATACTGAGTGTAGTACTCACCTTTGTCATGGGGAAGGCTATTTTCTAAGTGGAATTGGAATGCCATCGTCCCGTCATTGATGGCTTCCACTCCATTCTTCAATGGACAAATGACTAATCTTTTCAGCAATCAGATGACACATTGTTCTAATCTTGGCTGGGAATGTCATCATGATTGTGCGTTGCTCAAAGTGTGAACATGAAGCAGTCTACCTCCGCAGATACACATCTGAACGGCTCTGTCCATCGTGCCTTGTACATACATCCGTTGATCGAGTACGAAGAGCGATTAACCGTAGAAAGATGCTGAGGGAAGATGATCGGATAGTCGTAGGGGTTTCTGGGGGAAAGGATAGCGCAGTCCTATTGGACATCATCCACCAGATAGAGCAAAGGTATCCTCAGACTGAAGTAATCCCAGTCACAATAGATGAAGGAATACGCGGATACAGGGATCAGGCTCTTGAGGCCGCCAAGGCACTATCACGGTCATTGGGGCTATCACTTGTACTTCGGTCATTCGAAGATGTCTTCGGGATGTCTCTTGACGACATGGTGGACGTACGTGGGGACACAGGTACATTGGGAGCCTGTTCATATTGTGGGGTGTTCAGGCGAAAAGCCCTCAATCTTGCTGCTCGCGAGCTTGAGGCTGACGTTGTTGCTACAGGACATAATATGGATGATGAGGCTCAAACGGTCATAATGAATATAATGCGCGGAGATGGAAGGCGAATAGGAAGAACCAATCGATTGAGAATGCAGCCAATACGCGGGTTTGTACCACGAATCAAGCCCCTTGCCGTGTTGAGTGAACGAGACATTGTTGCATACGCTCATCACACACAGCTTCCATATCATGATGTCCCTTGCCCATACGCTACAGAGGCATACAGGAACGATATACGCAATTTCCTGAATGACATGGAACACAAGCGACCTGGTACCCTGACTGCCATCCTCCGATCTGGGGAGGCAATTGCAAAAGCAATCGCAAGTACGTCAAGTGAATCATTTTATTCTACCTGCTCCACGTGTGGCGACCCTTCGACAACAACGATGTGCAAAGCATGTCAGCTTCTTGACAAATTGGAACAAGGATGAGGATTCGTATTGTCACGGAAACCAGAAACGCTCCACGAGCAGAGAGAAATAACATATGATACTGAACATTGGACGCACCTAGATGCTCTCCGACAGAATGCGCGCAGTGTCATCTTGGCATTGGCTGATGTAGGATGTGAGGCATATGTCTATGGTTCTGTTGCACGAGGGGACATCTCTGTGAATTCTGATATCGATGTTATCATTCCCCATGTCGTGTCCAGCTTCAAGGTGGAACTGGCTCTCGGAAAGGGTATTAGACGAGAACTGGTTCAGGCTACCCCCTCATCGGTCATGAAAGGACATTTACATCTTGATGCGGATGTTGTTGTCAGTTTTCCATTGTTTAGAATGCTATCTAGAGAACGAGAGTTCTACCGTTGGGGTGGGCTAGCAAGCGTGTGCGAGTTAGGTTCTGGGGCCCGAGTTCCTGGGGTCAATAAGAAGCTGCTTCTCATTGTGCCCACTGAAACTGGACATCAGGAACAAGGCATTATAGGTCAGGAATGGTACGCTGCCAAGGTACTGGGCGTCAGTCCCGCGATCGCACATGAGAGAGTGAGAGTACTGACCAGAAGGGATACAATGGGACGGACCGGGGTCTATCGGACCTATCAAATACGAGAAGACGAAACCTTTGAAGAAGCTGCGAAAAGGCTCAGTGACAATGATCCCGCATTGCGGAGGACAATACGTCGAAGGAAGTGACGTTCGAAATGAAACGAAGACCAAAGGAGCTTGAGGGTGGTTCCATCATACTTGGAGAATTGCCTCGTGGATGCAGACTATGTGCCAAGGGCTCGAAAATGGTTCTTTTTGTTACTGGGCTATGCGAGAGTTCATGCTATTACTGTCCTCTTTCTCATGAGAAGGCCGGGAAAGACATGGTCTATGCGGATGAGATGCTCGTTTCGAATGATGAGGATGTCCTCTACGAGCTGGCTACAATCGATGCAGAAGGAGCCGGGATGAGCGGGGGTGACCCTTTGTGTACCCTCGACAAGACAGTCCACTTCATTAGTCTTCTAAAAGCACGGGCTGGAAAGGACTTCCATTTACATCTTTATACTAGCAAGGCTGACGCAAGATTTGACGAACTAGAACAGCTCCGAAAAGCAGGGTTGGATGAAATAAGGTTCCATCCCCAAGGTGATGACTGGTCTGGAATTGCACATGCGTTGTCGTTGGGGATGACTGTAGGTCTTGAGGTTCCAGCACTCCCAAATGGGTTCAAACGCATAGTCAAAATGGCAGAAAGGGCCGAAGCGATGGGGGTCGCCTTCCTCAATCTCAACGAGCTCGAATCTAGTGAAACCAATTTCGAACAGCTTGTGTCCATGGGGATGCGTTTGAACAACCTTGGTGGTGCCAGCATCCGTGGGAGTTCTGAAACTGCGAAACAGGTGATTGAGTGGGCAAAAGTGAATCTGAGATCCCTCACGGTGCATTATTGTTCTGCTCGGTTCAAAGATGCGGTACAATTACGAAATCGGCTCGAACGAAGGCGAAACAATGTCATCAGGCCTTTTGAGGAGCCTGATGAGGAAGAACCGTTGCTGATACTTGGTATCATTAGAGCGCCCCATGGACAAACCCTCTCTGAGGAACACCTATCATTTTTGGAAACCAAGCTCGCAACTATCTTCGATGTCCCATCGGAACTGATGAATGTTGATATTACAAGGAACCGGATTGAGATAGCACATTGGATACTCACTGAGATTGCGGAAGATGTCAAGAGGCTTTTTACGTTCCATCAGGCAATTGAAATGGGCATTGCGTTCGAGTACCCAACTAGTGATAGGCTACAAGTCCTGTTCGAACCTCTATTATTCAATCACTCAACCTGAATCTAAGCAGAGCCGCGATTCCTCCAAGGTTTTGTAGTTGATCCCCTGCTGGATGCTCTGTGGAGATAATATGGAACTTGCCACGGGCGCTCTCCACCTCACGTATCAGCTTATCCGTCCACCGTCGCTGGTCGGGAGTGCCCTCCCTTAGTCGTTTGTCTGTAATCAGAAGGTTTTCAACCGCACCATATTGCACCGCCTTTGCGACCTCATCAGGACCATATGCAGCCAGCCCATCCCCTTTTGCAATATGCTCGATAGTGCTTTCAACCAATCGTGTTTCTTCTTCAAGTCTAATCCCTTCAATGGCTGACGAGATCACTCCTCTAAAAAGGATCTCTTTGGCGCCTGGTATACCAATGGAGTTCGTGCTTTCCACAACCACTGAGGGGAGGTTTTTGATTCGTGCACCCAAAAGATGATCTTTGAAATGATCCTTGACAAATCCGGGACCTGCAATGACGATCAGACCGACATCATTCTGCTCGATTTGTGACATGATTCCTACAGTGACCTCTTGAAAGAACTCCTTCATGGTGGCATCATGTGATTTCTGGCTCCCTCGCTTCCGAGAGATACTGGTTCTTATGCGAACTGCTTCTTTGATGCCAAAATCAGCTGCTAAGAACAGCTCGGCAACACCATCTTCTATGGTGACGAGCAGCGCTATAGGGCTTTTTCCAGATTTCTCCGCCTCCTCAAGCCGTTTGAGCAGATACTTGGGCCATCTCTCCTTCATGATGGTAAGGGTATCACCCTGCTCAATATTGATTGTATGGTACGACCCCATACTTACATACTCGGAAGGCCCTTCCAGTATTGTCCCCTTTATCCGTACTCGATTCGAGAACGAATGGA
>JAJRZD010000065.1 GCA_024275415.1 archaeon
ACGATTTCACTTTGGAGCAGGAGATTCCCGCAATACTTGATGATTACAGTGATTCCAGTATTACTAGTGTCTGTAATCGAAGTTGTTGTATACTCCTTCCTGTACGGGAGCGATGCCTATCAGTATATAGGTTCAGTAGGTCCAAATCCTTTTACCATGATCGTGAATCTCGTTATGAGCACTGGGAGTTTAGAAGTCAAAGCCATAGTCTTGCTGTTGTCTGTAGTCACAATGGTAATCTATACAATCGTTGCAGGCGCGACCTACAAGTTTGGACTCGATAACTATGGTGCTCCGGATAGAGGTGAGGTGAGTGAGAGCTTTTCTTTCGCTGCGGGGCGGATTGTGACTCTAATTGCAGTACAGTTCATTGTTAGTGTCATCACAATCCTTCCGGTTCTTCCAGGTCTGCTCCTTATGCTACAGGCAATACTCGCTTTTGACATTAGTGCACTAGTCACTGCGGGAATAGTCGTGTTGTGTGGCGTATTGGTCGCACTCTATATCGGTGTAAGACTTTCAGTTGCAGGTGTCGTTGTGATTGCAGAAGAACAATCAGCAGTTGACTCCATCAAAAGAGCCTACTCGATGTCATCCGGCCAGTTTTGGCACATATTTACAGGACAAATCTTGCTCGGCATTGTTGTGGGAATCATTGCTCTAGTAGTCGGGATACTAGTAGGATTCCCGTTTGGAGTGATATCAGGTAATGTCATTGTTGCATTGCTAGCTGTTGTGACAGTTAGTGCTCTCGCTGGAATCATCACAATTCCATTGGGCTACATCTTTGCTGTAGTTCTCTACCGAGACCTTCTATCACGAACCAGTGTTGCACAACAACAGTGGTGGTAGAACAAAAGATGGGAGTTCTAAGAACTCCCTTTCTTTTTCTTATGGCTATTTATTTAGTTCGTATATCCGATTTGTACTCGAAAAATAAGAGTGGTGCCGAGGGAGTGAGTTCCACGAAGGGGGAAATCCCCAGTCGATTTGAACACTCGACGACACGGTCTTCAGCCGTGCGATCTCCCGGGCTAATCTACCTCGGCTTGATTTCAATACGATTGCCCTTGTAATATAAAGGTAACGAGCCCATCAGCGGATTTTGTGTGCCATGTAGCTTGCAACAATAGCGGTCAGTATGGCAGCAACATTCACACCGAGAGGATACACAAGTAACGAATCAAGGAATGACAGTGTGGCCAACCATGATGGCAGATTCGCAAAGTCCGAGATACCAAATGGCACGAAGTAGAACATCAGGAAAATGCTTGTTGTAAGAGCAACACCTACAAACGCTGGCATGTCCTCTTTCGACCTAGCGAACTCTGAGAGCTTGGTAATCAAATTCGACTTAGCCTTCTGACGCCTTCTGATCTTTCGCTTCGACATGATGTGTGCCCAGCGATACATGGCCTCTGCCATGAGCACATATGCACCCGCAAGGACAGCCATCGCTCCCAGTGCGACAATCAATTGCAGTTCCGCACTCAATACTTGCACGTACTCGGATGCATGCCACATCAGTGGGATCTGAACGAATCCTGCAATCCCAAGGAATATGAGGATAAGTCCTGGCTTACTTCCGCGTTTCCACCAAATTGCTAAGCTCATGGTCATCTACCTGTCTGAGGCTATCCGCCCAGAAATCCAGTCCGCTCTTTAAGCTTTTGGAATGAAAAGTCGATTAGCGACCAACGCGTACATCAACGGGATATTACGGAGTGCCGGATAGTCAGGCGGAGTTATCGTTGGGAGCCGTGATAGGGCTATCTGGGTCACGAATCCAACATACCCGTGTGCTTTCGCATAGACGTATGATTCCGCCACGTTCTCAGAGGAAGTTGCATAATCCACTACGAAGACTGTCTTTCCGCGGGACAGATACAGATCCAATCGCTCTGTGTACCACTCCGTGCTATATCCGTCACTCTCGTTCGAAGGTATCCTGATATCCCCCGAGCCTTGCTCGCCCCAAGGAGTGTCTGCGATGCCATCAAATAGAATATGCTCCTGTGCAACCGCATCTATCCGATCGAAGTACTCCTCATGTCCTTCGTAGATAGAAAGTGCATTCTGTGCGATTATCAGAAACTCGGCGTTCCGCGCCCTGCAATACTGGCGAATCTCACCAATGAAGTCAATCATCTCTTGTTGGGCATTAATCCCCTCTTCAGTAGCAACATCTACCACTGGCCCGTAGTCATATGCCTCTATCCAGTCCATGTATATCCCGTCAAACCCATCATCTAGGACTTGTTGGATGCTGCTATTGTTACCATAGAGTATGATCTCCTTCCATTCGTCATACCAGAACGCGACTGGATAATTTCCTTCCCATCCGTCCGGATCAATCGATACAAGGAACTCCGGCGTACCTCTTTCGGATTCTGTTGGCGCCACCCACGAACCATTCCAGTACCACCGCCAGTCCTCAGCCTGTCCTATATCGACATACGCAATGACCAACTTTGAATCCAAGTTCGCACCAGAACTGTCATGCAATCGCCTCACCATCCCCGCCGTATCAAAGTCTGTTGCATCCCGGTCACTCCGTGTCGGCTCTAGGACAAGGAGGTCGTACTTGGACTCGATGAGCGCCTCGACCGCGCCATCCTCTTCAAGCCCTTGGATCTGATACGCCCAGAACTCGACATCCTGTATCCCTTCCTGAGCGGTCGGGGTCTGCCTTTGCAGATAGAGTACCACAACAAAAGAGGTGCTGAAAATGAGGATGGAAATGATGATAGCCGTTCGCCGTCGCATATGTGACCTGATACACCATCTGACTCATTTGTCTTGTGCCTATGGTTTCCTGCCTTCAATCGAGAAGGTGTAGCCATTCATTGACAGCCTTTCAACGGAGAATCCCGTATCACTGAGTACCCGCACCAACCGTTCAGGGGTCTGATCCTGTCGTCCTGCGACCCGAAAGCCGAAGCGCGATGTCGAGCCATCAGGGAATATGAAATCCACCGGAATCGACACTTGACTCTCTTCACAGTTTATCAGGCACGCCTTTATTGAGAGGCGAGCTCGCCCCTTCAGCACACGGTACACTTCAGCAAGCACCTTTCGTTTAGCCTCCCAAGTCCGCATGTACGCCAGCGAGAACCAGATGGTCGCCACATCGAAGGTTTCCTCGGTAAAGCACAGTGCCATCGCGTCACAGGCAAACCAGCTCGCAACCTGAGGGTATATCCGCGCCTCCCTGATCTTGTTGATGTTGATATCAACTGCGCAGACGCGTCCCCCCTCCAGTCGTGAAACCAGCCCCTCTCCGCCACCGCCAATGTCAATAATCAATCCTTGTCCCCCCACACTTTCAAGCGCGACCTTCTGTAAGGGGATATCGCAAACCTCGCCTTGCTTCATTTCTATCACTCTTCAGTCCTTACAGATACTGTACGTAGCTGTCGTGGGACTGTCTGCCTCTCTAACCGTGATGTCCGTACACCTAAACATATTTCACTCCGCAATTCTTTTAACCATTCCATCGTGCAAGACCAATCACACATGTCACACATTGGGCCGGTAGATCAGCCCGGTTGTCTTGTCCATTCGTGGGCTCGATAGGGACAGATCGCCTCCTTGGCACTTGTAACGCATAGGCGTACTTCCAAAATGGAGGAGGTCCCGAGTTCAAATCTCGGCCGGTCCACCAATTTCTCTATAGGAATTGCATATGATGTCTAAGTTGTGTCAAAAGACGAGTAGTTGGGAATTATGAGGATTCCAATTCGAGTGACCCGATTAGGTGGATATTAACTCGATAGGACAAATTACTACAATATTGAAAGAAAATTACATACTGCTGGATCTCTTTTTAGTTCATATGACTTTGTCAATGATCGTGGTAGTGGGAACGTTACTAATCATCGGTGGTCTAATAGGTATAGTTTCTTCTTCTATCTTTAATCGAGTTTCTACGAAACCTTACGATACGAATCTCAAGTATTCACTATTAGTGTCCGTTCTACTTTAATCAGCAGCATTATTGTATCACAACTATTGTTTGTTTCACCAATAATCATTTTTCAACCTTATATTGGATCCTTGGTTCTTATATGTGCAATAATTGCAAGATACGTTTCGCTAGAAAAAGAAACTGTAGATAAGCAATGAAGAAACTAGTCGATTCCAGATTGCACTGGTATCATGATAAGAATACCACTTAGGAGTAGCATTACTACAAATATGTTCATCATTTTTCTCTCATCGCTACCGGAACTCGAAAACTTAGTTTTCTTTTTCCAATACGTAGAAACTTGGCAGAAAGTCTTCCAAAGATATATTGGACTATTTCTAGGGACTAGCAGAAAGGACGGTTTATGCATTATCGTCTATTTCAGACAGCACAACACTGGTGACGGTTCGTTCAATCCCGTCAATGTTCCTGAGTTTCGAGATCACGAACTCATTGAGGGCGTCAACGTCTGGGAGGGCAATCCTAACGATGAGGTCGATCTCGCCGGTCACAATGGACACACGCTCAACTTCAGGGAAGGCATCTATCTGCCTTGCGACCTCATATTGGTCGATTCTATGACTGCTTCCAGTCCTGTACGAGATTGTGCAGAGGATATAGGCAACAAGTCCTCTACCAATCTTTTTCCTATCAGCAACAATAGTGAATCTTCTGATGACCCCATCGTCCCTCATCCTCTTGATGCGGTTATGGATTGTGGTTTGCGGAATGTTGAGTATCTTGGACATCTTTCCGGTTGTCATACGGGCATCTTTCTTTAGCAGCGAGAGGATATCAAGATCCTTTTGATCGAGACTAGGCATGGTGGAAAATAATTCCATTTTGAGTACATTAATCTGACTATCTTGATAGTTTACCCGATTTTTATTGCAAATCTTTTTCATTTCAGGGTCCTACACCATCCATAGCTTGGAAGATGAATCAGGATGACCACACACACCTTTAAACGACCTACAGATGGAACCGGCATCCATTCGGAGCGGTTTTCTGACATATTCCGCATACAGACTGTGGCCTTAAAGAGCATCCATGATTTTCTCTCGGGTGCGGGGCTTGTCCAACTAATGCCAGTGATAATCTCCGCAGTGACGGATCCTCTGAATCACAGTGTACATGAAGCGCGAATAAAGTATCAGGGGCAGAGTTTACAACTTACGAAAAGTATGATATTCCACAAACAGGTTGCCATCTCACTCCTTGGAGTCAATGGCATCTACATTGTATCACCGAATGTGAGACTGGAACGAGAGGAAAGCAACAGGCATCTCCTAGAGTTCTCGCAGATAGACATCGAACTACGAGGCGCAAGTGCCAAACAGTTCCGATCATTCATAGAGGATATGATGGTTCGGATATTCTCAGATGTCGAGGATTCATGCTCTGTTGAGCTTGAGCGTCTTGGCACTAGTATAAGCATACCAAAGAAACCTTTCCGTGTCTATTCGAAATGGGATCTAGTCGACGAGTTCGGCTCAGGATTCGAACAAAGGATTTCTAAAGAGGAAGAGGACCTCTTCTGGATAACGGATTTTGAGAGAGAGTTCTATGACAGAGAAGATCCTGAGCGGAAAGGACATTATCACAACTATGACCTATTCTATCCCAATGGATATCACGAGGCTTTGTCGGGTGGTGAG
>JAJRZD010000005.1 GCA_024275415.1 archaeon
AAGCGTTTCGAGGCTATGCAGAAGCAGATGGATGACCGTTTCGAGGCTATGGACAAGCGTTTTGAGGCTATGCAGAAGCAGATAGATGACCGTTTCGAGGCTATGCAGAAGCAGATAGACAAGCGTTTCGAGGCTATGGACAAGCGTTTTGAGGCTATGCAGAAGCAGATAGATGACCGTTTTGAGGCTATGCAGAAGCAGATAGATGACCGTTTTGAGGCTATGCAGAAGCAGATAGATGACCGTTTTGAGGCCATGCAGAAACGGATGGATGACCGTTTCGAGGCCATGCAGGAGCAAATGGATAGACGTTTCCGAGAAACTCACGAGATACTAATAGTGATGCAGGCCGACCTTGCAGACCTGTCTGGGAAATATGGGAAACGGGCAGAGGATGCAGTCCGAAAACTTCTCACTAAGATCCTGCAGGATGAAGGCATCGAAACAGGCAGGATTCGTCACCTTGCCATCGTCGATGAAACCGGTGAAATCTTTGGCAAGGGTTACACCACGGATATTGACATCTATTATGAAGGAACGAAGACCTGGGTGATCGAATATAAGGCACGTGCCAAGAGTGAGGACATCATCCATCTGAATCTTGTTGCAAAGCTTCTGCGCACACAATACAAAACCAATCCTGACAGGGTTGTCATGGTGACATTGAATGTCAATGATGATGCCAAGGTCTTGGCGGATGATCTTGGGATTGAGGTTATACATGGGAAGACAAGCAATCCCGATATGTACTTGCCCAGTGAATTCTCATGATGTAGGACTCCCAGTATGACATCAATCCCTTCACTGGAGCCAAGCCTAGCAACGGCAACCTGGTACCAGTGATTCATAATATGTTGGTTAATTGTTTCGGGCCATTACAGAATTCCATGACACACGAAACAAGTGTATAACTACTCTTGAGGCTGAGGTGAAAAGGTTCGTATCAATGCGAGCAAACTAGGTGCGAAGAAACCCGTTTTCTTTGTTTCTCCTGCAAACGGGAATGTCACACCTTCGAGCCATATTGATGTTCTGGTAGTCATTCGGAATCTTGGTGTCCAGAACCGTCTAGGTTTAGGTCTGCCTGAGAGAATTCCGTCACTAGGAAGACAATGCTGAACGCGTAGTTGTACTGAGTGAGAATGTCTTGGAGAAGATTTGGAAACGTTTCAATGATTAGCATACTTCGCATTAACTTGGACTCCACCACGTTTTACAGCAGTCTATTGCTTGGTTTCACAAGACTTTAGAGGAAGAATGGCATTGTCTGATGCCCACGAGGTACAAACTTTGAATGACAGTTCCATTGCGATTGATTTCGCAGGCATCCATTTCAAAAACCCATTCATGCTTTCATCCGCACCGCCATCAATGAGCCCGCGCTTGGTAATACGGGCGGCCAGACTGGGTTGGGGCGGTGCAGTTTTGAAAACAGTAACTGAGAATCCCACGGTCGATCCTAGAACCCGGCTAGGTGCCTTGCGAAAGGATGGACGCTTGATTGGGATGAACAATATCGAGCTGTTGTCCCGAGAAACTGTTGATACTTGGGTCAGATCCTATATTCCTCAGATGCGGAAGGAGTCCCCTGAAGGGTTTGTCTTGATTGCAAGTATCATGAGCAGTCCTGACCCTGATAGTTGGACTACCCTTGCAGAAACCGTTACTTCCGCTGAAGTGGATGCGATCGAACTGAACGTTTCTTGCCCTCATGGCTCTCCCGAGAAGCACATGGGTGCCTTCATCGGGCAGAACCCAGATTTGGTGGAGTCAGTGACACGAGCAGCCAAGAAGGGCACTGACCTCCCGATTCTTGTCAAGCTCACCCCTAACGTCACTGATGTTGTTTCAATTGCCCAAGCTGCGAAGAAGGGCGGTGCAGATGGGGTTTCAGCCATCAACACGGTCGAATCCCTGATAGGAATTGATGTCGAAGCGGCGACTCCGCTGCCGGCAGCCTACCCGACTGCGCCTGGAACCACGTTCAGTACTTACGGGGGTTTCTGTGGTCCAGCAGTCCGCCCTATCGGTCTGCGCGTGGTATCTCAGATTGCAAGAGCAGACCCTGACCTTCAGATATCAGGCATAGGTGGAATTGAAGACTGGCATAGTGCAGCCGAGTATATCATGGTCGGAGCCCAGACGCTCCAAGTGTGTACTGCGGTGATGTGGCATGGGTTCGGTATTATCAAGGACATGACGGCCGGACTTGCGGAATTCCTCGCTCGGAAAGGGTACGAGGATTTGCAATCAATGGTTGGCCTAGCTCTTCCGAAGCTCACATCATGGGAGGCACTGGACAAACTCCCTCCCGTCATTGCCAAGATTACCGATGCCTGTACAGGATGTAAGAAGTGTGTCATTGCCTGTGCTGACGGTGGCTATCTGGCGATTCAGATGCGGGACGGCAAGGCTGTAGTGAATCCCGAGAAATGCGATGGCTGTGGACTGTGTTCGGTCGTCTGCGATGATAACGCAGTGGAATTCGTATATTCGTCGTAATTACGCAAGAATCAAATAGCTGACGAACTGTTAGCTTAACTCCGCAAGACCGGAAGTGCGAAAAATGACTGAGGTAGTAAAGAACTATATCAACGGCAAATGGGTGGAATCAAAGTCGAAAGAAACCAGCGATGTGATCAATCCTGCAACTGGTGAGGTAATCGCTAAGACTCCCATGAGTACTATCGAAGAAACCAACCAGGCAATAGAAGCCGCGAAGCAGGCTTTCAGACGTTGGCGGTCTACCCCCACCATGACACGTGCCAGACACCTGAACCGGATTCGTAGTGCATTCGAAGACCATTTTGAAGAACTCAGCAAGATTCTCACAACTGAGCAGGGCAAAACCCTTGATGAGGCACGAGGAGAGTACAGGCGTACAATCGAGAACATTGAATGTGCAACAAGCATCCCCTCTTTACAAATGGGCTACAATGCTGAGGATATTGCAGCAGGAATTGATGAGATGGTCATCAAACAGCCCCTCGGAGTGTTCTTCTGCATAGCTCCCTTCAACTTTCCCGGAATGGTACCGACATGGTTCTGGCCTTTCGCTATTGGGACAGGGAACACCTATATCGTGAAGCCATCACCCCAAGTACCCCTCAGTCAAGTCAGACAATTCGAGATAATCCACGAACTTGGTCTTCCCAAAGGTGTATTGAACATGGTACATGGTGGGGCTGAGGTCGCTAATGCATTGATTGAGAGCCCTGACACTATTGGGGTTTCATTTGTCGGTTCTACCCACGTTGGAAAGATTGTATACAAGAAAGCCGGGGAGTTCGGCAAGCGGGCACAAGTCCAAGGCGGTGCAAAGAACTTTATCACGGTCATGCCCGATGCAGACCTCAAACGAACAGTTCCGGCAATCATTACTTCTTTCTACGGATGCACAGGGCAACGATGCCTTGCTGGTGGTGTGCTTCTTGCTGTGGGCGATATATATGAGCCACTAAAGGAAAAGGTAGTTGAGGCATCAGAGGAACTCATTGTAGGAAATGGGCTTGAGGAAGGAGTCCAGATGGGACCTATGGCGTCCAAGCATGGCATGGAGCATACCCTCAGTCTCATCGAGTCAGGAATCAAGGAAGGGGCTGAACTCCTCCTTGATGGTCGTGGCATAAAGGTCGATGGTTATCCAGATGGGTACTTCATTGGCCCAACCGTATTTGATAAGGTCAAGCCCGATATGAAGATTGCAACCGAGGAAATCTTTGGTCCGGTCATCCCGATAATCCATGTGAAAGACCTTGATGAGGCAATTGAGATCATTGATGCTAATCGATACGGGAATGCCTCATCAGTCTTCACTTCTAGTGGCAAAGTCGCACGAGATTATCAATACCGTGTCAAGGCCGGCAACATTGGTATTAACATTGGAGTTGCAGCACCCATAGCCACATTTCCGTTCTCTGGCATGAAAGACTCTTTCCTTGGCGACCTCCATGGGCAAGGGCAAGATGCTGTAGACTTCTTCACCGAGAACAAAGTTATCATCACACGTTGGTTCTAGGATGTGATACGATTGGCGTTGGGAACATTTGGGGCTGTGATGCAATTTGCCATCGATAATGAAGCAGGGACAATGGGACTCTATGAGCAAGCAGTCCGGTTATCTTCCAGTAAGAAAGTGAAAGCATTTTTTGCTGATTTAGTCGAACAGTTATCTAAAAGGGTTGACACACTAGAACGAATTCGTCGTGAGAACATCACAGAGATGATATTAGAGCCCATTACAGATTTCTACGCCGATGAATACCCACTTAAACTTGAAATGAATGAGAATGATGATCGAGTCGTTTGTGAATCAGCAATAATTGTTGAGGAAACCCGCATGAAGTTCTTTAGGTATGGTGCACAAAAACTCGAATTCCTTATCGAAGTGGCTGATGCATTCGAGCGAATGGCCGATGAGAACCAAGAAAATATCGATTCTCTGCGATCTTTCCTATAGAACGTGGCTCTACGTACGAGTATAGCAGTGTCAATCAAAACGATCTGCTATCGCACTGCATACCCGATGTGTGTATATCCCAGTCACTCGGATAATGACGGATTGGGATGAACACATGAACCATGCCCTACTGGATAGATTCCGATCATGTCTACGAGCCTATGCAGGTTGCCATATGTATCGTACAGATAATGGTTCCTGAGGAGAACATCTGCTTCAGGTATGAAGGTTCGATTGTGATAACAAAAGATGACTGTGATGTGTTAGGCAATGCTCCTATGAAAATCACAGAGTTGTAAAAATAAGGCAAGGAGTGCGTTCTAGCACTCCCATTCTGTTCTATCTTTCTGCTTCTATCTCTTCTAGCGTCTTGCCCTTTGTTTCAAGTGGCTTCGCTATGAGCGTGAAGAGCGGAATGACCATGAGGATTCCTGCAAAGAGCCAAAATCCGACCATGTTTGCGGCTAGTCCGATCACGACCGATGACATGAGGGGGCCTATCACATATCCAAAACGAGCTCCTGTTATGCAAACTCCGACACTTGTGGATCGCACCTCGTTTGGAAATATCTCAACGATATAGACGTAGATCCATGCCAGTAGCATTGCCATGAAGAAGAACGCGGTCTGATAAAGGAGCGGAAGCCCCGTGAGTCCAAGTCCGATCATACTCAGCATCGCGCCAAGTGAGCCGATGACAAGCACGATGTTCCTTCCAACCTTATCCAGTAGAACCCCAGCTATTAATGCTGCAACAGGAAGCAAAAGTCCCGCAACAGTAAGGATGGTATTGAACTCCGCGGGACTCAGTCCTTGTACATTCACGAAGTAGGAACCTCCGAATGTGGTGACCATCTTGAATGAAATAGTCCATGTAAGATAGACTGTCGTTGCAATCAGGATATACTTGTAGTCTTCCTTTCGGATCTTCTTGACAGCATCAAGTATTCCAAGTCTGGCATCACCTCGCGCATCCTTGGTGTCTAGCCATCTCTGGGGCTCTTTCATGAATGCCAAGAGGATCATGAGAACGACCATGAGGAAGAACATGACTCCGTATCCCCACTGCCAGCCAAAGCCGTCAATGATCTTTGTTCCAACAATGGCGTATATCGGGATGACGCCAATCAGGAATGCTATACTTCCATACATGCCTCTACTCTTTGCTGGTGCCTCCTCTGAAATGGGCACTTCCCACAGATTACTTGTTGTACCCATGATGATGATCGAGTAGAGAAGCAGGAAGATGTAGATGTTCACTGACAAGAAGACTATCAGAATCGCAGGAAGTCCCATCACTGCCACAAGAAGCATTATGCCTCTTTTCCTACCATACGCATCCGCAAACCACGCGATGAAGAACACCCCAAAGACAATGATCCCGAATATTCCTTGGAGGAATGCGAATTCACTCTGTGCAGCTGCAATCTCTGCTGCTGTGCTGGTTTCAGTGATTCCCCAAAAGTCCCTCAAGATACCTGTTAGCGCCTTCGCTTCTATCAAGGATAGCCAGCTATCCATGTTGCTCACTAGACCCATGAGCAACACAAGGAAAATCAGATACCTCTTTGAAGCAGTTGAGGGCTCAGCTGCTTGATTTTCACTATTCAAATCTCAACCTCCTTTATATAATGCTAATCGCTTTGATAATACAATGAGCTATTAGAATCTTGTTATCTTTATTCGGAATGTAACTCAATCCATCAAAACTCGATTTCCACTGGTGGATATCAACTTTCTGCGTCAGGAAACCTATCCAAGATACATGTTCCAACACAACATCTACTGTTAGAACCATGAAATGAAAGACATATACCGAAGTTCAGTATTACAACAATAGGTGGTTATTATGGCGATAACGATAAAGTGCCTGGGACATGCCAGCTTTCAAATCACCGCTGACGGCCAGGTCATCTATATTGATCCCTCAACACTGCACACCGGTCTGGACGCGAAGGATTTTGAGCCTGCTGACCTCATTCTAGTGACCCATGCTCATGCAGATCACTGTGATCCTGACCTTCTGAAAAAAATCCTCAAGGCAGGTTCTCCAATCATCGCACCCACAAGATGTAAGGACAGTATCAAGAAAGGAGTGGTCTGGGATTTGAATGCCGGGGAGTTCATGGAAGTGCTTAACACTGACATCAAGGTCAGGGCAGTACATGCCTATAATGTGTCGAGAGTCCGCTCTTCAGGTGAGCCTTTCCATCTGAAAGGTGAAGGTGTTGGCTTCATCTTGACTCTTGGAGGAAAGAGGATCTATCATGCAGGGGATACGGATTTGATCCCCGAAATGGACAGTCTTAGCGAAGTAGATATTGATGTGGCGCTTCTTCCAAGTGGTGACACATACACAATGGACATTGAGGAGGCTTCCAACGCAGCCATGAAAATCAATCCCAAGGTTGCAATCCCTATGCATCTCAAGGATGCTAACCCTGAGCTGTTCCGCGAGAAGGTAGAAGGTGGTTCCTCCACTAAGGTCGTGGTTCTGCGAAACGGCGAAGAATTCACACTAGACTAGTGTTTTTCAGGCAGATTGCCAAGCCTTACGATTGCTTCTTTCGCCTCGGCGGAAAAATCGAGCCATGCTAGTGCATCCTCTGAAGAAGATGATATCAAATCCACGGCACGAGCATAGGCACTTAATGCCTCATCGTGCCTGCCACTTCGTTCGTATGCTCTCCCGAGTTGATAATGGAGTGGATGTGATGTAGGCGCTATCCGAATACCATGCAGGAACGCATCTATGGCAAGAAGGCTTCTCCCCTGATCTAAGACTAGTACCCCAAGGTAGTAGTATCCTTCCACATTTCTGGAATCCAGCGTTAACGAGGCGAGAATGAGATTCTCTCCTTCTGGCTCAAATCCCTGTCCTGCTCTGGCAAGTCCCAAGAACATCATCGCCTTTGGATGATGTGCTTCTGCTTCTAGAACAGCACGGGCCTTTTGTTCCACGATGCGCCATTCCTCTTTCTGTGATGCCCTGTAAATCTCATCGAAATAGAGTTCTAATCTCGAATCCATCGTTTCGTTACCCATGCTCAATATGCTCCGTTTATTACTGGAATAAAGAAACAAGACATGAGTCATGTTTATAATCTCCTATTTGGAATCAAACCTAACTCGGTATCCTGTACCAAGTCGCACATCCACGAATTACTCTAATAAGCCTTGAAGTAATATTAAAAACAAGCTTTGCAGGGGATGCCATATCTGAGGTCAACCGAGGTTCCAACGGAGTTCGAGTATGTTCGAAAGAGTGCCAGCATTCCATGGGAGCGACTTCTATCAGCCACCACTGAACTGGAAAAGGCTGGCAAACATCCATTCACAGCCTTCACTGATGCAGCCATCTCTCTCGCAAAGAACGAAAGAAAGAAGAAAAAGCCGACCCCTGACATCATCCAGTTGGGTCTGGAAGCCTGCATTGCGCGAGGTCTCTTTGAGATGGGCCTGGCACTCGCAGAAGGCTTCGATGACTTTCGCTCACTATGCCTGAAAGCGATAGCCTCGTTCACGATTACCGGTGCATCTAAAATTGAGGACATTCTTGAGAAACTGGAAGCATCAGCAACTGATACTCTATCGTTGCACGATCAAATCCGCATTCTTTCTGTGAGGATTCTACATGGCGTATCCAAAAAGGATGAGAATGTCCTTGCAACTATCATTGAATTCGATGCCCTCCTTGATTCGCATCCGGATTTGATATCTCATCCACTACCTGAAACCGTGTTTACAATTTATGTGATTGGCATATTGCTCTCTGAGGTCGGGCAATACGAACATGCTCGAAAGGCAGCATCGGTTCTAGAGGACATCGGACGGAAGACGCGACGACAGACGGCATTAATCCTCTTTGAGAACCTCATGGGTCATATCGCGAACAGGACAGGCGAATTCAACGAGGCTGAAGCCCACTACAAGCGAGTTCTCAATTTGAGCCAAGAGATAGGTCACAAACTGGGTCTTGGAATTGCCCTGAATAATCTTGGATCCCTCATGCTTAACTCTATCCGCTTGGAAGAGGCTCTTGAATATCTCACGCAGGCAGAAACGATGTTCGAATCCGATGCTCACAAGGTCTATACTCTTGCGAACCTTGGTGAGATTACGGCGCTGCTTGGTCGACATGAGCAAAGCATGGAGTATATGCAGCAGGCATTAGCACTACAGGACAAGGTAGGCAAGAAAGTAATCGAGCTGCACACTTGGATGGTTATTCTCCATTCAAAGGTAGGAGAGTTCAAAGAGGCTCGGAAGCATCTGAGGATGGCAAAGAAGATTGTTGACACATCAGGCACTGCGAAAGACAAATCTGCCTATTTTCATGCGAAAGGCGTTCTTGCCTTTTCAGAAAACAATTATCCCGTCGCGATAAGATCCCTTTCGAAGGCACTCAAGGTCGCAAAAGAATCCAATCTTCTGGAATGGATCATCAGACCTCTGCTAGATATTGTGAGAACCTACCTGTCGTCCTACAATGTTTCACACAAGGATGAGGATGTATCAAACGCCTTGTATCACCTTGAGAACCTAATCCAGTTTGCAAAGGAGCAAAGGCTTGACTCCCTTCATGCAGAGGGCTTGCTCCTCAGAAGCGAACTCCACGCACACGCTGGCTCGATTGAGGATGCATTGGCGGATCTAGACAAGGTCGAGGGCGTGGCTGTCCTCACAGAGAATGCTAGACTCTCATCAATAGTCCGTCGTAGGCGCGCAGAACTCTCGGGACAAGATGGCCTTCAGAGATCACTGGTGTACTCTGAGATTGATGAGTCGCTCGACCGAGTGTCTGGCTTTCATCCGGTTCGAGATATAGAAGAAATTCCACAGCCCGAGCTCCATGCCCTCATCGCGCTGAACAGAGAGTCAGGGTTACCCGAGTTTGTCTATCACTTCGATACAAGCCTCAAGATAGATAGCTCTATACTGAGTGGATTCATCTCAGCCATCACCTCCTTTGCAGGAGAGATGATGGGCACCGGATTGATTCGCTCTATCAATCAAGAAGGATTCACACTCATGCTAGAGCATACTGAAAAAAGGATCGTCCTCTTAGTCACTACTGTCGAAACATTTGACATCCGCTATCGACTCCATGAATTCGCCCATCAATTTGATGAAACCTTTCCATTAAGTAATGATGCCATTGTGCCTCGCAAATACGCTGCGGCTGATGAGATGGTAGAATCAATTTTTTGTTGACAGTCAGGAATTATGGCAACACTGGTGGAATACGGCTAAGAATAAGACATCCAGTCGTCCTCAAGAGATAAGAATGGCTTCATCCCTATGTCCCACATGGAACTCATCATCTATAGTGCAGGGTTTTGGGCTGTGGCATTCATCTATACAATGCTTGAGGCGAAAGGCAGAACCGGCACGCCCCCGACCACAGTCCTCAAGGCACTCCCAGCACTATTTTCGGCCGTCTTTGTCTTCATTGTGAGCCCTTCCAGTTCCCTTTTCTATGTACTAATGATCATCGCATTAATCCTCTGCGGCCTTGGGGACATCGGGATGGAACATAACCTACTTGCGGGGCTCGGGATGTTCCTCTTGAGCCATATTGTATTTACTGCGAACTTCATCACGCATGGACTGCAATATGCTGACAATGTTTCGTTTGGTTTCTTTGCCATCGCTCTTGTCGTTTAGTTGATGTATATCCTATTCTACCATCGATACCTCTTGACCGCTGATGAAATAACCAAGATGATCCGCGCTGTCGATATCTATGCGTTGACAATCTCATTGACATTGAGTTCCTCGTTGTTCCTGTGGATATCTACCGGAACAACCTTTGGCTTCATCCTCTTTCTGGGAGCAATCCTTTTCGTCCTGTCAGATTCTCTTATTGGTATCCGTGAGTTCCATCACCGCTTCCGTTTTGATGAGCTAGCCACCATGATCACATATTATTTGGCAATATTCCTATTATCATCAGGAAGTGTCATGTACATCTTTTAGGTTTACCATCTCCAAGTATGATGTTGTATTTCACGCCTCATAAACGAAGCTTCTTGAGCCATCTCTTGAGGACGCTTTCTCTATCGAGCTGCATTGCTCCAGTCTGCACTAGGTTTTCCCTGCTTGTTATCCCAGCATCAAACAGGTCTCTACGATAGCTAGAGAAAAAGGATGGGTTGGGGGTATGGATGTCAATCTTCTGTATGTATCTCTTCATGAGGATGTCAAATGCAGTATCTACATGTTTGTGTGCGGTACGCTCATCGACCCCCCGCGGATGTACCAATGCTAATATAATATCGGCATCTTCATCAATCTTGAAATTGATCTGAATGTCCTTGAAAAGGATGGAATCGAGACCTGAGCCAATATGGTTCTCTTTTGAGAACATATAGAGCGCAGAGAAAAAGCCAGCATGGAGTTCGTGTTGGTCGCGATGCCCCTGACAATAACTCGTTCCGGTGCATCCTGCAAATATGGGGATGCCAGATGTTTTCAATACATAGATGTCATATATCGTTTCAGAAGCCATACCGTAGTCATGCATTTTTGTGACTATTAATCTTGGCGTGTGTTGGAGTGTTCCTCCTAAGAGGATGCTGAACGCACAACAGTATTTACCATGCCTACTTTCATTGCTAATATTGGATTTCCTGAAAGCAAAGAAATGTTTGTCCTAGAACAACGGAGTAGTTTGCGCTTCACGCCGATGAAATCAGCAGTATCATTTTGGCCCGTGTTGATGGAACTGCTCTTCTAATTCAGCAGCCTTTTTCTCGGCGGCTTTCGCCTCGTCCTCTTTGCCCATCAGCGCGAGGACTGTCCCCAAGAGTGCCCATGTTATGGCGTCGTCTTGATCGATGGCAAGGGATTGTTTTAAGGAATCCGCAGCATCCGCATACCTCCCCAGACTGGTCAGGACATCCGCCCAGTACACATAGAGGTCCGGATCCTCCGCGTCCAGATTAACGAGTTCTGAAAAGATTCTGTCTGCCTCTTCATAATCGCCAATCTCATTGAGGGCGATTCCAAGATTCAACAATGCATTCACATTATCCGGGTCGATTTGGAGGGCCTCTCGTAACAGCTTTATTGCATCCTCTTGCTGGTCATTGAGAAGGTAGCTCATTGCAGTATCGACAAGATTCTCGGCATCATTGTGAGTGTCGTTCATGTTCTGCCACTATCGTATGCGAGCGGATAGGTTAGCTTATTGAACTTGTCTGAAACAACATGTTATGTTTCTCATGTACTAGGCATCTCGTCAGTGTTTTTGCTGGCCCCCATGTCAATTGCGTTTACGACCAAAACGTCTGCGTACTGCCCATCCAACTGTGATGGCTACGGTCACAATGGTACCAATCGTTGTGGGGATCACCGTCAGCAATACCCCATCAAACACTTGGGGGTCATAGCCTGCACGATACTCGTAGAGATTCTCCATGGTGTCCCCATCAGGGTCGTCCATCGCATCATCCACCAGCGGGTCGAGCCCGTGGTTTACTTCCCAGCCATCAGGGATGAGGTCGGAGTCGGTGTCGCGGTTGAACAGGTCTGTACCGACCAGATACTCCTGCAGGTTGGTCAATCCATCAAAATCAGGATCCTTGTTAGAGTCAGGATACAACGGATCGAGTCCTACTGCAATCTCGAAGGCATCATCGATACCATCGTCGTCTGTATCGTTATCATTGTAGTCGGTTCCATAGATGTATATCTCCATATAATCTGAAAGAGTGTCATTGTCGCGGTCTGAGTTCACTAGGTCAATGTCTGATTCACCATTGTCAGACCCTCCGTTTCCATCCCCGCTGAACGTGTTGTACCACCAGTTCAGACTATCTGGCTGTGAATCACCATCAATGTCAGTATCGTAGTCAAGAATCACATTGAAATCGATTGCTGCCCCAGCTGTATTAGTGACATCGACTTTATACGTGCCATCTATCCCAACTTCCAATGATGTGCTGGATGTCATGCCTCCTACGACACTTAGATCTTCGGACGCGACCATTTGCCCTAGGGGGTCGTAGATTGTCACTCTGAAAGTTCCTGATCTGTCCGAGGTCACGTTTACCCCAAGGGCTGTTGAGATACTCATCTCGACCAGCAATTCCACATAGTCGTTAGGAGCAATGTCATAGTACTCATACCTCTCATAGAACCTCTGCCCCTCTGTCCTACTTAGAGCAAAGGCAATGCTGGCACCGATGCTTGCTACTGCCTTTGTGGCATATTCGTAGTTGTATAAGGGGTTTGACCAGGTGTCTCTGGAGGTGTGATATGCTGTGTCTAAATCCCCTCCTGTTTCGTGAGCGAAGACCACGCTCTTGTAACCTGCTGTTTCGAACGAGGCATGGTCAGAGTAGTCCCACACTCTCAATTCATTAGAAGGAACTGGGTTCGTCACAATCTCGCCAAAGTTGTTTCCCATCACCTTGGTCAGCTCTGCCCAGTACTGTGCATCGTGAAATGTTGCACCATGCTCGTTCGCATAGGCAATGTTGATTTTTTTGCTGGTTGGCAATGTCGGTTCTACCATCAGGAGCATGTCCAAATTATAGTAGATGAGAAGGTCGACCTCATCATCGTAGAACTGTCTAGCAATCTCACTCGAACCATGTAGTCCAGATTCTTCATCATTCCAAAAGCCAAAGTAAATGTCCACCGGCCATGTATACTTGGATAGCACCCTCAGGAGTTCTAAGGTTCCAGCAACCCCTGACCCATCATCATTTGCCCCTGGCGAACCCTCAACACTATCAAAGTGAGCTCCGATCATTACAGATGGCCCCGAGCTCCCAAGTTTGCTTGGCAGTTTGGCAATGATGTTGTCATAGTTCCCTGTGACCTGCCCTATCACTTTTCCGTTCGTAAACTCGCTAATCCGTCCCAATATCCAAAATGACGCATTCTTGTTCGCCTGTGATCCATAGGGCCTGGGCCCCATGTCTGATAGGCTTGCGACAAGTGACCTGTAGGAATCTTGAGAAACTGCGTCATATACCTCTCTTGCCCTGTCGGTGGCGAAAGAAATGGCAGAAAGGTTGTTACCATTCGAATAGTTGAGAGGCAGTGAAGGGATTTGTGGTATTGAAGTAGGGGTCACGAACATGAACACCAGTGATATGACCAGAAAGGCAATCAATGCGGGTTTCAAGCGAGCCATATGTAAAACACCTATGAACGATATTAGTGTTTTTTTGTCAACCACTGTAAAAAAGCAAATGAACCAAGCAAATGGGGGTCTGCTATTCCTGCCAGCATCATGCTATTAAGGTAGGAATTGCCTCCTTCACTGGCAACAAAAGCCATTACTAGGCCTTCCAGTCTGAGAGATGAGTCCATGATGAAAATCGCCTTGGTCCAAGTCAACCCTACTGTCGGAGATATCCATGGCAACTATTTGAAAGTCATTGAAGGCATCCAGTCGAGCAAGAAGTCCGGAGCGAGTGTCATCGCTTTCCCAGAGATGGTCATCACTGGCTATCCACCACAAGATTTGTTATACGAACGTTCTTTTCTTCAATCGAACAAGGAGAAGATGTTAGGACTTGCGGAGTTCACAAAGGGGTATGTGGTTGTTGTCGGCTTTGTTGATTTCGATGATGAGGGCAATCTCTTCAATTCCGCTGCTGTCTTTGAGGATGGCAATCTCATTAAGATCGTCCACAAGACCCTCTTGCCGACCTATGATGTGTTTGACGAACAACGATATTTCGAGCCTGGCTCAGTCGATGATATCAAACCTGTCAAGGTGAACATTGGGAATATCAGCCTCAACATTGGAGTCCAAATATGCGAGGACCTGTGGGATGATGACTATGCGACCAAAGTGACCGATATCTTGTGTTCACGAGGGGCTGATTTGGTCATCAACATTTCATCGTCACCTTTTCATACAGGAAAGCGGTTTGAACGTGAACGACTTGTTCTGGATAAGGCAAAGCGTAATGGTGTCCCTGTATTACTGGTCAACCTTGTAGGCGGTCAGGATGAGCTTGTATTTGATGGACAGAGTCTGGCAGCCGATTCAAAGGGTCGTCTTGTCGCCATGGGCCCTCAATTTGAAGAGTCCATTGTTACTGTCGAGATTGATGTTTCCACAGGTGAAGGAGTACCCATCTCGCCTCCGCCCTATGATAAAGAGAAGGAGATGTACTATGCGCTTGTGCTTGGCATCCGTGACTACTTCCGAAAGACTGGATTCAAGAGAGCAGTTCTTGGATTGAGCGGGGGCATCGATTCCTCGCTGACGGCTTGTATCGCTGTAGATGCGCTCGGTCCTGATAATGTGATTGGTGTTTCGATGCCATCCAAATTCTCCAGCAATCACAGCAAGACTGACGCTGAGAAGCTTGCGAACAACTTGGGAATCAAGTACATACAGGTTCCCATTCAGGACATTGTGAACTCGTACCATGCGACCCTCTCTGAACCCCTAGCGGAGCTACGCGGGCATTTTGGGATTGATGCGTCTCATGATGATCCTGTGGCTGATGAGAATATACAACCGCGTGTCAGGGGGAACATCTTGATGGATTTCTCGAATAGACTGAAAGACCTGCGGATCCTTGTCCTGAACACCGGGAATAAGACCGAGCTTGCTCTTGGCTATTGCACGCTCTATGGGGACATGACTGGTGGGATGGGAGTCATTGGGGATGTCAGTAAGCTGGAGGTCTACAAGCTTTCTTACTATGTGAACAAGAAGGCCGGTCGTGAGATCATCCCACATGGCTCTCTCACCAAGAAGCCTTCCGCAGAACTCAAGGATGACCAATACGACCCCTTCGACTTCGACATTGTGAGTCCGATGATTGACGAGATTGTCGAACACAGAAGAGGAAAACAGGAACTGGTCGAGATGGGTTATCCAGCTGATGTGGTCGAAGATGTCTACCGTAGGGTACGGCTAGCAGAATATAAACGATGGCAAGCCCCACCATGCATTCGGATAACAAGGAAGTCGTTTGGCATTGGATGGAAGATGCCTATCGTGAACCATTTTCGTGGATGATGATGCATTTTCTTGCATAGAAACGTCACAAATGCACATGGACGAAATTCACGCATCTAGTAATTAAGGATATATTGCGACCGAGTACGTATACACGCAACGAATCGCTACGACAACTCTCTCGATCACATAGTCATGTTATCTATGGAATTTATTAAAGATTATCTATTTCCTGTGGTTCCTCAAAATCATCAGTTTTTTGACATTCGACCTCTATGTATCTAATGATGCGTATCTCACTTAGTTCTACCTTTGTCAGCTCTCGTTGGAATGACAGAAGTAGGTCGGTAGCCAGTACCAGACAGACGTAACTGGTAGGAGGGGGGAGTTATGAGGGCATGTTACAAAATAAGTTTCACCCGTCTGGCCGCCTAGCTACCTATACTATAGTGCACTAATTTTCCTTAATAATCTTCTCACATACGAAATGATTCCTTCCGTGTGCTGTGTCTGTTTCAGCAGGTATTTTACCATCCTGAAACATCCCATTTACAAGCGTAAAGTGAAGTTCTTGAATAAACAGGTTGTGTTGTTATGACATCTGAAGAGCATACATACGAGATGGAAAGCAAATGGGTGCGAGAGAAGATTGTGACAATTGATGTGAAAGGCAAACCACCACTTGAAATAGCCACTCCGCTTGACTTTTGGTCAGAGAGCCCTCCTGATCTGTATTCGCCTGAAGACCTCTTTCTGGCGGCAGCCGTGTCCTGCTATGGGGTGAGCCTACACGGAGTTGCGCAACGGTTTCACGTGGAATTCTCAGATTTCTATGTCCGGGCCTCCGCTAATCTCTTCAAGGGCGAGTTCGGATGGGAGTTCGAGCAGATATCGCTAGATGTCGAGATATTCGTATCCGACCCAGCTGTCATCAAGAAGATGGAGAAGGTCGCAGAAAAGGCCCATCGATATTGTGTAGTGGCAAACTCGATGAAGTGCCCGGTGCATCTCAAGTACCGAATCACTGTGAAGGACGACTGATTCCTGCCAGCACTACATAACTATGTTTAAGTCATGATAATACAAATACCTCTGATGTTATCATGGTTGCTGAGCATTCATACAATGTTCATACTGAAACAGTAGGGACACGGATTGTGTCTATGACGCTCTAAGGGGAGATGGAAGAGCTTGATGGAATCTGGCGTTTCTCCAAGATCACACTGAAAATGACTGTCGTGATCGAGAATGACGAGAACCGAGAGAAAGTCGCAAAAGATATCGAGATGGCGCACAGCTTCTGCCCTGTTCGAAACTCGCTTTCGATACTATCCATACTTGAATATGAGATAGTTACCCAGTAAGTCCTATCGCAATTCGTATGGCAGGGGGATTTCGGCTGTGTATCCATCTCCGCATGTGCACTTGAGCTTGACCGTCCATCGTTTTGGTAATGCAACATTGAATTCTTCGATGTAATCCGCAAGACTATCTTTTATCCCTTGAATGACAGAAACATACGCTTCAGCAAGTCTTCTTATCTCTTCGGGGAAATTCAAGTCTGAGAGAAAATACTTGATCCCACTCTCGCATGAGGGACACGACGTAACGAGGATATGTGTTTGATCACTGCATTTCTCACAAGTGACCTCAATCTCTTTCATCTCAGGCGCTTTCGGAATCTCCGCAGAGATGCGATTGTTGTGGCTGCAAACGTAACAATAGTACGAGAACGTAAGACCCGTCATCTTCTGAACACTCCTGTGTACTAGATACCTACTGGGCTATAAGCACTCCTCTGAAGAGATAACGCTTTAACTCAAGGGTGATACCACACCCTCGGTCATGAACATGTCTGAAGATGTGAGAGAGAAGACTGAGAACTCCAAAGGTCAGACACTGGACGCTGCCTTATTTCTTGAGATATCCGATAGGGGATATGCACTGCCTACCACCGTCATTGCGATCGTCCTCTTTTCAGTCTGGTCGCTACGGTCAGAGATCAATTTGGTTCTGTCATACTCGCTCCTTATCATGTACGGACTTCTAGCATTCACAGCGACCAAATCCAAAGGACAGTCAATGTCCGTTGAACGCGTCGGTTCTAAGGTCGAATTCAAGTTCATCCGTTCAGGAGTTTCATGGAAGATTATCTTCGATGGCATATTGGGTTCAGCGATTCCCATCCTATTAGCATGGTTTGTCACTATTAACGCTTTCACGGGCACACCAGAGATTTCTCAGGTAATAATGTTGGGTGCAATGATTCTGTTCATACTGATTCACCCTCTGCTTCCCTCTATTGGCAGCATGCCCCGTATCCGTTTCTGTAAGACAACAGTTTCTTCTATCTATGATCTGGAGCAGGATGCCTTTGTGCAGTTTACTATCGCAGTTCATGAACTAGACAGACCGTGGACGGATTTGCAGAAGCAGGAAGCAATCCGCCCACCTCTTGAGGACAAGGTGCGTCAGATTATTCAAGAACGATTAGACATCAATTCGTCGTAGGTCCCTTGGGTATCTTAGGGCGTCCCTGACGTAGGAGTCCACGTATCTTTCGATTGCTTTCCTTGCAGGGTCATCTTGTGTGAGGTCTCTAAGATAGCGTGCGGGAACTCCAGCATAGATCTTATACGGTTCTGTCACTGTCTTAGGATGCAGAAGAGCGGCGTTCCCGATGAGTGCACCCTTTGCAACGACCGATTCGAGCATCAGGACCGCACCCATTCCTATGGCTGCATGGTCATCTACCAGCTTTGCATGGACTGCAGCATTGTGTCCGATATTCACTCTTTTTCCAATCGTTGTATCGTGCAGTTCCGTGGAATGCACCGTTGCACCATCTTGGATGTTAGTTTCATCCCCAACTGAGATGCTTCCTCTGTCACCCCGTATCGATGCCATGGGTGCGACAAAGACCTTTTCACCAATCCTCACATCTCCAATAACAGATGCCTGTGGGTGGATGTAGGCGCTTTCTGCAATGACTGGGATCTTATCTCCTAATGCATATACTGCCATCTCGATCACCTTTTCTTTAATACACCAACAAACTGGTTGCGTGAACCAATTGTTCTCTTAAGATACCATCCCGCCCTTTCTGCAAGCCTATTCATCTCTTCCGGTGCGACCATGAGCAGGTCAAACCACTCACCTTCTTGTCCTTGGTACAGTATTTTTATTGTCACCTTTCCGATAGGTCTCCCCATCTGTCGGTTCTTCCTGTGGTACGCGAGATGTGCAGGATCATCAGTTTCACGGACATCTCTAGATGCGGCATAGATGTAGGCATTGCTCTCAGTAATTTCGTGAAGACCTTCCATCATTCGTACAGTCTTATCTTCATCCCCGAGAATACCGAAATTATTGCCAAACATGATGACTGAACGAAAAAGGATCCCTTCGAACTGCAAGTCTTCTGCCGACATCAAGTGGACATGTTCCAGGCCTCTTTGCTTACAAACGTCAATCGCAATTGGCGAAACGTCAATCCCCCAGTAGTCTATCCCATTCTTCTGAAGATATGTCCCAACTCGTCCCGCACCACATCCAATGTCTAGGACAGGCCCTTTCACATCTTTGATGACAATCCGTTCTGGCTCTGGCCATTCAAGAACGTCAACAACATATTGGCTCCCACTTGCCTCTGTAACGTATCCGTCATCACGAATTACTTTGTAGGTTGAGTCGAGTCCATTGAAGGCGTCTAGGAATATTTTACCAAAGATGTCTGACATAGCTGGAACTCCTTTTGGACTCGAAATGAATCTTCGGCTCTAAAAAGCGTTATATGGAACTATGTTGACATTCTGGATTGGGTAAGGAGTCTTGCTTTATGACCGCGCCTGATGAAGTAAAACCTGACTTATTCATTTCAGTTTTCGGTGGAAAAAAGGACGATGTGAATGACGCGCTGCAACAGCATATAGGTGAGGACGCACATTACTATCAAACATGGGTCAATGTATCCGCCATGAGAAGGCTTGGGTTTCTGTTCGTAGGTGGTGTGGAGAGCGCAGGAGGTGTCTTTGACATACTCTGCGTTCTGACCATAGCCGCCGCGATTCTTGCCGTGTTCCTTTTCTGGCAGGTGGTAATCTTCATCGCTGTTATCATCGTGCTAGCAATCTTCAGTGGAGGAGCAGCCTTGAAATTCCTTAAAGGCACATTCATTGAAACAACGAGTTCGAAAGTTCCCTCTGACAAGCTTGAAGCATTCGTGGTTGACCAGACGGTAGGAGGCAACTTCGTTCAAATACGCGCGCCTCCTGAATACGAGCTACATTATGCAACCAAGCAGGCATCGACAGCTACGAAGATATTCCGCCTTGGCATCTATTTTGCTCTGTTCATCGCAACGATATTCATGGTCTTTGAGGTTGTCTACTATGTCCTGTTCCAGAACTGGATGACTCAACTTGAGGTACTTGCATTGTTCGGTTCCGCTTTTCTCATCGGGATCTGTGTAATGGATCTCGGTGTCCTTCTGAGGCGTCAGCTTGCGAAGAAAGTGGAGTATTAGTATTGGCGTAGAGATTAATACCCCATTGAAATATGGACTGTCATGGATCCCAGAGGATTTGAAATCTGACAATTTTCTAAATGGTAGAGATGGTGGTTGTAAGAAACATGTAAGTAGAAGTAGTCTGCTGAGGATGGAGTCCGTCAATACGTTCGACCTAGACAGCTCTACGTACTGCACGAACAATATTCTGTTCCGCACTTTCGGACATTAGTGACACAGTGAAACGGACACAGAGCTGAGGCTTGGTGCTTGTGCATGTCCCCCATTCTACGACAATGCGCCCCTCTCATTGGCGGGAACTGTGCTGTGACTGTATCGCGTCTTGAATTCTTCGTCTGGATGTATACAGTACTGTAGTAGACAATACCACCGCAACAAGGAGAACGATGACTGGGAGGTTATATACGAGTGTTTCATCTAACGCCACCTCCGGGTCTAGTGGGTCAAAACCATGTGCAACTTCCCATCCGTCAGACATACCATCGCCGTCAGTATCTGCATCATTCGGACTGGTAGAGTGTGCAAACTCACTGGCATCTGTGAGCCCGTCCATGTCAGAGTCGTTAAGGCTCGGTGCAGCAATCCACAATCCTCCACTCTGAACGTCCCAATGCTATAGTCGAAAGATATATTGCAAATATCTGTATATTATAGTCAGGGTTGCTTAGGAGGCTATATGATGGTCACGCCAGAATCTGCCGAACAAGCCGCCACTGTGGAAACCGATATTGAAGAGCCTGACGTCTTCATCTCGGTGTATGGCGGGAAGAAGGATGAGGTAGACAAGTCCTTCAAGCGCAATCTGAACATTCAGGGTGCCCATTCCTACCATACATGGATCAGCGTATCGCTATTGAAACGGTTTGGAAACTTCTTCAGCGGTAGTGTTGAAAGCGCTGCCGGTGTAACAGACATGCTGCTTGTCATTGCAGCTGCCGCTATCATCGTCGGGTTCTTTTTCCTGTGGCAGTTTGTGATATTCTTCATTGTGATATTCGTGCTTACGCTTTTTAGCGGTGGGGTCGTCCTGAAGTTTGTCAAAGGAACTTTTATCGAAACTAGATCGTCTGAGTTGGATCCTAGTTCGTTTGATACATTTGTACAGGAACAGATCAAAAACGGTTGTTTTGTGAATCTACGGGTACCAACGGATTATTCCACTAAACCGTTCACGGGCCGCGCGGTACGTGCAACCAAGCTCTTCACGGGAGGAATCTATCTCTCCTTGTTGGTCGCTACTCTGTTCACTGTCATGGAACTCCTGTCGTTCATCTTCTTCCAGTCATGGCTAACAGATGTGGCAATCCTTGCCGCCTATGGACTGTCATTTCTGGCTGGAGTGTTCGTGATGGATATTGGCATACTTTACAGACGACACATAACAAGCACTTTACCACATGACATCGGGGGCTAGATGATCTCGAATACAATCGCCCAGAACTCACGCTCGGACACGCCAGTGCGAAGAGACCTCAATTCCTCTTTGACCTTGTCAAAGCACTCTTTGGATTGTCGCTTCTTTATGTCCTCGTGAGTCTTCTTCACTCGTTCGGCTATCTCCTTCACCTGTTCCTCATTCGCTCGTACTCCACCCATCTTCAGCATATATTCCACAAAATGGCGACCAACGAACTTTCCTAAGTGGAACTCTCGTCTCCTACCAACCCTGATGGGGCTGATGGGCTCATAGGTCATTGAATGGGTCAGTTGTCCGTGAGAATGAATCCCGCTGGAATGGGTGAACGCGTTATCACCTGAGATTGCCTTGTGTAGTGGCAAGGGAATCATGAAATGCCGTTCGACAAGTTTGGAGAGCCTGAACATCTTCTCAGTTTCGATTCCTGTCCTAATATCATAGAGTTCCTCTAGCGCGATGACGACCTCCTCCAGAGCAGCATTCCCTGCTCGTTCACCATATCCGTTCACGCACACATGTGCGTAGGTCGCACCTTCTTCTATTGCTGCCAAGGTATTCGCATTAGCAAGCCCAAAATCATTATGGCAATGGACTGCTATCGGCACCTTGTATTTGCTTCCAGTCCAGAGACGTTCCTTTATCTCTTGCATGATGAATGTCATCACTCTTGGCCTAACGAAACCCACTGTGTCCGCAACACAGATCTTGTCGGCTCCTGCATCTATCGCAACCCTATAGGCTTTACAGAGAAAATCCATGTTGCTGCGAGTAGAGTCCTCTGCAATGTAATCAATGACGAGTCCGTGCTCCTTTCCGTACTCCACGCATTCTGCAAGGCGTTCGAGCATTTCCTCACGAGTCATCCTCAGCTGGTATTTGAGCCTGAAATCCGAGGTCGCGATGAATATGGGAATCTCTGACACACCAGCATCTATACAGGCATTGATATCACTGATCATAGCCCTCGCTGGAGCTGCCACGATGGCATTCCTGAGACCTTCGCTAGCGATGGCTTTCACGGCATCGGTTTCTCTCGGAGAAACAGCTGGGAACCCTGCCGCTATTATGGCTACCCCGATATCATCAAGCATCTTTGCTATCTCGATTTTCTCGTCGATTGTCAATGCGACTCCTGGGGTCTGCTCGCCATCTCGCAGGGTTTCATCCCAGATATGCACTCGTTTCGGCAGGCTCTTCGATTTGGTTTTTCTTTCCTTATTGTAGTTGACAGCGAGACCTGCTTTCTCTAAGGATTCCATGCATAGTGACTCCTTGTTCGAAGATGAGCAGCCGTGAGCTACCTCATTCAAACTTGTACTTGCCCAATTTGGGTATTTTTGTGCCGTTCGCTTCAAGAGAAGATATTGCCTTGTCATACTCCTCTTTTGAGATATTGCCACTATCGAGTGCTCTCTGCATCTTGCCTTTCTTGTAATCGATCTTTGCTTTGGCTATGTGATTGAGACGGAGAGAGGTCACTACCTGTGCCTTTGTGCCGGTCTTCTCAGCAATTCCTTCGAGTAATGGTTTCCAGCAGATTTCTTCGATATGAAACGCGAACTCGAGGCCTCGCTCTAGGATCCTGTTCCATAATGGGCATTCAGTCACAGATATCTCAGAACCGCTGATCTCGACTTTCAGACCGATTGCACCCATGACGCTTCCGCATATCTTGGCTGCACCCTCGGGTCCTGAGCCACCAATCGCCTCAGCAGCCTCGATTCCCATCTGTTTGAATCCTCTTTCATAGCCATCATACATCGAAAGCGGGCCTGTGTTATCCCTTAGTCCCCACCAGAGCCCATCAACAAAGGCCACAAAGCTCTGTCTTAGAAGTTGCAAGTTGTCCAATCATTTTCCCTCCTTCACGAATGGTTCTCCCCATTTGTTTAAGAATGCGATTTCTTCTGGACCCTGCCGTGGGGGCCCGAGGGTTCGTTCTGCAATTGGGTACCCAAGTGTCAGGCAAAGGATTGGCACCCAGTGGGGGTAGGGGATTCCAAGTTTCTCTGAAATCGCTCCAACATCATCAAAGTGATCAAGTTGGACTGACGATACACAGCTTCCTACTCCCAGAGACGCCGCGGCAAGTGCCATGTTCTGCATCAGCATCGACCCAGCTATCACTGCATGACGTGGGCCTGACCAGCCGTAGACTCCACCAGTTCCTCGAAGTGTTGGCTGGGAGTTCCCAACGTGAGTCTGATCCACTGCAAGAACCAGCAGGACGGGTGCTCCGTTCGTTTCTGGCTTTCCTTTGATGTATTCGAACCTTGCACCCGAGATCAGGATATCAATTGTCCTTTCGAGGCTTGCCTTTGATCGGATGTAACTCAATCTGCGTTCAAGCTCCTCTCTTGGTGTAGCCCTTCCGAACAACAGGATTGTTCTGTCTACCGCAATCTGACCAATGAACTCCTGCAATTCCTTATCTCGTACGACGATGATCCTCCAGGGCTGCTGGTTCTCTGCACTTGGCGCGTATCCGCCAGCCTCAATTATCTTGTATATTATCTCGTCAGGCACATCTTTGGACGTGATGTAATCCCTGATTGCCCGGCGATTCTTAATGGTGCGAATTGTTTCGTTGTCTTCCAACGACCTTCGTCCTCCGGTCAATGATAAAGAGCCGAAGAAGTTCCCTCTTAAGTAGGTAACCATTGACTGTGCATGAATTTTGAAAAGCTGAAGATGTGCGTCAGGACTCTAGAAATAGAAGGGCGTCGCTGGAACATGCCAGCGCGTCCTTGATATGTTGTCCTAGATTATCGGTGCATCTCGACCATCGTACTTGACATGGTATCCTGTATCGAGATTGACCGATTCCTTCAGTATTGCATTGCCTGCAACCAGCCTTTGCACTTCATTAGTGCCTTCATAGATCTGTAGGAGCTTTGCATCTCGCATGAGCTTCTCAGCGGGATACTCCTTGATGTATCCGTATCCGCCCATGATTTGTACGGCTTCTATGGCGTTCTGCATGGCTGCATCACTGGCAAAGAATTTCGCAAAGGATGAGACCTTGGAGTTAGGCAGGTCGCGGTCTGCTAACCATGCTGCCTGACGAGTGAGTAGTCTTGCTGCTTCAGTCCTTGCTCCCATGTCTGCGAGCTTGAAACCGATGCCTTGGAACCGTCCAATTGGCTGACCGAACTGGTGACGTACATTGGCGAATTTGCCTGCCTCGTCCAATGCTCTTTGTGCTACTCCGGTGGCAATCGCAGCTATGCCAGCACGGGTCTTGTCAAGGGTCTTCATTGCAATCTTGAAACCCTCGCCTTCCTTTCCGACCAAGCATTCCTTGGGAACCCTTACGTCATCAAAGATGACCTCGCTTTGAATAGAATTCAGTTGACCGACCTTATTCTCAATAACCCCTATCTTGACTGCCTTGCTTTTTGGAACCATAAATACAGAGAGACCTTTGTGTTTCAGCTCAGGCTGTGTTGAGGCAAAGACCGTGAAGAGTGATGCGACAGGTGCACTGGTTATCCAACATTTCACACCATTGATCACATATTCGTCGCCATCGCGTTCTGCTCTGGTCGCTACGGCGGCAGCATCTGAGCCTGCCTTTCGTTCAGTTAGACAGAAGGCTCCGAATTTCGCATCTTTTCCGGTGATGAGAGGCTCGACATACTCTTTTAGCTGTTCAATGGTAGCTCCAATCACTAGTGGTGCGAATGCGAGATTATTACACATTATGCTGGTCGCCATCCCAGCACAGCCATATCCTGTAGCTTCAGACACGAGTGTTTCTGCAAGCAGTGAGAGCCCAGGCCCTCCCGCTTCTTTGGGGATGTGCAGATTCATGAGTCCCGCTTCGTATGCTTTTTGAACCACTTCCTTCGGGAACTCGTTACGCTTTTCTAGCTCGTGTGCTTTGGGCGTGATATGTTCCCGTGTGAATTCCTTCGCTCGTTTGAAGAGCTCCTTTTCCTGTTCAGATAGTGCGAAGTCCATGGTTTGTCAACTCAGCACCTGCACTCCAGATTACTTCCCTATAACAGCTTCGGATAGCATCTTTGCCTACTGCTATCTTTTTATATCGGCATTTGTCGCACCGGCTCAGTAGTGACATCAAAGGGAGACCGATAATTTGCCCCTGAATAATACGAATATCGTAAGTGGTGCTCAAACTAAGTTCGGCGCTCTGAAAGGAATTAGTTTGAGAGAGATGTTTGCTGAGGCTGTCGATAAGGCAACAGCTGATGCTGGCATCCCAAAGGAGGATATACAAGCAGCCTTCATAGGAACTTTCATTCCTGAGATGCTTGTACATCAAGGACACACTGCACCTCTGCTTCTGGATTTTGCTGGGCTGAAAGGCATTCCAGCCACACGACATGAGGCTGCTTGTGCGTCAGGTGCGACTGCTCTACGGGCTGGTATCATGGCCATCGAATCGGGTCTGTATGATACCGTCCTCGTGGCTGGAGCAGAGAAGATGACCTCTGTATCTACGAACAAGGTGACCGAGGCTCTGGCTGCCGCTGCAGATGATGACTTCGAGTCTGCTGTTGGCCTTACATTCCCTGGCGTCTTTGGAATGGCTGCTGTGGCTCACATGGACAAGTATGGCACAACTGAAGAGGACATGGCTCGTGTGGCAGTGAAGGCGCACAAGAATGGAGCAAAGAATCCCTTGGCGCAGTTCCAGAAAGAGATTACCCTCGAAAAAGCGATGACTCCGAGGTACATCGCGTGGCCATTGAAGCTGTTCGACTGTTCGCCTATTTCTGACGGGGCTGCAGCACTTGTGCTCACATCAAACGAGAAGGCAAAGGAGTACACAGACCTACCTGTCAAGATTGTTGGCACCGGGCAGGCGTCAGCCTCCATGAATCTCTGTGATCGTGACCAGCTAGCATCATTCGAAGCATCGGTGAAGGCTAGCCGGGCCGCTTACGAAATGGCAGGGCTGAGCCCGAAGGACATGGACTTTGCAGTTGTCCACGACTGCTTCACCATTGCGGAGATAATCGCGTCTGAGGACATCGGGTTCTTTGAGCCAGGTACGGGCGCAAAGGCTGTCGAGGATGGCATCACAGCTATGGACGGTGACAAACCTATCAACCCGATGGGTGGGCTGAAGGCAGTTGGACACCCCGTTGGAGCAACTGGAGTGAAACAGGCTGTCGTCATATACCGTGAACTGATAGGTGACGCGGGAGCGAACCAGATTCCCAAGCACGATGTGGGCCTTATGCATAACTTTGGGGGGACTGGTGCGACCTGTGTCGTCAATATCATGAGGAGGTCAGACGCATGAACGACGAATCAAAGCCAACAGTAGAGGCATACAAGCAATACATCGAGAGTGAGGATTTCCATGCCTACAAATGTGTAGATTGTGGAGCCGTCATCGCACCTCCATCAGGCACTTGCTATGCCTGTGGAAGCAACAAGATGGAATGGACCACCGTGAAGGGCACCGGAAAACTCGTCGCATTCACTGTGATTCATATTGCACCCGAGGCGTTTAAGGCTGAAGCACCATACTATGTCGGGATAATCGAACTCGATGAAGGCACAAGGATCACCGGTAGGCTCAAGGGCTTTGATACCAATCATCCTGAAGAGGTATCCCTCGGTAGCCGAGTAGTCTTGGACTACGAACATGGTGAATCGGGAAACACCTATTTGGCGTTCCGACCTGAATAGTTCAGAATACCGCAGTGGCGTTCCTGTTAAAAGGCGTCATTGCCATTCTCCGTATGGAGTACAAGGTTTGTGGCTATATGGTCGAGAAGAAGTTCCGTCATTTGATCGCTGTGTCCCCTGAATCAACGTCTTTCAAGAATGTTGATAGAAATCTGGTCGCTTGGTATGATGAGGATCTTCTACAAAAACACTTGCCTCCCACCGCAGGGGTCACGACCGCTGACGGTTTACTTGCGAAGAGTCTATCAAACTATCTGCCAGAGGAAACAGTAGATGCATTGAACGCGACTGATTTTGTTGGCGTATTCGGGAGAATTGTCCAGCGCAAGGATCAAAAAGGGCCGCTCTGTCTGCAATACCTCTATGTCTGGGACTATCAGGCTGTGCCTGTCCACGAGGGCGATTATGAGCCTATCTATGTCTATGTGGATGGTCACGACCGGTATGCGATATACGACCTCGTCCACTATTGTACCAGAAGGATTGACCTTGGCAAAACGGGAAAAGACGGCCCCGGACTTCGGGTCGTCCCCGGTTGGCATTCATTTCTGCCTGCCACATTGAAAACCTCTGTGGTCGATAAAGGGCTGGAAGTCAAGCCGTTGTCAGATCAGCACTTGGAGTCATGGTGGAACATTCCCGAAGACCACCCTCGACTAAAGATCAAAGGTTTCATCACGGATCCGTTCAGGTTGAAAGCTCCTGGGCATTTCATGGACGAACCCGACGAAGAAGCTCGTACTATGTGCTGCACTTTCAAGGAGTTGGAGAGTGCGTTCAAAGAATTCGAGAATCCTAGAGAAGCGCTCATAGAGGGACTGAAGAGAGCCTTCTCTGGATGTATAGGAATATTCGCATTACATCGACTGTCTACCTTCATCTCCCTCATGGGCGAGATGGACAATGTTGGGATGATACGGATTCCATCTGCTCTCAGGTCTGGGCTGAACATCGCTAACATCGGAACCTTGCTTTCAGAGGGGTTTGCATCCCTGACCGAAGGAGGCAAGAATCTCCTATCAGGGTTCAGAAACTCTGAGTGATATCTCACACGCTGGAATGCTCTTCTATTGGATAACGTTCACCCAGTCCCAGAAACTTGAACCTTCCCCAATCCCCTCTAATGACTAGATACACTGCAATAAGCAACGCCAGCAACGCGATGACCTCGATTGACTTCGATATCTGACTAGTAGGGTTCCCAATCACTATAGACTCCACGAATGACAGTCCTAGCCGTCCTGCCCAAGCGATTGCGATTAGGAACATACATTTTCCGATGAACTGTGGGACTATCACCTTTCGCATGGGATACCCTGTCAATCCCAATGGGATTATGACTACATCATCTGGTAAGGGTGTCACTGCAAGGAACCAAAGGACTATCGGTGTCATCCTTGGATATCTATGAATGAGATCAAGGAATCGACTGCGCTGTTCCTGATGGACAAACCTTGCGCCGAAGCGTCCAAGAAGGTATCCTGTCATCTCGCCTAGGGTCGCTCCTATCCCGCTGACAATCCCGAGCAGCCATGGGTCAAAGAGGAATGGGCCTGCAACTCCCGCGTTTGCCCCACCTAGAAGAAAGATGACGGCGATGTAGGGGAAAGGGAACAGCACTGTGACATTCCCCATGAACGAAACAAGGAATGCCCCTGGATATCCAATCAACAGGGAAAGACCCTGGATCCAATAGTACATGCCTACCAGCGGTCCGGTCAGGTCTTCAAAGACAATGATGATGACCCAATATATTGCGATGATAAGAACTGAAAGGAGCATGCCAATGTCGATTCGTTTCATGTATCTCCTGATGGGAAAACGTGTGGTGGTTTTGTCTTTTTCCCTCGTCCCAATCTTTGACAACCTTAAGTAGCTGATTGATAACCAATTAGTAAAGGCGATTGAATGAGATTGGAACTGGCATTTGGAAAAGGATTCCTTCCACTCGAACTCGAAATGCATCATAAGGTGGAAACCGTCACACCCAAGTCAGCGGAGCGTATCCCCAATACTGCCCTCACAATCCACCAGAACATTGCAAGCCATTCCTCTTTCAGGACTTGCCTACAAGAGAATGATGGAGAACCCATCACTCTAGTTATAGATAATCCCCAACGCATCGTAAACATCCAAGAAATCATAACGGGAATAATTGAGACCTTGGGCACACTGAATCACTCCTCTCGTGATGTATTGGTTCTTGTCACATTCGACAATCCAAACAGCAAGCGGTCAACACAGACCGTTCATCTGCTCAGGAAGGCATTACCCCCTGCGGCTCGCTTGAAAGTGCATGACCCCGAGAATGATAACCTACTCTTCTTTGCTGGGAACGAACCCGAATCTAACATCCCTGTCTTTCTAAGTGCTGAATACGTACAATCCTCTATTAAGATGGTCGTTGGTTCTATCATGCAGAGTGCTTTTACAGGAGTCGCTGGCGGGCCGTTTTCTATCAGTCATGGTCTAGGTGGTGGTAAAACCCGATATTATCTGGACAAAGCCATTCTACAATACGAGTCAGCTCCATTCCAGATTGATCCCCAGTACCAATCTCTTCTCTACTCTGTTCTAGCATTTGCTCCACCTGACCTGTGTTTGAACATTGTTCAGGATTTCAAGGGGACGACAGCTCATATTACAGCAGGGACTGTAGAAGATACCACTCGCGAGTCCAAGCAGATCGCTCGCGACCTCTCTTCAACACCCCTCAAGAAACGTTACGATGCGGCAATCGTCTGCGCAGGAGGGAGCGGTTTTGATGTGACACTATATGAGGCATGTGAGAGTCTCTATTCTGGCTTTCTGGCTACGAGAAACGGCGGCTCAATCTTGCTAGTCGCAGAGTGTGATGAAGGTGTGGGCCCCACTGGTTTTTTGGATGCGTTGAGTACTACGCGATCCGAACACGAAATCCGAATCATGGCAAAGAACCATTTCAAACCAGGGATGTAACGGGCATTGTTCATGCGGCGAGTGTTGGACTCTAGGAATGTCATCCTATGCACACGGCTGGCGACTAAGACTGCTGAGAACCGTCTTGGATGTATCTCTGTACGTGACCCTCAGGACGGACTCGATGTCATAATGCGACTAACCGGAACCAACCCTAGCATTCTCTTATTGCCCAATGCTCCATTTGTGAATCCGATTGAAAACGTCTGACACGATGTTTTCTATTTCTTCTTTTTTGAGGTGGTCTTCTTTGTCTTAGCCTTTGGTTTTGCAGGGGTTTTGGTCTTGGGTTTTGCCTTTGTCTTAGTTTTCGCCTTCGACTTGGTGGTACTCTTCTTCTTCTTCTCGGCTTCTCTCTCTATCTCTTGCTCATCCATAAGGGCGTCCACAGCATCGAGAGCTTCTTTTGCTTCAGACTCCGAGAAACCCTCAAGATCCCCTGGCTTTCCAATCCTGATTGTCACTATCGCGTTCTCTCCGCGCGGACGCATTTCCCAATACATTTCCAATCCAGGCTCATCTGACATGAATTGTCCCAGCATTTCGGTCCACGCGTTCTTCACGTCATCAATGTTCGTGTACAAGAATTCCATGAGAGGGATTGATATCTCGACGTTCAGGACCTTTCCATCGACTATGTGATAGTTCTCAATGTCCCAAGGCATTTCAATGTCCCTTCAGGATAATTGGCTGCAAGACCAATTGATAAGTGTTCTTTGCTCGGTTTGTCCATCTACTCTGAAACATCATCTTTCTTGTCTTTCTTGAGAAGCGACTCCACCTCTGCAATGAATTCATCCTTCGGATCCACTCTCTCTTTTTGTTCGGTTTTCTTCCTTTTCTTGGCAGGTTTTTTCTTTGCTGGTGCTTCGTCCGGCTCAGAGATAGTGTCTGCTTCAATCTCTTCGTCAAGAGTGGTCTCTTCTGATTCGGGGACTGTCGTAGCTAGTTCCATGTCATGAACATCGGTCAATCCCATGCCCTGTCGTTGTAATATCGTATGGATACCGATGGGTGTGATGATCCCTTTCTCAGCCATGCTCATGAAAATGTCCAGAACTTCCATTTCTGACTTGTTGAGCAGGTTGGCCACAGGAGCAAGATAGTCTTTCACCTCAAACTCGGTCTGGTCACCAAGAGAGGCTTGGACATACTTGAACACCCTCATCTCATCCTTCTCTCCCTTGACTGAAGGGTTAAGGGTGTGAGGAATCATCATTTGATAGTTCAGTACTGTGTAGAGATTTGACACGATCCATTCGGGGTTGAAACAATCGACCAGTCCAGTCCACTTGGCTAGGTCATTCTTGTACTGTGACTCGAAGAGTTCGACGAAGAACTGCAAGCGGTCTCGTACCTCCTGAGTGATGCTAGAGTCACCAATCAATATCGCAAGGCAGTTCTCTCCTACCCTACTGTTTAGAATGAGGCCCTGATAGTTGATTTCCTCAAGAGTGCCCATCTCGCCATTCTGTTTTATCTCACCATACATACTTGTTATGGCAGAGATGAACCCACTGATGAGGTCTGCCTGTATCCTCGACTCACCAAAGGGGTGGTAGAAAAGGCATGTCCCTCGACCTCTGTAGACTATCATAAAGTGTCGTAGTGATGCGAGGATGTTGAAGTAGTCATATTGTGCCTTTTTACTGGCGAACATCTTTGCGCGGGACGCCCTGCTTCGTTTGGCCAATAACACTCCTGCAATAAGTCCCCCTAGCATCAAATAGAACAGTGGGTTATAGAATAGTGATAGTATCTGTATCACCATAACGCCAACTGGGTCTGCTATCACTTCTCGTGTGAGTGTACTTGTGGACATTGGCCACAGGTCACGCCTCCCGTGGTACTTTACTACGACGGAAACGGAGGTGGCAGTGCCTTCTTCTTCTGGGACGACATAGCTGAGTTCAGCGACCCCGTTACTGTCCGTGACACGGCTCAACGTGACGGTCAGGTTGTGGTCGTCCTCGAAGGTGACAGTGATGACGAACTCCACGGTCTCGTCTTCTAGGGGCTGCTGGACCCCGTCGAGCAACGTCGCTCGGATGACGATGGGTGCGTCCCTGACCACGTTCCCCACATACTCTACCGACAACGTGGGTGTGCCCTTCTCGTCCACGGTCAGCACCGCAGATGCAGTCCCTTCGTCACAGCCCTCTGCCACAGCTGAGAATGCGACTACGTACACTCCTGGGGAGTTGGTGATGTGGTAGTCGAGGTAATAGGTCTCGTCACCCTCCGAATAGGACATCTGGTAGGAAACACCGTCGATCGTGACGTTGACTGTCCCCCAATAGACAGGGAGGTCTCTATCAGAGTCGGTGAAGGTCACTACGAACGTGATGGTCTCGTTCTCGTACTCGGTGTAGGTACTCTCTGAGGTGAGGGAGGTATGCAGGGCACGTACAATGATACCTGTGTCTATGACTTGGGAAGAGTAGTTCTCCTTGGAGAGGGTGAAGGTCAACGTGTGCGTGTCCAGCGACAGCATGACCGCGCTTATCGTGAAGGTGAACCTCCCAGCCACGGGCTCGGAATACGTGAGTGCTGACCCAGACCATGAGAACGACTCCCCGCTCGGGTCTATTAGTCCGTCCGTGTGGTCGTTGACGTACTCCACAGTGATCTCGACCGTCTGGTTGAGGTACAGCACATCCGGGATAGTGTTCTCTGTGAAGACTAACCTCGTGGGGATGGGTTCAACGGTGAGCGATACCTCGCTCTTGAAGACCACGTACCCGTGAGTGTAAGCAGAGATGTTACCGTCCAGCGTGGTGACCCCAAGCTCAGAACCCGTGAAGTTGAGGGTGTACGTCCCGTTACCTAGATCCGTAAGGGGGTGCACAGCCGTGCTGGTGGTCAGGTTCACCTGCATCCCTGGGAGGTAGTTGGAGTCAGTGTCCTGCATGGTAAGCCTGAGCTCGACCCATCCATCATAGTAGATGGTCTGTGTGTCGAACCCACCGATGACTGTAATGACCTGTCCAGAGGTGGGGGTCTCTATGACCTCCACGGTGACCGTGAACGTGCGGTTGATACTGCCGTACCGCCACGTCCATACCTCCATCTGGTATGTCCCCAGCCCGTCCTGCCCGTCGAAGAGGAACTGATAGACCCCTGCACCGACATGGGCAAGGACATAGTCCGTACTCATATAGGTGGCATTGACAAGGGCATCCGTGATAGGCTGTCCGAAAGAGTCTAACACTGTCACGTCCAACGTCTGCGTGTGGGTGTAGTATATCTGGGTGGTCGTCCATGATGGCGTCACAGAACCACTGTCTATGACGATATACAATGTGTCTACTTGCCTTCCGGTGTCGTACCCTGTCTTGTTAGCCATGACCGTGGCGTTCCACGTGCCCAGCCCTATCGCTGAGGCGTCAAGGGTCAGGTGCCAACGCTCGTCTGTTGCCGAGTAGGTGAAGTCGTACACGGTCGTGGTGTTGACGTACAGCCTGACTGTTGCCCCAGGGATGGGTAAGCTGTCGAAGGTGTAGATGACAGAGATGTCCACGGTCTCGAAATAAGTCGCGTTCAGGTCTGATGGGGAGATCCAGTCCACGTAGAACGTGTTCGGTGCGATGGTGATGTTGAGACCTGAAGTGGTGTTTGTCTGTCCCACATAACCGAACGACCACGCACTAATAGATGCAGAGTATGTCCCGATACCAATGTCCTCCCCTGGGATAGTGATGTTCCATACCGTGCCCGTATAGGTCAGGTCGTAGGTCACACCGTCAATGGTCACGTTCACCACCGCAGAGGGCACGTCTCCCCCGCCATAGGCGTAGTCCACCTGGAGGTTCAGGGAGTCCGTGTATATTATCGTCACGTTGGATGGTGTCCATATGACAGTCAGTGGTGACGTTGGCTCCTTGTGGATGGTCAGGGCCTGTGTGTCGTCGAACCTCGGGACATGTTCGGCCCTCGATGCAGAGATGTTCAATGCGTGGGTGGCAAACCCGAGCCCGTCAGTCCCGTTGAACTGGACCCAGTAGAAGCCCGCAGGGTCGTACTGTAGTGTCCACGTGGTCGTGTAGTCAGTGACTGTGACGAGGGCGTTCTGGACGATGGTGCCGTTGGCATAGCTGTATTGCACCGTCAGGTTTGTGTTCCCGATATAGCTGATGTTGTCAGTGTTGGACCATGCCACCACGAGGGGTAACGTGTCATAGGTCAGGGTCACGTCAATGGTGATGCTCTGGTTCTCGATAGCGGACCCGCTCCCGTTCACCCTCACTTGATAGGTTCCAGCAGAGTAGCCTGTTGTGGAGATAGTGGCTGTCCACGTGCCGTTGTTGAGGTCAGTCATCCCTGTCCATGTCCCTCCATCGAAGGAATACTGGACTATGACCCCTGCGTATGATCCGTCTATCCCCTTCGGTGTGAAGGTATCGTCAAAGTCCACCCTGACCTCGAAGGTGCTGTCAGTAAAGGCGTCTATTGTCGGGTCTGCCGGGGTCAACGTCGTGGGGTAGAAGACCACGAACTCCTTCGTCAAGTACCCAGCCTCCGTGCCGTTCGTCCAATAGACCTCGATGCGGTAAGTCCCGTTGTTGGACGTGTCGAGGTCAATGTCCCATGTGTAGGACGTAGCACCGTTGGTGACGGACTGGTTTGCAGGGTTATATACCACGGATGTAGAGTCCCAGATGGTGAGGTTCGTAGTCCCAGACGTGGCATTGGTCAGCGTACCGTCTTGGATGGTGTTAGTGATGAGGAGGTTGTCAGTGATGCTCACCGTGTCCAGTGATATGATCCCTGTGACGTAGTTCGGTGCGGTGGACACCAGTGACCACGTGCCGTTGCCCATGCTCGACACCAAGACAGTGTTCCCATCAAGCAGGTATGTGGTGTGGTTGGTAGGGTCTGTCCCGTTGTATAGCCCAGATGTGGTCCAGTCGTCCTGCTTGGTGAGGTTGAGGTATCTGCTCTGGGACTGGCTTGGATATGACACAACAGTGGTCAGGTTCCACATCACGTCGCCCCCGCTCACGGGAACGTCCCACACTGACTGTGCAGGAACGTCTTTCCTGTACCACAACGTGAGGTTGTGGTATATCCCGACGGACTGGTTGGAGTCGAAGGCGATGGAGGAGATGTTGGTGGGGCTCGTCCACGAAACACTGTTCCCACTGAGAGGGGTGCCGTTCGCACGCAAAGAGACCTCAGCGGGCTGGAACACCATCGGGAGGTTCGAGGACTGGTCCCAGGGCACGTAGGTGTAGTTCAGCAAAGCCTCGTACGCTTGGTTCTGGCTCCATGCATTTAGCTCTCTCGTGTAGAACCTCGTTTGGAACGCCCCTGTGGAACTCTCGGAGTTCCAGATTATCATCGGGAACGCTGGACCACTCTTCTGCAAGGCGTTCCCGTCGATCAGGGCATAGTAGGTGCTGTCCCCCGTGAGGTTAGCGAGGGCTGTTATCGTCGTCCATACACTGCTACCTTCGTACACTAGTGCCTGTGGGCTGGTGACGTTGGAGGAGGAGAGGGCGTAGTCAGAGCGGACGACGAAGTAGGCATCCCCATAGAGGGACGGATTATAAGTCGGTGTGCTGTGGAAGACGGAGTAGTTCAACAGGAGCCCGTCGTGGGGCTGGGCGTAGAAGCCCTGTGCGAGCTGCGTCACGTTGGAGAGTGTGTCTTCCCTGATGTAGAAGTTCTGGGTCTGGTCGATGCTCCCGACGACCTCCCTTTCCACGATGGCGGTGAGGTTGTCTATGGTCATGTCCGCCCTGTACAGCGTCCAGCCTGCCATGTGGAACTGGGTGAGGTCCACTGTCCCGTTGTGCTGTGCGGTGCTGGCGTAGCTGTTCGTGACGGTGAAGGTCTGCCCTGTCACTTCCCGGGAGAAGTGCTGGACAGCTGTGGATGTGTTACCTTGACCGGAGGCCGAGGAGATAGAATGCACCGAAATGGCGTCCATCTCGATCACTTCACCATTTGAATCATTGAATAACGACAGTTCTTTGGGTTTGTCTGCAAGAGGAGTGCTCAGAAGAATGAGAAGACACAGTGCTAGTACAGGCAAGATGGTTTTCTGGTTCATAGGTTTGCTTCCTCCATTGTCACCTTTGTTAGTCCCCTGTATGTATCGTGATGGTTGTTCGTGTGTGAAGGGCATATACTAAATCTATCCAATGGACAAAAATCGCACATCACGATATTTCTTTTGCATTCTCTTATATCATTGTTTAGGGGGAAGGTTCTCATATGAATACCTCAAGTAGAGGGGTGCCATTGCGATGCTATAGAGCTGTGATGGCAACCGGTTTCCGTGGTTTATTACTCCAACCAGAATGGAAATTGAAGATATATACGTATCTCAATTAGCATGCATTCGATTAATCGAGCTGTTGGGATGGACGACCATTCGGTTTTACATCTAGTTAGTGGTTCATGTGTAGTACGATGGACCCGCTTCATCCGATGAGGGAGGTGTAAGTGCTGGACTTCCCACGACCTCATTTAGTATTGCAATCACCATATCAACTGCTCCGTGTACTCTCCGCATCGTCCGCCACAACCTGTCATCTGAGAAGGCATCATCATACAATCGGTCTGACACCACGAAGCCTGGTCCCGGAGGTCCTTGTCCTTTTGGCTGGCCAGGTTTCGGCTGTATGAACCCAAGGATGATTCCTTGCTGGAAGCTGAACTTGAGGGCTTTCATCTGGAATTGCTTCATCTTCTCTGGAGTAAGTACCTTGAGGTGCTGGGGCGAGATCATGACTTGGGACTCGACTTGGATATACCGTTGCTCATTGGGTCTGACCACTGTAAAAAAGAAGCGCATGTATTTTACTTTGAACAAGAATTCCGCTCGTGCATTCGAGATGCTTTCGACCTTGACCCCTTCATTAGAGAACCAGTTCTTCACTGAGTTCTTGACCATCTCTGACATATCTTCACTCATTTTCGCACACTCAGCCTATTGTCTGAACTCTGGGCTACCACTTAATGGTTGTGTTCTACTCTCGCATGAACTGGATTTGGTCGTATCGCTCAGGAACCCTGTCCTGCCAGCATGTGATTTGCTCTCTCACATCCGATATCATTGAAGTATCCCCTTTATTCACAAAGACCGCCACATCGCTGTTTATACGAGTTCGTCTTACTCCCCATGGATCAACGAGCTGGCTGTGTCCGAAGTAGGTCTTCCCATCGAAGCCAAAGCCTACCCTATTCACCGCGGCAAAATACACCTGATTCTCGATAGCCCGTGCCATGACCAGAGTGTCCCAGTGTTGTGATCTTGGATCCGGAAATGCAGCGGGCATTATGATCAGTTCAGCACCGTTGGTGGCAAGGCTCCTTGTCAATTCAGGGAAACGCACATCATAGCAGATTTCCAGTCCTACCTTGATTCCTCCAGCGTCCATGACGACTCCGGTATCGCCCCCTTGAAAAGTATTCTTCTCGTCTTGGAATGGGTGCAGTTTCCGATATGTAGCGACAAGATTCCCGTGAGGGTTAGCAACCATGAGGGTGTTGAAGTACTTCTCACCAGCTGATTCGATGTCAGTGGCTACGACATACGCAGAATGCTCTTCAGCGACCTGCTGGATGAAATCGCTTGTAGCGCCCAAGATTCCCGGCCCTGCTCTTTCATAGTCGCTGTATCTGAATCCTATTGCAAAGAGCTCAGGTAGTATGATGAACTCGCGATTGGCCGAAGTCTTATGTTGCGCAAGCATCTCCTTTGCCAATCGAAAATTCTCTTCTCTGTTCCCTTCCTTGCACGGCATCTGAACAAGTGCAACGCTGAAGTCCAAGGAATCACCCATCAATAACGATGCCACCACTACATCATAAGGCTTATCTTCATCATCTTATGAGGCGTAATCGTCTTAGCTCGCACGGACGTGTTGCTTGTGGTCAACGAAGTGAATACTGAGCCTGAAGGTAAACATGATATGCCCACGACTTCTTACTCAAAGCCCTCGATTGGTGCTACTGGTAAGACCGGAAGCTGGCGTATCTTTGAGCCGCGTATCGATTATGAGAAGTGCAACCGTTGCAGAACATGTTGGCTATTTTGTCCCGAGGCCACAATCTCTGTAGATGAAGATGGCACACCGCATATCGATTATGATTATTGCAAGGGTTGTGGTATATGCGCCCAAGTATGCCCGCCGAAATGCATCGATATGGTACGAACTGGAGAAGCCTTGGAGGTCGAAACATGAAGACTGAATTGATGAGTGCAAACTATGCAGCTGCGAGGGCTGTCATGTCTGCTAGGGTCGAGGTGGTTGCTGCATATCCGATCACTCCTGCCACTACGGTGCCCGAGCAGGTGGCATACCTGAACGAGAAAGGACTCTGGAATGGACAATTCATCAGAGTGGAATCTGAGCACTCTGCGATGTTCGCCTGCATTGGAGCCAGCTCGACCGGGGCACGAGCTTTCACAGCCACATCCTCCAATGGATTGCTTCTCATGCATGAGGCATTGCATTGGGCCACTGCTGCAAGACTACCAGTTGTTCTTGCAAATATAAACCGGTCAGTTTCGCCAAGTTGGAATATCCATGTGACCCATGATGATTCGATGTCACAACGTGACACAGGCTGGATACAGTTCTATGTTGCAAGCGTGGACGAGTTCTATCATACAATCATCCAAGCATTCAAACTTGCAGAGGACGAGCGGATTCTTCTCCCTGTCATGGTAAACGCGGATGGTTTCGTTCTTAGTCACACCGTGCAACCCTATGATTATCTGGAACCCGAGGAAGTTGACAAGTTCCTCCCGCCCTACAATCCCCCTCACTGGACAATGGATCCAGAGAATCCTGTTTCTCATGGGAACATTGTCTTTCCAGAGTTCTATCAAGAGTTCAGGAACCAGATGCATGAGGCGGGCAAGAATGCATTGATGGTCTATGAGGAGATCGAACAGGAATACAAGAAGTTGTTCGGGAAGTATTTTGGTGGTCCCATTGACTGCTACAGGTGTGATGATGCAGAAGTGATATTCACATCTCAAGGTTCGATGGGTGCTGAAGCCAAGGATGCTGTTGATGAACTCCGGCAGGAAGGTTACAAGGTGGGAAATGCCCGTATCAGGATGTTTCGTCCATTCCCAGTTGATAAAATAAGAGAACTCGGGTCGAAAGTCAAGGGGATAGCCGCCTTTGATAGAGGCGTTTCCTATGGGTTCGGAGGACATGTTGCTAGTGAGATTCGTTCTGTCATGTACAATACTGACCATCGACCAATGATTAAGAGCTATATTGGAGGTCTCGGTGGAAGGGACATGACTGTGAAAGACATCAAGGAAGTGATCTTAGATATGGTCAAGGCTGTCGAGAGTGGAGAAACAGGTGCCGAAGAAACTTGGCATGCCCTAAAGGAGTGATGAGAATGGTCGCGACGAAAGATATGCCATTAAAAGAGTACGTGTTGAAAGGCAATGCAGCCTGTGCAGGCTGTCAAGACATGGTCGCATTACGACATGCACACAAGGCCCTTGAGGGTGATGTCATTCAGGTTGTCCCTGCTTGCTGCACAAGTGTTGTTCAATCTCTTTGGCCAAAATCAGGACTTGGAATCCCCGTGCTCAACACTGCATTCATGGCTGCTGCTGCAACTGCGTCCGGTGTTCGAGCAGCGTTGAAGGCGAAAGGTCGAGACCACACAACAGTCATGGTCTGGGCTGGGGATGGAGGAACCTTTGATATTGGTCTTCAGGCTCTTAGCGGGGCTTTTGAACGAAGAACCGATTTCCTTTATGTTTGCTACAACAATCAGGTCTACAGCAATACGGGAACGCAGCGTTCTGGAGCAACACCCCTTCATGCAGCCACAACTACTACTTGGTTTGGCAAGACCGAGCCTGAGAAGATGCTTGACCTGATAGTAGCAGCTCACGAACCAGCATATCAGGCAACAGCCAACACCTCTTATCCACGAGACCTGTATGATAAGGTCAAGAGGGCCAAGGAAATTGAAGGCCCAAAGTTCCTTCATATTTTCCTACCGTGTCCACAGGCTTGGAACTATCCCGTGGAGAAGGGTGTCGAGATTGGGAAGCTCGCAGTTGAAACCGGCTACTGGATCCAGTGGGAACGCATCGGTGACGAGTTCAAGCTGGGTCGGGAGAGCAAGAGGTTCCAAGACCCCGAGAAACGCAAACCAATTGAGGAGTTCCTCAAGTTACAGGGCAGATTCTCTCATCTCTTCAAACCGACAAAGGATGAGAAGAAGATACAGGAACTTCAGGATTACGTCCAACATCGTTGGGATGTAATTATGAGGACCTTCACATAGGACAACAGGAATGGGCGACACGTTCGCCCTCTCAACTTATTTCCCCGAATTTCCATCAAAACGACTCTATTTCCCCATCTTTTGTAGGCTTAACACATAATGGTCAACCTAAAAAGGGGGTAGGTATTGATATTCGTTACCGATGCCGATCACAGACTTTCCAGTAGTGCTTCAGATCAAAGACCCGCTGCATGGTTATATTGGTGTTTCAGAGATTGAGAAGAAGATCATTGACCTGCGACTAACACAAAGGCTCCGAAATATCCGTTCTCCTGCAGGAACACATCTTGTATTCCCTGGTGTTGACACCTCGGTGATGGGACGAATGTTTGGTGTCATGTACGTGACTGAGGTCTTTGTGGAGCATCTTGACGGCTCGCTTGAGGAAGTGGAGAAAGCTCGGCTTGCATCAATGATGTTCATCTTGTCATTTGGCCCTTGGTCTAATGTGATGGAGGAATACCTGACCACGCGAGGTGATGACAGACGGCGGATGGCAACTCTCATTGCAGAAATAGGTCCTGTTGCCGACATCCTCAATGATAGCAGTTATTCTGTTACAGAGATAAAGAACCTTATCACAAAAGGAGTACCGATAAAGGGAATCAGAGTAGACCTTCTTACCACCCCTATCAATCCCGAGCTGGTCGACAACCTCGAACGCGATGCCTATTTTGCAGGCGTTGAATACGCGCAACTTGAGTTCCGTCGCCTCTTCGATGCGACAAGGATCGCAAAGAACAAGATGGCATTCCAGAGGGGCGCAATGTACACTCTGGACTCGTACTTGAGCGCTAGTGGTAACATGTTTGATGCGGTGTATTATCACAAGACTGCCCGTGCTGCAGAATTGATGTTGTTGAGGATGCTAGATGAGGCTGGCTCCAATTTCATCCCATTCCCCGGAAATGACCTAGAGGGTTTCATGTTTTGTGATGACCTGACATCACACGACATCCTACTCTCGGTACAACCAGAAGACCCGGAGAACATGCGGACTGCCCAACGTCTATTCATCGACTACAGAAAACGAAACCTGATAAAGCTTGCAAGTGCTAGGACTATCGCAAATGAGGAGTTCTTAGCGGGATTGAAGACAGCAGACGGGCTATTCTCTGTGGAGAACGAGATAGCAGAGATGGCGGGCATAGACCCTCAGAACGTCTTCATTGACTACCCTGACCGTCTTTCTGTCGCGTACTATCCGGGCAGGCATAACATGGACGATTTGGTGTTTTATGAACGTGGGTCGGGAGGATACGAGTTCTGGCCAGTTGATGATCTAAGCGAGATGGCCCGCGCATTCAAACGAAAACTGAAGACCATCAGAGTCTATACGACTCGTGGATATCGCAGCAAGGTTCGGAAAGTTGCGGACGAGTTTCTAAAGAATGTTGATGAGCCCATGTAGACACATTGATTTCTCAGAGCCACAGAGTCTTTAAGCAATGTTTTGTTACCTCGAAGTGAGGTAAGTGCGTTGGGAATTGATTCAACAGTTGGACAGATTCAGAGAGACCCGAATTTCGGGATGATTCTTATTGGTGCATTGCTATGGCTTGCAGGGTTATATCCTATACCTCTCGTGGCACCATTCCTCTTGACAATTGGCTTTGGCGTTGTTTGTACATCAGCCGCCATTACATCCTTGCAGCGCCCTACCGAGAATGCAGCCTTTGGATTGCTCCTCGGAGGTATTATTCAGGTCATAGGATACTATCTTCTTTACATCCCCCTTATCGGATGGCTCATCGCTCCGTTTCCCATAGTCCTTGGGAGTGTTCTCATCATCTATTTCGCTATCCCCTTGGCGATTAAGACAGGGAAAGTCCCGTTCGTCGAGGAGATACAAAAGAAGATACGAAAAGATAAGGATGGAATCGAGCCTGTTTCTGATTCAGAAGATACATCCGACCAAGACAATCCTAGTTCGTGATCCGTTCGACCACCTCATACCCACATTCGCCGAACTTTCATAAGGCTCCTATCATACTCACTGGTGTAAATCAATAGGTGATGATCATTGTTCTCTTGTGGCAAATGTGGGCTCCCCCTGTTCATCCGTTCAGCATCTCTAAAAGATATGATCCTCAATCTGGATGTGCAGTGTCTGCAGGGACACAAGGGTGTACGCCGAATTGCAGAGCACCAAGTGGAGGAAGTTGCCCAAGAGATCTTTCGACGGCTCTACACTTGCATCGATTGTGGGTCTAACATGATGATGGTGGGAACTGAAACGCACAAGGGGTCGACCGAGGGGCTTTTCATCTGTCCAAACCATGGAGCGGAACGGAGAGAGTTCCCTGCACAATTCCTCGGTCATGTCACTCTTGCTGGCTCAGAGGTCAACCCTAACACTTCCATCCGAAACTCGTTCAGATGTGATGAGTGCGGTCTAATCTATTCCATCACGGACATCCAAGAGAAAGGAGGCATTCTTGAAGCATCCGTCAAGTGCGCGAATGGACACAAGGACACGAAATACCTAGCGCCTCACATGGATGAAGGGCTATTGAAATCAATATTGCAACGCATCGCCCACTGCGACAGATGTGGACTCCCAGGACACCTTTCTGGAGTCGAAGAGCGCAAGAGAAACAGTCGGTTGCATGTGGTCTGCCCCACTCATGGTGTGACAAAGAAACAGGTTCCAACCGAGTTCATTGGGAAGATACAGGAATCTGTTGCTGAGATACCTGAAGATGCAGTGATCAGGGCCATGCTGACCTCTTCCAAATGTGAGCGACCACTGGTGATACGCGAGATCGAGGAGGCACCAAATGGTTACAAGTTCAAGACCCTCTGTCCAGGCCATGGCAATACAGGTGATTTCGTGACACCTGTGGACTGGAGGGAACGGAATCGCAGGCTCATCACACAGTCCACATTGTCATGCAACGAGTGTGGCTTGCAGACCCAGATACTGGACGCTCGCAAGAAAAAGAAAGGGACTCAGTTCAGAGTAGTCTGTCCTACTCACGGAGTTATGTTAAGGAATGCACCACACGATGTGTACAGCATCATTGAGGAAACCTCTCATCATCTCGACAAGCTTCCGTCGCTGATACGGAGTTTGACCTGTGAGAAATGTGGCATCCCGTTGAGCCTCCGTGATGTCGAAACGAAGCGAGGGATTGTCGAATTCGACATGGACTGTCGAAATGGGCATAAGACAAAGCGTTTTCTTGCCCCTGATATCAATCAGGCCACACTTGTCGGACTCTACAAGAATCTCTACAAATGTCCTGAATGTTATGATCCTGTAGATCTGGTCTATACAAAACCCGAAGGACGTGAAACCCGAGTGGTGCTTCTCTGTCCTCTTCACGGGAAGCAGGTATTGGATGTCCCGGATGATCACGCTGAAGCAATGCAGCTTGCCTATGATGAGATAAAGGCGGATCGCCTGAAGCCGCGGATAGAAGCCGTTCATGAGGAACCAGAAGCGGAGTTAGAGTCATCATCGGAATCTTTGGAGTCCTCATCCAAGGAAGTGCATATAGCACGAGGCTGTGAAGTGGTTGGTGGGAAGTTCGATTTCAAGGTGAAAGTGACCAACACTACTGGTTTTGTTATCACGAACGTGACAGTGAGTATCGTTGCCTATCCACAGGACTGCATGGAACTGGGTGGTGAGAGTTCCAAGACAATCTCGAGGATTGAAGTAGGCGGATTTCGCAGTCCGCTTTTCACATTCTATCCCACTAAAGATTGCGTCCAGGGGAAGGTAGTTGCTACCGTTTCCTATATCGATTTCAGAGATCAGCTTCATACGTTGCAGGTCGAACCTTATCTGATACGCTCTGTCTGTGACCTGTTGAAACCGACCAAAGCCACCTCTCAACAGTTCGACCTCATCCTTGGAAACCTGACCAAGGCTGGTGAGGAACAGATACTAGAGTGGAACCCTCGGATACTCTTCACCAAGGCCGAGAAGCTGCTTCCCGTAAAGAATTTCCATATTATCGATACGGACGAGAAGGTTCTCTCTGGTCACTTTATTGGAACCATTCGTGGGTTCGCTGAGGGGAAATACACAGGCAAGAAGGTTGCGGTCATATTCCTCATCTCTGGCCCCGAGAACGGACGTACAGCCACAGTCAAGATGGAGGCACTGGGTGAGGACATCGCGATGCTTCCGACAACCATTGACGAACTCTCAGAAACAATTGACTCGTGGATTTGCCTGCGATGTGGAGCCCCGTTGGATCCGGAGCAGGTCGAGGATCTAGGATTGCGAAAACCAATCCGGTGCAAGTATTGTTCTCATACTCTGACTTTGGGATTATATCTCATGTGATTTGCATTATTCCTTCCAAGTCACATTGGTTCTCTCACGAGCATGGAGATGTGTGAGCACTCTATCAATTAATCCATCAATCAGTCCTTCAATCGTAGTAGGCTTGTGCCAGAATGCAGGTGATGCAGGGAACACTGTCGCTCCTGCTGCCGTGACGACTTCCATATTCTTGATGTGAATAAGATTCATCGGTGTTTCTCGCACAAGAAGCACCAGCGGTTTCTTTTCTTTCAGGCTACAATCAGCCGCTCTGGAAATCAGGTTGTCTGCATAGCCGTTAGCGATTCCTGCCAAGGTCTTCATCGAACATGGTGCAATGATCATCGAATCAAGATGAAAGCTACCGCTTGCAGGGCCCGCAGCCAAGTCGTCCTCGTCATATGTGACATCTACCTTCATTGCCAAGTCCTCAGATGTCATCCCTACCTCATGCTCAAGGGTCTTCTTTCCCCATTTGCTTATGATAAGGTGAACTTCGTGGCCGAGATCCTTTAACATGTTGATGGTTCTCACACCATAGATTGCCCCGCTTGCGCCAGTGAGGCATACCAGTATTCTCTTTGCACTCATGTGATTGCACGCTCTTGTGACTCAAACGTCCTTGTTCAGAACTGTTATGTTCTTTCCGGAAGGCTCTCATCATGCTAGAATGCTTAGTACAAGATATGCGATGAATGCCAATCCCCCTGCGATGATTCCTGTCCTCTTCGCAATCTTTGCAGCTTCTGCGACATCCTGTGTCAGCACATCGAATCCTTTCTCTCCAAATGTTCTGATCCCCTTTGCTTCGCCGAATGCCAGACCGACCTCGCATTGTGTGAGGTTCTCTTCAGCTCTTGATGTCGCTTGCTTGATTGACTCTAATATCTCATCGGGCTTGTATTGTCCCACTGGAGGGTATCCCTTGCTTGATAGGGAAATGGCATTTACGACATGCGTATCGGTAGTAGTCACTTCAGCTGTATCGAAACCCATTGACAGAAGGGTTTCCTGAATTCTTTCCCTATATCCTGGCTCGACATTGTTTCCGTCTATGGACACTAGTGCATTCCTTACACTGTTGACTTCTAAGATGATTACCGTTATGCCTCCAGGCCCCATCCCTTCCTTTGAGGCGATGTAATCAGGGACGATCTGATGGACTCCTATCGCCACTTTCCCTCTCGGATTTCCGAAATTGGATGCTATCGCATCTTTGACTGCCTCGATGTAAGACTCCTCATCAGGATCGCCTGACATAAGGGATACCGCGTCGTGGTCAATGCAGTTATGTGCGTCTGACAGCGCGACATAGCGTATTCCTGGGGCACTTTCCCGAGCTGTTTCAGCTGCTGCCCTTCCTACCTCAAGCGATATGTCGTCGGTGAACTCTGGGGCACTTGTTGTGATTGCCAGTACATCCTCTCCTACAAAGAATGTCCATACCTTGAATTTCCCATGGTCTGACCAATGAAGCCCAGATGCTATCTCATGGACTTCAGCACTGCCAATGAGATTATCGATTTCATCGAAAACAATCCGATAGTCCTCCTTGTTCGTCAGGTTCTGGTGATGTGTGCAGCTACCATGCAGGATAAACGCCTGAACACCATATTTCGTCTTGATGTGCCGGATGATCTCTGAAGGAAGTCCGCTACTACCTATGTCCCTGAATGGTCCAGGGTGCACATAAAGAATCACCCCAACGCTGATGAGAGTTTCACCTGACCTGAACACGATAAGTTCCATTGGCACATCTTGTACGACACTTATCTCCGTGAGTAGGGTTTCCAAGGGTTCTGGATTCTCGACAAGATAGTCATACCCGAATGCCCGTAACAATGCGGGTCCATTTATGCCCAAGTCTCGTTCAAATGGCATGCTTACTGATTTGAATATGTGATGGACTGCAATCCCACCGATTACTATTACCACGACAAAGATGATGACCCAGTAATCAGAGAGCGTCAATATCATCACGCCCATTGAGGAGAGTGTGCTGATTATAATGGTCCAGACTAATGCGGGCATCATCGCAGCAACAAGATTCCGCACAGGGTGATAGTCACTCAACCCAGTGACGAGGAATGCAAAGGCAAGATATCCTAGCCCCATCCCAAGAGTCCAGAATTTGACTTCAATATTGGTGGCGAGAATGAAATCAATGATGCCTCCTAATGTGCCCAAGGAATACCAGAAGATGATGCCGAACTGAACAGACCCCAATGTCCTTCTTGCATCGAGAGGAGACCCTTCTTTTCTGACCAAAGCATAGAGAATGCCTGACCCTAAGAATGTGGTCACAATCAGCACAACCACATAATAGAAGAATGTTAAGAGTGATTGGCCGGATCCATTCACGATGAATTCCAATATTGCTAATATCGATGATGACACCAACGCCATCGCGACCATTCGAATGATGATGCCTCTATAGGTCGGCAGTTGCCAGACCTTGGAATATAGCTTGACCGTTTCTTTTACTTTGGCTTGCTCGCCCATCGACAACCCTCTCGGATTGCCCTAGTCGGGCACCTGAATCTTATCAAACTTACCATCTGTAAGTCCCCTCACCAGAATATTTATATCACATTCGATAATCGCATTCGATATTAGATGTCCATGAGCTGATATAATGCCCTCTGACAAAGCCCCTCACGAAGAATGTCCCGATATGCGGATGCCTCATTCCATGCCTAGAGGGTTCCTTCGGTTGGTTCTCCTTGGACTACTAAAGGGGCGAGAGTTGTCAGGGATGGACATTATGAGAATTCTTGCAGAACGTACAGATGGTATATGGCAGCCCAGCCCGGGTTCGATCTATCCATTGCTTGCGTCCTTGGAAGATAATGGGGCGATTGAAGTGGCAAGGACAGAAGGTCGCTCAAAGATATACCGGCTGTCAAAGCAAGGTTTGGGACAACTACGTGCTGCTTTCAAGAAGAAGGGAGCTCTGAGCGAGAAGGCCAATATGGGGCCCAGGTTATGGGAGAAGCTCCTAGACCCCGTTGAAAGGGCCCGCTTCAATGTAATGGTTTTCACACACCATCTGAGCTCATTGGAAAGCATCCTTGACCGACTTACCACTCGACAGAAGCAGAAGCTGTTGAGTCATCTGGAACAGATGTCGGATCACCTAACAACCATCATTGAACATCTTAAGAAGGAGAATCAATAGATGACCAAAAGCACTCACCAAGAACAAGTAGTAAAATGTAGCCCCCTCCGGTACATGTTCGGAGGTCTCATTAAACATCCATTGTCAATTACCTTCGCCACGATTCTTACTGTTGTATCCACATTGTTGTTAACAATCCCGACATTGATCATTGGTTGGGCAATCGATGAGCTGAAAGATGCTGGGTTAAGCGAGCAATTCGTCTTCTATGTCTGGACAATAATAGCTCTCGCGTTGATATACATGGCTCTCTATTTTCTGGTCGGATACGTCTGGGCCGTTGTCACTCTTCAGTGGGAGCGTGATGCCAGACAGGACTTCTTTGAGGCGTTACAGGAGTTCAGTATGTCTTTCCATGATGAGGTCGATAGCAAGCGGCTCCTTTCAGTTGCGATGCAGGATATTAACTGGGTACGCCTGTCATTGAATCCGGCACTGCGGAACATCATAGGCGCGCTCGCCTCTATCGTAATAACAATTGTATTCTTGGGCGCGATAGACCAGTCCCCTGGACTAGTCACATTCTTTGTCATTCCTTTCTTCAACGTCAAAGTTGGCATGTTCACGGTAATCATGCTTACTGGAATACCTCTCTATCTCTGGTTCGCGTACCGATATGCAAATGCTGTTGAACCAGTCAGACGTAAACGCTCTGAAGATATTGAAACCTTGACATCGATGTCCCAAGGTGTGTTCCGCGGGATTGAGGTAGTCCGGGCATTTGGCAAAGAGGACGAAGAGAAGCGCAAGTTCAAAGATGCCAGCAAGCAGTATGAGAGGATTGTGGCAAAGGAAGGCAAGCTAGCAGCATTCTATATTCCTGCACTCGTGTTGATTGCAATGACTACCATTGCTTTCCTGTACGGCGGATTTGCCACATGGTCTCTCCAGATCACTCAAGGCACCATGATCCAGATACTGGGGTTACTTGTAGCACTAGAGGCGATGAACTTTTTCTTACCACGAATGCTGTTGGTGCTTAGAGGTGGATTTGTGAATGCAGCGCGTATAGTCGATATCCTTTCTTGGAAAGACCCATTGATTGAGCCCGAGCAGGAAGCAGGAAGTGTTGAATGGCTGGGTGACATAACATTCGAGAATGTGAGTTTCACCTATAACAACCCCAACGGTTCGACAGACCACTATGCGCTGAAGGAGTTGAGCATTACTATCCCTGGAGGATCCCGTGTCGCTCTGATTGGTGGTCCCGGGGGTGGCAAATCGACCCTTCTCAAATTACTCCTAAGATTGTACGACCCCACAATGGGCACGATTCGTATTGGAGGGACAGACCTGAGGGATATAACGACAAAGACAGTTCGGGATAATGTGGGACTTGTAGAGCAGGATATCTTCCTTTTCAGGATGAGTGTCCATGATAACATTGCCTTTGGCCGTACTGATGCAACCCGTGAAGAGGTCGAAGAAGCTGCCAAGAGAGCTCAAGCACATGAGTTCATCATTGAGATGGAGGACGGCTATGACACAATCATCGGTGAACGAGGGATGACGCTGAGTGGTGGACAGCGCCAGAGACTTGCGATCGCAAGAGCGCTGGTTCAAGACCCAAAGATACTACTTCTGGACGACTCGGTGAGCGCAGTTGACGCACAGACAGAGTTTTTGATGAGAAAGGCATTGGATGAGGTGATGGTTGGAAGAACCAGCATCACCGTGACCCAGCGACTAAGGACGCTCATCGAATCTGACCTCGTGATAATACTTGACAAAGGAAGACTCATCGCTGCTGGCTGTCATGAGGACCTGTTAAGAGAATCAGACCACTATCGCAGGATCTTCGAACGCCTCCCGGGAGCGCAGGCACTTCTGGCTAGTACTTCTGGAGGTGTTCGCTAGTGGCGATGCGTGGGCATGGCCCGGGAGGCATGATGGCTAAGAAAGAGGCGAGGAGCCGTCCTGTTAGACTGCTTCTCAGAAGAATGTTTGGCTATCTGGGAAAGTTCAAACGGATAGTTGCCATTGGTGCGGTCTTCTCACTTGTGGCAACAGTGGTATCTATCATTAGTCCAATCGTGCTTCAGGTCGGTATTGATGCCGCCCTTGTGGAGAGTAGCACGTTCCAAACGATTTTCCAGTTGACGCTTCTGTACGTGTTTCTAAAGACACTATCTTGGATTCTCAACAGCGTCAACACATGGATCCTTGCTGACGCACAAGCTGGGCTTGTTCAGAAGGTTCAGGAGGATGTCTTCGACCATCTTGTGGAAGCAGACCTGTCCTATCACAAGTCCGAACAAAGCGGGAATGTCACATCACGTGTCACGACCGATGTGGTTTCTCTTGCCACGGGGATTCAGGTGATTATCGATTTCTCTGCTCAAGTGCTCATGCTGGTTTCTACATTCATCGTGCTATGGCTAGTGGCACCATTGATCGCATTGACATCGCTAGTGGTCGTCCCTGGTGTGATTCTCATAACCGCACTCTTTGGCACTGTTGGACAAAGAATCATGCTTGCATCTCAAAGGGCATATGGCAAGGTTTCAGGTCAAATTGCAGAGAACCTGAGTGGAATTCATGTTGCAAAGGCGTTCAACAGGGAAACAGAACTAGCAAAGGAGATGAGTGAACTAAATCAGCAAGCGTACCACCATGGGTTCAAATTCATGATACTAATGAGTGCGCTGCAGCCTCTAGTCCGAGGTATTGGTCTGTTTGGTGTTGCGGCAATTCTCTTTGTAGGAGGGTCTCTTGCTGTAGGCACTCTTGCATTGCTTACGCCTGGACAGGTGTTCCTTGGCGTACTGCTTGTCGGACGGTTTATGTGGCCATTGTTGTTTCTCTCTATGATGTTTGCTCAGGTGCAGTCATCATTGGCTGCAATGGATCGTATCTCCGATGTACTCGACTCGAAACGAGCAATTGTTGATTCCCCGGATGCAGTTCCCCTGAAGGATGAGAGTGACGGGATCATTTTTGACGATGTGACATTCTCCTATGTAGACAATGTACAGGTGCTAAAGAATGTCAGTTTCACGGTTCAACCAGGGGAGCTTGTAGCGATTGTCGGTCATACAGGTGCTGGAAAGACTACCATTGCTGCGTTGGTTAACCGATTCTATGACCCCGATTCTGGGAATATCTACATTGGTAACCAGAGTCTGCGTGAGATTACACTCGCATCATTGCATGATAATGTGTCCCTCATCCCACAGGAGCCGTATCTTTTTGATGGCACGATCATGGAAAACATCCGCTACGGGAATCCTGATGCCTCTGATGAGGAAATCATTAGTCTGTGTAAGATGATTGGAGCTAACGAGTTCATCGAGGTTCTTGCTGATGGGTATGATACCCTCATTCTTGAGAGCGGTAAGAACCTGAGCGCTGGCCAACGTCAGATGATCACTATTGCTCGAACCATGCTTGCTAATCCCAAGATACTCATCCTCGATGAGGCCACGAGTCGTCTGGACGCCTATAGCGAGTCACTGGTTCAGGAAGCCCAGTCAAGGCTTTTTGCAGGTAGGACTACCATCGTCATCGCACATAGGTTGACGACAATTGCAAATGCATCTCGAATCTTCGTGTTTGACCACGGGGAACTTATCGAGGAAGGAACTCATGAGGAGTTGTTGGCACAGGATGGCACCTTCAGGGCACTCTACGAAACTTATTATGCACATCAGGGCATCGAGGAGCTGACAGAGGAAATCGCCGACCATGCTCGCTCTGAGGTGTCCAAGATCGAACAAAGGGAAATTCCATCTCTAGGGATGGGTATGAGTGCTAGCATGATGGGTGGCATGTCCCCAATGGGTGGTTTCCCAGACCCAAAAAAGATGGTCGAGATGCTGAAGAAAGTCCCTCCGGATGAACGTGGACACATGTTAGAGATGATGCCTCCACACATACGCGAAAAGGTCATACGCTATCTGAATGATGAGTAGGTGCTACGTGATCGTTCTTATGCGTTCACTCCCGCTCTTCACTAAAAGGAGTGAGAGCCCTATCACCCAGTAGGCGATTGCTCCTGTCAACTGAAGGATTGGGGAGGAAAACTGAGGGATTACAAAGCACCATGCTATCATTCTAACCAATAGCAGAACCGTCCCGATGAAGGAAAGAATAACAGGAATGCCAAGATACCCTTTCCTGAAGTGATATCCGATTATCAGCTGGCTGACCAGAATGGCGGTCAGTGCAATCTCGATTGGGATTACAATAAGAAGGTAGTTGCATACAATGGAGCCAGTAAGTAGGATATACACAAGACCTCCCAAATACGGGAGTGTGGAGAAAACCAGTATCAGTGGGATGACAAGATATTTTTCAGAAAAGTAAAGTACCGTGTTCGCTGTGTATAGGTAGTGTAATGTCCCTTCGACCCACAAGAGAATCCCAATTAGCAATACCACTCCAATTGCAAGCTGGTACGCATCAAGCACGTAAAGGGATCCTGTAATAATGGCCGCACTTTCAGCGATGGCAAAAAAGAGAAGTGCTATTGCGATGCGCGAGTGCATAGATTCGAATCTGTCATCTGCTGAACCACCATCTACCAAATGGGAGGTCAGGCTAATGCCTGCGACCACCCATGCTGTCAGGAACGTAGTGCCCGCAACAAGCATGGACATAATGTCCTGATTCCCAGACACAATGCCAATAACAGACCCAAGAGGAATCAGTATCCCCAGAACAAGGAACGGCGCATGTTGCTTCTTCATCTGGCGATACAATCACTGTCCTCCTTGGGTTATGACCTTCACTCTTTGATTTGTGTGTTATGTTTTTGTTGACATCATTTGACCTATCACATTGTAAGCTGGTTCCACTGTACATTCTGAGATATCTTCGGATACACCTGCTTGAGCTCGTGCATGACCTTTGAAATAATCGTGTTCGTAGGCTCTGAGCCAATCAGAATGCTTATTCTTTTCGTGATGAACTGCATCAAAGCTCTTAAACCATCACTGAGGATATCAGGCAGGATCTTGCCTTTAGTGGCAGCACTGGAAAGGGAACTACGAACCACCACATCAATGTCCTCTTCGAGATCGACGAAGGAAAGCCAAGTGTATGTGTCCATCAATGCGTTACGTGACTCCACGAATATGTTCCGTGTCATCTTGTTCCCTAGCAGTCTTGCGCAGTTGGACAGGATCTCCTGTAGCACACTCGAATGTTGTACCAGAGTGGCTTGTGCCTCCGATACCCTCTCTACCGCATCCTTTTCCGCAAGCATGGCTATCTCGTCAAGGAACCTTCGCAGGTCACGGGTCTTGACTTTCTCAGCAGCTATCGCGAGGGGTGTTTCTCCATCGAGTTCACTGAGCGCAGCCGTGGTTTCTGGAGAAACCCCATCGATGACCTTCTCAGTCCTCTCTAAAGAGGTTGTTTGATAGATGTCCTCTGGTCTGACCGGATTGGTAAGCACCACTGCCTTTTCCCAAATTGCGTTTGCAACAATGTTCATTGCGACCTCCAAAGGTATCTCAAGGAACTCAGCTGCTTCTCTCACAGAGATAGTTTCCGGAAGGAGCTTCAGGAATGAGTCCACTTCTGGGTTTTTTACATAAAGATCCCAATTCAGCTTCTGGCGAATAACACTGTCGGGCTTTACCTGGTCTAAGAGTAGCTCATCGATTACATGTTTCTCGTATCTGCTGTAGACTGCCAAGTCAATGTCGACCCAGCGTAGCAGATTGAATTGTTCCTCGAAGATCTCAATAAGTCGCCTAAGCTTGTCTCGTAGGATTTCATCATCCATTGACGCGCTGAGCGCACCGATCGTCCATTCTCCAAACTCCACCAGGATCTTGTAGTCCGTGCCTTCGAACGCCCGCGCTCGTGATGAAATCGATTGGTTCGCCTCGTCGAAGAACGAGGTCATGGCACTGATGAATGAGGAGATGAGGTCTGGGTCGAAGATTGCGTCAGTGAAATCCTTATGATACATGCATAGACCTGTTTCTCGCTTGATTATGTACAGGCTCTTGATGTTCATCGGGGGTCTTCATCTCGCTTACTCGCTCTGACCGTTTTGCGTGCAGTCCCATTCAATGATAGTACATGGAATACGGAGTTTTAATCTTATTAGGGATGTACCTCGAAATCTATAAGGCTCACAAGACCCCCAATGTCGGGATGACATCATGACAGAGGAAGACCTTAGCATCCACTGTCCCTCTTGTGGATCTACCAAGTTCCAAGTGTCCTCGCTGCTCTACAATGTGCCATATTTCAATGAGATTGCCATGTTCACCATGAAATGTCCTGACTGCAATTTCAGTCACAATGATGTCTTCTCAGCAGAAGAACGACCTCCACTGAGATGGACACTGGTAGTGGATCGTCCTGCTCTCTTGAAGACGCGGGTCATCCGTTCAGGATCCGGAACCATCCGTTTCCCCGAGTTTGGCATTGACATCGAACCGGGTCCCACCGCGGAATCCTATATATCAAATGTTGAAGGGGTTCTGTTTCGGACTCGTCCGGTCGTTGAGGCAGCTATCAGGTTCACCGAGGTTGCTAAGGAGAAAGAACGGGGTCAGGAGATTCTTGACATGATCATAGCAGCTATCAAAGGGGAGTTCACTTTCACTATGATAATTGAGGATCCGATGGGCATGAGCGGCATCCTCCCAGAGGACATGCGTCTGGTGAAGCGAGAGGAACTGTCAATTGAAGAGGCATCCCTGCTGCGCGGAGCTCCTGCATGGCTTTCCATTGCTCGGGATCAATATCAAGAGCGTAAGGGTTAAAACAGGGTCGCGCAGTTTTTTCGTTACTTGTGGGCCGGTAGATTAGCCCGGCAGATCGTCTGGTTTGCATCCAGAAGGCCGCGAGTTCAAATCTCGCCCGGTCCACCATTTCTTGTTCTGGAATGACATTGTAATGCTGCATGTTTGCTCTGTTATCTTTTCACTCAAATGACAGGAACCACAGTATCACTTGGTGGCGGATTCAAAGGTGGGAGCGGTTCAATTCCGGGAGCAGACGTCTGTTGTCCACGAAGGTCGGAAATGTGGGTTCGAAAGTTGGAATTGTGTCGCCTTCATGTCCTAAATATGCTTTCAAACTATTCACTAATAGGACTTTTCTCATGATGATTCAAGGACTGTTCGATTTCGTACAGGCTTTCTATATCTGTTAGCAACCCTTAAGAGGGGTACTTCTTGGCTCTGTTACCAAATTACACCAGAAGCTAGGCCCTGATAATATGCAGAGTGCCTAGACAAATCGGGTGGTGAACATAACAAAATGCAGTTATTCGAGACTTTCCTTGGCATGATGATCATTGAACAGGCAATGATATTGACTGTTATTGCAGCTGCGTTCGTAAGTCTCGTGTATGCATACTGGCTCAGGAAGAATGTTCTCAAGAAGGACAAGGGAACTGAGCAGATGCAGAAGGTTTGGAATGGCATTCGAGAAGGTGCACTGTCTTACTTGAACCGACAACTCAAGACAATCGTACCGATTCTCGCTGTCCTCTCCGTCCTTCTGTTCTTCACAGTATACATAACTGTGCCAGAAAGAGGAACTGAGGTGCTATTCGAGGATAACCTCGAGGCCGGCAGAATTATTGTCGGAATCGGGCGATCTCTATCATTCGTACTTGGTGCCAGTTTCTCGCTCATCGTTGGGCAACTCGGGATGCGCATTGCAGTCGAGTCCAATATCCGAGTGGCACAGGCTACACGAGAAGGCGAAGACAGATACAATCGTGCTTTGTCAATCTCCTATCATGGTGGGACATTCACTGGCATGCTCACTGATGGATTAGGATTACTTGGAGGCACCATCATCTTCATAATCTTTGGTATTGCAGCACCTGACGCACTACTGGGATTTGGACTGGGTGGCACTCTGCTAGCGCTATTCATGCGAGTCGGAGGTGGAATCTATACAAAGGCAGCAGATGTAGGTGCTGACCTAGTCGGCAAGGTCGAACACGATCTTCCTGAAGACGATCCACGAAATGCTGCTGTGATTGCAGACCTCGTCGGTGACAATGTGGGTGACTGTGCAGGAATGGCTGCTGACATCTTCGAGTCCTATGAGGTCACGATTGTTTCAGCGTTGATTCTCGCTATCGTCATCTATTTGGACAATCCAATCACCCTTCTCCCTGGCGGACTGCTTGCAGTAGTGGTCTTTCCACTCTTCATCAGAGCAATCGGTGTTATCTCATCAATTCTCGGAACCTTCATGGTTCCTGTGTGGCCGCGGATTCTCAAGAAGGCGCAGGTCTATGCTGAAAAAGCAATGTTCCTCTCCTATGAGGTTTCAAGTGCCTTTACAATCATACTTTCCCTCCTCCTGTCTTACTTCTATGTTGGGGATTTGAGATTTGGCATACTGATTGCCGTTGGGGTGATGCTGGCTGTTTCATTCAACCCGATTACCAGCTATTTCACATCTCTGAAAAAACCCCCTGTAAAGGAGATTGTTCAATCTGCAGATACAGGTCATGCAACCTTCATCCTTTCAGGACTTGTTGCGGGCTATGAATCAACCGTGGCAGCCGTAGTTGTCATCGTTGCAAGCTTTGGGATTGCACACGTTCTTTTCATACCCGCAGTCGCAACAGCAGTGCCATTCTTTGTTGATGCAGTTTCAGACTCTGGGGACAGCTTCCTTTGGACGCTCTATGGCATAGCTCTGATTGGTATAGGGATGCTATCGCATACAGGTAACAACGTGGCTATGGATTCGTATGGTCCAATCAGCGACAATGCAGCAGGTATCGGCGAGCTGTCACCTGGTGATTTCGATGAGGAATCGATGAAGACCATGGCAGAGCTCGATGCGGTTGGCAACACCACAAAGGCAATCACCAAAGGAGTTGCAATTGCTTCTGCAGTAATTGCAGCGGTAAGCCTCTTTGATAGCTATGTCGTCATTAGCGGTTTGGATCACCTTCTACTTGACAATCCGATGGTGTTCTCAGGACTCCTACTAGGAGCTGCACTCCCGTGGCTGTTCTCTGCTTTGAATATCAAGGCGGTGACACGAGCAGCAGGTGAGATGGTACGCGAAGTGCGTCGTCAGTTCAGGATTCCAGGAATTCTCGAGGGAACCAAGAAACCTGACTATGACCGTGCTGTGGACATCTCTACAACGGCAGCCCAGAAAGAACTGATATCACTGGCGGCAATCACCGTTACAGTACCACTCATCGTTGGTATTATGTTTGGAGTTGCTGCACTCGGAGGGTTCCTTGGAGGCATCATTGTTTCAGGACAGCTGTTAGCCGTATTCATGTCGAATGCTGGAGGCGCATGGGATAATGCAAAGAAGGCAATAGAGGATGAGCCTAGAGATATTGCAAACAATACCGGTAAGGGATCCGAGCGCCACAAATGTGGTGTTGTGGGTGACACAATCGGTGACCCCTTGAAGGATACCGCAGGTCCGGCACTTAATCCTATGATCAAGGTCGTAAATCTGCTATCACTCATCCTTGCTCCTCTGTTGTTGACATTCCAGTTCGGGGCAGATCTGACAGTCAATGTCGGACTTCTTGTTGCTCTCTTCGTGTTGTTCATGATTACAATATGGGCGATAAAGAAAAGCACGAAGCCGGCCGATTTCAAAGCTGCTCCAGACATCCCAGCAGAAGCAATCAACTAGTTGAATTAGGTGGCGCTTACGCCACCCTCCCCTTCTTTTTTGAATTGAAATTGCATAGACAAAGGATTAATTAGGCTAATTGTTATAATGCCATTTTGATAATTGCTGGATTGCTTTGAGAAGGAGAATTTGTTGAGCCCGTTTCGGAGGAAATGGTTGCCGAGGTATTCGCTTTTTTTTCTCATTGTACTAGGCAAAAAAAGAGGAGCTTTGTAGCTCCTCTTCTAGTAAATCGCTGGTTCCGCACTAGAAACTCAAATTCTTACCGTTTATTGCAAGTTGTACAATCTAGGACATCAGAGTGCTGCACACCCCGACAACGGCACTGGGGACGACTCCGTGAGATCCTACGTATGTCATGGATGACCTCATCGAGTGTGTCTTGTTGGAACTATATACACACCTACAACAATATGTCTAGGATCGTCTAGGTTTTGTACAGCTGTTGGCAACCCACTATAACCATCTTTCATTAATGCTTACTCTGGCAAATCTCTGTTTGTGGGGATGGCGAGAATAATACTGAATCCTGCTCCGGCGATTGCAATTGTTTCAATGATTAGCACACTTACTGAATCCGTGAACCGTTGGTCAGCATGTCTGAACCGGAGGGTGACTTCGAAGAAGTTATTGAATAGGATAGTATGATTCTGTTCAGTAGAAACCGAGCCGCGGTCTGAAAGGTACTCCAAAGAAACCGCCCACATAGCTATCTCACATTTTATGAAGACGGATGTTCCATTGAACCCGGTGACATTTTCCATCGTCAGGAGATCCTCCTCTGCTGAACTCATTATGACATGTTCGCCAATCAATGCTTCTGCAAGGGGAGTGGAAAATCTCCATGTGAAGAATTGGTTTCCCATGGTAACCTCATATCCCGTGCGTAGATACAGGTTCTGCGATAGCTTCTCTGGGATTTCGAAGTGGCGAGCAATCTTCAGCTCAATAGAGTCAAGGCTCTCATTCAACTCCACCCAAGCACCCTGTGAGAAAGTGGGCATTGTGATATTATACAACCCAGGAGACACCTCTTCAAGAGCACTCTGATGGAATGTATAAGGAGTCCCATTGACGATGCTGAAACTGGCAGTACTCCATATCACTCTTTTTTCTCGTATCTCGTATGATGTGTCGGACACCGAAAGTGAAAATGCGACCTGCACCCCCGCAATCAATAACAAGGCTACTATCACTATTGTCATCTGTACCATTTTAGGACTCAGAAATTGACGGCGCACTTCATATCCTCCATGCAACCTTTATGTTTGAGAAAATTAAAACCTATGTCTGCACGCTGCAGTTTCTTGCATCGCGTGGAACGGAATCAGATGTAGATATCTCAGAGTTTGAATATGGGCCAGTGAATGGATATCTCGTCTTTAACTCAGGAATTGAGATATCACAAAATATTATTCGATTCAGCTGTAAATGACATGTATGAAATGCCCCTTTTTCAAGTCAAATTGTTTAGAAAAAGAGTGTGCTCTTTGGATCGTCAAAGATGATTTGGTACATTGTACTATTTGGTAGAAAGGCAAGAGCAAAGCGTATTGCAGGTGATGGCATATGCGCAATAAAATTCGGCGCGATAATCTATGGATAATATCACTCTGAGATATGCTCGGGCAATGCCAGATTCTATTTGATAGTTCCACTGTTCATTGTAAGTTGTACAAACTTGTACACCAGAGTGTACAAGAGTCCAGTTTCTACGCAGCTGTATGACACCCATATCACAGATGCCTGTGACTACCAGCGAAACATCTGAGGTAGGGCCCGTTCCGGCAGAAAGAGTTGTAGGTATTCGCGTGGTTAGGAGGGGAGATTTAGCCACCCCCTTAGAGAAGGGAGTGTTTTCGTATCCGAAACGGAACCCTGTGTTTTACTTGAATCAGGGTATTATAATACTTCTCTTTGATGCAGAAATGAACTGATAGACAGTCATCTCATTGTTTAGAGAATCATTTCGGAAAATCGACCTGATTCTCTTCCTGTCGAAAGGTCTTGAAATCAAAGAACAGATCCAGATGCATCGATTCTGTGTGGTAAGTCGTTTGTAATGATATTAAAGAGAGTATCCACTAGTTAAAGGGAGAAATGCCGAATTGGCACTCTAATATCCCCATTCTTGTCCTAACCGCTGGCGATACCAGCGTTGTCCCTTCTTAGTCAAAGAGTATTTGCCCATGATTTCTTGAAGAAGACCCATATTCATCATATTTTGAACCACCGTGAACAGTGATGCGTCAGAGGCGCCAGTTGATTTCTTTAGGCTCTGGAAATCCATCTTACCTTCACGCTTCAGAACCTGGGCCACATCAAATTTCCCTGTAGATCTTGTTTCTTCCCTGATGATGATATGACCGCAATTTGTGCAGATCATATCGCCTTTGTGGTCGTCACGGGCAACTTCCTTCGCTCCGCAGATTGGACAGGTTGTCTTTGAGAATCTAAGTGAACGTCGGTGTGACATAATTAACGACCTACTGCGAGTCGCGATTTGTCCTTGATAAAACTAACGAAGTGACGGAATGATACTCAGCTGTCCGGTTCTGTTTCTGCTAGCCTCCTGAAGAAAGTTTCGTAGTCTATCTCGAACGCAACACGATTCCCGGGTCGTGCTTTTCCTCCTCTGCTGTCAAGTTCGATGTAACCCATGTCGCTCAATTCTCTGAGGTCTGTGAGGACACTCCTTCTGGCTTTTCTCCTGAACTGCCGGATACGGTCGATGCTCACCCAATCGCCTTCTTGGTATGCAAGTGTGATAACGACAAGCAATGTTGCTGCCAACCTGTCTGGCAACGGTGAGTCTTTCAAGATGAGATCACTGCTTGTGTCAGTGTCCAAGTAAAACACATGGCTTACCGGATTGTGCCGGATCACGAGTCCTACAGGAGCGATTCTGCGATGCAGCTCTGACAACCTCTGAAAGAGGACATGCCTGCCTGCATCTTCTGGTAACCCTAACGCATCAAGCATATCATCTACTCCAGCACCTATCGGATTGCCGGTTCGTGTAAGCAACCTCATGAGGACAGAATACTCGTTCATCACGTATCTCTCTCTTCTTTATCTGCGCAGTATCTCATTCTCATCCCTAAAGTATTCCACATCACCTCTGGAGATGAGCACTACGATGTATAGGAAGTGTCTGAGGAAAAGGTCGAAATCCTTTGCGTCTATAATGTCAGCAATCGGTATACGTTTCTTTCTTGGGATTTTCTTCAGGTAGCGCCGCAGGTCTTCAAGGAACACAGAGTCCTCTGAAACGAACTTGAAGTCATCAGGAAGTCCGCTCAACTCTGGTATCTTTTCTTCCGTGGCCACCCTTGAGAGTGCATCTAAATGCTGCATCACTCGACTGAGTGACTCTGTAAGTGAGCTGTGACTCAGACGGGTCATCTTCAGAGGTTGCTTGTATGCTATCAACTTGCTGACCTGACGAGGTTTGAGTTCCTTCAACCGGCTCACGTAAATCTCTGGTGCTGATAGGATCCTTGCCAATTCCTGCACGCGGCTAATTTTAACACCGAGAAGGTCGTTCAGCATCTCGTCAATATCGAGTTTCGGTTTGACATCAGCAGCCAACGCTCGTAGGTCATGATATGCCTCTGAGAGTCCGATGTCAAGAGGATCCATCTCTCCCTTTTCAACTGCACGAACGACCTTTTGTATCTTTGAGAGGAGTTCTTTGGAACCTGCCATCATCATACCTTCTATTGTCCTTCAAACACAGGGCTCTCGACCACCACTGACGGTTCTGTTCCGCCAGGTGATACCACACCCAACCGCTTGTCAGCATGTCTGAGCAGATGCGTACTTTTCGCTGGAGTAAATAGGATGAACTGGCTCCGTCGAGACGCATCATGAAGTAAGCGGCTCACCATCTCTGTATTCGTAGCGTCCAAGAATGTATCAATCTCGTCCATTGCATATACCGGCGCGGGATTGAATCTCTGTAGCGCCAAGATGAGCCCGATGGCGATGAGTGAGCGTTCGCCACCAGAGCCAGAGCTGAGATTCCTGAACTCTTCCCCTCTTATCTTAGTCTTGAAGTCAACTCCATAGTCTTTGCTGGCCATATCTAATTGAAACTTCACCTTGCCTGAGAACTTGACCGAACTCAGGATTCTGTTTTCCTCCTCCTCTACCTTGAGCAGCACCTCATTCATACCGTTACGGTACTGTATTTTTATTTCTTTGACAGTCGTTTCTGCTTATTTCAGCTCCTGCCTGATATCTTCGAGTTTTTCATCAAGCTCTGAGAGCCGGTCGCGGAGTTGGCTTTCAGTATGAGCAATAGTTTCAGTGACATCCCTGTATTCGTCCAATTGGTGTCGTACTCGTAGCAGCTCTTCTCTGACGACTTCTATAGGTCTTACCCTCTTTGGTCGCTTGGTCTTCTTCAGCTGCTCCTCGATTACTGCCTTCTGGTGAACGAACGCATCGTGCTGCCGTTTTGCCTGCACCACTTGGATCCTGCTGTTCTTGACCTGAAGATTAAGTTCTAGCAGACGACCACTAAGTTCTCGTATCATCTCACGGATATCAGCTTGCTGTCCTACAAGTTCAGTATATTTGCTGTTGGTTTTTTCAAGTCCTTCTTTCAAGGTTTCTAACGTTTCTACGATTGTCGTGCCTTCAGTCCTCACAGAGGATATCTCTTCCCGAAGGTCTGTGACTCTTTCTGAAAGTATTGTAATGCTCTCTCCAAGACTGCTCACCTCAGCCCGTTTTGCAGCTTGATCCCTCTCGGCAGTTTGCAGGTTGCTCTCGACCTCAGCAAGCTGTTCCCTCAGTTTCCTGTACCTCATACGTATTGCTGATTGCTCTGCGACGAGCCTGCTTCGTTCAGGAGGTTGTGAGGCATCTAGTTTCTTCAACTCCCTTTCAGCCCTGGCTATTTTAGACTGGAATTCCTTTATCTCATCATCGAGCGCAACGATGCGCTCCTGTTGCTCAGGTATCATATCTCGAAGTTTCTTTCG
>JAJRZD010000066.1 GCA_024275415.1 archaeon
ATGCCTCTTAGCAACGTTTTAGTTAGAATCATATCACTTGCCAGTCAAGATGCAACTACCTCCTGATATGCTGCTTGGCGTGGGAATTGGCTTCTTGACAGCCCTCCTGTGGGGGATATCCACAAACGTCTACAAGTCCCAGAGTGAATCTGCGACCCCGCTCGCCATATCAGCAATCAAGATGTGGCTCTCATTTATGTTCATGCTTGTAATTGTTCTATTGCCTTTCCGTGAAGTCCCACCACAGATATCCCTACACTCACTCCTGTTCCTCATCTCATCCGTTACGATAGGTCTGGTCATAGGGGATCTCGTCTATCTCATGGGACAAGAGCGTATTGGCGTATCATATGCATTTCCTATCGCCAACATCTATCCCATTACAACCTACATCATAGCTATCTTCATCGTAGGCGAGGAATTGATACCACTTCGTTTCATTGGCGTAGTCGTGGCGATAGTAGGGATTGGTCTGATATCATATGAGCAGGCAGAGCATGATGAAGAAGATGGTGTAAAGGACTTCATCGGCATTGGGCTTGCACTGTCGGCGGCAATTTGCTGGTCCATTGGAAGCGTATTCTTGCAGATTGGTGTCACAGATGTGGATCCGATCGATGCCAATTTCATCAGGATGGCGTTTGGTGCAGTCATTTTCCTTCCAGCCATGGTCGGAGCCAAGCATCGCGGAATGCACCTTCCTTCAGCCAAATCCACAAAGGTCATCTTGGCTGGGGGATTCCTTGGAATGACGCTTGGTTCCCTCTTCTATACCTATTCTGTGAATTTGATTGGTGCTGCTGTGGCGTCACTGTTGGGCTCAACGGCTCCGCTCTTTGCTCTCCCGATCTCAATCTTCTTTTTGAAGGAGTCCTATTCATTCAGGTCAATCTCGGGAGCAATCTTAACAGTCTTTGGTGTGATTCTTGTCATAGTTGCAGTGTAAGATGCCATGTCGATCGTTCCCACCACTTCCGATCTATTGTTGCATTATTACTGCTCATACTCCCAATATATTACACTCAGAAATCGAAAACCTATAGATTGATGATAATATATTACAATATTCGACTCGAATACCTCATTTTGTTTTCACTTGTGACAACAGTGACTATCTCATTAAAATGCCAGAATGCCCGAATGCTGTCTTGGTACAGAGCTGATGAAAGGGCCTACAATACTTAGCTGGAATACGACTTACAGCTGCAATCTCAAATGTCCTCACTGTTATGCATCTGCAACGGACGAGTTGACCTCAGGCCAACTCACCACTGAAGAGGGTTTGGAGTTCATTGATACTCTAGGGCGATACGATAACCTGGTCTTAGTGTTCTCTGGAGGCGAGCCACTCGTTCGCTCTGCCAATGCTACTTCCGACCTGAGAGATATGCTCAAAGACACCTTTGATGTGACCGAGCTCCATGTATATGAAATGGTTCCGTTGGAGATAGAAAGAGAAGCTCTTAAGGACATAGACGTTATTCTTGTTACTGCCGGATCAGTAGCAAAGGCACTTCAACCTCATTTGGAACACTTAAAGCAGAACAATGCTGTACTGGTGTCAATAGGACCCATGGCGACGCGGACAATGACTGGGATAGGCATGATTCCCGATGTTGAGGCATCGATTAACACAATGGAAGGAATGCTATATGCCCTGATCGATTATCTATATCACCAAGAAAAGAAATGAGAAACGATAGATGATGAACCCCAACAAGATCGACGATATACTGAAGTCAAAGGAATTCCGAGATGTCAAGGAGAAACTAGGAAGTTTCTTTGAATTATCCGAGCAAGAAACGTTAGTGTATGTCACATTATTGACAAACACCGAATTGACCGCAACCGAGGTATCGAAGACTTCAGGGATTAGGAGGCCCTGAACCTATGAACTATTGAAGCATCTAAAAGAGAAAGGTCTTGCCGAAGAGAAGAATAGCACTCCTAAAGTATTCAGTGCAAAATCTCCGCGGACTGTCATCAATGACTGGATATCCGAACGTGAAAGAGAGATGCAGGAAGAAACAACTGCAATGCTTGGAGTGCTGCAGATACTCCAGAAGATTTGGATCAACCAGCACGAAACACAGTTAGGAACCAATCTATTCTTACTCTCAGAGCATTTCGTACGTGAGGTCATACCACAGGAAATTCAAACCGTCACAGAGAACATCTGTCTTGCCATTCGTACTCCTGACATCTCCCCTCCTTTGTCGAAAGGCAGTGTATCAGCGTTCTTTGACCACGCCCTTCTCACCAAGGCGATGAAAAAGTTCGCGACACACGGAGCTGTTCTGCACTTATTGATTGGGAATCTTGAGTCATTTCTGGAGAGATCATGGGCAGAAGGAGTAAGTATCCTGTTACGAGGGATTGATGAGGGTTTCATCGAGGTCAGAGAAACCAAACAACAAGTCCCGCACACGTTTCTAATTGTGGACAATCGACGGGTGTATTTGTTCTTCTTGGATTGCACTGGATATACGCATCGTGAGGCAATACGAACAGAGATTCCAGGTCTTGTTGATACATTCAACCTGTTCTGGAACATGCTTTGGGAACATGCAACCGTCGTATCACCAGAACACATTTTATCGCTCTCCAAGATGCAAAAAAAACAGTAGCCGACGGAGAATAGCATAAAACCCACGCCTTCGTCCAATTTCCCCCGCAATGGCATCAGTTTCTTCCGGTTGTGGCGGTTTCTTGAAGAGTACCTGCTCCATGTGTTTGAATCGTATCGCATCCTTGTAGATTAGCGTCCCGAATAATGAGTTATGTAAAATAGAGTTCTATTTTTTGCTAATACCGAAAGTGAAACCTTTTCATTAAAAGCAAACTCTCATATTGATTTAATGAAATTGCAGATACACGAGGATATTCGAATGTCAATCAAAGAGGAACTGCTTGAAATCATCAAGGGTTCAGAGCAGATAATCTCTGATGAATTGGCTATTCGCTTTATTTTGCTAGTTGGATCGCAGACGACCACAATGACGGGACCTATGAGCGATGTTGACATAGCAATCTATGTGAATCCTGACCGCTACTCAAATGACAACCCGAATCTCCAAATCAAACTAGGGGCACTACTTGGTGATGGACTGAAGAGGGATGATATTGACATCATCATACTCAACGATGCGCCCCCAGCTATGAGATTCAATGTTGTCAAGAATGGCCTCATCCTGTATGTGAAAGACGAAGGCGAGTATGAGGACTACGTGGTAAGGACTCTCTCGGATTACTATGATTATTCCTATTTTCTCAATCGCCAATTCGAATACGCAAAGGCATCTCTAAGTGGTGAATCAAAATGAGCGATTCCGAGTTGAAATCACGCGTGCTGTTCCTTCATAATGCTCTTAGAAAACTCTCAGAACTACGCAACAGGACACGCGAACAATTCTTGGAAGATTATACAGTAAGTGATACCGTTCTGTATAATCTTCAAGTAGCAATTGAAACTATAACCGACATTGGCAACTACATTCTCAAGCGAGGAAATCACAAGATTCCCGAAACAAGAGCTGAGGTTTTCAAGCTTCTTTGTCAGCATCGCTATCTGGATCCCTCAATGGAACCCACTCTTATCGAGATGTCCCGTTTCAGAAACCTACTGGTTCATGGATACACCGCAGTGAACCTGAATATCGTCTACGGGATTCTCACGAATCGCTTAAGTTTCCTGCAACAAGTTGTGAACCAGCTTGTTAAGGAAATCAAATGAGGAAAGTGCGGGGCGACCCTTGCGAGGTCGTCCAGCCCAACCCGAGTTTCGGTTGAGCCTTCATCCACCGCCCAGCACTAGTTCCCTTCTTGCTATCTCGCGCCCCTCATCATCAACGATGACCATATGAGCGGCGCAGGATAGTCAGCAGTCATAGCAGCGCACGACCATCTCAAGGAGGTTCAGTACGCCTTCCGGTATCTCTTCTGTCATGGTCCTTCTCTCTATATCATTGGTTCTGGCAGTTTCAGGTCGTCAAGAGCATTGTCCTCGAAGATCTGTCTGGCAGTCGTCAAGAGGCTCTTTTCCAATCCTGCGATGTTGTTGTTTGTGGCAACAATCATGTTTGCCCTTGTGATGATTCCCCTCTCATCAGTCCAGTAATGATGGATCAGGGTTCCTCGGGGTGCTTCGACACACCCAACACCATCTCCCTTGCGGGGTGCAACATCAGCAAGCTTGATGTCGGCACTCACGATATCAGGGTCTTTCAGCAGTCCCACGATTTCCTCTAATGATTGCACGAGTTCGATAATTCTTGCCCAGTGGTATGCAAAAGTAGCATGAATAGGGCGTCCGAGTGCATCTCGCATCTCTTTCAATGCCTCCTGAGCCAGTGGGGTCGTCATCTCGTCCACAACATTGCATCGTGCAAGAGTGTTGGCTCGCCAAATGCCCTTGGGATAGCCCTCCGGCTTGTAGTAAACATGAGTGGCGTAAGAATGGTTAGCGACGTATTCCCCATAGTATTTGCGATAGTCCTTTGGTTTGAAGTCAGCTACGATCTTTCCATCGGGATCCATCACGCGTAGCTTGCCATCGTATATCTCATGCTTGCCATTGTTGTGCATGCCCAGATAATAGGTCGGAACAATTGCCAACTTGGTGATAGGATCCCAATAGTCCTGTACAACTTTCTTTGCAAGGTCAACCGTTGCAGTAGTCCATTCCAATGCATCTTCGCTACGTTTGAGGTATTCATCTCGTTTCTCTTCAGAGAACGGGTGCATGATGCCTCCCGGAATCGAGGTGACGGGATGAATCGCTTTACCCCCTACAGCTGCACAGAGATCTTGTCCAAACTGCATCATCTGGAGTGCCATCTTTCCCACATCTGGCAGTGCCTTAATGATGGCGACTACATTCCTTTTCGCTGGATCCCCAAGAGGACCGGCAAGAAAGTCTGGTGCTGCAAGGGCGAAGAAATGGATGGCATGGCTACTGAACTGCTTTGCGTTGATGAGCAGTCTTCGCAGTTTGACTGCAGCAGGAGGCGGAGTGATCCGCCATGCAGCCTCGACTGCCTTTGTAGAGGCAAGATGATGAGGCTCGGGACAGATGCCACAGATGCGAGGCGCTATACGTACAGCCTCCTCCCCGAATCTCCCTTCCAAGAACTTCTCGAAGAACCGAGTGGATGAAACGTTGAACTGGACATCCTTTACTTTTCCGTCTACCCCGATTTTTAGTGTGAGTTCGCCATGCCCCTCAAGTCGAGTGACCGGGGCAATCTTTACTGTCTTCTCTTCGGTCAATGTTCCTGTCCCCTTTCCTTTCCTCGCATCTTTGATAGATAGGATGCTGCGTAGTCAGTGAAGTAGAATGAGCCAATTGGGTCTGGGAAAGAACCTTTGAGTTCCTCCGGCTCCATCTCCGCAACGGCTCCCAGTGCAGAGATGATCTTCGCGCCGTGGTCTGACATTATTGGTGTCGGCCCAAAACATCCTTTGCATGGTGTAGTCACAGATGGGCACTGTGCCCCACAAAGCCCCATAGTCGCGAACCCGAGGCACAAGTAACCCTGATCAAGGATGCACTTGCCTGCCTCTATATTTCCCTCGTAGTTCCGTTTGAACTTCTTGATATGTTTCTCCTTCCTTTCCATCGGGCACTGGTCACACACTGTCTTTGTGGGAAGGTCGAACGGCTTGTTAGTCAACAGCGCAGTCAGTGCATCAAGAGTGTTCTCACTAGTAGGCGGGCAACCAGGGAGCAGGACATCACATTCGACTATCTGAGGATTTGGAGTTATGTGTTCCGTGAATCCTGGCATATTCTCATCAGGTATCCGAGGGTCTGTGACCGTTTCAGCCTGAATGAACTTCCTCTCTAGGAGTTCCTTTAGATCCCACTGGTTCGCAAGTCCCTGTACGCCCCCAAAGATTGAGCATGAGCCCCATGCAACAAGAGTCTTGCATTTCTCTCTCATGACCTTCAGGAGATGCAGATCCTCTTTGGTACGGCAGCTTCCTTCAACCATTCCAATATGCACTGATCTATTCGGGAGTGCCTCAAGGTCTGCAAGCTTGTAATCCACCACCGTTGGCCAGAACACGATATCGAGCTTTGGCAGTACATCTAATAGACCAAGATGCAGATCGACAAGAGACTGGTCGCAACCCCAACATGAACTCAGCTGTGCAAGTGCGATTCGTTTCGCCATTGCTATCTCTCCTTGACCTTATTAGGCCCTATTTTCTTGATACGTTCAACCATTGCAGTGATTCCCTGTGTGAACACATCCCCTTCGGCAGCACTTGCCCATTGGAGGTGTACCCTGTCAGGATGTAGCCCCGCCTCTTTGACAAGATGCCTAAGAAGGGTGAATCGCCCTTGCATCTTGAGATTCCCACTTGTGTAGTGACAATCGCCGGGATGGCACCCACTTATGAGCACACCGTCTGCACCCTGATGAAGTGCGTCTAGAATAAAAGACACATTGATGCGTCCCGTACAGTTTACCCTGATGATTCTAGCATTTGGAGGCATTTGCATCCTACTCGTACCGGCCAAGTCAGCTCCTGCATAAGAACACCAGTTACAGCAGAATGCCACGATCCGAGGTTCGAATTCGCCTTTTGCTTTCCTTTTCGCCTTGGAGGATTTTGTGATTTGCTGGCTTGCTGCCGTCATGTCGCTCAAGACCTCCTTCGGTCATGTTGGCGCAGCTCGCGCTATTCCCTATTAACGTTCGTGATTTCGAAAACAGACAGTATTGTGGGGATTGTGATTGGTATGTACCTTCTTTTCAAGGAGAATGTATGAAACAGATAATACACTACTCTCTCTAATCTACTATATTTATGTCAGTGCTCAAAATAAGAACTAACTTCATGCGATGAAACCCTTTTTATGGTGCGTTGGTTCTATGTGTTGCTAGAACCATATGTTGGTATCGGGTGATGTGAAGGATGACAATAAAGGCGTTCATAATGGCCAAGGTTGAATCCGTGAAGGCGCGAGAGGTTCTAGAGAATGTTCGAGCACTCGATGAAGTTGAAGAGGCTTACTTGATCTATGGGGCATTTGATCTGCTTATCAAAGGTGTTTTCAAGACTCCCGAAGGTTTGAGCTCCTTCGTTGTCGATACTCTCAGAAAGGTTGATGGTGTGAAAGATACCGTAACGAACGTCTGTGCAAGCTGCGAATGAATGTACCACTGATCGTATCGACTTTAGCAAAGGGGAATATTCTGCAAGATACTGCTAAGAACTTCTGATCAACATGTTCTGAGATAGGCCATCAGACTACTGAAGGAACGAAACACCTGCCTAAGTTGGCAGGTCGCGCACTTCCTTTAACAACCCCAATCGCTCAAGAGTTTCTACTTTGGGCATTCCCGTATCTATGTCCCATCCACGTTCTACATAGTAATCATTCAACATCTCATTGAGTTCTACGATTTGTCCTTTTGATGGACCGACTGGAGCTGGGAAATCAGTGAGTCTTCGGGGTAGCTGGTCATCCTTTCGACGTACTCCTAATCTGACATTGAACATGCGATTGAGATTGACGACCCGCTCTCCAATCTGTCGGAGCTGTTCTACCGTCATATCGATGTCATTGTGCAGCTTCAGTGCCTTTGCAATGTCCTCATAGTAGAACTCGGGCGGTATCTGTGTGCCATATTTGCACAGCCCCACGCTCTCGACCATAACCATGAAGTTCTCACACTCTGCGACCATAAGTCCCTTGTACTTCGGGCTCAGCCTATCTGCCATCTCGGGAAGGTACTCCTCTCCGAAACGCTCCTTAATGTCGTCATCAAAGCCGACCTCATCAAGGACTGGGAATGCATAGAGGTGGTCTGCACCTCTGGCAGCAGTGACCGCGGCAAGTCCCATCGATTTCTGGGCTCTGGGTTCCTGTCCTGCTATCTCCTGTTTCTTCACGGTCATTACATACTCCTCTGAACCCATGCCGAACTTCTGTGCTGCCCGCCAGCTACCTTCTGCAAGGACATCCCCGATGCCCTCCCTGAAGGCAATCATCTTGATTAGCTTGATCATGGACTCGTGATTGCCCCAGCCGAGATCCAACCCGCCAGTTTCTTCTCTCGTTATCACACCATTCTCCCATGCTTCCATCGCCCAAGAGATTGTACCGCCAAGCGAGATTGTGTCCATGCCCCATTGGTTCGCTAGGTGATGACCGAAAAGCACCGCCTCGAGGTTATCGATTCCACAACGAGACCCCAGCGATGTCTGCGTTTCGAACTCGGGAGACCCTCCTGTATACTTGTAGGGCCCTTTCGGCACCATGGTGTACCTGCCACATCGTTGCAGGCAACAGAAATCTGCTCGTGGCTTGACGAGATAGTGCTCGTTTATTGCATCACCACCAATCTTCTTGTATCCATCAAATACTCCCTGCTTCATGTTGTATGATGGTAGCCTGCCGATGTGCTGCATGAGTTCCACAAGGCTGGTGGTTCCATATCTGGCCCTCTCCGGAGTGAATGGGTTGTCCAGCATCCTTCTATGAAATACATCCATCACTTTCAGGTAGTTCGAGGGGTCAGCGACCTCAATCTTCCCCGTACCTCTCACAGAGATTGCTTTGACCCTCTTAGAGCCCATGACTGCACCGAGCCCAGACCTTGCTGATGCACGATCCCTGTCATTCATGATTGCAGCGAAGCGTACAAGGTTCTCTCCGGCTTGTCCTATCGCTAGGGTTCTGGCCAACCTCCCGTGCTTCTTTCTCAGGTAGTCATCCGTTTCAAAGACATCGGTTCCCCAGATTTCATCGGCGTCCAGCAAGTCTACTTGATCGTCTTTGATATTGAGGTATACTGGACTCTTTGAGGCGCCTGTGAAGATGATGACATCATAACCCGCGAACTTCAGCTCGGCTCCCCAGAATCCTGCTGCATGGCTTTCTCCCCAGACACCTGTCAGTGGTGAGAGCGCAGCTATCACATGACGCGATGCCTGTGGGAACATGGATGCGGTGAGAAGTCCTGTTGCGATGCCTAGGACATTATCTGGAGATAGAGGATCCGTATCTGGTGGTATCATGTCATAGAGTATTCTTGATAGGTATCCTGCCCCTAAGAGGTAGTCCTTGACTATCTCTTCTTCGACTGGTCTCTTCTCGATTGTCCCCTTGGTCAGATTTACCCAGAGGTTCGTCCCTCCAATGCCTTTGATCATGCAAATTCCTCCTTTTCGTATAGGATCCCCTCATGCCGTGCATAAAGGTCGGCAAGTCGTCCATCTGGATCCTTTTGTTCAAGCCCTTTCCGTGTCGTCGTCCAAATCGCATTAGTAGGACATCGCTTCACACATTGTCCACATTGGATACATTTGATAGCCTTTCCAGTGTCTGGGTTGATGGTGATTGCATTATAGGGACAGGCTTTGACGCATTCCCCGTGTCCTACGCATCTCTTGTTGTTGACCAGTATGATACCTTTTGATGTCCTCGACAATGCCTGCTCTGGGCACGCCTCGATACATGGGGCATCATCACAATTATGACAGAAAAGCGGGAAATCCAGCCCCGGCTCTACGCGCAAGACTCTCACCCGTGATTGTGTCGGGCTGATGACCTTGTGATAGAACATACTGCATGTAGAAACGCAGATCATGCATCCTGTGCAGACCTCTGGGTCGCCATATACAAACTTGTACTCGTTCAATCTCGTTCACTCCGTATCTCATTGACCTGTCCCATTGGCTGAAACTTACCGTGTCCAGGTTTTATCGTTGCAACATCTCCCTCAAAGACCTTCACTCCTCTTACAAAGGTCATTATTGGTGCACCTTTGAGGCGCAGACCTTCGTATAATGTCCATCCGCACTTTGAGAACATCATGTCGGCCGTGATAGTTTCCTCTTTGTGAGGGTCTATGATGACAAAATCTGCATCAGACCCGATACGCAGGGCGCCCTTTCTAGGGTACATTCCGAATATCCTTGCAGGATTGGATGAGGCGACCCTGACGAGCCTACCAAGGGATAGCCTGCCTCGATTGATGCCTTCCGAGAGCAACACACGTAGGATCATCTGGATTCCATCCACCCCAGACCACGCGTTCCTGATGTCCTCTCGTCCAGCCTCCTTCTTCTCGATTGGACATGGAGCATGGTCACTCACGACCATCTGGATGGACCCACGAAGCAATGCTGACCAAAGGGCTGCCCTATCCTCCTTTGTCCTGAATGGTGGGTTCAGTTTGCTCCTCGGGCCGAGCCTATTCATATCGTCCCGATAGAATACGAGGTGATGCGGACAAACTTCTGTTGTAACGGTCACCCCTCGAAGCCGCCCTCTCTCAATCTCTCGCACTCCATTCTTAGTAGTCACATGAGCAATATGCAGATGTCCCCCTGTCTGTTCAGCAATCGAGATATTCTGTCTGATGGCAATCTGTTCTGCGAGTGGAGGTCTGGCAAGTGAATGACTTATAGGAGCATCCCATTCTCCCTCCATCTCCTTCGAAAACTCGTCTAGAATCCCTTGATCCTCAGAGTGGATAGTGACCATCCCTCCATGCTCGGACACCTCGCTGAGGCTTCTTACCAATGTCCCAGTACTTGCCATGAACGGATCGCATGTGAACGCTTTGAATGCACCAACTCCCTTCTGCAACATGGTGCTGACCATAGAATAATTGTCTTCAGTGAGCATTCCTGCCGTGAAGGAGAAATCGACAATGGACATCTCGTTGCCAGCCTTTTTCTTATCCTCCAGAGATGTTTCTGAGTCCATCTGGGAAACAAGGGGCATATCGATTATCGTTGTGACCCCGCCGGCAGCCGCAGCGCGTGAGCCACTGGTAAAGTCCTCATGAGATGTCATCTTAGGATCGTGGATATGAGCATGTCCATCTATGAGCCCTGGCATCACGATGTTCTTGCGAGCGTCTACTACCTGTTCTGCCTGTGGCAGGTGCTCATCAGACGCTATGGCGCATATCTGCCCGTCAGTTACGGCTAACCCTCCGGTGACCAGTCCTGATTCAAGAAGCAGCCTTGCATTCTTGATTACAAGATCCACGGAGGCCAAAGACTATCCTCCTCCAACCGGTGG
>JAJRZD010000067.1 GCA_024275415.1 archaeon
AAGATATACGACTTTCATAGGAAAAGCAAACATCTAGTCAATGTGGATCTGTATCGTATAATAATTGAATGAGCGTGAGAAAAATGGCTGATGTGAAAAGCGGCGACATGGTAGTACCAGGCGACCAATTATGTGTGATAGCAGAGCTGATGCCTGGCTTTGGAACATACGATAAGGAGGGCATTGTGTATGCAGCGACAACTGGCTCAGTAGAGATGGATCTAAATGAACGCAGTATCAGCATACGCAGTGGAAGTAGGTTGGCGTTGCCAATCAAAGGCGATGTAATGGTTGGAGAAGTTATAGTTGTCTATGACCAGCGGGCCGAAGTGAGCCTTGTAAAGCGGAATGGCGAGAATATCCTCAGTGGACTGCTAGGTGAGATTCACATAAGCAATGTGACACGACGCTATATCAAAAGCCTTCAGGACGTCCTCAAACCTAGGGATATAGTCAGAGGGGTGGCATTGAACACCCATGAGATTCCGGTCGCTCTTACATTAGTGGGCCCGGATAATGGTGTATTAGCAGCGAACTGCTCCAAATGTGGCACCAAGCTCACATTGACAACCTATAACAATCTGATATGCCTAAAATGTGAGAATCGTGAGGTACGTGAGGTCGCAAAGGACTATGGGGTCATGTTCGGACTCGAAACACGACAGGATCTCGCTCCAAAGCGCAGACCTCGGCCTTCCCATGGCTATGGTGATAGACGTTCAGGCCCTCGAAGACACACTGACCGAAGGGGTCGTGGAGGCGGGAACCGTCGATATAGTGACAGACATGGTGACAGAAGGAGAAGATAACCATGGAACCTAAGATAATTGAACAAAGTCGTTACGAGATTAAATTCGAGTTAGGCGGTGAAGGACACTCCTTCCCGAATCTCTTGAGAACCACTCTTTTAGAGGAGCCAGCCGTAGATTTTGCAGGTTATAGCATCGACCATCCTTTGCTTGCAAGCCCTGTGTTCACACTCAGGACCAACAGGCGCCAAGCGAACGTGGTTATGAGAGAGGCGCTTGAGAAGATGCTCGCACGGACTGAGCAATTCCGCAAGATATTCGCGCAGAATGCAGCAGACCATGGTATGGACTAGTCACTAGCCTACATTATGGACTGATGAGAACGATGTGGGATTCCCTTGTCCAGCACGAATCCATAGAATCCATTTTGCATGACAAGGGTCTCTCACAGATTGGGGACAACTTGGTCAATTTCCTCTATTCGCTTGCAAAGTCGTCTGTCCTAGAAACCGCATCAGGAGAGAAAGTACGGGATAAGGTTCTGGCCAAAGCCATCCGGAATAGCTCTCTCTACCCTTATGTTGGACGGAGGACTGATGCAGGTCGTGCAGCTGATAGTTATGAAGCCATAATTGCATGGCTATGGATGAAAGATCAGCTTGATGCGAAATGGGCAGTACATTTTCTTGCTGAACGTTTATCAATTACCAAGACGACCAATCGAAAGCAAGAAGGAGCAATCGCAGCTGAGGCTTTCCAAGCGCTTATCGAAGAAGTCAAGGATCGTCTTCCATGATACCACACTTTCTCCAATGTGCACTCAGTAAGGCTTTAATTGATACAGGGTCTTGTGGAAAAGACTACGAGGGACTTGGATAATGCAATTCTGTGACAAATGTGGCGCGATGATGGCACCGTTCAAAGATGCCGATGCAGTGAAACTAAAATGCAGGAGCTGTGGGTATGTTATAGACGCTGCTGGCAGTCTGAAGGTTTCACAAAAGGTCGAACGGACACCACGTGACAAGATTGTAGTCATTGATGACGACACGGTGCCCATGCCTAAGACTTCTGCTTCCTGTCCCAAGTGTGGGCACAACGAGGCGTACTATTGGACTGTCCAGACTCGCAGAGGTGATGAGGGTGCCACCGAGTTCTATCGTTGCACAAAATGCAAGACCACTTGGAGAAACTACGGCGGATAGCACTTTTATGTGGTGTACTTAATATCTAGTCGTGCTGTAAGTTCATTTGAGAGTGCATAGGATTGGTACCCGAAGAAGCGAACAAGAGATACCTTAGACCTGCCAGTCTAAAGCGGGTAAAGGAGCTGACTACCGACACTCAAGGGCCGGTCAGGATTCTCTGTATAGTGGTCGAAGCAACTGAGGGTGCGGCACTGGTTCAAGATATCATGGATGAGCCCGGAAAACAGGGTTCAATTAAAGTTGATGTCGAGGGAACGCTTGCAGTAGCTGAGAAATACATGTTATTAGGGAATGTGAAGATGACCACAGGAACTGATGGGAAAGAACTGAGGCTTGCCGTGTCCTCAAGTCATAACATCGATTCGTTGGACATAAAGGCATACAAGGACGCCTTAGCACTAGAGGAAAGGATTAATCAAGCATTTGTGGGATGAGAAATCTAGTTCGGAGGAAGAAAAATGTTCCATGCAACCCTTGATAGTACAAAAACTTGGAAGCAGATCGTTGATGCCCTTGCTACCTTATTGACAGACGCACACTTTGTGATTTCGAAGAGTGGTATTGTCCTGAACCAACTTGACTCCTCTAAGGCTGCAATGGTCAGCTTGAATCTCCCCAGCAAGGTATTCCAAGATTATGATTGTGAGGGCGAATATGACGTATGCCTTGGTATTGACGAGTTGGTTCGAGTCAGCAAGAGAATGGCCGGTGACGATAGGCTTGAATTCTCTCTTTTGAAGACGGATCCAAAGTCAGAACGCTTCGACAGGTTCGAGATTAAGATGCATGGCCAAGCTGAGAGGAAGTTCAGCCTTCAATTGTTGACACCTCCCGATGAGAGAAGCAAGAAGCCCGAGTTGAACCTTGCTGCAAATGCAGAAATGTTCGCTGACTCGTTCAAGCAAGCCGTAAAAGATATCGGTGTCGTATCAAACTTCTTGACCATCAAAGCGACTGCTGACTCTATCGTGTTCATGGGGGAAGGTGACACTGGAGAGGCAGAGGTTGCATTGAAGAAAGGTGATGACGAATCAGCCCTATTTGACCTCAAGGTAGAAGAGAATGTTCGAGCACGATATTCTCTCAGTTATCTATCTGATATCACAAAGGCAATCTCATCTGATAGCCTTGTTTTTCAATTTGGTGAGAACAAACCATTGTCCATCGAATTCGGGATTGCTGAGAAGGGTCGGATTGGGTTTGTTCTAGCACCAATCATCGAAAAGAGATGATACCAGAGGGCAGGTTATGGCCCCAGACAAAAGCGTACGAACAAAGAAAATGCTCCAGTTGATGTTCCAAGAGTACTATCGAGTGCATCATGACACAATAGACATCCCTCTTCGGATACAGAATAGAGAGTTTGGGTTGGAGAACTGGGACTTCAGCTGGATTTGCAAGAAACGAAAGGAAGTACATGAAGACGGGAAAGAGAACTGGGTAGGATGCGGGCGAAGTGGTCGTTCTTTCGTGAATCTACTCAAATGCCCTCATTGTGGTGCCCCTGGACTGCAAGTCACACGGTGGTCACGCCACATCGGATACCGCACACGCGACCACCTTCTAAATGACCTTGTCAAGACAGTCCCTCACAGCATCTATCACTCGGCGGCCTTCTATAGCGTACCCGTTGCACGATCTATGGCAGAGAAGAAGTGGCAGGGCGCAGAGATTGTATTTGATATTGATGCAGACCATCTAGAATCACCCTGCACCGAAAGGCATGATGTATGGCAATGCACCAATAGCGCGTGCGGGGCCACAGGTAGTGGATCCCATCCTGACAACTGTCCGGATTGCGATGGCACCACGTTTAGAGCACTGAAATGGATTTGTGACGAGTGTCTAACCGCAGCTAAAAAGGACACAATGAAGCTATATGACAAATTCTTGACTGGGCATTTCGGATTGGATTCGGACAAGATCCAACTCAACTACAGCGGACACCGTGGATACCATGTACGTGTGCGTGACCCCATGGTCTTCAACCTTGATTCGAACGGCCGGATGGAGCTTGCACATTACATCTCTGGCTTTGGAATGAATACAAGCATAACCACAGACGGATATCTCAGGGTAAAGCCTACTGGGGATTTACGAAACTGGCAGATGCCATCAATCGCAAGGAAGATTGCTGATACCATGATTGAGTTCATCAACTCGATTGATGTATATCAAGGAAAGGAGCCTTGGGTCAAGAGCTTGAAACTGTATCGGGAGGATGCTATTGCAGGATTGAAAATGAACCCTCCCATTTTAAGTGCGAAGGTGAAGAAAGTAGGCCCCAAGTACTGGCAGGAGATAGCCAATAAGTCGGTTCTACTCTATGGTGTCGATATTGATCAACCAGTGACGACCGACATACACCGAGTTATCAGATTGATAGGCAGCCTCAATGGGAAGACCGGCTTCGCTGTCACCGAGCTCACACGGGACGCCCTGACTGACTTCAATCCATTATCAGACTCTGTCGTCTTTAATAAGGGAACCATACAAATCTCGATACCTGAACGGGGTATAACCGTACCAGAAATCACGATAGATGGGGACACTTATGGACCATTCAATGGTTCCATAGAGACTCTACCTTCCTCGACTGCGGTGTTCCTGCTGTGCAAGGGGATGGCATTCATTGAATAAGATTGGCTATGACGATATTCGAGAGCTGTGGGAAGACGAAAAGAACCACGAGAAACTCCAGTATCTGGATGACCTGAAACTGAGCTTGATGACCGATTACCTCTCGAATATCCGCAGGCTGCTTGCCGAAACCCCCTCTGGCAATACGCTTCAAGTTGACCTGCTGAAAGAGGAAGGAGTGAACGTCGAGTTCATGATTAAGGATTTGCTCCTGATGCGACGAAACAAGATCCTCTTTCATGTGCTCAATGACGAGAAGATGTCCGGAAACCTAACTCTCGCTGAAGAAGAGTTCTATAATCGACTGCGTCGAGGACTGGAAAGCCATACCCGATTCGTCAATGAGATACTCACAGGGAATCCAGCCCCCACAATGAGGATACCTGACTCGACTGCATCTGAGGAAAACGTAGACAGTCTGGGTGACGAGGTAGAGGATTCTTCTCGCGAGTATATCATGGTTCGGTTCTTGCGTCCCGTTAAAGACACGATTATGGGACTGGATGAGATCGTCTACGGACCATTCGAAAAGGAGGATGTCGCTACTATTCCCACTGCCAATGCGAAAATTTGGCTTAGAAACGGTACAGTCACAAGGATTGTACAGACCGAGAACAAACGTGGTGATTAGATGGATTCAGAATCTATCAGAACTGAACTGAGGAGTATTTCTAACTCGGTGCAGTGTGATCGGACATCTCTCACAAACGAGTTCGAGAAACTGCTCATAGCGACCACTAATGTGCTACGACTGACCGATGGGCAACAGGGGATGCTTGCAACCCTCCAAGGAAACCCCCAAGATTTACACAGATACCTTCTGAATCTCATTCGCCGGTTACAAGAGATGGTAATCAGCTCCAGCGACCGAACGATCAGGGCGCTTGAGACTTTACAAGGCAGTGTCTAAGTGTACAAGTAGAATCGGAAAGCTCTAAAGGTGATGCTCATTGAGTGTAAGTATGCTTTCGGGTCGGCAGTATGTGTTGATAATCGCGGGCATCGTGGCTATGGCGCTTGGTTTGACAGGTAGCATGACATATCCCCTATCAAGTGAGGACGTTTCGAATATCCTTCTCTATGAGATGCTAGTCGCCTCTGGAATCATCGGCATCCTCGCTCTCATAAATAATAGAGGCCTTGAAGAGGACTGACCTCATATTTCGTCCTTTTCACAGCAACACACCACTGGCACAACTATCGTGATTTTCTATATTTGACTGAAAAATCAATTATCTGCAAACTTTTAATATGAGATTCATTCCTGCTCAGTCATTCAGCCCTTTCACTAAATAATCGGTGGTAAGCGACCATGACCGAAACGGATGACAAAGCCGGACAGCCGGCCATACTCATAGATCCCATTGACATGTCAAAGCTCGACTCTGGATTTAGAAGCGAGATTAAGAATATGCCAGATGGTGACGAGATTAATGCTTGTTTTGCATGTTCTACCTGCACAGCAGCGTGTCCTATCGCAAACGTCTGGAAATACAAGCCTCATCAACTTATCCGTATGATCCTCCTAGGCATGCGTGAGGAAGTCCTGTCCTCGGAGGAGATATGGCTCTGTTTGACCTGTTTTCAATGTCAGGAACGGTGCCCCCAGAAAGTGCGTGTGACTGACATCTTCTTTGATTGTAAGAACTTGGCTGCAGAAGAAGGCAAGATTCCTGAGAACATCAAAGGTCTTGCAAGGGAACTCGTAGAGAACGGTCAACTCTACCAAGTCACAGCTGATTGGGAACGAGAAGATATGGGTCTTGAGCCAGAAGTACCTGGTCTTTCTACTGATGGGATTAAGGCGATTCTGAAGGGCACTAGGACTGGAAAGATTACTGGAGGGGAAGAATAGTTGCCAACGTACAACCTTTACATGGGATGCAGTGTCCCCGCGAACTATCCGAATTACGAGGCTGCCATGATCAAGGTGGCTGAGGCTTTTGGTATGGATTTTGATTATATGGAAGGAGTCGCATGTTGTGGAAGCCCTAACCTACGAGCAATTGATCACATGGGTTGGCTTACAGTCAATGCAAGAACCCTTGCCATCGGCGATAAGAACGGCCATGATATCGTGACACCCTGTAACGGATGTTTTGCATCGCTCAAAGACGCATACCACCTCCTAAAACATGACAAGGAGTATGTTCAGAAGGTCAACAAGATCTTGAAGAAGGAGGGGCTGGAATTCAAGGGGGCTGCAAAACCTCGTCATTTTGTTGAGGCACTCTATACAGATGTCGGTATAGACGAGATTAAGAAGAAGGTCACAAAGCCCTTGGATGGTGTGGGCATCGCCATACATTATGGTTGTCATGTGACGCGTCCTCACGATGTGACCGAGTTCGATCCGGTAATCTTGCAGGAGCTTGTCCAAGCAACAGGAGCGACCGTGATTGACTATCCGTTGTGGAAGCAGTGTTGTGGTGCTACAGTGTTGCCTGTGAATGAAGGCATCGCAATCAGACTGGCCCGCGACAAGCTCAAATCAATGAAGGACGCAGGGGCTGTGTTTGTTACTGTGGTATGCCCTGCTTGTGGGAACCAGCTCGACCTACAGCAGCTGGGCCTCAAGGAGTCATATGGTGAGGAGTATAACCTTCCTGTCTTGTTTTATCCTCAAATACTCGGACTAACGATGGGACTGGATGAAGATGCCGTCGGACTATCAATGAATCGAGTTGCAGCCGGTCCAATTCTGAATCATTTGGCCGAATGAGGTGAATAGGTAGTGTCTGATTCGGTCCTTATCATAGGTGCAGGGGTCGCAGGGCTCACGGCAGCAGTGGAGCTTGCTGATTCTGGAGTCAAAGTCACGGTGGTGGAACGATTAGCCACAGTCGGAGGCAATGCTCTAGATCTGTACAAGGCATTTCCTACTGACGATTGTTTCTACTGTTTCGAAGGGAATCGCTGGAGGCCTGGGATCAGAAAGTGTTTCTATCGTAGTGTGTTGCTTGATCAACCTAACATCGACCTCAAGCTCAGTTCGCAGGTCAAAGAGATCTCAGGGGCTTCTGGTAATTTCGATGTGAGGATTGAGGTTGGATCACAATACGTCGATTCCAAGAAGTGCATCATGTGTGGTCTCTGCATGGAGAAGTCGCAGGCATTCTCCTTAATCTCTCCACAATGTCAGCCGCAAGCGGTAGTCTATGACCCAGAAAAAGTAGACGAAGGTGCAAGGGTCGCTGCTGAAGAATGCCCGACCAAGGCAATAGATCTCGATGCACAGCCATCGGAATCAACTGTGAAGGTATCCGATATCATAGTCGCGACTGGCTATCATGAGATGCAACCCATCGCAATGGATGAGTATGGCTATGGGCGATATACGAATGTCATCACACAGCTCGAGCTGGCAAAGATCATCGACCCTAATGGTTCATCGAATGGCGTCCTAGTCAGACCTTCTGACGGAGCTCCAGCAAGTCGAGTTTTAATGGTCCAGTGCGTCGGCAGTAGGGATGAGAACTACTACCCCTATTGTTCAAAGATTTGCTGTATTTTTGCATTGAAACATGCGAACATCCTCGTGCAGGAACGAGAAAATGTTTCCGTAAGCGTGGTCTACATGGATATCCGAACTTACGACCGACATGAGAGATACTATCGTGATGCCAGAGAGGCAGGAGTCGAGTTTGTGAGAGGGCGGATAATGCGGGTAGAGCCCCATAGTGAGAACGAATTGTCCGTCATAGTGTACGATTCGTTATTGGACAAATACCTCAAGTATACTGTTGACCTATTGGTGTTATCATCTGCGCTCGAACCCCCAAAAGGAGGGAGTGCGATAACCAGTGCATTGAACCTGAATATGGCAAATGGATTCATTGCCCCTTTTGACCCCGTATCTGAAGAGGAGGTTGTTGTTGGTGAACACATCTATGCTTGTGGGACAGCGCTGGGTCCTGCTGAAGTCCCGGAGAGCGTGACTCAGGCCAGGGCCGTGGTATCGAAAATCCTTCAGAGGAGGAAATGATCAATTGACGGATTCAAAGAAGTCAGCTGTGATATTATGCACCTGTGGCAAACAACTTGGACTGGACTATGGCCATCTCTCTTCACATCTTGAGAAGCATGAACTAGTTTCCTCAGTGATTGTACATGATACATGTTGCCAGCCTGATGGGCTTGACAGCATCGTAGAACTTGTGGACTCAAATGATGGTCGTCTTGTCATCGCTGCTTGCACCAACCAGAAGATACAGCCACGGATTGATATGTATCTCAGAACAAAGAATGTGGATCCCTCGAAGATACGCTATGTGAACATTCGTGAACAATCCGCATGGGTGCATGGTGACAAATCAGAGGCGACTCTGAAATCTCTCGACATGATCAAAGGAGCGGTTGCTGCATCAAGCATCTCTCAGCCATTGCATGTCCAGAAAAAAACGGTTCCCCCTCATGTCACTGTTGTCGGGGGCGGGATAGCTGGCTTGGAAACTGCACTAAGCTTGAGCAATCTTGGCTACGAAGTTGTATTGGTCGAAATCACAGACACCTTGGGTGGGCATGTGCTGAATCTCCCAGTCGTGGCGCCCACCGGGAAATCGGGCGCTGAGGTTATGAAGAGCCGCTTAGATGCGATTGGGAAGGATAATCGGATACAGGTGATGACCAACACCTATGTGAGATTCTTCGAGGGCGAGATGGGCAATTTCACTGTTCACTATACCTCCGATGGAAAAGATGGGACACTTCATACCTCCGCAGTGGTCATGGCCACTGGTTTCAAGGAATTCAAGCCTGTGCAGATGGACGAATACCGCTATGGCAAGAACCCTGATGTACTCACTCAATACGAACTGTCCCAGATGATTACCGCTGGCGACATCAAGAAGCCTTCCAGTGCTCAGGATGTCAAAGAGGTCGTCATGGTTCAATGTGTGGGTAGCAGGTCGGAGGACTATAAACGCGACTGTAGCAAGCTCTGCTGCACCTTTGCCATCGATAACGCGATAGAGCTCAAGGAGCGATTGCCTGATGTCAATGTCCGAGTCGTATACATGGATATCAGGGTGCCCTTCGAGAATGAGATGATCTACAAGAAGTCGAGGGAACTAGGTGTGGACTTCATCCGCGGTAGGGTCAGCATGGTCTGGGAGAACGATGGGCAGACCCGTGTGAAGATATACGACTCACTCATGAATCAGTATTTCGAGGTTCCAGCGGATCTCCTCGTCCTCTCCTCAGCAGTTCTTCCCTCTGACGGACTTGCCGAACTAGGGGAAACCCTCGGATACATGATTGAGGACGATGGTCATATCAAAGAGTTATACGGGAAGCTCCGGCGGAATGAAACAAGACGACGCGGAGTAGTAGCTGTAGGAGCAGCTACCCGCCCTCAATTCGTCTTTGAGGCAGTCACAGACGCACAGGCGGCATCTTTAGTACTCCACAATGAGCTGCAAGGCGGAGCAATTGAAACATTGGCGCGTGGTGCAGTTCTTGAAGTGGATGACTGTGTCGGCTGTAGTCTCTGTGCACAGCAATGCCCTCGGGGGGTTCCTCTTATGATCGAGCAGACCGAGTCCGAAGAGATTAATCCTGAACAGAAGCTTATCTTCAAGGCATCGATTGACACCCTGAACTGCCATGCGTGCGGTGTCTGTCAGAGCCTTTGCCCCTCCGGTGCGACACAGCTCAACTTTATCAGTAACGAACAGCTCTGGGCCGAGATTACAGCAACCTTAGAGAATGCTGGGCCAGACCGTCCCATCACATTGTGCTTTTACTGCGAGGAGTGTGCAGTATCCACTATTGACATCGCTGGGATTCGAAAGATGGAATATCCTGCTACAACACGATTGGTTCCTGTCCCCTGTGCCGGACGTGTTAGCATTATAGACATCCTCAAGGCGTTTGAGAATGGTGCTGGTGCAGTCATGATTGCAGCGTGCGAAACCGACCGCTGTCATGTAGGCGGAACAGGCAACGAGATCGCTCAGGTACAAGTGGATGTTGCAAGGGACATCCTGAACGCGATTGGATGGAAAGGTGCGCGTGTGGATATGTTCAGGATGTTCAGTGCAGAACCCCAGAGATTCATAGATGCCATAAGCGAGATGACACGTCGTGCATCTGAATTCGGTCCTACTCCAGTACACAATGGGGAGGCCGGGAAGTGGATGGAGGTCGTCGAATGAGTTCGAGTACAGCTGTAAAGGAGATCGCCCCTAAACGAAAGCGTATGATGGACATGATTCTCATCCTTGGAGGCCTGAAAGAGGAGGCTGCCATCCCCCTCAGCAGGGTGAACGAGGAGATTGCGAATCTTAAGAAAGAGATCGAACCGCTTGTTTCGGAGATACTGGCATTCCCTAGTGCATATTATCAACGGTTCTATGAGGTTTCAACAAAGACCAATCTTCCAAGCCAGATTACTGACAAGGGTATTCTGACCGAGGCCATCCTGAATATCGAGAAGGCGCTTGAGTTCGGCGAATCTGCTGGACTGTCCGCCCTCAAAGATGCACTGAAAGAAGTGCTCGAATCGATGAGTGCGAAACCAGAGGAAAACGAAAAAGTTTCGGTCGATCTGAATCACGTACTGAAGGGGCTTCCAAAGACCACATCGCAGATCTTGGATGCAGTATCAGTCCTTGAAGAAACCTCCATGAAGGAACAGGAGCAAGCAAAAGAAGAACTTGACTCTCTTATGGATGGATTCACTGAAATCATCTCAGATGTTGACTTAGACGCCGACACCCTTTTAGGAAAACTCCAAAAGATTGGGACAAAGACCCGCTACGGCCCGTTTCTCCGTGTTGCAGCACAACTAAAACGAGGGAAACGAGAAGAACGGATAGATGATGAACGTTTCAAGACACTTGTCACAAAGAATCTTGTCACTGAGATGCGACGTGGAATCATTATGTTCATTTTGAACAAGATGGGCTCAAAGACCACACCGCAAATAGCTGGATTGTCTGGTCTTTCGCCTCAGGACATCCAGAGTGCCATTGTCAGTATGATAAGCCGTGGTGAAGTAGAGATGGTTGGCATTGATGGGAATGCCCCCGTTTTCGCCAAGGTCATCGGGAAGGCGCCAGATAGCACACTTGTCCTAAAACGAGCCCTCCAACAGCTTCGTAGTGTACTGAAGACTATGGACGATAAGACAAGACACTTGGTCGAAAACCCACTGAATGACCTTGAAACTGCCTATAGTCGGTTGCAGATGCTTGGTGAATATGATGAGCCGCTTATCGCAGAGCCAATGAAGACATTACAGGATATTGGGACGAAAGTGGCTGAGGCTGCTATCAAGTCCCACGCTGGTGATGATTCGGATGAGCTACGTCTCTTGGTGTCTGCAGGTCTTGAGGCATTCGCACGATTCAGGCTGAAGATAGCATTGGAGAAAGGTCCGCATCTAGTGTCTGGAGTCAATGTATATGGTGAGAAACTCGACGAGTCCACCTACCAGCAGATTATGGATTCCTATCTGAACAACGAGCTTGAGCGCGGAACTATCCTTATCCTGATTCGAGAGCTTGGTGCGATGACTACAAAGGACTTGGCGGAGCGAACCGATATCCCACCGGATCGGATATTGCAACACCTACTCCGGATGAAGCGGGACGAACTCCTGACAATTGCTGGCGAATCTCACGGATACATCCTGTATGATGTCCCTCGAACGTTGACCGAGGCTGAGGTCGCCATTCAAACTATTAGCTCGCTCGCTCTTCAGACAGCCGAAGCCACAAAGGATTTGGCCGATACGGTATCTGATCTTCAACCAAGTTCAATTGGGAAGTTGACCAGCGCCTTAGATACCCTTTCCAAGGCACGCGACAAGATGGGGAAGATAGAGATTGGTGGCACAGTGATTGCAAAGGATCTCATTGCCAATGTCGAGGACAAGATCAAGTCTGCAGTAGCGATGGGATATCGCACACGGGCAAGGATTCCCAGTACTCGCCCCAAGGTCACCATAGAGGATCTCATGGACGTTGACGTTCCCAGTGTGATTGATGAGTACAAGGGCATGATGGGCTATGCTCCATTGCTCGGTTTTGGTACTATCGAATGGGTACAGTCCAAGTGTCTTGGGTGCAAGTCCTGCGAGATTGCCTGCCCTGAGAATGCAATCGAACTTAAACCATCCATCGATGTCCCTCAGTTCTTTGAGTTCTCTGACGAGACTCTTGATTCATTGCCTGTGAACAAATCCATCTTCTACAGAACCGTCAGGAACCTTGCGACTGTTAAACCATCCACCAAAATTGCATTAGATGAAGATAAGCCTGGTTTCGGATCAGTTGAAGTCGACTTGTGGCTATGCGTGGGCTGTCGTACTTGTGTGCGACGTTGTCCTGGGACTGATGACGGCGCTCTTGAACTCATCCTCAAGTGGAATCTCCCAGAGGTCATTCGCCAGATTACGGCACAGAATTAGCATGTTCCCATGCGACAGTTCAGTATACAATCAGTGGCATTTCAAAAGGGACTTATACTCTGTAACCTAATGACATTCATTGAGATTTTAGGCTGGTGAATGTTGATGGTCGATTTCGCATACACGGATGAACAACTTGCTTTGCAGAAGAAGGCACGGGTCTTCACCCATGAGTACATACTGCCCTATGCCTCATACTATGACAAGACAGGCGAGTTCCCTCTGCCTATCATAAGAAAGGCGTGGGACGCAGGTCTTATGAACTTGGCAATACCCAAAGAATACGGCGGGCCCGAGCTGGGGCTAGTCGAGGCATGTATCGTGGTGGAAGAGTTTGCTTCAGGATGTGCAGGAATGACCACTAGCATCTTTGCCAACCAGCTTGGCCCAGAGCCGATTATGATAGCAGGGTCTCCTGAACAGAAGGAAAAGTACCTTCGACCACTGACCGAGGCGCCAAAGCTCGTTTCTTTCGCATGTTCGGAGCCTGGGATGGGTAGTGATGTAGCAGGAATCAAGACTGCTGTGGAAAAAGATGGTGACGAATATGTCATCAATGGCTCCAAGTTCTGGATCACGAACGCTCCCTATGCAGACTACTTTACAGTCTTTGCAAGCCTTGACCCCAGCAAGAGGCACAAGGCACTCTGTGCCTTTATTGTCGATGCTGACGCACCAGGAGTCAAGATTGGGCGTCCTGTTGAGAAAATGGGACATCGTGCATCCTCGACAGCATCAATAATGTTCAGGGATGCCCGAGTACCCGCTGAGAACCTTCTTGGGTCTGAGGGCGAAGGGTTCAAGATCGCAATGAAGACCTTTGCGTTGACACGCCCTGCTATTGCAGCATTCGCAACTGGGCTTGCACGCTCCGCCATGGAATATGCCCGAGAATATACCATGAAGCGGGATGCATTCGGCAGCAAGCTCAGAGAGTTCCAGGCAATCCAGTTCAAGCTTGCCGAGATGCTCATGAAGGTCGAAACCTCTCGTCTGCTCTATCTGAGGGCTGCATGGGCTGCTGATACCACTCCTGATGCGACCATTCCTGCAAGCATCGCCAAGGCTTTTGCCACTGATGCTGCGATGTGGTGTGCAAGTGAGGCACTCCAGATTCATGGCGGATATGGGTACATCGACCAATATCCTCTTGAGAAGATATTCAGGGATGCCAAACTCTATCAGATCTATGAGGGCACAAGTGAGATACAACGGTTGATTCTTGGACGTTATGTGCTTGATGGGTACCAACCCGCCCGAGAAACACCTCCAAGATGGGCAGGGCAGAAGGCCCCTGACTTCTAGGAATCTCTGAAATCTGACAATCCTAAATGGTGGGGACTGGTGATTGTAAGTAGAAATATGTGACCGCAGTACCTGTCAGCTGTTTCTCCCTCGTCCATCAGAAGAAATACTAAACTCAGTACCTTCTTCTTGGTATGATAAAAGGTCGTCAAAGAAGGGCATACTGCATGGCGCCGTATTGCACGGAATTCTACATTTCCTTCCTCCGTTTTGACATTCTCATCTCATATGGGGCTCTCAGGCAAATCTCATACTTGTGTTTGAAGAACACGCATCTTCAGAGAAAGGGATGTCCTTACCACGCAGACCTTTGAATCATTGTTGTGCACCAAGACGTTTGGCTGCATCTTGTCGCTCTTGGCTGCTTTCATTCAACATGATTACCGTGACCTCATCCCAATGCCCCCTACAAGCACATCCCTTTCTCAAACCAATACCGAGTATGACTCCATGCCTTCAATATGTGCTATGGTTTTCCTCCATTATCATGCTCAAATATACGTATGATATATCACGAGATGTTACTGTCTACAGACCAATACTGTCCGTTCAATGGTATGTAGACGAATAGGTCTACTTTTGAGGTGTCGAACCTTCCTTTCTCGTCAAGCACGGCCTCATCAATATGGACTGCTAGCACCTCAGCGACAAAGAGGTCGTGTACACCGACATTGATGACATGGCTCGTCTTGCATTCGATATTGATTGGGCATTCGTCAATCATTGGAGCATCGACTTTCGATGCCTGAACCGCGGTGAGTTTCATCTCACTGAATTTGTCGTAATCCCGTCCTGACTTCGACCCACAGAACTTCATGGCATCGAAGAGGTTCTTTCCAGGGACATTAAGCACAAACTCACCTGCGTCCTTGACTAGGCCGTGACTGAACCTGTTAGGTCTGATTCCTATAGCGACACTCGGAGGTTCACTGCACACATTTGCCACCCATGAAAGAGTGATTATGTTTGGACGTTCCTTGCCTTTCACACTCAGTAATATTACCGGACACGGCACTATGGCTGTCGTACCTTTCATTTGTTTCTTCATGATGTGTGTGTATATGGTTGGCCCGTTAAGAAAATGTCGCAGCATCATACTTAAGTTAGAGCAACATCGGCGAAGGACTATCAACTTCAGAGGGTTGTCATAATGGTACGTGTGCTTATCGCAGATCCTATTGCAGAATCGGCTATCCGAAAGATGAAAGATGCTGGACTGGACATTGTCCTTCGAGATGCTAGTTCAGACGGCCCCATCAAAGACCAGATAAAGGGCTTCGACGGTGTTGTTGTACGGAGCGCTACAAAAATCACTCGTGAGGTCATCGAGTCCTCAGATACTCTCAAGGTCATAGTCCGTGCAGGAGTCGGATTGGACAATGTCGACCAAGAGGCAGCGAAGGAGAAAGGCATCACTGTGATGAACACTCCCGAGGCGCCCACTGTCAGCGTGGCCGAGATGGTACTTTCCTTGATGTTTGCCCTGTCTCGGAACATCACTCGCGCTGACAGCTCCATGAAGGACGAACGCTGGGAGAAGAAGAAACTTGCTGGAACCGAACTCTGGCAGAAGACACTGGGCATCATCGGGTTCGGCAGGATTGGCCAAGAAGTCGCCAAGAGAGCCAAGGCACTTGAGATGAATGTTCTTGCTTATGACGTTGTCGACATCACTGAAGCCTGCCGCACATACGGTACACAGAAGGCATCTATTGATGACATCATTTCAAAGTCCGATTACATCTCGCTTCATGTACCGCTCCTTCCCCAGACGAAAGGGATGATTGGGTCGGCCGAATTCGAGAAGATGAAGCCTACTGCATTTTTGATAAACACATCCCGTGGTGGTGTCGTGGATGAGGCAGCGTTGGTCGAGGCACTTGACTCTGGCAAGATTGCAGGTGCCGCGCTTGACGTGTTCGAAACCGAACCCCCTACCGATTGGAGTCTAATCAAGCATCCAAAACTGATAGCTACACCCCACATCGCCTCGTCCACTACAGAGGCACAGGCCCGTGTAGGTGATTTGACCGCATCCAAACTTATCGAGGCTCTCAAATAACGCCTTGAATTCATGCCAATCGTTACACCTTTAAGGTAATCCGTCTGGTTGCACCGTGGCTTGGACACGCTCCAAGCCCGACCATTTCCTTTGTTATGGCGGATACGTCCGCAGGGATGTGGCCTTCTGGGCTGAACCACAAACAAAGCGAATACATTACAGCAAAGGATGGAATATTCAAATGTCCGCTTACAAGCATATGAACGAACAGTGGATTAAGGAACAACGTGAACGCTCCGATATTGTGCGAAGCAGACTCATCGTCTGGAGAAAGCAAGGCACGATCGTACGTCTCGAACGCCCAACACGTCTGGGTAGAGCACGCGCTCTCGGCTATAAGGCAAAACAAGGCTATGTCCTAGTCAGAGTCAAGACCGGACGCGGCCCAAGAGAACGCCCACGACCTCGTATGGGGAGGAAACCACGCAGCATGGGCGTGAGCAAATATACGCCTGCAAAATCGAGGCGATGGATTGCCGAAGAGCGTGTTGGGAAGAAGTTCCCGAACCTTCGGGTCCTCAATTCTTACTGGGTCGGGAGTGACCACCGCAATGTCTGGTACGAGGTGATCCTTGTGGATCCCAATCACCCAGTGATATACAACGACCCCGAGATCAACTGGATATGCGACCCGAGTCATAAGGGCAGAGAGAGCAGAGGTCTCACATCGGCTGGGAAGAGGAGCAGAGGTCTCAGGAAGAAGGGTCGTGGAGCTGAAAAGATACGCCCCAGTCTTGCAGCGAAAGGCAATCTTGGAAAATGAGCAGACATGTCTGATTCATCAGGAGAGCCCCGCATCGATCGATTCCAAGCCCGAGCATTCTCCCGGGTCACTGAGATTTCAGAGAGAGTACAGAAGGCGCTCCTCAATCTTTACCCTGAGAATGTCCACAAGCATGTAGTGATACGTGAGAATGTGACTGAGGGGCACTATGGAACCCCAATTCGCATATTAACGGCTGTCGCTACCAAAGAGTATGCCGAGCAGTCCGTTCGCTTTCTTTTTTCAAGCTTGTCTGAAAAGGATGCCAAGTTGCTTTTGCGAACCTTTGATAGACGCATAGATGAGGACTGCACTTTCTTTCTGAGAATTGATAAGCAAGCAGCATACCTTGGACATATATCCCTAGCAAGAGTACCTGATGTGATCAGCTGTGAAATCAGCATCAGGAAGATTCCTCGGTGCTTGCCGGAGGATGCGAGATCCCTGATAGCAACCTATGTTTCGCTTGCAGGAGACCGCTCAGAATGAGATATGCCGACTTGAATATCGTTCTCGGGCCAAAATCCCCCGTGAACAGACTGGTGGACATGGGAACACAACTCGGATATTCGGTACTGGGGATTCTTGGAAACTATCCTATCTCCTCAGACTCTTCAGATACAGTAACGCTCTGTCCCCGAGCAGAAGCGACTTCCAAAAGACTGTCTTCCTTGAGGAAGGAGGTCGGGAGAATTCGACACAAGTTCCTAGTGGTTGCATTCCCGCTAGGTGGGATTGAAACGACTAACTGGGCTGCAGAGGAAGGACTGGTCGATCTGCTGACTGTGAATCCCAGGACGAATCCAAAGTTGCGGAAGACCACCGCACGGCTGGCTGCGGGTAGTGGCACTGCATTGGAAATACCGATACTGCCCCTTCTCAGGACAACAGGGCTTGTCCGTTCCAAGATTATCAAGACGTTCTCTGAAACCATCCGAACCGCTAAGCAATCTGGTATGAAAGTCATCCTCAGTAGTGGTGCTTTCCATCCGCTGCAAATTAGGTCTCCCCGAGCATTGCAACATATTGGGATGCTTCTTGGACTCGAACGATCCGAAGCAAAAGCAGCGGTTTCAGACATCCCTATTGGTATCATAGAACACAACATCAGGCGGATGAGTGACAACTATATCCTCCCAGGGGTAGAGATAGTAGGTGATCCCTGATGAAACAAAATCGGCGGCGATACGTTTGTTTCCGATTGCATCAGGAAGGATCACCAATTGATGGCAATGACCTGAGCAATGCGATTTGGAAAAACATGCTTTCTCTCTTTGGAGAGATAATGGTTGCCGAGGCACGGTTCTATCTTAACGAGTATGACCCAGACACAGGATATGGGTTCTTTCAATGCAATGCGTCACGACTTGACGAAATAGTGGCGGCAGCAGCACTTATCGAGTCCATAGATGATACGAAGGTTTCCTTCCACCCGCTCAAGACATCAGGTACGATCAGAGCGTTGCTCA
>JAJRZD010000068.1 GCA_024275415.1 archaeon
ATGTGTGACTGAGATTCATTGGTAGGGAATCACCAATCAAGAGGGATTTCGAATAGAGTGTATGCAATGTCCTCCATCGTGTGACTGTATGGTTATCGACAAGTAGATAATCTGCATCGAATTCTCTTGCTAAACCCAGTATCTCCCGCGTTGCATTACATTCTGGGAGGAATTTGCTGCTTAATGCCAGACTTGCTGTTCTGCGATCCGTAATCCACGAGAATTCTCGTGCCCTGTCAACGATGAACACCGTTTCAGAATTGCCATAAGACGCTATCACACCTTGAAGGCCTTCCCATCCATATCTTTTCTCTATTTGTACTAGCTCCAATCCAATTGGGTATGCCATATATCCCGGAACGAACAAAATGCCAACGACTAAAACCGTCATAATAGGCTTCCAATTTCTTCTTAATACTGTCCCTCTCACATCACATTGGTTTCTAAATGATACTTCTCTCAACAGCACTTGGAAAAACGAACCAGTCGCGATAATCAGCATGAACGTGCTGAAGATAAAGAACCGCGAGTCCGAATAGATGTATTCCAATGTCAGAACATCCTTTCCAAATGATGCAAGTACCTTGAAAGTTCCTGCCGCAACAATCAAGGCACATACAACCAGTACAAGTGAGGTTCTATCTCTCCCCTTCTTGAAGAAGACCACTACCAATATCGCCACCAGTGCCAATGAAATATGAAAGGTGAAAAACACAAGAAAGCTCACTACTACTTTGGGATTCACAGGTGCTAGGATTGCAACCAGAATGTTTCCGCTCTCCGGGGTGATTGTCGAATTTATCAGGAATGAGGAGGTTATGACAGGCAGTCTCCAAGCAAGAATGCCTCCAACGCTCGAGTAGAATATTATCAGGAATTGCACCGAAGACGACCTATAATGCTTTACAATCAATGATAACATCATAATCCCTATCAGAGTGATCACAATAATATTAGAAAGCATAGCCCTCACAATAAACAATGACATGAATACTACAAATGCAATCACAGTTCTACTGCTTTTGAAACCCCATTTGAGGCCAACTATTAATGGGAATATGAGGCATACTATGTAGAAGTTGACCACCCAAACCACGTCGGTCAATCCAAGAAGAAGCCCGATTACGATACCATACCTGACTTGTCCATTTTGCCTGATGTTATAGAGATGAATTGCCGATGCAACAAATAGCAGACTTGTAATCTCTGGACCGTATGCTACAACTGAGTGAAACACGAAAAGCGGATGAACTGCAATGATTCCTGCTATGACAATCGCAGACTGCCTTCCAAAGTAGTATTCTGCAAGGTTAAAGCCCACTAGTATTACTGCCATGCCTATTACCACTAGAAGAAGATTAGGACCTGATCTCATGGGGTCAAGTAGCAACCAAGAAAGCGCAAATACATATGCAATTCCCTGATGTGCAATATAATCGACCCCATTCCGTAAGGGCACGACTGCGCCATCCCCTAGAATTGATGAACTGAACTCGCCTTGCATGATAGATCGCGCATAATCCGAATATAATGTTGCGTCTGGTGCAATTGAATCAGCCGAGGCTATTAATAGAAACACTCTTATACTCAAACCTAGCAAAAGGAAAACCACAACATTCTGATTAGGAACTGCAAATAGTTGTTTTAATGATTCCAGCTGGTTCGGTTTTAGGAATACTAAACCAAGAATGACAAAGATTGTTGTAGAAAGGAATACATACTCTGGAAGTGCAAGAGAAACTCCCGTAGACAATACGATTATGAACAGAACATGAACCTGAATGACGCCATAGACAAATCCAAAGAGTAGTGTGCTCCACAATCCCTTATTATTCTCTGAAAGGATTAAAGAACTTAGGATGATTCCCGGGCATAGCACAAGTACAAATGTGCCTGATATTGCTTGAATGATTATAGAAATATACAATGATGTTGAATATGAAAAAAAGTATACAATCATCGTGACCGAGTACAGAATGAGGAGTTGGTAGAATGCATCCAGAGAACTGAATCGTGATGTGAGCGGAGCCAAAGGTGGTGTCCACCTAATTTCTTTGCTTTCAGAGCATTCAGAAATAGGAAATGTAGACTCACTGCCCATTGACTATCACCATCAGACATCTGACTCATGTTTATTGTTCACTTCTCTGATGTCATGTGCATGAAAAGACTTTCTAATCTTCCACTAATGAAGAAAGATAATAGAAAACAGGGACACACTCCAATAGATTAAAGAATGTTACATATTACAAATCACAGTAGCTCCCAATATCATTTGAAGGAATTCGGGAAAGAAGGTGAATTGAGTGGGATCAGTGAAATATGGTGTTATCCCCGCAGCTGGTGTGGGCACCCGTATGGGCTATCTATCAAATGTGCTACCTAAGCCGCTCTTTCCGTTGTATGATCGCCCTGTGATTCACCATGTTGTTGATAATATGATACACATGGGTGTTGAGCAGATTTTTGTGATGACTTGGTACAGAAGCAGACAAATCAGAGAATACTTCGAATCGGTTGCAGGAGATCTTGATGCTGCTGTAGAGGTTGTTCAAATGAATGAACTTCCTCCGGGAATTGCGATGAGTATAAAGAATTCCGAGTCAATGGTCGATGATTCCTTCGTTGTGTTCCTTGGTGATGATGTCACTTTAGCTAATAACCTTCTATCAATGATTGAAATGTTTGAGCGCGCCAAAGCCGACGTTGTTGAAGCGGTCGTAAATGAGCCAAGCATCTCTGTTCTTCAAAGAACCTGCTGCGTGACTCTTGGAGATAATAACAAGATGATTCGCATCTATGAGAAACCCAAAGTTCCGCAAACAACCTATCGAGGGTGTGGGGTCTATGTCTTTTCTCATTCTGTGTATGACGTTATAGAGAAAGCTAAGCCATCCTCTGTCCGAAATGAGGTTGAAATCACAGATGTTATCGATTCCATTGCCCAGACAGGGAGAGCGTATGGTGTACTTCTAGATGGTATGAATGTCAATATCAACACGAGTGAGGATTTGTTAAACGCATGGAATATGTATCGTGAATGGAGAATGAGATGATGAGTCAAGAAATACGATATCATAAAGTAAGTGTAATTCTCCTTAACTACAATGGAGAGAAATTAGCCCCACTATGGGAGTCCCTCTTCAACATTGACTATGATAACTATGAGATTATCTTCGTTGATAATGGGTCAATTGATGGCAGCTTGAATCATTTCAGGAAGCTTCAGGCAAAGTATTCTCATATCGATACCAAAGTAGTGAAGATTCCAAAGAATGTTGGCTACTCAAAGGCGAATAATTATGGGAAACAAAGAGCTACTGGAAAGTATATCGTTCTCCTGTCCAATGATATAGAGGTTACACCTGATTGGATGAAGAACATGATCCAAGCTTTTGAAATGCATCCAAAACTAGCAATCGCGCAAAGCAACTTACACTATCTATATGACCGAAAGATGCGTGACTACCAGTGCAACAATATCGATGTCCTAGGATTTTGCCACGTTGCACCACTAGAGGAAGAGGTCGAGGAAGTCTTCTACAGTGAGGGAGCTGTCATGTTTATTCGTCGTAGTGTCTTGAATGAGGTTGGGGGATTGTTCGACAAGGATAATTTCATGTTCGAAGAAGATATTGATTTATGCTGGCGTGTGCGACTGAGGGGATACAAAGTAGGCGTCGTTAAATCCTCGATAGCCTATCATGCTCGTGGTGGCACTGTTCCTGGTGTTGTGATGAAGACCGATCCTTTCTATGTTCATTTGACCACAAGGAATAAGATTGCAACCTATTTCAAGAACTTTGGCACAAAGAATCTCATAAAGTACCTACCTCTCGTCATTAGCGTTGCATTTGCAAAGGGCTTATGGCTCATAGCAAAGGGGAAGTTGGATGGAGGACTCGCAACCTTCAGGGGCGTGGGGGCTTTCTTAAAGAGATTAAGGAAAAACTTCAGCAAACGCATATTTCACCAATCACTTCGAAAGGTTCCTGACTCGGAAGCTCTCAACATGGTATTTCCAATTGGTTATGCTATTCTCGGTGGATTGCAAGCAATGACCAAGGTACGAAAAGAGTGGGTAAAGAAATAGACCTGTTAGGTAGTACGAATACCTATATGCACATACTTAATTCACCATCGATTCGTTGCCATATTCATGTCTGGAAACAATCTAGCCAAAGGAACACTTTATCTTGCGATATCCCAAATTGCAGTGGCATTATCTGGATATGCGATTCATATCTTTCTAGGTCGATTCTTGACTCCTGCTGAATATGGACTCTATGCTATTATTATCTCTGTGGCCACCATTCCGAACTTGGTGCTAGCTACCGGCGTCCCCCAAGCAGTATCTAAGTACATCTCAGAAGATTCAATGAACTCGCCATCGGTACGGGCACAGGGGATCAGACTTCAATTGATTCTAGGCAGTGTTGTATTCATCACCTATCTGTTAGCAAGCTATCCAATTGCCTATCTTCTAAATGATATGGCTCTCGTTCCTTATCTACAACTCTCAACGATAGTGATTCCTCTATACGCATTGTATGCGTTATATGTCATGATTTTGAATGGTGAGAAGCGATATCGTGAGCAATCCTTCAATGTAATAGTCTTCTCTGCCACAAAGTCCTTACTTGTCATCTTTCTTGTATTGATTGGTTTCTCTGTTTCTGGAGCCGTCTTCGGTTTCTCGATTTCTCCTCTAGTTGGACTTGTTCTAGGGGTTTTCTTGATTCGCCATATTCCCAAAACTGCAGATAGGTTCTCTGCTAAGAAACTGATTTCCTTTGCGATTCCCGTCACCATCTTCTGGATTTCCTACCAGCTCATAATGAGTATCGATTTATTGGCTGTCAAAGCATTGTTACCAGATTCAGACGCGCAGGCAGGATACTACTCCGCGGCTTCAATGATTTCACGAACTGCCTATTTTCTGGTTACAGCTATCTCCTATGCATTCTTCCCTGCAATATCTACAGCTAATCGTGCAAATGATTACGGGACAGTGAAGCTATTTATCCGTGAGTCAAATCGTTATATTGTAATGATACTAACTCTCATGGTTGTTGGGGCGGCTTTCTATGGTACCGAGATTGTTACATTCCTTTATGGAACCGCATACCTGAGTTCAGGTATCGTTCTTGGTATTCTGATGCTTGGAATGAGTTTTTTCTCCGTGTTCACGTATCTATTATCAGTTCTATCTGCGGGAAGTAGACCGAGAATTGCCATGGTTCTAGGTGTCTTCACACTTGCGATTGATTTTATACTTAATATTCTTCTTGTACCTACATATGGGATAAATGGAGCTGCTTGGGCAACCACGATTGCCAGTGGAGTTGGCTTAGTTCTGTCCTCAACAGCAATTTTCTATGTCTTTGATTGCCTGATATCGCCTATATCAGTTACTAGAATAATCATTTCTGGGATTGTCACTTTTGGTGTAGTTCTCTTTTTACATCTAAATGTTTTTGGATTTATTATTGGAGGGACTCTTACCACCTTAATCTTTAGCGGATTGCTATTTATGACCCGAGAGTTGAATAATGATGACTTTGCACGTGTTCGGTCTTTCATCAAGTGATAATGCGAGAAAAGACCGTGACATACTTTCCAGCGACTGAATGCCAGTTATAGTTTTGTTTAGTGAACTCTTGTGCCTGTTTACCAAATGCTTCTCGTAAGTTGGTATTGTCAATCAGATCTGTGATATTCTGCAAGAAACAATCAGCATCCTTTTCTTTGCACTGAAATCCGTTTTTCTTGTGTGCAATAGCTGTCGTTACACCGTCAGCATCTGAGGCAATCACTGGTAGTCCGAAGAAAGACGCCTCTACAGCAACCAATCCAAATCCCTCAAAATCGCCCTCTACATGTATATTTGGCATTACGAATATATCTGCTCCAAGATACGCGTTATATAGGTCTTCATCATTGAGTTTTCCAAGTAGTCTGACATGGTTTTCTACTTTTACACGTTTGATCGCATTTTCAATTTCATATCGAAACTCTCCATCTCCAATATGAACACAGATGACATCACAATTGTGTTCTACCACTTTTGGCATCACATTTTCTATGAACCAGTGGAATCCTTTTCGTTCAACCATTCTACCAACCATAAGAATAATCGTTGTGTTTTCTGATGCCCCAGTCAACTCCTCAAGACGACGTCTTGGTTCCCGAACTCCCAACTCCGAGTTTGTCATGTATTTAAGTGCTTCTTCAGGCATGTGGATTCCGTTTGGCACAATATGTATCCGTGATGGCACTACACCTCGGCTGATACACTCGTATCTGGTGGCATGACTTACAGTGATGACTCCATCCATCATGGAGATCATAGTTGGAATCAGTGCTTGATAAAATGGATTCTTGTATGTGATATCAAGTCCATGAACTGTAATAATGACAGGTTTACGAAGGACGGCCTTTAGCACCACTCCAATTGGAGCGAGAAGGCCGTCTTGTAAATATACCATATCGTATTTTTTTGTCATGAGTCGATGAACTGCATTGAGAAGAAGATAGAGGTAACCCAGAAAAACCATCACATTATGCTTTGTCCATTTTACAAGAGTCACTTCAGCAATGTCGCAGAGCCCTTTGTACAGATAGTATGCCATACGTTCCATCCCCCCATTTAGTGGAGGAAACTTCCGTGTAACAAAAAGCACTTTGACGCTCTTTTGTGATTCCGTATAATTACCTCCTCTGCATCAGGTTTGGGATGCCTCTGCAGTATTCAACTTGTCTATTTCAAACTTTTTATATTTAGGGCTCTGTAAAAAGTCGATGAGGTAACACAAGGATTAGTGACGAGACCGACAGGATCACATGATTCATGAACTACTACTCGTCATACGACGCAGCCAGGTCGCGTCATTTTCAGTTCTTGCTTGATGAACTTGTCAACCTTTAGCAATATGGTGCCCAAACGGATTTCTACCTTCGGACGGCCTCCTGACTTTCTCCTCCCAGCTCTCTGTGTCCTTCTTGTTCTCACGTTCGACTCAGGACTCAGCTACAGGATCTTTGTGGCGCAGCTTGCATTCAACCCCTCTCTCCTCCAACGACTTGGTCTTGAGAGACCTCCTTCTTATTCTATCCTCCAACAGGCACTGGAACGAGTGGATTCACAACTCTTTCATTGAATGATCCGACTTCTGGCTCGGAAGAAACCTCCTCCAAGGAACATCGCAGTGGACTCTACCGAGTTCTCACACTCAACGGGAGGAGAGTGGATGTCCTTCAGGTTCAAAAGGACGTTACAACGGCGTTTCCATGCACCTCACAACGTGATAGACACTGACACCCTGATGATACATGCATCCAGAGTATGTGCGCGACCTGCTGGCGATGCCAGGCACATGAGGGCTCTCGTGAGGAGAGTACCAATTCCCTAGTTTGAGGTGGTCTACGGTGACAAGGCATATATCTCACGAAAGAACGTCCAGTCCATCTCTGACCTGGGAGCATATACAGATATCGAACCGAAGAAGAATGCACGAGCCCGAGCATTGGGTCATCCGGCTTACAAACAGTTGGTCAAAGAGTACCGGTCGAGCCCTGAGAAATGGAAAGAGAGGTATCAGTATGGGAAGAGGAACCCTTGTGGAACAGTAATCCGGGGTACTGAAGCAGCGGATCAAGAGGTTCTACAGGAGGTGGTTTCGCAATGCGAGTATGGATCAAGTCTAGGAGTGGATGGAGTGTTTTGTCGCGATGTATCACCTCAAATGCTTCGCGGAGGGCTTATGTTGGCATCCTCGGTTATCTGACAACAAAACTGATAAGGTGGTTATTTGAATTCGGAATCTGTCAAAACATCAAAAGGTAAAGATAGAATCTTTTCATGAGGAAAAGGAGTGAATGTATGAAAATGGATGAAAAAGAGGAGGACGTTCCATTATCTATCATTGATAAAATTCGTTTCACTTGTCGCTCACCCTTCACCATTTTCTTAGCCATCTCCATTTTTTTGACATTCCTAGTAATCATGAATGGATTCCAAATCCATGCAGATGCAGCTCTCGAGTTTAGGAATGCTCGAAATCTTGTACTCTATGGAGTGATAGAGCCTGCCCCTCTGCTTCCCATTCTGCTTTATGCACTTCTCTTTCAGATATTTGGAATAAATTTGGCAATCATTCACTTCAGCCAAGCAATCTTTACAATCGGCGTAATGGGCATTATCTACAAGTTTGCAGAGCAAGCGGGGGATAGCAGATATCATCTCCTACTTGCGATGCTTACAATATTTCTCTTGGCTCCCATTGCGTTTTTTGGTATTATATCGGGGAAACAGTATCCAATGTTCATGTTCTTCGCCCTCATCTCCTACTATCTACTTCTCACGATGACTGAGAGCAATAACAATCGGTCGATTTTGCTAGCTGCACTCTTTATGGCCCTTGCGTACTTAACTCATGTTCTTGCAACATTTCTTGCCATCGTTCCATTAATCCTCTTCCTGTTCATGGCATTTAAAATAGAGAAAATCAAAGCGCTTAAGGATTTCCTCCTCTTCTATGTCACCTTTGTGACTACACTCTTCCCGTATCTTCTTTGGAGGTACCTGATTGATGGACTATCATTCTACACTTACCCTAGCAACTGGTACACTCAAAGATATGGAGGAATCCTGAATCAGGTCTATTGGGGGATACCTGTACCTTTTTCATTCGAGTATTATCTCCGATGGCTTACTATCATTAGCGGGACTCTAACACCAATTGGCATCGTCGCTTTATTTGTAGGGCTTTTCGAGCTTCGCAAGAGGAATGTTCTATATCTGATCATGGGATGGATTATTGCATGTTTAATACCATTCATTTTGTCCATACTACCCACCTACGAGCATTATCTCTTCATGCTATTTCCAGTGATGGCTATTCTGCTAGTTCGGGGCACCATACTTGTCCAGAAATATGCACAAAGAAATCGAATCCTGATTCTAGCAGTCATTATTTTGGTTATCTTGGCATTTAGCTTTGGAACGTTTCGGCTATTCAATGCTTCGTTTGCGTTAGGTCAAGGCAGGACGAATCTTGAAGCGGAAGCACTTCAGCATGCACAATGGATCGAACCTGAAGATGTCGTTCTAGCTCGTACCTATATTCTAAATGCATACATACCCTACTCTCATTTCATTACATTCGGCTTTGACCTCACCGAAGAAGAAACATTAACATTCCTCAACTGGACGAGCGAGCTGTTGGTTCTTGATATTCTTGGAACCCATAACGTTTCATTCATTGTCATATACACTAATTACGAACGCGAAATAGCTATTCATTCTTGGTTCACATCCTCATTCGGTTATCCGCCACGCCATGTACTAGGACTCAATTCCTCCTCTTTCATTCTAGTTTCGGTGGGGTCGACTTATAGTCTATATCAGGTGATAGAGCAATGATGAATCTCTCTGGAAGATTTTCCTCATTCAAGCGAATGCATGAGCAAATTCTGGTTTGGTGTCCGCTTTTCATCTCTATTTTCATTATCATATGTGTCCTTGTGCAACCTCTAGGAATAACTGTTGTGTACTTTTCTGATATGAACCGAGAGGATGAAGGAATTCGCCTATCTCCTGACCGTTATATCTCGGGAGTTCTTAATGAAGATGATATCACCTATAGGCGTTCCAACGCTAGCCTGTTGCATATTAATATTGATTCTCCACCATATATGGTACAGTACTTTGGCACACTATATCTCATTTCAAGACTCCGTACAACGTCAGAGTTGCTTATACTAAGGACGGGAACTGAAAATGGAACCATCTCAAAATGGGTGCTGAATAGGGCCCTAGATAAGTATTCAGCAAAGCTGGTTTATAGCTCCAAAACTAAGCTATCTCAATCACTAGCTCGGTTGCCTGATGATTCTACTTATTTCCTAGGCACCCCCTATGATGAGATCTTGGATCTAACTCAGGATCCGATGACTTGGTCCGATCCCGTAAACTGGACAGGTAGCATCCGAGGCCCCCTCTCGTTCTATGTCTATTCCAACAGTCCATACTCGATTAATCTCACAAAAAACGACCTCAACCAATACGAAGGGGTCGATGTCCTTAACATTACTGTCAAGAATATGAAAGGTACAATCCTTTACCGAACTGGGATTCCCGATGACGGCATTTCAACTGCAAACCATGTATCTGGTATCACACAAGAAGTCCAAATCGACCTTCCAGCAAACGAAATTGTTCTTGTTGAATGTAATTCAACGTATGATTTACGGATTTCCCGTATTATGTCGGATTACGATGTGTCCTTTTGTTTCAAAGATGGTTTTCATTACCTTGGGTCTGCTGATGGCTCGTCATCCCCTCCTCCTGTTTTCTTCTACAGCTACTCTGGTTCGCTTAGTCTTAGACTTGCTCACTATTCAAACCGACAAAGTGTTCATGTCATTCAAGAAGGATCAAACCAGACGGTTTACCTAAACAAGACCAGCACTACCGTTATTCAAGTAACTCCAAAGACGCTTGGCTACATAGTTTTTGAGAAAGGCGATACGGTTATCAACACAGAAGGATATACTGCACTTTCTTCTTCAAATTTCTTTAAACCCTATCGAATCTATCAAATCTCCGATGCCGATTTGGCAGATTACATAATTGCAGATTATATTCCCTCTGTTGCTGATGATGATGGTTGGGCGTTGGTTTCCGTAATTCTTAACCCTATGGAGATTTTCGTAACAAATGACGGAACTATAGATTTAGTCATAGTGTCTTCCCATGGGATTAATGTTGATTTGGATTGGGTTCGAATTGAAATCACTCTCCCTCCGATTTGGGCGCGATAACGAGAATCTCTTTCTTTGAGAAAAGCTTCAATCCAATATCAAATGTAACTATGATAATAAAGAGCGCAAGAAACACCACCAATGAGATGGAAAATAGTTCATTGAATGGGAATATTGGGAAAAGAAACCAAAGAACTCCATAGAACAAGCTACCTATACTTGCTGAGTGGAATAGATTGCGTATTACATCATCTGTATCCATTCTACGACTATCCATCAGGATTCCTCCTGAATAACTCTGATCAATCTATACGAGTAGCCTACTGCCACCTCCTGAAAATATGTGGACTTCTCTATCCCCTCTACATGCCGTGGCTGCCCTCCATATGCCACAGTAAACCACACATTACTTCGAATCTCCTTTGAAATGCTGCTGTAGAGGATAATGAATGAGATATTGTATTTGGCAAGCATCCCAAGAACCGCCGATTCATCCGTCCAGTTGATGTATATTACAGCATCCTCCTCCAATACATCCTTGCCCAAGTTATAGAAATCTGCTTTGGGAATCAAAGGGGCAAAATAGTAGCTCCTGAATAGTACCCTGTCCTCATACTGGATGTATGTCGAAAACAACATGGCATCTTCAAGATCTCGAGCCCCAACCTCTCCTTTTTCCATCCCTGTATGTACTGCCGCTGAGAAAGACAACGCTGAGAGAAATATGATTAGGAGGACGAATATCAGCTTGATTGCTCTTTTGTTTGCTAGTAGTCTGAAATACTTGATGAGGCCTAGCATCATCACTATTACGATAGCTGGATAAAATACATAGAGATAGGACAGTGTAGTTGGAACCTTGGATAGAATGAATGGAATTGCAGCAGGAAGACTCCACGAGAAAGCCATCTTGTAGATTGTACTTGGGTATTGTGATCGAATCGTATTCAAGAGGATTAGAATCAATCCTACAGGGACAAAGACTTGTGCTAGGATTTTCACCCATGTAGAATAATATTCCCAAGTATATCCCACAGGAACTCCCCAGTATTCCTGATTTAAGATGGAACCATATTTAATGGTAGCCCATGCATTAGGATAATGATAGAAGTTCCATCCATCAATTGAGAACCTCCATAGTATGTATGGTGCAGTGAAGCAACCAAGAAGAATGTAGAATGAGAATATATTAATCACTCTGTTCTTAATGTTGCCCTCTTGAAGGAAGATATAGAGGACAGGGTAAATCATCAAGAAGGTTGACAAAATATGAGTCATATATGATAGAGCCAAAGAGAGGGCCGATAAAAACATTAGACGTCTACTTTGCTCCTTCAATGATTTGTCGAGTAGATATAACGATAGGAATGCAAAGAACATAAAGATAGGATATTGCTTTCCGCTCTGGACACCAAAGAATGTGAGGCTAGATACAGCAAAGATTGCTGATGAAGCAAAGAATGAAAGGCGTTCATCCGAGGTTTCTCGTACGACGAATTTGAAGATTAAAACACACAGGGCAAGTATGAAGAATGCCTGTGTATAGAATATCAATCGATAGTCCAATCCAAAAATCGCGAATAACACCGTATAGAGTACCACATCAACAATTGGTGCAGATTCAAGATTTCCATGTAGAAGGAGTTCTCTTGCGTTATAGAACTCGTATCCTGCGTCCGAATACAAAGTGAGTGCATATTGGTTTAGTACACTTATCGCAACTAGCATTATGACTAGAATGTATGTTAAGGGATTCAACAAGATCTTTGACTTTAAGGATTCAAAGATTGCTATCACACTCTTCTCCACACTTACAGCTCCTCATTCGTGCTTATGTTTCTTAAGACGCATTAGGGTTAATATTTTTATGTTATCATCAGGACAAGTGAAGTCAAGATCGCAAAGCAGTCCCACAATCCTTATCTGCATGTCCTGAAAGCAGCTCGTTATCCTCTCGCATTAGGACGAAATTCCTTTGAAACTGATAGTGATGATTCCTGCCTATAATGAGGCTCATAGCATACAGAGAGTAATACAAAGTATCCCTCGAAAGATTCCTGGAATTGATAAGGTGGAGGTATTACTTGTAGATGACGGATCCGCAGACAAAACAAGCGAGTTTGCTCATGAAGCAGGGGCTGATCATGTATATCGTCATGCAAAGAATTTTGGCGTTGTTCATGCTTTTAAGAATGGACTGACAAAAGCACTCGATAAAGGGGCTGATATCATCGTCAATATCGACGCTGATGGCCAATTTGACGCTGAAGAGATACCCATGCTTGTTGCACCAGTTCTATCTGGAAAAGCAGATGTCGTTCTCGGATCACGTTTCAGTGGATCAAGCTATCGCCGAGTACCCCTCATAAAGCGAATAGGAAACATTATCATCAGTCTTATTGTATCGTTGCTTTCAGCACAGCGAATACGTGACACTCAATGTGGCTTTCGAACATTATCTAGAACAGCTGCTGAAAAAACCCAGCTCAGCGGCTTGTTCACATATACGCAAGAGATGATTCTTATGCTATCCTTCAAGAGAATGAGGCTTGTGGAACTTCCAATCTCAGTGAGATACTTTGCTGATCGTGAATCCCGAGTTGTAAAGAATATCTCTAGATACACCTTTAAGGTTCTTGGAGTCCTACTTGTCACAATCATCCGAAGGTTCTGGAGATATTTCCTTTTGATTATGACATGCGTTTTTGCACTCATTGTTCCACTCGTGATGCTTTGATTGCCCCGTATAACATAATGAGTCCTCGGAACAGATAAGACAAGTCTAGTATAACTACCGGTTGTGATGCCGGAATTCGGACACGATATCAATCAGATTTGTTCTTCAAACGTATCTCACCCAACTAGAGTTTCTGAACAGACTGGTTGAAGTGATAGAGGTTGCTATTGCACAAGAGGTAGTAGATGACGGTGATGACAGACTTTTGATGACCCTTCTTGGGATTGACTACCGCACTGCTGTTCACCAATGAGGTTGGTGACCTTGAACAATTGATGTCATTGCTTTGAAGATAATTGGAATTCTAATGAATACGACGAGAATCCCAATCGGGTGCTGCTTTTTGTATTTCTGTGGATTGGATGTTACAAAGGAAATCTTTGAAATCAATGAATCCACGCCCTTGAATCTTTTCCAGCGCTAACAGCCATGTAGAAGTCCTGTATTATTGATAGACTATTTTGAGATACGCTTCTAACCCCCGAAGTAGAACTGTGACAACCATAGTCCGATATGTTCTCATGGTCGCTTAATCCCAGCTTTTCCAATGGCCCGATATTCGAACCCCTTCCCTTCGACTGTTTCTCTATCGAACACATTGCGGCCATCAACGACCACGGGAGTGCGCATCAATCCCTTCAGTTCAGCAAAATCGATGGAGAAGTACTCTTTGTGCTTGGTGACCAATGCAATACAGTCCGAGCCTGTCACTGCTTTCTCAAGATCATGTTCGATCTCCTGCTGTCCCAGATCCCACTCTCTCACGTACGGGTCATGCAAGACAACCTCCGCCCCTTTCGCTAGGAGTGAGCCAATCAGTGTAGCTGCAGGTGAATTCCGAGTATCATCGGAGTTCTCAAGATAGGCAGCTCCCAGTACTGTCACAGTGGCATCTTGGATTGACATACCCCTTGCTCTCAAGGCATTCTCGATGAGGTCTGACATATGGATGGGCATGTGGTTGTTGACTCTCCGTGCAAGTGCGATGAATTCGGGTTCCACTTTCCATGTGCCATACTCGTAGAGTCCATACCTGAGCAGCCATGGATCCTTTGGGAGACAGTGTCCTCCCACACCAGCACCAGGGATATGCATCATCCTGTCGTCACGGGCATTGATCAGCCGGATGAGTTCGTATACATCAACCCCAAGGCTCTCACAGACCAGCGCCATCTCATTTGCGAACGCAATGTTCACATCCCTATAGGCATTCTCAATGGTCTTACAAAGTTCCGCGCCGAGCGTGTCAGTTGTGGAGATCTCCTTCTTCACAATCTTCGAATAGAGCTCATAGGCTCTCTGGGTGCTTTGTGGTGTGATCCCACCTACGACCCGAGGCATGTTCACGATGTACTCGATGAGCTTTCCTGGCATGACCCGTTCATATGAGAATGCCAGATCGAAATCCTCGCCACCCTTTAGACCTGATTCGCGTTCGATAATCTTCTGGACAACATTCTGTGTGGTTCCGGGTGCGACTGTGGATTCGACAATGACCAAAGCTCCTTTCTTGATGCGTTGGCCGATGTTCGCACTGACCTCTCTAAGTGAATCGTACCTTGGCATATTCTGCGAATCAGTAGGTGTCTGCACATCTATCAGGATTATATCTGCATCCCTCAAGACCTCAAGGTCATCAGTGACCCTGAAGGTGCCCTTGGCAACAACTTTAGCAATCAACTCATCCAGCCCAGGCTCATCGCCTTCAAATGGTGATTTACCACTGTTGAGGACATCAATCTTCCAGCCTGAGCGTTTCGACCTCCTCTGCAGCCCTGTTACATTATGACCATCCACATCAGCAAGAAGTGCAGCGGCAGGAATCCCTACATAGCCCATTCCAATGACGACGATTTTTGTTACCATTTTCTCAACCTCAGGTCGAACTCAATGGCGAGGGAAATCTGACCGTTGAAAAGCATTTCTCTTGAGCCATTTCAGAACATTATCCACGCGATTATCCCTTTAATCTACTCGTGTGGTGTGGAGTCAATCATACGACCGAGTTGCCAACCACGCTCTTCTGGGAACTGGCTGTGCCAAAATGGCTGATACATTGACGTTTTCCCAAGCACTAGGTTACTTGGGAATTCCTCTTGTACAGAAGCAAGCCCGACACAACAATTGCCAGAATCCCAATCCCAAGCCCACCGATGACAATGAGATTCACTTCTACAATTATCTCAATGAGCATGACATGTGTGACCTCGTCTTCGTTCTGGATGATGAATGCCAGAACATGTTCTCCAGCTGTCAATGAGGTGATCTCTATCACGACATCATTCTGCTGCCAGAAGGGCAGGAGCGCAAAGGTTTCTTCTACGAGTGTGAGACCGCTCTCAACCAGAATCACCTGAATCTCGCTTCTGTACGGTCTATGGAATGTATCCCAAACCGAGAAGGCCATTACAAGTTTCTCGCCTTCGGTGATGGTGCTCATGTATGATAATGACGCGACCACTAGGTCTGGATAGAATCTTACTGCTCCTCCTACTGGGACTGTCCACGCGAAATCGTCTGTTGCATTGATTGTCCACTTCCAGATAATCTCTCCCTCGGCATTCACCTCTACAAGAACAGGATTCACCTCTGCTGATGCCATCCAAACGGTATTCCCATTAGGTAGCCTCTCAACAAGACCTTCTATTGGTCTGTCAGAGGGCGGATCATATCGCCACACCTCATTGGCACTATTGGCCACCTCATCAACTGTGAACTCTATCGCCCGAGCATTGCCACCATCATTAGAAGCCCTACCATATACAAGAAACCTATCTCCACCGACCAATTCAAGGTCCGAAGCATCAAAGAAGAGGCTAGTCACACTGTTTCCATTATCATCATACATCTCAAGTGGCGTAGTCAGCCCATTATACCTGCCAACAGACCAGACGGGTGTTCCAAGGTTCCTGTTTATTTTCACGATACAATCAAGATTCCTGACGTTTAGATAGATCTCGTTATTGTCAAGGTCCCAGTAAATACTGTTAGCGTGCGTCCAGTCAAGCCCTTCATCAATCGTTTCGTTTCTCAGGTAGAACTCATCCTCGTCGAACGGGAAGGAGGCATTCACACGCCACCTCCATCTCTCCACACCTGTTACGTGATACTCGACGACATCATCCGACCATATTGGAAGGATTTCTCCCTCAAAATCGAACTCCCCTATCTTCACTCTCTCGATGATGAGGAATGTCTTCTCAAACGGATTATATGTGATATCATCATGTCCCTGTGGAACCGGCAGCAATCGAGTATCATTAGTTTCGAGGTTCCAAAGCATGACGCTCCCAGAATCAGGTTCTCCGAAGAACACGGTAGTCGAATTCACGAAGCCAGGTGACTCGGGCACACCGCCTGGGATGTAAAGACCATTCACGATTTTCCCTGATGTGTCTACAACGAGCATGTAGCCTTCAACAGTCGTGGTGTTGGGATAGTCAGGATATACGCCAAGAGCCAGCAGGTTCCATCCATCAATGAATTGCCCTTCGTCGTCGATTGTCATATGCGATGCATTCTCAAAGGACTGCAATATGGTGTCGTTCTGCACCAACGAGGAGGTAGGTTGAACACCAAGCTGGGTTATGCCGTCCACACTCAAGGTCACATTTCCTGCATTGGAGATAAGAGATGAAGAAATGAATAGAATGATTAGGACTCTCGCAAGGAACCGCATACTCCTGAAGCACAGCGCCATGGGCTTGCACACCGTTTCCTGTCTGAAAAGGATGTTGTATTAAGCACTGTCTATGAAATCCCTGACATGGAAGATGCCTATGATATTGGTTCGTCCGGGGATATGCCGGATCCCTGAGGTGAAGACGATATCCTTGTCATCGCCTAGATGTCCCTTTGCATACACTGCCCTGATGGACTCCTTCACCAGATCATCTACGTCATCCACAGTACGCTCGTATCTGATAGGATGGACTCCCCAAAGGAGCCGGAGTCGCCGCATGACAGTCGCATCTCGTGTGACTGCATAGATATGAGTGGGTGGTCTGAACTTGGAGATCCATCGTGCAGTAAAGCCACTTCGTGTGGCTGTTATGATGCCATCAACCTTGTCGGGGAGGACTGAGACTGCGTTATATACGAGGTTGCCGATGACTTCGACGATCAGTTTCTCGGGGGATGTGAGATCCATAGGGTTGACAGGGGTTATCTTCTTTTCCGCGTTCCTGACGATGCGCTCCATCATAGCGACCGCCTCGATAGGGTTGTGTCCCATGGCGGTTTCTGCGCTAAGCATGACGGCATCAGCCCTGTCAAAAACTGCATGGGCTACATCACTCACTTCGGCTCTGGTTGGGATACGCTCGTGGGTCATTGATTCGAGCATATGTGTCGCCACAATCGAGGGTCGTGCCCACACGTTTGCTTTGCGGATCAATTCCCTTTGCAGGACTGGGACTGTTTCGATTGGCACTTCTATGCCAAGATCTCCTCTTGCGACCATGACCCCATGCGACTCTCTTAGGATTTCGTCATAGTTGCGGATAGCAAGAAGGTGTTCTATCTTACATATGACATCCGCATTCTTTGGACCGTTGCTCTCGATGATTGCATTCACTCTTCTGACATCTTCGCCATCTATGACAAATGATAGTGCGATCAGGTCAGGTTCGAGCTCGGCAGCTAGATCTAAGTCCTTGAGATCTTTCTCGGTCGGCAGATGGCATGATAGGCGGATTCCGGGGATGTTCACACCCTTCCTACTAGAGATTGGCCCGCCATTTGTGACCTTTGTGATTATGTCTTCATCCTGAACCTCCACGACCTCAAGCCTCACGATGCCATCATTTATGGCAATGGTATCACCTGCTTTGACATCCTGTGGTAGTTCCTTATGGGATATTGACACCCTTTCCTTATCGCCGACAAAATCGGCTATTGAGAGAGTAAAGACCTGTCCTGCTTCAAGTTCAACAGGCTCCTTCATCTCACCTATTCGGATTTTCGGTCCTTGAAGGTCGAACAGGACTGCGATAGTTTCATCAACTGAACGAATAAGGTCCAATGTCTTTCTTGCGGAGCTGTGATTCTCATGAGAGAGGTTGATTCGGGCGACATCCATCCCTGCTTCGGCCATCCCAGTGAGTGTTTCTTTTGATTTTGAAGCGGGACCCACAGTGCATACGATTTTCGTCCTCGTCTGTTCAGCTACCATCTTTCATGACACCTCTATTTCCGTCTGTTGTAATCGTCCTATTCCCTAAATGTATATGGTTCATGTCCATGCTTTTTGATTGTCTATAGAGATTAACATAAATCCAAGTTCCTTTCTCTCAAAACTTGAACAAGTGATTTTTCTCAAAGCGGTGATACAAGTGGTTGAGATTGCAAAGATTAAGGCGATGGAGATTCTTGACTCCAGAGGAAACCCAACACTGATGACACGAGTGACTTTATCCGATGGGACTGAAGGTATTGCAAAGGTTCCGAGTGGAGCATCAACAGGCGAGAACGAGGCCGTCGAGTTGCGGGATGGCGGCTCTCGATATCTAGGAAAGGGTGTTCTACAGGCTGTTGCCAATGTGAATACCACTATCTATGAGGCGCTAAAGGGTGTAGATCCCCTGTCGCAGAATGATATCGACAAGCGCTTGTTGGAACTCGACCCAAGCAAAGGGAAAGGCAAACTTGGCGCGAACGCTATCCTCTCTGTATCCATGGCAACTGCAGTCGCAGCAGCCAAACACCTTGGAGTAGAACTGTTCGAGTACATCAGATCCAACGTGATTGGTAAGGATGCAAGGTACCTACAGCCTGTCCCCATGTCGAACGTGATTAATGGTGGCGCACACGCGGGGAATGACCTCGCAATTCAGGAATTCATGATTCTGCCAGTTGGCTCAAAGAGCATCGTTGAGGCAATACAGTGCTTGTCAGAGGTCTACCATCATCTTGGCAAAATCCTGATAACGAAATACGGGCGAATGGGCAAGCATGTCGGCGATGAAGGCGGATTCTGTGGATTCGGATTGAAGTCCTCACATGACGCATTTAGCGAGATAGTCAATGCCATAGAAGCGGCAGGCTATGAGCAGGAGAAGGATGTCGTGCTCGGAATGGATGCAGCTGCGAGCGGGTTCTACAAGGATGGAGCATACACTTTGGATGGCAAGTCGCTGACCTCGGGCGAGCTCATCGATTACTATATCGACCTCGAACGGACGTTCCCGATTCGCACCGTGGAGGATCCATTTGACGAGCATGCCTTTGACGAGTTCGCCGAGTACGTGAAGAAGACAGATGTACAGGTCGTCACCGATGACCTCACCGTATCGAATCCCGAGATTGTGAAAAAGGCGATTGACCTGAAGGCTGGAAATGCGCTTCTTCTGAAGGTCAATCAAATCGGGTCAGTGACCGAGGCAATCGAGGCTGCAAAGGTAGCGTTTGCTGCTGATTGGGGGGTTGTTGTGAGCCACAGGTCTGGAGAAACCAGTGACACGTTTATTGCCGACCTTGCCGTTGCCCTTGGTGCTGGACAGATAAAGACCGGAGGGCCTGCCAGAAGCGATCGTGTCGAGAAGTATAACCGTCTTCTGGAGATACATTCCATCCTAGATGGCAAGTGCGATTATCCTAGCACTGATTTTAGAACTGCATGGAGGAAGTTCTAGCGAGATGTCTGGACACCGGACAGCTGTGCTTGTGGTGCTTGACGGTCTGGGAGACCGACCACATCCGGATCTGAATGGTCAGACTCCCCTCCAAGCGGCTAAGACCCCTACGTTTGATAGACTTGCAAAGGAGGGACAATCAGGTCTCATGGAAGTCTTGGGCCCTGGGATTACCCCTGGTAGTGATGCCGCACATCTCACTCTATTCGGATATGACTTCAAAGAGACCTATCCTGGTCGGGGACCACTTGAGGCTCTCGGTGCAGGCTTACCTTCAAAGCCCGGTGATGTCGCGTTCCGTTCTAATTTTGCAACCGTGGATGAGAATCTCATAGTTGTTGACCGTAGAGCAGGGCGTGAGTTCACTCCTGAAGAACATAGGATACTAGAAGAGGCATTGAAAGATATCGAGGTCGAAGGCGTCAAGATCCATTTCATTGCCACAGTTGAGCACAGGGGTGCACTTGTCCTTGAAGGTGAAGGTCTCTCAGGAGCAATCACTGATAATGACCCTCATGAGACCGGCAAGAGAATACTGGAATCCAAAGCGAAAGTGCCCGAAGCTGAGAAGACTGCACAGGTTGTCAACAAGCTCGTTGATATCTCGTATCAACGATTGAAGGATCTGGACATGAACAGGGAACGAGAGGCACGGGGTCTTCCTCCTGCCAATATCTTACTTCTACGTGGATCCGGCAAGCATGGTGAGATTCCTACCCTGCAAGACAGATATGGCATCTCTTCTGTGTGTCTTGCTGGTGGTGCGCTCTACATCGGGTGCGCGAAGTATGTAGGGATGAAGCATATCCCTGTCGAGGGGCAGACGGGCACAATTGACACCAATTTCGATGGTATTGCGGAAAAGGCAATCGAGTCCATCAACTCAGGAGTCAACTACCTGTTCATCCATATCAAGGCTCCAGATAATGCCAGTCATGACATGAACCCTGAGGAGAAGGTTCTCGCAATTGAGAAAACCGATGAAATGGTGGGCAAGATAGTGCAGTCTGTTGGTGACAAGATTGTGCTGGCCGTGTTAGGGGATCACACAAGTCCCTGTTCTGTCGGCGAGCATACAAGTGACCCGGTTCCCGTTGTTCTTTGGAGCAATTTCATCAGGCCGGACACAGTGACGCAGTTCTCCGAGATGCACGCACCCTCTGGGGCTTTACATACGATTCGTGGTATTGACATAATGCCCATCCTCCTAGGGTATGCGGGTTATATTGGGAAAGTAGGTGCATGAAGAAGA
>JAJRZD010000069.1 GCA_024275415.1 archaeon
AATTGATTTCATGGTCAAAAAATGGAGAGATGGCTTGAACTTGTATGATATCCACATTGCAGTATACGACGAGTTTGGAACAAGTATCGATAGGAGAACCATTGGAAAACTGATCCAAAGGAGAACAAAGAATGAGAGAGGACTGTAGTCCTCTCATGTTATCACTTCTACAATTGTTTCTCCTGTCTATATGGCAGGTACTCGGGGCCGAAAATTTCCCGTCCCATCACGATCTTCTGCACCATTGCACCGCCCTCAGCTCCAATTGTGTATGAGCGTACACCCCGATATGATGCTTCCAAGGGGCACTCCTTTGTGTATCCGAATGCACCATGCCAGGTTTGAGCCCTAACAATGATATCCAGAGCGTCATGTGGGGCCTTGTACTTGGCAGCAGCGGTGAGTTTGGCGATGTCGAGCTTGTTGTAGTTGGGGTTACCCTTGCTGTAGACTTCGTCCATGATCCATGCTGCGTGGTAAGTTAGATGCCTGTCGGACTGGATGGCCATCCAAGAATCGACAGCCTCGAACATGATGCCTTCGAAGGCTGCGAGTGGACGGTTGAATTGCCTGCGCTGTTTGACGTATTCGACGCCGATGTCAAAGCAGCCCTGAGCTGCTCCAAGACAGGTCGCAGCTATCAAGACTCTGGCTGCTGAAAACCCTTCCATAGCGTGATAAAACCCACGACCGCGTTCACCGATGAGGTAATGTTTTGGGATCTCGACGTTCTCGATATTGAAACCGCCACAGGAGACGCCCATGCGGCCCATGTCCTCAAAGAGTGTGGTGGTGATGCCTGGGTGTAGCCCGTCGCCGAGGTTAAGAGGGAGGATGAAGGCATCGAAGGCTTTGTGGTCGCCTTTTGGGTCTGACTTGGCGAGGGTCCAGTAGACGCCGCCGTATTTTTCGGACTCGGCGACGCCGGAGATGTAGACTTTCTCGCCGTTGATGACGTAGCCGTCGTCTTTTTCTTTGATGGAGGTCTTGGTGGAGTTGACGAGGTCTGAGCCGCCGGTGGGTTCGGTCGTAGCGATACCGAAGAACAGGTCGCCGGAGGTGACCTTTGGGAGGATCTCAGCTTTCGCCTCGTCGGTGCCGTATCTGTCGAAGATGAATGCCCATGAAGCCTCGACGAGGTACATGACCGGCAGTGCGATGGAGAGGTCGGCCCGTGCCAGTTCCTCAGCTGCGATGCTAGCCATGACCCAGGAGATGCCGGCGCCGCCGTACTCCTCAGAGACGGTGGGTGCCCAGAGCATCTGGTCGGCCATTTTCTTGATCAAGTCCCGAGGGATCTCGTGATTCCTATCATACTCCTGCCAGGCTGGTGCAACGTATCGCTGAGCGAACTCGCGGATAGCCTCGCGGAACATTTTCTGCTCGTCCGTTTCCTCAAAGTGCATGATGAACTACCTCTGCGCATGTGAAGATGCATATTAAGCGGGCTGTGTCGGAAAGCGGGTTGCTTATAGTTCCTTCGACTTGGGATTTCCAGAGTGTTCTGTGAAAGTATGAAGAACTCTATTGTGAAAAAGCCGACAAGTTGATTATGAAGGAGGACGGAGTGCATTCACAGGAAGAGCATCCATGAAACGCATTCTCTGGTGGTTAATCGCCGGCACAAGAGGAGGTATGAACCGTGCCAGGATCATGATAGCTCTCCACGATCGCCCGTACAATGCCAACCAACTCGCAGACCTGCTTGATTTGGATTATAAGACAATTCGACACCATCTTGATCTGCTCATCGGACATCATCTCGTGGTGACACAGGGTGATGGCTATGGTAGGATGCATTTTCTCAGTCGAGAACTGGAGGCGAGTTATGATGACTTTCTGGAGATTTGGGCAAGAATTAGGAAAACAAGCAAAAGCAATTGAGGGGACGTAGAAGTGATGAATCACAAGAAACTGGTCTTGGTTAATGCATTGATTGCTGTGGCTGCGCTGATAGGATATCTCATGGGGTTGTATCTTCTGGAGAATCCGGCGCTGCCCTTACCTCCTCCGCGGCCTGATGCGACTCTGGCTTTGTTCATTGTACTTAAGTCAGTCATTTCAGTCATCAATATCGCATTACTACTCACTCTTGTGGCAATTTATGGTTCATTGTACAGGGAACTGAGGTCGCGATTCACGCTTGGGCTCCTTCTTCTTGTCATTGTCCTATTGATGTATGCAATCACATCAAATCCCATATTCCACTCATTCTTGGGCTACCCTGGTACAGTACTGGGCCCATTCACAATCATCCCAGATATGTTCTCTACACTGGCATTCATTGTCCTGCTGTACTTGAGTCAGGAATGAATCGATTTGGCAAAGAACCTGTAGAGATTTGGGTCTTATTTTGGCATACTCCCATATACGCCTCAAGAACCACCTGACCTGATGGACATGAACGTGAGTGGCATACAGGAACAAAGAATTGACCAGAGAGTCGCGAGCAAGAAACAGTCCGAGATTCTTTCCAGACACAATGTTGTGAGGTACTTGTCGACTTTCCTGTTGATGATCCTGATTGTGGCAATCCACCACATCCTAACTTCAATAGTTGGGAGGTTTCCTGATAATGGACAACCTTCCCCTTCAGATCCGTCGAAACCTTATGACCTGATGCCATTCAGTCAATACTGGCCCATATGGGGGCAACTGCATCTGCCATCGCTTTTCCAAATTGCCGTAGCATTATCGGTTTCATTGTCTTTCATCGTATTTGCAATCTATACTTACCGAAAGCAAGGCAGGATGCATGTGGCAATGATTGCTATGATGGGTGTTTCATTCATCATACTTACGAACATGATACAAGGCCCATTGAGCATTGTATCTTCAATCGGGGGTCAATCCGAAATCTATTGGGACGCTGTGAGTATTTCCAATCCAGTCGATTTCATAGCGAACTATAACACTCTACAACCTGACCTCTCAACTCATGCAGTGACACAACCTCCAGGGGCTGTCCTTGTCATCTATGCACTGATTCAGCTACTTCGCGATCCGGGAGCTGTAGCGGTTGGACTGGCTATCCTAGCAGGACTTCTCTCCGCATTCTTTCTTAACGGGATATTCTGCAAGTTTTTCGACCCTGAAACCTCACGCTACGGCACACTCCTATACCTCCTTCTCCCTGCTGTACAAGTGTATTATTTGGCCAATGTCTATGCCATGGTAGCGACATTCATGTTTGGGTTGATTTTTTGTTACCTACACCGATGCAGGGCGATAAGGCTCGGCGGTACAGTGGTCTTCATGTTCTTGGGGACATTCACTTCATTCCTATTCGTAGTAGCTCCCCTCGGTCTTTTCGTGTACGAGATTCTTGAAGCACAACGACTAACTCGATATGTTTCCTATACAAAACGAATCCTCTATCTGATAGGCCGAATGAAATCCCTTTTTCTCATTGGGGTTCTGACTGGAGTTGCCTATCTGGTTCTCTACGCCCTGCTTGGGTTCAACTATATTGATGCCTTTCTTTATGCATCTGCTTCAGAGAACCCCGGTGGGTTCATGCTAGTTACAAATCCTGTACAATATATCGACACACGTCTGCAGAACGTACTGGATATTGCAGTATTCCTTGGCCCGGTTCTGCTGGTCTTGTCAGGTTCTGGTCTAAACAGATTGAGAAAGTCCGACATGACTAATGGCAAGTACCGAAGTATGTTCTCGTTAATCAGAGGATTCCTATTTGCTCTAGTCCTATTGTTTCTGGTTGGCGCTCCGAAGAAAGGTGAAACTGCAAGAATCTGCATGTTCATACTTCCTCTTATGCTACTACCCGTGTTGTTTGTGCTGAAGAAGGATGGCTATTCTTGGCGTGATAAGTGCGTTTTGTTGATTTTTGTGTTTGCACAGTCAGTCCTGATGCAGCTGTTCGG
>JAJRZD010000070.1 GCA_024275415.1 archaeon
AACCGCCTGCACTCATGAGAACAGTCCTTCGGCCTACATCGAGTCCGGTCAATCACCGCGATACGCATCTTTTGACAGCACCTAGTGTGAACTTTTGTCGCTGAGGAGATAACCCCATTTTAGTTCTTGGGTTGGGTTGTCAACAGCTGTACAAGACCTAGACGATCATGGACATCTTGTTGTGGGTGCTTGTATAGTTTCGACGAAGCATACTCGGTGAGGTCATCCATGACACACGTAGGATCTCAGAGTCCACCCAGTGCCGTTCTCTGGGAGTATAACACTCTGGTGTCTAGGGTTGTACAACTTACAATAAACGGTTAAAAATGACCGGTTGGAAAACCTTTTGTGTGAATCAGGGGATGTAGCAGCAGGTACGAGTAATAATGAATCTTTTAGAACGAATTGCATCTGTGTTCAGTAATCGTAGGAAAACACTGCTTGGGGCTATCAGCCAGCCAAATGACCTATCCACCTACATCCATGCGATTCATGCTCGTGCATTCCAGAAAATCACTGGCAAGAGTTTGGCGACGTTAACACCATCATCTCAAGGAGCTACCTCTCTTTCTGACCTCTCTCCTTCCAAACGCCTCCTCCGCAGGAAACTTTGAACAGCATCTCTGAATTCGGGCCTTCGTGTCCAAACACATCGAATCGATAGACCGCAGTGCATTTATCGACTCCACGTGATGGATAAATGTCGGGATGATGATGAAGTAGGGATGGGTTAGCGCCCATCAAGCGCGATGGCCCAATAAACCGCAATCTGACCGACCATAAGACTTGGAGCTAAGAGCATTGACCCCCTTCGAATGTAACCATGATCACAGATGTGATGAGGTCAGGCTCTGCTGTGTAGATACAGAAATGACCCTGACGAAGAAGGATGTGGAGCGAATCGAAAGACGGGGATATGAGCGAAAGCAGTTCATTGTCAAAAGTGAAGATGGCTTCTGCGAACTCCGGAACATTGAGGGGCATTGCTTCTTCTATAATCCAACTTCGAAATCCTGTATGATATATGCAGAACGGCCTGAGGGGTGCAGGTATTATCCGATTGTATATGATGTGAGGAAACGCAAGTGTACAGTTGACAAGGATTGTCCCTCACGAGATACGATGACTAGGAGTGAAACACGAAAGGTGTGTCACAAAGTTAGGCATCTCGTTGAAACACTGATACAAGAGGCAAAATACAATGATGGACCATGCTGACCTTCATACACATTCTAATCGGTCTGATGGCACTGACTCTCCATCGACCCTAGTGAATATGGCTGAGGAAAAGGGCATAGGAGGTATTGCTCTAACAGACCACGACACCATTGATGGGCTAGAAGAGTTCATGACAACGCCCATATCGACCGGTATTGTCAGGGTTCCGGGTCTGGAAATAAGTACGCTCTACAAGAGTATGAGCGTTCATCTCCTTGGCTACTTTGTCCCAAGGAAGAAACAGACTCTCAATGGGAAACTCAAGTGGCTCAGGGAAAAACGTGAGGAGCGATTCTCGAAGATCTTGGAAAGAGTCGAGGAGTTAGGGATCACACCACAGCAGGAGTATCTGGACGGTTTGTTGAAAGGTGTGGAATCGCCAGGCCGACCACATATCGGACGAATCCTGATTGACCACGGGCTTGTGAAGGATATGGACGAGGCCTTCAAGAAATATCTCCACAGTGGAGGGCCTTTATACATCAAAAAAGTGAAATTAACAATACAGGAGGCAATAGATCTCTTGCTAGAATCGGGAGCAGTCCCTGTAGTCGCACACCCATTAGATATCGGAGTGGAGTCAGTGAGGGATGCGCTAAGAGAATTCAAAGAGATGGGGGTGGTGGGAGTGGAAACCAGCTATGACTACTCTAGAAGCACGATAAAAGAAGACCCGAAGGTCGTGGAGGGTGTAGCTAAAGAACTTGGGCTCATTGGGACTGGCGGTACCGATTATCATGGTGGAAAGTGGAGAGTCCCATTAGGATCGGTCAACGTGCCACTCCGAGTCGTGAACGAGCTGCAGGATGTTGCCATGGAACTGG
>JAJRZD010000071.1 GCA_024275415.1 archaeon
ATAGAGCAGCTGCTGGATGCGGGGCGGGCAGACTACGTCCTCCTAGGAGGACTTATCGGCAATGTCTTTCTGGCGGCAAAGGGCGTCATCCCCAAGGAGTACGCCCAAGTAGTACCCAAACACAATCAAGTCCTTCCAAATGCATTAGATATTCTCGATAAGTATCCAGATATTGTATTCCTTCCTGATGACGTAGGGATCGAAAAAGATGGCAAACGAGTAGACTGTGGACTTGATGTAACAGATGGCAATCCGATATACGATATTGGACCTCGAACTATTGAGCGGTATAGCGCATTGATTCGTGATGCAAGGGTTGTTTTTGCCAATGGTCCTATGGGCTATTTCGAAAAAGATGCATTTGCCAAAGGAACCTCCCAGCTACTTCATACAATCGCCAATTCCAAATCCATATCCGTGGTTGGGGGTGGGCATCTTGGTGCAATGGCTGAAATGACAGGTATAGCTGACAAGATATCACACATCTCCACCGGAGGTGGTGCTACTATGAAGTTTCTGACAGGACAAGAACTTGTCCTCGTGAATGCCCTTACAGCTGCTGCAAGGCGGATGGATAAATGATGCAGACATTAGGACACCTCATCTATTATCTCCCTGTCGGGTATATTGTCTTGGTCAATCTCATCGCATTCGTGGCAATGTGGTGGGACAAATGGAAAGCCTCGCGGAATGATTGGCGAATTGCAGAGATGACTCTACATATTATCGGACTACTCGGAGGCGCAATAGGGATTTTCATTGGAATGTTTCTGTTCTATCATAAGACAAACAAGAAATCATTCCAAGCCGTAGCGGCCATCGGGTTGATTACATCGCTCGTCATATACTGGCTCGTATTCATCTCTTATATCTGAGAATCTACATTGAAAATATGGAGCCCCGGCCGAGATTTGAACTCGGGATCTCCTGATTTCCAGATCAAGAGACAGCTGTCCTCTGACATACAAGTCAGGCGCTTCCTAGGAGCGATGACGTAACCATCAACGCCTCTTAGACCACTTAGCTACCGAGGCACTTGTATGTGTCAATCTGAAGGTATTATAGAGTTTTCGAAGCTAACTGCTTATCATGATATACATTGCCGATAATGATAGCATATGATATTAGCATCAACCGGGGGGCATCTCTGTCAACAACACGAATGACGTATCGATTTTTAAAACTGAAAGATTTTGCAAAGATATCTCTCCATCTATTGGCTTTATTTATCTCAGCGTAAATTCTTTTTTTATCCCTTGGATCCGTTACTGTGAAATTCCACTTGATTACATCTCCCTGTGTCCTGTAGATTATATACCCGTTCGTATCATACATACCAATGCTTTCACGAAACGCGACCAACGGTTTCTTTGCTCTCGCAATCAGTTCGCCTTCAGGACTCTTCACATCATAGACTGGACGCGTGCCTACGAGCCGCTTATTGATAATGCATAGGAGAGATTCATCAGAATCTTTCAGAGTGACCTCAGCTCGCATTGAAACCAATTTTCTTTTCATCGTACCAATTTGTTCTCCTTGGGGAGTGTATATCTCGCCCTCTCCAAATTTCCAAGTCTTTTCGTGCAAAACATAATATTCGTTAGATGGATCAAGTAGACTCAACACTCAACACCTCTTGGGAACGAGCGTTGAACTGATATAAGCCAACCTAGCATATCAATGCCATCCTTCATCGAGAACACGTTTAAGAGGTATTGTGTATATATACTACATAGGATAATCATCTGAAGGTGTTAGATGTATTGCACCACCACATGTAATACAAACTCCTAATGCCTACAAGAAAGCTAAAATAGCGTAGATTTAACTGAATCCATACATCAAGGCGATATACTAAGTAGGTGAATATGATTGCAGAGCCCCTATTTTGACTTCGTTCGACTCATAGAAAGTTTGTTTAAACCAATTGAAGACTCTTTCTTCCCACTAATACCATTTGGCTGGAGAGCATGGTTTTTCATTACCGTTACCACGCCTTTAATTCTCATCATTGTCTTCCTAGCAATTAGAGGTCGTCGGGCAAGGGGTGGCAGTGCGAACATTGCCGAGGCAATCCAAAAGATCATTGCATCTACTGGTGACACATCCAGTGGGATGGCTGGAGCTAAGAAGCTCAAATACCTCAAGACTCCCGGAAATACTCTTGTCTTTCTCAAAGTCGAAGAGAATGCAATCCAACAAGCCTTAGTTGCTATAGACTATTATGCACAGCAAGGTGAGATTGACGAAACCGTAAAAGACAAGCTCATCGATACCTATCAGGCACGGCTAGAATCGGTTCGTGCTGCGATTGCGAAGGACGAGGAACTCAAGGAAATAGTCGAAACCGATGATGCTATTGACAAGGCCCGCTCCGACTACCTAAGAAAGCTGGCCGCCATGTCTGGCACCGAAGTCGAGTCCGATGGCGAAGCTGCTGGACCCGCAAGTGTTGGGATGCCTGGATCGACCGCCAGTGCTCCTATGGCAACAACGACGACCAGCGGTGGGCCTCCGGGTGGTGGGCCTCCAGG
>JAJRZD010000072.1 GCA_024275415.1 archaeon
CAAACGTGTCACTGTCATCACAATCCCTGGGAATCACGACGCCTCTAGGCAGGCTGTTCCGAAACCTCCGGTTCCTACTATTTTCGCCGAGCCTCTGTACAAGCTGGGCAACCGTGTGAGGCTGCTCGGAGACCCTGCCCATATCATTGTGGAAGGTGTAGGTGTCCTACTCACACATGGTGACTCGATGGATGACCTCGTCGTCAATATTCCTGGGGCTTCTTATGTTTCTCCTGCCACCGGCATGAAAGAACTCTTGAAAAAACGTCATCTTGCACCACTCTATGGAGGGAAGACCGAGATTGCGCCATTGCATCGTGACTGGCTTGTCATCGACACACCGCCAGATGTTGTCCATTTTGGACATGCCCATCACAATGCAGTGGACAATTATCGAGGTGTCCAGATTATCAATTCAGGCACGTTTCAGGGGCAGACAGACTTTATGCGAAAGCAAGGGATTGTCCCAACGCCCGGAATCGTGACACTCCTCAACCTTAAATCTGGACAACCTGATGTACGTTTCTTCTATGACCTGTCAAATCTCCACTATAATGGCAGAACATCGGCTACTTCCGCGTAATCTCTTTTGACAGGTTCGAAAGCCGGACGTCCTCTTTCAGAATCGTCGCGATGTGAGACTTGCTTATCGCAAGCCTAATCCTCTTGGTGCGTCCATATCGTCCCTTAGACACGACAGTCGTATTGATGAGCCCCAACATATCAAGCTCACTGATCAAATCGCCAACACGTCGCTGTGTCAGTGTATCAATGCTCAGCTTCTCTGCGATTTCTGCATAGGCATTGAAGCATTCTCCAGTGAATATGTCTCGGCTTCCCGTATTGGTCAATGCGTAGACGGCAATAAGAACAGCCTTGGATTGCATGGGTAATGTCTTCACAGTTTCAGTGATGGTATCGCGTTCGATGAATTTCTGAGCTTCTCTGACATGTTCCTGTGTGACTTGACTTTCTCCCCTACGCTCTGCAAGCTCTCCTGCTGTTCGAAGGAGATCCAATGCACGTCGCGCGTCACCATGCTCTTGAGCAGCAAGGGCACCGACGAGGTTGATTACTCCCTCATCGACAATTGCTCCCTCATTGAACGCAAGTTGTACACGCTGCTGTAGGATCCCACGTAACTCAACAGCATTGTATGGTGGGAATATGACTTCCTCTTCACCAAGTGTTGATAACACTCTAGGATCCAGTACTTCCTTGAACTTGAGGTCGTTGCTTATCCCTATGATTGAGATTCTGCTATTCTCAAGGTCACTGTTCATGCGTGTCAACCCGTATAGGATGTCGTTCCCTTGGTTGACATCTCTCTTTACAAGGCTATCAACCTCATCGAGTACGACCACGAAGATGGTAGGCTCAGAGTCCAGTTTCTGCATGAGGATCGAGCGAATCTCATCAGTCGGCAGCCCGGTGAATGGCACCTCGGATCCGTCCGACATCTTCGCATCTATTGCTGCACATAGTGATTTTAAGACACGGTAGTTAGTGCTTACGATTCTGCAATTGACGTAGGCACTAGTCAAATTGCTGATGTTGCTTTCAGCCCCCTTTCTCATCAGCATCTGTAAAACATACTTGGAAACAACAGTTTTACCCGTTCCCGTCTTGCCATAGCAAAGGATGTTCGAGATAGGTGCACCCCGCAGGGCTGGTGCGAGGATGGAACCGATTCGGTTCATCTGCGAATCGCGAAAAGGAATCTCATCTGGGACATAAGTGGGGCGTAATGAATCCCTGTCTTTGAAGATTGCCTGTCCTTCCAAGAACTTGTCAAATAGCTTGTTCAATTTTGGTTGTTTTGCCAACTAGGATTATCCACTCCAAACGCTCCACTGGAACTCCAGTGGAACACCTTTATTTTCCTGTGGAGATTCCATTTCCAGATAAAGTTGCGTATTACGAATCTGATGGTTCAAACATTAGAAGTAATATAGTGTGCTACTATAGGTCGATTGGGCGCCATTCCTGTGTATTTTCGA
>JAJRZD010000073.1 GCA_024275415.1 archaeon
GTTGAACAGGTCAATCTCCACATCCTTGGAGTGAGCGAACACCGTGTACTCGTTGTCAACGAAATGTCGTTTCTGGACACGAACCTTGGGATACCCTTGCTCGACAAGGAAGGTCTCTAACCAGTAGCTGTTGAACTCCTCGAAGTCGTGGCCCAGTGCCAGAGAGAGTTCGTCGAATCGCGCGAACACCTTCTCGAAGCGTTCATCTATCTGTTTCTGCATGGCCTCGAAACGTCTGTCCATTTGCCTCTGCATCTCTTTGAAGCGCTCATCTGACTGCCTGAAGCGTTCATCCATTTGCTTCTGCATCTCTTTGAAGCGCTCATCTGACTGCCTGAAGCGTTCATCCATTTGCTTCTGCATCTCTTTGAAGCGCTCATCTGACTGCCTGAAACGTTCATCCATTTGCTTCTGCATCTCTTTGAAGCGCTCATCTGATTGTTTCTGCATTGCTTCGAAGCGCTGGTTGCTCTCAACACGCAACTGTTTGATTTCATGGAGTACCTCGGTCATCTCATCACGTTTGACATACATCCCAGGCTCAATCATCTCGAAGAATCGCTCTCGGAGGGTGCAATCCTGTTTCAATGCCTCGAGGACCTTCTTGGCAATCTCGATTGCCTCGGACTCCTTAGTCGCAGTCATCTGTACTCACCATCAATTACTAAACAATACTTTTAAACATGTTTTCAGGCTGGAACTAACGTCATCTCTCACAATCTCGCCACCAATAGGCTGCTGATACTGCAATCTTGGACACAGGGTTTAAGACATTGAAGACAAGTCCCCAAACGACCAGTTTGCGAGTTCCAACTGCAATCTTTGACCAAGATATCAAGTTGAGAAACCCAGATATCAAAACTCACCAGTTTGAATGCGTCATCCTCGAGTTTGACCATGGTTTCATCCAAGCTCCCTATATCGCCCATGTCACATATCTGTTTTTGCACCGAAAGGGCCCTGTGGTTTCTCAATCTAAGTAGAATTACACAGATCCACGCTGCTATAGTCTTAAGACCATATTGTACTCGATTGTTCAAACGTTGGAAACATTTAAGGTGGACATCGCGGATTGGGAGATGGGGTCAATGGTTGACTATTCCGCTGAGATGATCAAGAGCATCCTGAAGAAACATGCGCATGAACTTAGAGAGAAATATGGTGTTCAGGAGATTGGTGTATTCGGCTCTTATGTGCGAGGAGAACAGAGAGAAGGAAGTGACATCGACATACTTGTCGAGTTCGACAAAAACACCAAGATGGACCTGATTCGTTTCGTCGAGCTTGAAGAGTACCTGTCCCATCTGTTGAGTGCAAAAGTGGATCTTGTGCTGAAATCGTCCCTCAGGCAACGGGTCGCAGAGCACATCTTGAAAGAAGTTGTATACATATGAGAAGAGAAACCAGTGATTTCATCGAGGACATCGTCCATGCCATGCAAAAGGCATTTGTCTTTCATTGATGACATGTCATATGAGGAATTCATTAATGACGATAAGACCGCCTTTGCGGTCGTCAGAGCCATAGAGATAATTGGTGAGGCATCGAAGAGGATCCCACAAGAGGTCAGGGATGAGTATCCAGAGGTTCCATGGAGAGGGATGGCTGGCATGAGGGATAAGGTGATTCATGAGTATTTCAGAGTGAACAAGGAACTCGTTTGGAACACTTGTCAAGGGGAGAATCCCAGCATTGCATATATTACTTCAAGAGATACTCGAGGGGCTTGATGAATAGAGGACGGGCGTAAATTTACGAACAGTGGTTTTCAATAGTGTGTCTGGCATCTTTCTTCTTGGTGATGTAGTTCCTCGTTCTTTTCTAACGCCTATCTGAAAGCCGAGAAGCTGCATTATACACGAAGTAGTCTTAGGTACTCACTTGATACTTTCTTCACCAATCAGTGTCAGAGTGAGCAATTCCAAACGATACGCATAATTCTGCCATTCTTTCCAGTACATTCGAAGGTATTCGCCAATTTCTAGAGGATTACCAAAGACAACTACGTGAGTCTTCAAAACATCAGATGGTCAAGGATTCAGGTGCGATCCCGATGAGAAACGCGTACAGCATTGAGCAAATGGAGAAGAATGGGATGATCTCCTCCAATCATGTCATCAACTTGACGAATCGCTTCCTATTGTTTCATACCAGAGGCTACTGTGGGCGCCTACTAAGGAACCATTTCCAAGCAGTTCTCTCCAAGCGGGTTGCTAACAGCTGCGAGAAAGCTGGACTTTCTGCAATAGGTGCTTGTGTACGACCGGACAGTACAATGACACAAGGTCGAACGACACACGGTGCTGACCACACAAGGTCGTTTCCAGTGCCATTCATGGGGGGACAAGACTTGTCCAGATTACAATGAACGGTGAAAAATGTTAACCTTCATGGTTTTCGGGGCTAACATCTTTCATAGGTTTTGGTTCACCAGGTTCCCACCCTCATGTCGCTTTTTTGGGAGGGGACATGGTAGTACTCCAAATACCAACGCGACTGTGAAGAATGTCGTGATGGCTGCAAGGAATCCAAAGACAATCATCATCCATATTGTTATCAGGAATAGGGCCCCTCCGTTACAGACATTGTATACTCCTACCATTAGTCGAGGGTGCGTCTTGATATGATGTGCGATTCGGTTGATGTGCGTGTTGTCTGCCATTCGTTCCCCGGCCCTTTCTATGTGCCACGCACATAGTCGAAGGACTATTGCCGGGACGAGGAGAAGCAATGCGAGGACACCTCCTCCGTCGAGGAGGTATAGTTGGGTCAAGATCGGATCCCATTGCATTCCATATCACCACCAGCCCATTATTCTACCTTGATGGTACCACACCAGTACAGAGAAAATTGCAATTGTCATAATCCTAAAAACATTTGTCATCGTGCTTATTACTGGATTCCACCCTGAAGATGGGGCTCTTCCAAGCTTGGTGAGAATAGAAACAACGAGATTCGCACCTAATGAGGTAAGATGTTTTTCCACTGTTTTTAGTCCTAATACGAGGGCCAAAATAGCGACTAAAGTGCCGATGTATATGTTTCTTGCCCATTCATCATCAAAGCTAAGCTGAAAGCCTGCGTATACATAACCTATGTTGATACCAATAAAAGTAGCCCACAGCCCAGTTGCCACTGCAGCTGCTGCAATCCAACCAGTTCCAGAAGCCTTAAGGCCATCTGCTGCCATCCACGCGCCCATTGTTATACCAAATAGCCCAACTACCTCAGGAAAGAGTCCAGCAGATACCCACGCCTCAAACCAGCTGATACCCTGTTCAATCCCAGCCATTTCCAGATAAAAATCGAAAATGGTGCAAGAAACCAAATCGAAGCCTCCAAGAAGGTCGATTGCAATATGCAAGAGAGTTTCTTTGGAGTATGATAGCACTTTCAGATATACCGTTGGCCACCATTGCGATAACCAACCTGTTTCAAAATAGGATACACCGTAAGCAAATAGTGCATCAACAGTGATATATGATGAGTCAAATTGTGTACCTGATGCAGTTCCATCGTTATCCGTGACTATCTGTTCTTCACTAGCATTGGGATCCTGCGTTGGTGGCGGAGTAGCTGAGTTGGGGTCGTGCTCGTTGAGGTCAGTGACGACGTTGATGTCGTGGACGCGCATGTCCACCAGGGAGTAACCGTCCATGCGGTAGCCCAGGACCCCCACGTACGTGATGACCCGGGAGGCGTTCTCCACCTCACCGATGGGTTGGGACGACCCTACCCGTCGATGCTTGCGAAGATGGCACCGTCACCGCCCTGGTACGGGCCCCACCACAACTTCCCCGTCTTGGTGAAGGATTTGTACAGGTAGCATGAGTTCCGAGTACGAGCCTCCGTTCTGGGTGTCTTGATAGA
>JAJRZD010000074.1 GCA_024275415.1 archaeon
ATGCCATAAGAGTGTGTCCTATCAAACAATCCTATTCAGACATATATGGGTCCTCATCGATGTCTATCCCGAAGTACCCCATCTCTTCAAGAATGTCTTCCATTGCTTCCGCACCTGAAACCCATGTCACCTTCCAATCTCCTTCAGGTGTCAAGATAAGTTCTACATCCGGAAGATCACCAAGCAGGTTGTGGTTCATCTCGATGACATCTTGATATGCGCCTGTAAGAGCGATGACAAAATAGGAACCCTGTACATCCTTGAGCGACCCCACAGGTATCCCGAGCCCCATCTCTGCGTTTGGCATTGCAATTGGTCTGTTGTCACGGGCAAACCACACCTCACCTACACCTTTCCTATGAAACTGGGATATCTCTCCATCAGAGTCGCAAGTGATGTCCACAAGCCTGACCGTGGTTTCGGGTCTTAGATGGAGGTCTCTGACCGGGATGATGGGGAAATGCTGTTGAACCAGCACATGATCTCCAGCAGCATTGAAGACACTAAAGTTCCCGATGACGATGTGGTCAGGATACCAGATGTTTTCCAGTATCCTGTCTGACCTTAGGCTCTTGCTTCCCAATCGAGCAAGCTGACGCCTCATCTCAGCACGAAGCTCGCCCACAAACCGCTCCTTGTCTAAGAGGCTCTCCAATGTTTCTGTTGTAGGTTTGGCGACTGAGAGATACTCATTCCAGATATCCGCAAGCTCTGATATGGATGCAGCATCACTCAGTTTGTTTTTCCAATTCTCCATAACCTCCAGAAGATGTATTGGCAGTTCGTGTTCTGGTGGGAATACTGATCTCACTTCAAGTGCTTTCACCACGACCATCGAGGACAACGCCGTAATTCCTCTTCCAGACTCGATCATGATGTCAGGCGGCTGTCGAGCGCTGCCTATGTTCTTCACTTCATCTAGGATGCCCATTACGATTGCCTGTGCATACCGTTCCATCAAATTCGGGGAATGCGAACTCGTATAATCAATAGGCAAGCCACCACCAAAGTCAATCCTCCGCAATTCCTTCAAGCCCCTCTCCCTTAGTTCGTAGAACACCCGAGTCATGAATCCGGCGAACCTTCCAAAGTCCTCGATAGCAGTGATTTGAGACCCAACATGTCCTAGAACCGTTGTGACACAGTTCTCGAAACCCTCCTTCTTGAGCAGGTCAATGACACTAAGAAGGTCGTGAATGCTCAGCCCGAACTTGGAATCCCTTCCTGCGGAGTGTGACCAATGTCCTCTGACCGTCAGATACGGCTTGATTCTAAGGACGAGAGATGTTTCTTGCGAACTCAGGATATCTACGATAAGTCTAGCCTCGTGGATTGACTCTATCGATATAGCAATGTTGTATCCATCTTTGACAAACTCCTCGATGGCTCGCAAATACTCAGGATCCTTCGCTCCATTGCAGATGATGAGCCTGTCCTTCTCGTCCTTAAGGACACTTCGTATGAGATACAATTCAGCCTTGGTTCCAGCCTCAAGCCCATATGACCTGTCTGCTTGCAGTACTGGGATAACGCAATCCTTCCGCTGATTCACCTTTACAGGATAAACAGCACCGAACTTCCCTTTATAGTCAAGTTCAGCCATGACTCTAGTGAAGGCGGACTTCAATTTGTGAATCTGGTAATGGATAAGCTGGGGCATCCTAAGTGTGAACGACGATGTGTATGCAGTCCTTGAGCCGTTTTCCGATTCGATCTTGCGGATGAGTTCGTCAAATGCAATGGTCTTGCCCATGAATCGGATGAACAGCTTGCCGTCATTCCCGATGTCAAGGAAATGGAGGTCATTCTTGCCAAGCCCATACACTACCCGCGACCTGTCTATTGTCCACTCTTTTGCCTTCACATGAGTCACTTCCAGAGGATGATACCCCTACTGGGGCTCATCTTCTTTTATGGAGTCGAGCATCCCTTGGAACGCTCTTGCGAGGTCTCCAATCTCGTCATCCTTATCCATGTATCTCTTATCAACTTGAAGGTCTTCGGCATCAAGCTTCTCTTCCCTGATCATGGCTGAAACATTGCGAGTTGCAAGATCCATCAAGTACTGTAAAGGCCCAGTGATTTGATTGGCGACTGCAACTGCCACCACAGCTGCCAATGCAATACCTCCTACAGTTATGGCAAGAATGAACATGGTGGCAGCAACATTGGCTTCTGTAATCCTTGCTTCAAGAAGTGGTATGGCTTCTTGCACCTCCTCCACAGGGACGATGATGATACAGATGTAGCCTCCAACTCCAACAGGTGTGTGAACAAGAATGAACTCCTTGTTATCTTTGCTGAACTCGATAGTTCCCGTTGTCCCTGAAAGGATCTGATTCATCTGGACTGTGGTCAATGCCGATGTTGTCCCGTCCACCTCGAACTCCTGAAGAGTAGGTAATCTCCCAAACTGTGTGTCGTACCGCTCATAGACATCATCGTCCACATTGGGGTGCGCTAGAATCTCACCTGACTGGGTCACCAATGCGGCATATCCTGTTTCTAAGATTTGAACATCAAGAATCTTTGATCGGATGTTCTCAATGGATATGTCACCGGCGACTATCCCGATTAGCGTTGCAGTATCATCGTAGACTGCTCTTCCAATTGACATCAGAAGGACGTTGTCTATTGGGTCCAGATATGGTCCATAGTAGACCATTTCTCCCATTCCTGCGCGGATTGCCTGATAGAATTCATCACCTGTAGGATACCATGGGTCTGTATTCCTATCAGTATCAGTTCCTCCTACGGAACTCCCAGGATAATTGATCCACAGGTCATTCTCAAAGCCAACGTACAACCATCTGAACTCGGGTAACTGGGCATGGACATACTGGAACATAAAGTCGAGGTTGGAAACCCGTTCCAGTTTCTCTTGATTCGCAGTATAGTAGGTGGCGTAGTTAGTGGAATCCGAACCTGGAATGTACCAGCTACTGTAATTCCAGCTGATATTGATTCCATATCTGGAGTCATAATGCGTATCAGCAGGGTATGTCCCAGCGGCACCGTATTGGAAGAAGTAGTCATAGTAAATGTTACTTCTTGGAAGGTAGGTGGAGCTCGAATCGAATAACTGCTCGCATTCTTCGGCGATAGCAGAAACCAGACCTTCGGCACTCTGCAACTTTTGCTTTATCACATCAGCATTCTCTTCTGCTGTTATCTCCATGTTCCTTCGGATCTGTTCCTCAAGTGCAAGCGAACTCTGACTGGTTGTAGAACTCCCAATCAAACCGATGAATTGGTATGAGATGAAGCCTGTTGCACCTAGTGATAGAATTGTTATCACTAGGAATGTTGCAATTACATTTCTCCGAAAACTCCCTTTCTTCTTTGTCTTTTCCATGGTCATCTCCTCCTAGTAATCGTCGGTTGTCCCTCCGACTTCCAGCTGTGCCATCATCACGGCGACCTCTTGGAACGCTCTTTCAATGTCCAACCTCACATTCTTGCTATCCACCACTGAGAAGTATTGACCTTGTGGGATAGATTCACAGACTGACTCTAGTAACTCCTCGAATGTCATCCTCCGCCCTGTTCTTTCTGATCTGATATTCTCCTCGATTGGATTGGCCAATTCCTCTCCCACTCCAATGATGATCAAATTGACATCAAGGTGGTTATCTCGAATGAAACCCTCTATAGTAAGAGGTCTCCTTCTTCTTTGTCTGTCTTTCTCAGTCCGTATTCCTTTCAACATGTCAAGTGAGTACTTCTCAGAGCTATTATCTTGCCCATCCGTTAAGGCAATGACCCATCTGTGTTCGCTAGATTCGATTAGGTTTAGATCTTCCAGTGCTCTACCAAGTGCATCGTAGAATGCAGTAGCATAGTTCGGATACCTCAGAGAATCAAGCGCTTTCCATATCGGGCTATCTTTTGGATTCTCGTATTCACCCTTTCTAGTAAGTGGAAGCAGCTGTTGGTATGAGCTGTTGAAGATGATTATGCCGACCTCATCTTGAGGGTTAATTTGACTAGAAAGTATCTCTTTTGCTCCAGTAACCGCAGCTTGAATCCGGTTCTGTGCTCTCATGCTTCCGGAGTAGTCGATGACAAATACCACGCTCTTCTTGAATTGTATCGAACGTCGCAGTTTCTCTGCTTGCCTTCGCAATTCGTGGCTTGACTCACCGAGTTGGTCTTTCACATCTGCAAGATGCTGCATGGCAACCACTTGCAATGCATATTCCTCGGTTCGCTCAGCATAGTTCACTGACTCTTGGTATGCGTTTTTCGCCTTTTGCCATTCGTCCTGCAACTCATGAAGTTCACCGATGTGATAGTTGATGTATGCAAGCCCTCTATCGTAGTTGTGGTCTTCAGCTATACGTTTCGCCTCATTGAACTTGGAATAGGCTTGGCTATACTGTCCTTTCCGCATCATGACCAGACCCATTGCATCATATCGTCGGGCCAGTCCTCTTACATTCCCTATTGTCTGGTCAATGGCCTCTGCATCTTCAAGCCTCGATATGGCGTCATCGAATTCCTTCATGTCCATTTTTATGAGTGCAATGTTGTGATACGCTGAAGCAACTCGATCCATAGCATCGGTTTCATTCAGTCCACCTTCCTTTGCTTGCTTCAGAAGTTCTTTTGCAAGAGTAAGAGCCCGTTCGTAGTATTCTAGGGCATTCCCTGTATCTCCTCTTTGCCTGAAGACATTCCCAATGTTGAGATACATGGTCTGCTCCCCAATATCGATATCAAGCCTTCTACTGATCTCAAGCAGATTCTGGTAGTTAGACAATGCCCTGTTCAGGTCTCCACGGATGAATGCCTGATTTCCAAACCGGCAAGCTTCTTGAAAACTGAGAAGCGCGTCTACTGTCGTTCCGATTTCTTCATACATTGCTCCTGTAGCGGTGATGCTTCTCGTGAAGTCTTGTTTTGCCATCTTCTCCACGAGGTTTGTCATCTCCCTCAACGGCTCAACGACCGACTGTCCTCTCTTATAGGACACCACGCCCACAATTATCGCAACAGCACCCAGCACTCCACCAAGGATGAGTGTCAGGAAGAATGTCTGTTGTTGCACTAGAGCAAGGATGTCCACTGCTGGCTGTACGACCTCAGATGAAGGAACCACCACGGCAAGCAGGAATCCTGTGTTGTTAACACGTTCATAGGTGAAATACCACTCCTCTCCATCTTTGATGAAGGTGTCTTGTCCGCTACCCGAAGCAAGTGCACCGGTAAGGATGGATGAGAATGCGGTTCTTTCACTTGTTGATTGGAACTCAAGTTCGTAAATAGACTCGCGAGCGTCTGTCAGGTCTGGGTGAGCAAGAACATCACCATCCGATTCGAGGATGTATGCGTAGCCACTTTCCAGCACTTGGATGTCTAGGACACTTGTCAGGATTGTGTTCATGGTCACATCAGCTGATACAACACCAATCAGTGTGCCATTGTCCCAGTAGATTGGCCTACCTAGTGAGATGACAAGTCCTGTTGAAGGGTCTCCGTATGGGCTAGTTATTACGATTCCATCATCATTCATGGGGACTGCAGCAGCACTTGTGTACCATCCTTCTACCTGAGGATTGTAATCCTCGGCTGGTGTATCTCCAAGGAAATATTCGAGGTTATCGTAAGGATAGTTCTTGAACAAGTGGCTTGAGCTTACCGTTTCATCAAAGTACATGTACAGCCATATGTAATCAGAACTCATCTCATGCAATGACCGGAAGACATTGTCCATGTTGCTTGAAACATTGAGCAGATACTCTGTGGTAGTGTCAAGATTGAAGGGATCACCAGGTGTTGGATAGTAGTTTCTAGGCATGTAGTAACAACTTGTTTCAAAGGAAATCGAGTACGAATCATAATCGGGGTTATATGAGGGGTCTAACCCCGGAACTGGATGCCCTCTCGAACTCTCTAATGCCGGATCCCAGAAATAATAGTCTTGGGGGTTAGCATTTATCCTACCGTTAAAGAGGTCTTCTGCATACTTCTCCATGATATATACTCCATCAATGTAGTTCTTCATGCGCTCTTCGATGAACAGCGCAGTATCTCCTGCAATTCTCTGGAGATTTGCAACCTCTTCATTCTTCAGTGCTTGTGCAGCATCGCCTGCATTCTCATTTGAAACATTGAATATTGTCATCACTGATATTCCAGAGATGAACAGCATCGGGATCAATGAAACCGTCACGAATGCCACAATTATTCTCCTACTGATTTTCATGTCTTACATTCACACTCCTATTGGCTCAACTCCACTATCTCATCGGACATTCTCCTGATGAAATCGGTCACGTTTTGTTTCTTGTTCAGTACAAAATAACTGTCATGAAAATAACCTTCGACCTGACCATCTGCTAATAGAATCAGCAGCGTCTGGCGAAGAATAGACTTGGGAACACCTGTTCCGACGGACATCCTATCAATTTCAATCCTGTCTGTTCCTTTCAACATATCTTTGAGAACTCTAGGGATTTCGCTGATTTTCTCTTTCGAAATGAGTCCAACTCTTTTTGGCTTTTTACTAGTCCGGATGAACACATTTCTTTCAAGGTAGCCTTCGATGTCCTTGCTCTCGATCATCGATTGAAGGCTTCTTCTCAGGTTGTACGAAGCTGGCCTAGGGAGGGTTCTCCTAAGAATCCTGTCAAGGTCATTGAGCTTTATCCTTCTATGCTTCTCCGTGATAGATAGGATACTCTCTTTGATGAACTCGTCAATCTTGTATTCTGCAAGTGGTTCTAGGACTGCTCCACATGAATCACACCTTTTTGCCTCGGGTAAGGCGGGTGCTCCACAGTTCCCACACTTGATTGCTCGCCGATAGAGGGTAGTCTTTGTAGACTCGATTTTTTGGAGGGTCTTTCTCTCATTTGGTGCTGCTCGGGTTGATGATACGATCTCCCAGAAGCTTAATCGTCTGTCATCCGTACTAACAACAAGGTATGAGGTATCTGACACATCATCTGCGACCCCAGTGGCGAGAGCCTTGGGCCTGCCGGTCAGCTCGATGGTCGAAAGATGGTTCCCGTCAATATCCCAGATTGTCAGTTCCTTTTCTCTAGAACCACTGACAAAGAGCTTTCTTTTCCCGAATGTCAGGACTCCAAAGACTGATAGAGATGTGCCAAGCCTCAGACGCTTCAGTTCGTATCCTGATGATGTGAGAATGGTAACATTTCCCTGACGGTCTGCCACGACAACCTCAAGGTCTTGGTCTTCTGTGATGTCTTCTAGCCAGACATCTGCAATGTTCCCATCGATCCTCCTGCTGAAGAGGGCGTCTTTGTCATCATTCCATAGGATGACACGTTTGTTCTGCAATGCCACAGCGACTTCTGCAGCATCATCGCCGTCCACATCCTTCGCATCACATGCAATAACGGTGCTTTCTAGCTCGATCTTCCACATGGGTTTGCCCTTATGGTCAACGACTAGGACTCTCTTGCCGACTCCTCCCACTACAGCGTCCTTCCCCTCACCATCGATATCGCCCACAGCGATGCAGCGTACCTTGCTGCTCCAGTTCCTGACCGACTTTAGAGACCCAGAGATGTCATAGATACGCATCTTATCCCCATAATCCAGAGCGAACACTCTTGTGCTAGATTGCCCGCTCTGATGGATATAGATACTGTAGGCATCTGATGAGATTGGGACCTTTGCCACTTCTCGCAATCTCAACTTCCAGCAAGCACCTTAAGCTTGTAACTGTGTGAGACAATATAAGTCTTTGATTGTCTTTCGGCGTCAATGAACACAGAAGACCTCTGCAAGGTTGGGTTCCTATGGGATCCTTCCTTGGAATCCTTTGACTTCGGCAGGCGACATCCAGTACGAGTTGGGCGGTTCCAGATGGTTCGCGACTTTCTCAAAGCCTCTGGGTTTTTAGATCAGCCTAACGTGACCAATATAATCCCCCGCCCTCTTGATACGCGTATACTCGCAAAGACCCATTCCTCCGCTTACATCCGGTATGTACAGAGGATATCCGAAACTGGTGAAGGTGAAATCGATATTGACACTCCGGGATTCAAAGGCATATACGAGAATGCATTAGTGACCTCTGGAGCCACCGTGACTGGTGTCGATGCTATTCTTTCAGGAGAGATTGAACATTTCTACACTCCTACTGGTGGTTTCCATCATGCCTCATACGACAGGGGTGGTGGATTCTGTGTGTTCAATGATGTCGCAGCTTCTGTCTACCGGCTTAAGGAGGCTGGATTTCGTAGGATATTGATTGCGGACTTTGATGTGCATCACGGGAACGGCACTCAATCCTATTTCTACGATGATCCCGAAGTTATGGTTATCTCTTTCCATGAAGACCCCGAATGGCTTTACCCACACGAAGGGCACCTTCACGAAACGGGGGTAGGGCTTGGACAGGGTTATAATATCAATATGCATTTTCCCATGGACGCCGGAGATGCAGTCTACAAATACGCCTTTGATAGATTGGTGCCGAAACTACTCGATTATTATAAGCCCGAATTCATCCTTTTTCTTCCAGGATTCGACGCACACTATAGAGACCCCCTAGCACATCTCAACCTTACAACCGACATGATCCGCTACGTTGCTCAGTTCATTCATGACTCGGCCCATAGATGGTGCAATGGACGACTGGGTATTGTATCCGGTGGTGGTTACCACCCTGACACCTTTAGATGGGGCGTTGGTGAGGTCATGTCAGTCATCTCTGGTCACAGGCATCAATCTCCTCCACAGCACCCTCCGTTTGAAGATGATGATGAGATTTGGCAGATTGTCCGAAGCAATATATCTGAAGTGGAGGGGATAATCTTCCCCCTCTTGGGAATCGGGTAGTCGGCAAATCTGAAATCGAATACAACTTCTTTGCTTGGAAAGTGTAATAAGGACACGGCTATCTCTCACACCGACAGAACTGAGTACAGTGATTTAGATGACCGAGCCAAAGAGTACTGATTGCACGGCAAATTCCAAGCAAGGCGAGTCCCCTTCTTATGTGAGAACAAGTCTTGCAGCCGCGATGACAATGGGGAAAATGAGTGGAAGCTTCTATCGGAATGCGAAACTCCACTGTGTTAACCTCCTCTTGACATACGATGAAGGCTGTCACGCGAAATGTGCGTACTGTGGGCTATCTGGCTCGCGTGAAACCGAGTCCGAGTGGACCGAGAACTCCTTCATCCGTGTTGACTGGCCTGTCTATTCCATCGAAGAGGTAAAGGAAGCACTAGCAAGTGGCGTCTGTCCTCATGTGGAACGTGTCTGTGTTTCCATGATCACA
>JAJRZD010000075.1 GCA_024275415.1 archaeon
CTCAACTGCGTATGTCACTACTGGTTCTGTTGGATACTGAAGTCCCTTCATTGGTATCATGTCACTATTGTCCAAGTCTACTAGTGTGTCCCCTGTCACAAGGTTTCTTATCCCTGTAACGAATGCAAGGTTTCCCGCTGGGATCTTGTCGTGTGGCACACGAGTCTTGGACATGAACAGACCAATCTGCAGAGTCTTTCCCTCACGCAAAGTTCTGAGATTGAATAGAGGTCTTCCCCGTTGCAGTGTTCCTGAAAATATCCGTACTGCTGCAACCTGCCCTGCATGTCTGTCTGGTTGGACATTTCCTACCAGCAATAACAGGGGTCCTGAAGCATCGCATTCGATAAGTGCCCTGCCAGCTTTAGACTCGGTGCTACCCTCCCATATGACCGGAATCCTATACTGTTGAGCAGTCACTGGGTCCGGAACCGTCCTTCCTACTGCATTAAGGATTCGACCTGCTATCGCGAAATCCTCAGCAAGACTCTTCTCTTGTTCTTCTCTGTATCTGTCCACAATGCCGGTGAGCAACTGCAAGAATGCCATTGACAACGCAGTAGAATCAGCTTCATCTCCTGTTAGAGCCTCAATGTCTTCAATCCCAATCGCCCATTTGTCCAGTGCAGAGCCCACACATAGGGAGCCTCGTAGAAATGATACCTCCCATTCCCCTAGGAGTTCATCGTCCAAGTACTTTCCTAACATCGCGTTGAACTCTCTTACTATCCTTGAGATTTCTTTTGCGACTTTTTGGGCATCCATCCGTTTCTCATTTATCAACCGGTCTATCTTATTGATGAACAGAACTGGCCTGACTAGCTCTCTCATCGCTTGTCGTGTTACAGTTTCAGTCTGAACCATCAGCCCTTCAATCGCGTCGATGACGATAATTGCCCCATCCGTAAGCCTTAGTCCTCTAGTCACATGGCTTGAGAAATCAATATGCCCTGGCGTGTCTATCAGATGGATCAGGAGCTCCTCTTCTTCATATCTATGAATAAGCGAAATCCCAGATGCTTTTATCGTGATCCCTCTTTCCTGCTCGATCATGTCATAGTCAAGAAGTCTTGCAGTTGCTGCCACCTCTTTCGAGAGAAGGCCGGATGATGCGATTAGAGAGTCGGTCATCGTGGTCTTGCCATGATCGATGTGAGCTATGACTGTGCAATTCCGGATGTTCCTTGGGTTTGAGATAAGCGAGATGACACGTTCATTCACGAACTTCTTGTAAAGATGCGACACGATGTGACTACCCTACCTTCATATCATATACATCCGCGGCGATGGTGGTTTTCTCATTACATACCTCACATTTGAACACGACCGACTGCCTATCTCTTGAGATCTCGTTTCTCACTGGATGCCCACACATGCAGACAAAGCCGATGATTTTTGCAGGATTGCCAACTACCAGACAATGGTCGGGTACATCCTTTGTCACTACTGCTCCAGATCCGACCATACAGTATTTGCCTAGAGTGGTATCGCAGACGATTACTGCATGTGCTCCTATGGACGCTCCCTTCCTGACTAAAGTCTTTGAAACCTCGAAAGAGTCACCAAACGCTCTGGGATACATGTCATTGGTGAATGTCATATGCGGGCCACAGAACACATCATCTTCGATGGTGACACCGTGATACACCGATACGCCATTTTGTATTTTCACGTTATTCCCAATTGTCACATCAGCATCGATGTACACTCCCTTGCCGATGTTGCAATTGCTTCCTATCTTTGCCGAGCCTCTGATATGGGCGAAATGCCAGACGCGTGTCCCTTCTCCAATATCAGCACCTTCATCAACCACAGCTTTCTCATGAATGAAAACATCGGTCATTTCCTTCACGAGTCTGCATCTACAGGTTCACGAGTTAACCTTTTCTCTGTCCCCCGCGTTTTTGTTCAGTTGCTCTCGATGCATATATCGTACCTTTATACACAGTAGAGGTAGGACAACCCACACACTTCCCACTGGCATATCGTCTGCAATCAGCGCATGTCCTAGCACAGGTTGCCTTGTGTTTCTTATCAGGGCTCAGGTTGACCGGCATGTACTCGGGATATGCCGGAGAGTTACCAAACCATGTTTCTGAGCGTCTGACTCCTTCCTCGGTTCGTATCGAACAGGTTCCCAATATCGACTCAAGTGAGAATGTGTCCTCAGCGATCATAACCGCAAATAAATTGTATCTTCCTGTGACAGGTGCTATCATAAGCATCCTTGGGCAATCCTTGTACTTCTTCAGAATCTTATCTGTGACTTCGAAACTCTCGGTTTCCAGTGCCATGAACAGGATTTTCATGCCCATTCGTTCCAAATTGACCCCTGCACTGATCTTCACCAAGGGTTTCTCATTATCCTTCCCCTTGACCAGCTTGTCGAGGCGTTTGCTAACTGCAACATGGGACATTCCCCCCTTGACGATGCTTCTCCCAATCTCAGATAGACTCTTTCGTCCATCCTCCATCAAGATTGATATCAGTTTCTTGTCGACATTATCCAAGTTCTTCCACTCCACTATAGTAGATACCTTTCCACCTGAAAAGGTTTCTGAGTGTAACTGTTATCAATTCCCCGTTTAAAGGTCTATATAAAGTGCTCCAATTATGCTTACTAAACCTCGGATGCCTGTTCCCAGTCATGACTGTAAATGTGAGCATTGACCGATAGTGTCGTGATGCGTCCAGGCCGCATCGTGGTCTTCTCCGCTATGAATCCAAGGAGTTCTGCTATCCCATATACATTCGCAAGCCATGCACCATACATGTCATTCGATCGGATCATCACTGACAAGTCAATGGTGTTATCTCTGCTCATGAAGACGAAATGGTTCAAGCACGGCACTTCATCACACACAGTGTCCTTTCTTGGATCCCAGGTCGTAGCGACCGCTCGTCTGGTCTTCGGACTTGTCTTGAGCTTCTCAATTACATAATCGATTTGGTTGACCTCACCGTCGCCCCATGCATTAAGGCGTTCCCCGTACGTATAGTCAAACTCCATGCGGTCTGGATTTAGGAGCTGGGTGGCGTACTTCTCTTTCAAGACCTTCTCACTGAACGGATAAGGGTCTGACACTCTATTCACGTAGGGATTGCAGATATGGATCATGACGTTATCGCACCAGCGTGTTTCAACGTCCCGCTCATCGACACGCAGCATCCCATTCTGCATGATGTTACGTACTGCCCTTTTCCAACCATCTACGGGATTCTTAGCTTTAATGTATATAGGCATGGTCAATCATCTAGAGACTCTATTCAGGACTCGATTATTGCTCTCTACCTTCGCCTTTTCTAACTTTGTACTATTCGAATTAATATATCCATCAAGTATTGTTCATTCTGTAACTATCTATTCCACTATTTATTCGGCGCTAATCAGACTCTCAATTTGGATGATCACAGGTCGCTCCTGTTTTAGCCAGTGCTGACGATTTTTCATCTTTTGAGAGGTTTTACTAGAACTTCGGGGTGCTTGACAGCGTACACCTGTACATCGAATATCGATAACAGAATAGGAGTATAAGTAGCAAATTCCAGTACGAGAGCCCATGTCCGGCAGAATACGTTTACCGTTAGAGTTCGGTATTTTCGAGGCAGACGGCTTCTCCGAACGGGACAATTATTTTATACTTCTGCCCCAGACTGTATCAAGCCCCTTTGAGGAACACGTGTGTTGGGTCATAACAAGTCGCCGGGAGGACTAGCGATTTCACAGAAAACATTGTACCTCGTAACACAAGAGAACTGCGCGAACTGCCCTGCTGCCAAAGCCGTCGTCCAAGAGGCATTGGAAGGGAGTTCCGTACAACTGAAGACCATTGACCTACAGGACATGGATCCTGATCTCGAGTTCAAACTCCTCGAGCATCAGGTGTTCATCGCGTCCACACCCAGCATCATCCTCGAACATAACGGCTCCGTGAGATTGCTCTACAGCGGAACCGTCCCATCAGTCGATGAGGTGCGTCATCACTTGGAGTTAAGCTAGACATGACAGATATCAGACCTTCCATAACAACTGAGAACGAGGACATTCAAGCTCGTGAGAAGAAGCTGCCCAAGGTCCGTTCGACTTCAGGCACAATGATGCCTTTCAAGGCCGAACGGATAATCACCAGTCTTCAAAAGGAAGCCGATCTCACGTATGCAGATGCTCATCTGGTAGCGATGAAGGTTATGGATCGCATCGCAGCTTCTGGGATCAAGTTCCTATCGGGTCCTCTCATTCGTGAGATGTGTAACAGTGTCCTTGCAGAGTTCGGCATGGAGGTAGAACGCATCAGATACACTCGTGTCGGTGTTCCCATGTACGATCTTGATTTGCTTATCAACACTCCATCTGATTTCACATCCAACGCCAACCTCATGCGCAATCCTGAAACCATAGCAAAGCTGGTTCATGATCAGGTCATGGAACAGCATACATTCCTTTCAATCCCACCCCACCTTGCAGACGCACATCTGCGCGGGGACATCTACATCAAAGACCGTGAGTACTTTTCCACTCGGGACTACTGTGCGACTTGGGATTTACGTCAGGTACTCAAGCTTGGCATCGCCCCTGATGGTCTGGGAGGAATGCACTCGAGTGCCGCTGGACCTGCAAAACACCTTCATGTAGCTGTGAACCACTCTGCTATCTGGCTGGCTGCTGCACAGAGTTCCTTTGCCGGAGGACAAGGTTTCTTCTTCTACAACACATTCATTGCTCCGTTCCTACAGGGTCTCCCCTACAAGAAGATCCGACAAGCAGCCCAGCAACTTATCTTCACTCTCACCCAACAATATGTCGCCCGTGGTGGACAGGTCATCTTCTCAAGCGTTGACTTGACACCCGGCATCCCGAATATCATGAAGGATGTGCCGGCAGTGCTACCCGGTGGCAAAGAAACCGAGATGACCTACGGTGACTTCGAGGACGAGGCGAATAAGTTCTTTGATGCCTTCATGGATGTCATGATTCAAGGCGATGTGAAAGGCAAAGGGTTCAATTTCCCGAAGCCTAACATAGTCCTGAAAAAGGAGTTCATGAAGCCCGAGTTCGATGAGTCTTGGCATAAGGTCGCCGAGCTGACCGCGAAATTCGGCTCACCGTATTTCGAGAACTACCTCAACTGGCGGTCAACTATCGAGGCAGGTTGCAGCAGCTGTTGCTCACACCTCTGGACTGCAAGCACTGATGAGGAACTGGAGGAGTTCCTGACAGGGAACATGGTCTTCGGAGCTTCTCAGATGGTCACGCCTAACTTCGGGCGTGCCGCGTACATCGGACGCTCAGACGAAGATCACTTCTTCGCAAAGCTGGACGAGTACATCGAGCTGAGCAAGGAGGTCATCATTGAGAAGAAGCGACTCATGGACAAGCTCATCGAGTCGGGTTCAGTTCCATTCTACACGCAACCGAAACCAAACGGTGACCCACTCATCGACATGAACAAGCGTGAGTTTCTACTTGGTACCGTCGGCTTTGAAGAGATGGCACTGATCATGACGGGCAGCCACCTTCATGAGAGGGAAGGCACTCGTTTCGGGATAAAGGTTCTGAAGCATCTGAAAGCGAAAGCAGACGAGTTTGAGGAGGAAACCGGACTCCACTTCGGTGTGACCCGAACTCCAGCGGAGAGCGCAGCCGGACGACTTGCGGCGAAGGACTACCGCTCCTATCCTGGCATCCGAAAATACCTCAAGGGCAGTGCACCCAATGTGTACTATACGAATAGCACCACCATCGATGTCAGCGCAGATCTCTCCCTGAGTTCGCGCATCAAGAAGGAAGGTATGTTCCATCCCTACATGGACGGCGGGGCACTCACGCACATCTATCTGGGTGAGGCAAACCCCGACCCCGATGCCCTCTGGAACCTGACTCTGAAGATTGCCAAGGAAACCCTGAGCAGCTACTGGTCATTCACAAAAGATGTACTCTATTGCAGTTCATGCGGATATCAGACTGGCATCGATTGGCGGCAGGCACGCTTTGCCTCGATCGAGGATCTCGACCACATCCAGTGTCCAAAATGCGGGTTCGTAGGCTGTGATGTTGTGAGCAGGATTACTGGATATCTACAAAATTTGAGTTCGTTCAACTTGTCCAAACGCCAAGAGTTCTTGGATCGCCATCGCTACATGATATGATTCATCCAATATTGAACACCCATTTGGTGCTCGTACAATTGTTGCAGACTGGGTTGCAAACAGCTGCGCTACACGTACTCAAACATGGACATCCCTTAGATGGACATTCGAAGTAAATTATAGGGCTTTATAGACTCGACCACTCCCACAGGAGTATGAGGTTATACATGGCTTACAAACGGTTTCGCAGAGTCTACCCAGTGCCGTTATCTGGGAGTACAACACTATGGTGTCAAAGATTGCACAACTAAAAATGAACGGTATAATTCAGAATTAGCCATGAACCTTGTAGTTCGGTCAATTCTTGACAATCGAAATCTTAATGTCACACGAATCCTTTGGTTATGCCGGAGTGAACACATCGTATGACAAGATATCGTCGAGTGTTCTTGGGGCTCGTAATCATACTTCTAGTTGTTGCGAGCTTAGCCTATGTGCTCATGCCAACAGAGCGAGTTCTTGTCGAAAAGGATTTCTCTGCAATAGGAACCTACCCCGCGTACTACTATGCCAACTTCACAGTTGACAAATCAGACAGCAATGCAGCATTGAAAATACGTTTTAATGTGAACTCCTCTGAATCGCTAGATTTCATTTTCATTTGGGCATTGTATAATGCAACTGTTGAGCAATTCGAGCAGTCATTCAACATCACACTGGCTGAGGAACTTGCGAACCAAGGTGATTGGGATAAGGAAGACTGGATCTGGTATGGCTGGATGTACAGTAGCGTTTCTTTTCTCTACGCATACTATTGAACTTGTCCAAACTTTTCACCTCCGCAAGGAGAAGCCTGGATTGAGCCCTGGTATGCGGACAGGGCTCGGTCAGCATAGGTCATGACAGCATTGGTGTGACGGTCCACAGCTTGTCCGCAGGACCTGCACTATTGTTCCGCTACGGGGTATATATGCCCCTTTGCGTTCCCACCTCCTCAAGGTGGAAGGTGACACCCCAAGACGTTTTGCCATAATTCCGGTCCTGACTACCATGCCTGATGACAAGATTGGTAAGTTTTTTACTTTCTGCTAGTACGGTTGACACCCAATCTCTCCCGGCAACTATGTTTTCGTCTTCTGGATTGATCAAGAAGACCCGCCCTTCGATTGGTCTGGCACTCTTCACATCAGATTGAGGACTAGCTTGCTGCCAGCAGCTGAATAATACTGACCTGCAACCTGGAAGTCTTTTCCACGACTGTCGATTTACATCGGTGTTTTTTAGACGATTTTCGTTTGAACACTATTCCCTGCACGCCTAATCTGACAATCTCAGGAGTTTCTTTGAACTCAGCCTAACGTAAACTAATTCTCTTTTTACATACACAAGAATCAAAAGACTGCATGAGCGTTATTCCTATTTGACTTGGGAAGTACTACCTTTTTAGTGCTGTTTAGACCAATTCGCTAAGGGCTGGGAACAACATGACATCAATTGATGAAATGACTGCGGATGAGCTGATTAGGAAGGTAAAAGGTCTAAGAAACTTAGGACGTTTTCGTACTTCGGCAAAAGGCCCTACTGGCGTCGGTGATACGCTAGAGGGATTACTAGGATTGCCCCGAACGAATATTTCACTCCCAGATTGGGGATCAATCGAAGTAAAAGCACACCGAAAAGGCAGTGGGAGCAAAATAAGTCTCATCTCACTGAAACCCATAATCCTAGGCGATGGAGAAAGAAGTACCATAATCAAGGAATATGGTCAAGAAAGCAGTACCTCTGGCAGAATTAATCTCTATATCACAATCTCTGCGAAATGTGAAAATAAGAATGGTTGGAAACTGAACATTGATTCTAAAAAGGGATACATCCTAATTCAATGCCGTGGGAAATCAATTGCTGAAACAAATCTCAATGAACTTTATGAGAAACTAGAGCAAAAGGCAAAGAACCTTATCATTGTATATGCCAAGTCATTCAAGGAATCAAATACGGAATTCTTCGAATATCGTGCCGCTACGTTGTATAAGGATCTTCGCGCTGAGAGAATTCCAAGACTATTGACGATGGGAACAATGGTCTTTGAATGGCGTATGCATCTGAAATCAAATGGCACTGTTCGTGATCATGGTCCTGCTTATAGGATATCTCCGAAAGACATGCACAGGCTATATGCCCATGTGGAGAAGATGTTCTAAGTCATCTCTTCTGTAAGATGATGATGTGTTCGTTGTGCATCGTGTCAGCCGAATATCCCTCTACATTTTCAGGTGCATTCTGCCAAGGCATACGCTTGGTAGGGATATCTCTCCCGATTGTCGTAATGTGTGCAAAGCCGATGTTTTGACCTAGCTCGACAATGATAGCATCCGTGGGTATTCTTATTCTGCTCATCAATCGATTGCCCACAACGATACATGCATGGCTTCCGTTTTTTAAAGCATGATACATTGCAAGTAGCGATCCATTAAGGTCAAGAAAGAAGTTGAAGAACTGTTTGGCTCTTTTTTCACTATTCTTTAGTATTTTCTGGTAAGTTGTATCTAGTAAGGTGCTATTCAGAATCTCGGAGGAGTAATTTGAGTGGCTTCGACCGCCAAGACCAATCCTATCCACCGATTTGAGCTTATCTTCTTCGATACCTGCCCATATGCCCGGATATCTGGAGAATTGACCATATGCAACTGTCGTTGAATGATCCCCATATGGAGGCGATGTAACCACAACATCGATTGAATTTTCTTCCAAAGCAAGCTCCCTGTTATCAATTGTATATATCTCTGCTGAGGGGTTTTCTCCCTCAAGTTTTCGAACGAATGACTCCATGAGACGTATGCATCGTTCTACGTGATTCCCAAAGGTTACTTGTACGTCTGGCTTGAAATCTTCCACTTTTGCTTGTCCCATATGTACGATTTTGAATTCGTTCTTCTTTAGATTCGAAACATCTCTTGCAGTGGATGCCAAACATAGACGCAGAAAGTCCCTGATATCCCCATCTGAAACCGCAAATACCTCATCTTTGATTTCTGCTAGATCGAGAATCACATCCTCTTTGAAATAGTATGTGGGGTTGTGCATGACCGGAATCTCTGCATCCTTTGTAGCCTTTTGCAATCGTTCGCGTGTTGCTTTCAGTACGTTATCACTGACTTTTCGTAGTTTCGCGATGTCCAATGGGGTCGTTTTCACCTTTGATAGGAAGGTGGCGAAAGGGTTGAGGTCCGTTCCTATAGAATTCCTCCCCATAATCATCGCCTCCACAAGAGTCGAGCCTGACCCGCAAAACGGATCCCATACCGGTTCCTTGCCCCTTGCATAGATTGTTACGAGTCTTCTTGCTATCTGAGGAATCATTCTTGCTGGATATGGGTGCAGGCCATGTGTCATGTATTTTGTGTCCACTCCATTGAATGTCCAATCATCCAGTTGCTCTTTGTCGTGGGTGGTCAAGTAGTCATGCAGATTTCCTTGTTTCGCATCCATTGTTACCAGCATTCTTTCCAAGCATCTTCGCTTTATGTACCTTCATTTCTCCTTAAAAGCACATGCAGAATGTCATTCTACGTGTGATTTCCTCATAACCAATTAGCGATAACGCGGATCCAATTTGATGCTATGTGTATTATTTCGAATGCCAAATCATATATTCAAAACTATCAGATTCTCAAAATCGCCAATTGTCCGAAGCAGTCATTTTGTTACCATTTCTTTGGCAATCTCTCGTTCTCGCTTCTGTTTCGCTTTTTCCGCATCCTTTATCCGTTTCGACTGTCCATCGATTCGCTTTTGTGCTTCAGCAATCTCCTTCTTCATCCGCCGCTCCGCGTTCTGAAGTTCCTTTCTTGCCTCATTGAATTCGTTCTTGGCTTTTTTCAGATCTTCTTCCAACGAATCGACACGAATTCGCTTTGTTTCAGCGACTGTGCTGAGCCACCTTCTCTCACCTTCATGGTCTGCTTTCAGTGCTTCAAGCTCGGCTTCGAGTTGCTGCATCTGCTGTTTGTAGTGAGATATATCTGCGGTCAATTCACGGATGATGCTGTCTTCTTCCGGTGTTCCGCTCCGTTTTGGGGGCGACTCCAACAGGTCAGGTTGTTCTGATACAGCGGCATCTACTCCATCATCAGGACTCTTCTGAGAAGGCTGTTCCGTAGGTATAGACGATGGCATCTCAGGTGGAGAGGATCGAGCTCCCGGAGGAGTTGCAGCACCTTGAGGATGTGGCTGTTCCGTTTTCTCTAATTGTTCTATCTGACCACTTTCTGTTACCATACCTGTATGTGGCACATCATCAGCTGGCGTGCTCTCCGACCCGAGTGGTTCAGGACTCTCCTTTAAAGGGGATGGTTGGAAAGGAGGTTTTTCCACTGCTTCATCGCTCAAAGGCTCTGTTATCGCAATTGGATGTTGTCTGATTTCGTTAGGAGTGGTTGGTGCAGGAGGCGTTTCAG
>JAJRZD010000076.1 GCA_024275415.1 archaeon
CGCTCTTTTCATTGAACCACTCAACCTCCGTCCAAAACTCAGTGAAGTCTGCCTCGTAAAGTGGCTTCAGGTGGAAACCAGTTTCTGCATAGTACATGCCGTCATACTTTGCGATTTCGGGTGAGACCTCTTACCAAATATCGGCGTACCGGAACCAAGCGGGTTCCTCATCGCCGAGTGCTACACCACTGACGCTGCCAATATTCATGAGCCGTTCGGGTGGTGATTGCTCGGGATCCTGATATACTGGTGCGGGGCCTAGATTCAGCTCAAACTTGATGGCCTGCTCGAACCATTCTTTGTATGTGTTGTTGTACAGAATGTCGAGCGGGTTGTTGAGCACCGCATCCCACCAGTGAGTTACCCAATACACCTTGATGCCTGCCGCAGCCGCTAGGTCGGCGTATTCGAGGTCCTCTGGTGCCGCATGCCCATTCGCTACCCAGATCGTGAAATTTCCAGTGATGAGTTGCGGCTCGTAGTAAAAACCACCGTGCATCGTATCAATGGCGCTCACTGGCTGTTGCAGAGTCAGTCCAAGTAACAGCGCGAGCGCGAAGAGCGTTGGTGTGTGCCTCGGCAATAGTGCTATCTCCCAAACACCATCAATTATCATCACAGTCTTTTGCGCTGGATGATAAACATACTATACAGCCGTTGTAGGCTTATTTGTGTTCTCAATCCCTGAGTCTGTGAAACGTTGATGTTGTCCTCTACCATGAAACACTCGAACGTTACTGGAGTGTGACAGGTGTTTGTTATTCAGAACCTAATGGTTCTGCTATTACAAAAGAAGTAGAGAAATAGAATTCACATTGTTGAGAATGTAGTCTGTCTTCACATAGGAACGTTTTGTTGCAGAAAGAATCCCTCGTCGATAATGGTCAGGAACCAAGCTGCTTAGAACCTAGCTGTCGTCCTTCTTCTGTCGTTTCTCGTAATCCTCAATCGCCTTGTGAAGTGCGTCTGCTGCAAGGTTAGAGCAGTGCATCTTCTGAGGGGGCAGACCGTCCAATTCCTCGGCGACCTGTCCGCGAGTCAGCTTCTTTGCTTCCTCGATGGTCATTCCTATCGCCATCTCAGTGGTCACTGATGATGTGGCTATCGCCGCGACACATCCAAAGGTTTCCACCTTCGCATCCACTATCACGCCGTCTTTCACTTTTACAAAGAGTCTGAGCATGTCACCACACACGGGGTTTCCCACTTCGCCGACGCCATCGGGGTCTTCCATGCGGCCCATGTTCTTCGGGTTCGTGAAATGCTCACGGACTTTCTCTGAGTACACTACAAATTCACCTTCTTGTTGGTTACGTTATCACCATGCTTTAGTGTTTTTCTTAGTGGCATCACCAATCATCTCCAGGGACATCATGGTGATGGTCGTCTTCAGGCTCCGTGTTAGCGAAATACTGTCCGTGTCTGATCGGGCTGAATTCTCGGAGTCGTTCCACTGCTGGGACAAGGGCATCGATGAACCCGTCAATTTCCTCTTTGGTATTGTTCCTTGAGAACGATATCCGCAACGAGCCATGAGATACCTCAGGTGGTAGTCCGATTGCCTTCAAGACATGGCTCCCCTGAAGCGTCTTTGAGGAGCACGCGGAGCCTGTTGCTACCGAGTATCCGAACATGTCGAGCTGGACGAGCATACTTTCGCCCTCGATGAACTCGACAAGCATGCTGAAAAGACCAGGTATCCGATTCGTGGGATGACCTGTGAACCGGATGTCACTGATTCTTTCGGAGACCTTCTCCTTGACATACGCAGCGAGCTCGTTCAGGTGTTTAACATCATTGGGGTTCCAGATCTCGACTGCCTTGGCAAACCCGACAATGGCAGGGATGTTCTCGACTCCGGGGCGGAGCCTTCGTTCTTCATCGCCTCCCTCGTGGAGTCTGTCGATTCTCGTCCCCCTGCGGATGTACAGCGCACCCGCGCCCTTGGGGCCATGTATCAGATGGGCATCGACAGTGATGAGATCCACCATGACCTTCTCAGTATCGATAGGCATCTTCATGAAAGTCTGTGTGGCGTCCGTGTGGAACAACACGCCGGCGGCCTTGGTGATTTTGGCTATCTCCTCGATGGGCTGGACAGTCCCAATCTCACCGTTTCCATGTTGGATAGTAACGAGGACTGTATCTTCCTTTATGGCACTCTTCAGTTGTTCCAGACTTATCAGGCCGTACTCGTCAACATCAAGATACTCGATCTCGTACCCAGCCCCTTCGAGGCGAGCCAGTGACCTGAGTACTGACTGCACTTCGATTGGCGATGTGATGATGTGTCTTCCTTTCTTCTTGTTGGCTCTCGCAACACCACGAGTTGCTAGGTTATTTGATTCGGTCGCACCAGATGTGAAGATGATAGCTCGGGGATCGGTATTGAGAGACTCCGCAATGGTCTTTCGAGCATTCTCCATCCCCATCACTGCTCCTACATCCTGTGAGTGACTCAGTTCCAGTCCTGCCGTCCCGTAATGCTCACGGAAGTACGGAAGCATTGCCTCTATGACCCTTTCATCCACTTGAGTAGAGTTAGCGTTGTCAAAGTATGCCATACCACATCAGTCCTTACAAGCAGAGCATTCAGTGTCTACATGGGCGCAGTATTCCTTGTGGACATCACAAAGAGTACCTTCCCTGCGGAGTATCTCGATCAACTTGTTGATTTCCCGAGTCATTGTTTCATAAACATAATTACCCTCATCTCGGGCATCCCATGCGTCGATGATAACGTCTGCTGACTTCCTGACAGCAGGGATGACCTTTGCTGGGATCTCGACTTGGTCTCCTCGTGACCGCTTGGACTTGCTTAACTTGTATTGTGTGACGGCTGGTTCCGTGACACCTAGCATCTGAGCAATCTGCTTCTGGGGAATTCCTTTCTCAATCATGGTTCTTGTCAGCTCACGCCGTATTGCAGGAAGTACGTACCAGACTTCTACCTCCTGTGGCATGAGCCAGGTTCTTCGTTTCTTCCTCTTTTCAGTCGGGTTACTTGCCAAAATCAATGCCTCGGTCACTTTACTATGGTTTACGGTTCATGATAGTTAAGGTGGCAATATAAGGATGTCGGCACGACATTATATCAGTAATACACATCAAGAGACCATTTCACATTGTGAACTCCAATCAAAGCGAAAAGCTCGATTTCATACCCAAAACAACGAACATCTTAAATCACTCTAAACATAACCTTATATTTGCACCTCCCCAAAGCTAATTGTTATCCAAGCTGGTGGCCACTAATGTCCAAACACGACAGTACCAATGAAGAGAGCGCCGGTCAAAGCAAGAATGTAACGTTGGACGACATTACTGGTTTGCTGAACGAAATCGCACTTCAAAAACATGTTGCGCAAGACGAGCTTGCAAAAATGGTTATAGCCGAACTGGAAATCCATGATGAAACTCTTCTGAACTTTGCCTATATCGAGGCGGAGAATGTCCTGAATAGCGCGTCGTATTCGAGTATAGCTGTTGAAGACAGGATTCTGCTCATCCCTCATTGCCTACGGGATCGTGAACACTGCATCGCCCCTGTGGACGAAGAGGGATATCATTGCCAGAAGTGTGGCAGATGCATAATCAATGATATCACCTTGAAAGCGGAAGCAAAAGGCATCAAGTGGTACATGGTAGGCGGAGGGTCTCATGCAATGCGAATTGTGAAGAATGCAAGGCCACGAGCTGTTCTTGGGATTGCTTGTTTCGATGATGCAAAAGCTGCGACTGAGAAGATAGGAGCGTATGGTATTCCCACACAATCAGTCCTGTTATCGAAAGACGGATGTGTGGATACCGAGGTTGATTTTGAAAGAGTGTCACGAGTAATGGATCTCTGACAAAGTTTCACTCCAAATACTAATTGACGCTCAAATGATTCAAAGACATCACTAACGAACAGACGCCAAAGTATGCTGTCAAGCCTTGTGAAATCGGATTTCGAAAACGGCACCTTTCGAATAGTCACCTGGGATCCGATCCCTCATCGTGATTGAACCACCGTATCGTTCAACAAGGCTTTTGACAACGGACAGTCCAAGTCCGGTTCCCCTTGCGCCATCCATGTACCTTGAAAAGAGATGTGCCCGTTTCTCGGGGGGAATCCCTGAGCCATGGTCGCTGATACTGACCACCCAATATCTATGCTTGGAGTCATCCTCTGAAGTGATCTTCACTTCAATTGTTTCGTTTTCAGGACTGTGCTGGATTGCATTTAGGAGTAGGTTTGTGAAGATATCGTTTATGAAATGATCTGCAAGCACATAGTACGTCCCTTCTTCATAATCGATGACAAGCCGCATGCTCTTGGCATCACCTTTGCAGATTAGCGCAAACGAATCCTTGATGTGTTTCACAACATCATATCTGATAAGGTTGACAGTGCTTTCATAGCCTATTCGGAGGATACGTTCCACATTATTGATTAACGACCCAGCCCTGTGTAGTGCTTCACGAATGACGCTGAGATGCTTCTTTATGGGCCGGGTTGTAGCATCATCCAATTCAAGAATGTCGATTGTTGTGATTGCTTGTTGATGATAGTTCCGGATATCATGGACGAGAAGGTCAGAGAAGACAGTTGCTCTTTTCCGTGCCTGCTCCGCTGCGAACATCCACTGTAGATATGCTATGCCAATCAGGAGTGGCCCCAATGATAGGCCCACAACACGGATAAGATGTGCCACCCACCAGCCTACGGTCCAAATGCCATACACCGAGATGAGAATGTTTGGCACAATCCAGACTGAGAGAACCATGATGGATATTATTTCTATTCGGAGCTCTGCGATAGATATGCGGGAGCGAAGGAAGAAGATGTAGGAAAAGAGAAGGATCACGAATATATTCAGAACTAACAGGATTGCATTCTTTTCAATATTCGAGAACAAATCTTGAATTGTTTGTACGGCTGTCGCATTGATGACCAGCACCATAAGCAATGCGAAAATGGCTGCGCCGACAATCCGGGAGATAGTGGGAGCGTATTTCAAGTCAGGCTTCTTCAACGTCCAGGCAATGGCTAACATGAAGAATATGGCTGTGAGTACGCTCCCAATGATATCACCTATCAAGGTGATATTAAGGTCTGATTCAAGTGCCGGTAACTCAAAGATTACTGTGTTGATATCAATGATGGCCCAGTTCAGAAAAATAAGAACAAGAGGAGTATGAATAGGGTCTGGTTCCCTTTTTGAAAATGCGAGGATTAGAATGATCATCTGCACTGCAATGAACAGGCCCATATACTTCGAAACTGCATAAAGGTTCAAGTCCAATACTGTCAGTCCAAAGGTCACAATCTCCAATAGCATGGTTGTGAAAAAAGGAAGGATAGTCAATGCCATCAATGCAATGACATACGCGAACGATAGTCGTTTTGATGCGCCATAGCCTTTGAGAATGAAGAACGTGAGAACTGTAAAGAGGAGTGCCAATCCAAACAATTGGAGGTGTATGGAAACTACCCAGAAGCTAGAGAAATGGTAGACTGAGAGAATGAGAGGGATGGAAGACAATGCAAAGACTGCGATAGTCGAAGCACAAAAACCCATAGGTACATCCTCAAGAAGAGCGGCAGATCCAGTCGCTTTTCGTACTAATAGAAAGGAACCGCCAACGATTCCAAGTATCCCAATCAGATCAACGGCCAGTAACTCAACCACTGTCAATAATGGGAGGATGCTATAAGAAAACAAGAAGACTATGAGAACGCCTCCCAGAAGCATAGATGCACGAAAGTAGCGCCACTTGAACAATGTGTACAATCTAGAACCTTCGTGCATATTCAGTGCAATGACCAAGAATAGGATGAATAACAGCGTCGTGATAATATCGCCTGAGTGAACTACAGAGTCGATTGAAGGAGGACTGTGTGCTGTCAGTCCATAATATGCCTTACCGATATAGATGAGGCTCAAGAATAAGAAGGGTATGTGGACTGGATATTGCCATCCTGCATTGTGACCTCTTCGTACGACAAGAATGGCTCCAACAAGCATCAGTGACAGGATTGCCATCTGGGTATCGAGTACAACATGGATGTGAGAGGAATGCACATCTAAAATAGCAACGTAATATAGCAACCAGCTGAAAGTAGCTATAGTTAACACTATGATGGCGGAATATATTATCGTGTGCATCCCATTCATCCGTCTTAGCATCACAGAGTGAGAGATAGTCCCAATAGAAAAATGTTTTTTTTACTTTCATCTCATTTTCCCCTTATAAAGGTAAATTCTGCAATGCGCAATTGGACAAAACAGATTGATACTGCGAACACTCAAACATTCAGGTCAGGATCCCAGTGGGTTGCAAATAGCTGCGTTAGATGTGCCCAAACGTGGACATCCCTTAGATAGACATTCGAAGTAAATTATAGGGCTTCATATACTCGACCACTCTCACAGGAGTATGAGGTCGGACATGACACACAAATGGCCTCGCAGAGTCCACCTAGTGCCGTTATCTGGGAGTGCAACACTCTGGTGTCCAAGTTTGTACAACTTACAATAAACGGTGACGATCGACAATACAAATGATAGCATCGTCTTAAAGCTGCTCATTCGTATTGGAGTCCACTTTCAAGGATCATGCAATCTAGACGAATTCTAAGATGACTGTCCTTTCATGGCTAGAAAGAGTGCTTCTAGTAAGGTCTTCTCCAGTCGAAGAAACAACTCTCCATTTCTTGTGGACATCGTGATCCTCGAAGGGCCATGATTGACGAACAGCTTCCTCGAATGTTGTATCATCATGTCCTTTTATGAAATACTCCCTCTTCGAGTCTTTCAGCCTAATTACTCGTGTTACATTTCCTGCGAATCCTTTCAGACTGCCTCTTCTCATATACATCCCATCTATTCAGAAACGAACCTTCAGGTTAAGAGGCCCGGTTCATCATATATTCGTGTGCAGACAATCTGTAATAGGTCTTTACATCTGCACCGGACACAATGTCCACAATTATGATGGTGGTACACACAATTCGATTTGTTGATAAGAAGCCAGTACTATTCTTGGGTATGGTGACTCCCATTCGTGCCCTCAAGGCTGCTGCTGCTGTCATCAGTGAGTCCACATATATGGTCGCTCTTACCGGAGCTGGGATCAGCAGGGAATCAAACGTGCCAACATTCAGGGGTACTGATGGACTGTGGCGTAACTACGACCCCATGGAGCTAGCGACACCTCAAGCATTCGAGCGAGACCCAATGCTTGTCTGGGAATGGTACTCGTGGCGTCAGGGACTGATTCTTGAGTGCGAACCTAACCCTGCTCATCATATCTTGGCAAAATGGGAAAAGGAAGATATCTTAGGACATATCATAACCCAGAATGTGGACGACCTTCATCGTCGAGCAGGCTCAAAGGGCATTACGAAACTGCATGGGGACATATTCAAGGTGAAATGCACGAGATGCACATACCGAGCGATTATTCCAGCTCCCCCTAATGGTGTACCAACATGCCCTGATTGTGAGTCATTACTACGTCCTGATGTCGTGTGGTTTGGAGAGAGCCTTGACCAGCAGGTGATGGATGATGTACGTGACGAACTGAACCAGTCTGATGTTATCATCGTCATAGGGACTTCTGGTATCGTTCAGCCTGCGGCATCATTCCCTCTCATCGTAAAGAGATGGGGTGAGGTGGTCGAGGTGAATCCCGAAGAAACACCCATAACAGTCATCGCAGATGTTCATGTCGCTGGAAAGGCGGGGGAAGCATTGCCCCAGATCGATCAGTTAATCCAAAGATAGCTTCGTTCCCGTCCTGTGTGCGATGCTCCTAGCACGGTTCCTCAACTGTTGCCCTTCCTGCACCCGCCCGATAGCAATCAACGAAAAACCAAGTTGATCCCACGCAGGGGCATAGTCTGGATCCGTCGAGATTGCCTTCCTGAATGCAATCTCCGCGCCGGCATGGTCACCTTGTTTTCGTAATGCCATGCCCAAATATGTGATGAGATAAGGATCCTCGTTTCGGATATGCAACGCCCTCTGGAACATCTCTTGTGCGTGCCCATACACTCCTTGCTTGAACAAAGAAACGCCTAGCTTCACCCAAGCATCGATGCAGCTGGGCTCTGTGACCGTGACCTTGCGTAGCCACCTGCTCGCCTTTTCATACTCGCCCATTTTCAAATAGCAGGAGCCCAGCAGGTAGGACGCCCGTACATTGTCCATATCGGACGCGATGACCCGATTGAGGGGATCCAAGGCTCGCGTGTGCATATCCTGTTGGTAGAGAACCTCGCCTAACAGAACCAGTGCCTCAATGTTGTCGTTGTCATCATGCAATGCATTTTGTATCACTCGCTCAGCGTCCAAGAACTTCCCTTCTCTTATCAGCGCCGTAGCAAACAAGAACCATGCCTGTTGCTCTCCGGTGCTGTTCTCCCCGCTAGGATGTCCGATATATCCCTCACGAGCTGATGTGGTAGGGGAACCTCTGACCTGCTGAGAACCAGAAACCATCCACTGTTCGTGTTTGAATGGAGCACCAGATTCAATAGGGCTTCCTGAGTCTGCCTCATCCCTGACACTCGTCGTTTCCTCATCTTCAACAACGTCACTCGGCGGTGATAGCCCTCTACTGGGTTCAGCAGCAGAAATGGATGGCTTGCTCCGTTCGACATATTCCTCTCTGAGCTGGCTTCGAAGACGCGCCCATGTCAACGACTTCCCGCCCTTGTGCTTCAGGAGTTCCTTACCTATTTTCTCAGCATCGGTTTCCCTACGCTGTTCAAGAAGGAGTACGCAGAGTTCTGTCAATGCTTCGACTAATCTTGGGTTCTTCCTAAGAACCAGACGATAGTAGTTCTCCGCACTTCGTACATTGCCCTCCTTCCTTCGTTCCCGAGCCGCTTCCAATAATTCCAGCCACTCCGTGTTAGGTGCCCCGTTGCCTGACTCCTCGAAACTGGTTCCGCCATCCGATGGCAACTATAACTTCACCGCCTCTCATGAAATCTTGTCAGCGAAAACAAAAGAAGATTTGCGTCACTTGATTGCAAGGCTTCTTGCCAGCTTCGTTCTGGTACTGCAGCTCGAACTTTTGATACAAGTATTGTGCAATTCTAATTTGATCTCGACCTACTTCTAGTCTGATTCAAACAGGGCGCTTTTTTCGACCCCTTTCTGGAAACCTCCGGTGGTGCTTCCTTAAATGAATGTTTGAGGTATTTCCTGTGTTTGCAGTGGAAATAAAAGCCAAGAGGAGGGTGTAGACGGCTAAACGTTTCTACTGTTTGATTCCTTGTCATAGTTGCTGTAGTCGGTAAGAGATAAATGGTAGTTAGCACCGCTCATTCTCAAAGGTGGCATGGCTTGAAGATTCTGTTAACAGGAGCGACTGGGTTCATCGGGCGGAAGCTGGCTAAAAGGTTGGTCGACGAAGGCAATGATCTTTATGCTCTCATCCGTTCGACGAGCAATACGGCGGGACTTCCCGAAGCGGTTGAGTTCAGAGAGGCGGATCTCCTCACCTACGAGGGCCTTGAGAGGGTCGTAGAAGACATTCAAGTGGTCATCCATCTGGCAGCATACTTCGACTTCTATCCATCAGATGTGGATCTCCTGTACAGAGTGAATGTAGAAGGGACGAGGAATCTCATGAATGCCTGCGTTGGGACAAGTGTAGAGAGGTTCATCTATTGTTCGACAACGGAGGTCATCGGCCCCGTCAGATACCCACCTGGGAACGAAGATACGGAACTGCGCCCACAGTTCGACTACTCGAAAAGCAAAGCGATGGCAGAGGATATTGTTCGAGAGATCACGACGGACACTGGATTGAGCCATGTCATCTTGCGGCCAACTGGAGTTATGGGCGAAGGTGATAGTTATACTGCAATGGAGCTTGTCCAGGCTATAAACAACAGGGAGATACCCATCCTTCCCGGAGATGGACAAAAACATATCATGTATACTCATGTGGACGATGTGGTGGATGCCTTCGTGAAAGCAGTGACATCAAAAACAGCTGTGAACGAGACCTTGATCATCTGTCCCGATGAGCCCCTCACCTACAAAGAATTGATCCAGTTCCTTGGCGAAAAGCTGGGTGTTGAACCTCCCAAAAGGCGGATTCCCACGAGCATTGCTAAGATTGGGATTGGACTCCTGAGCCCGATAAAGAACCGCAGAAAGAACACATTCCTATGGCACGCTAAGACCATCCAGAGCATGGACGAAGACAGGTGGTACACGAATGCCAAGGCCAAACGACTCTTGGACTGGGCTCCAAAGTACTCAATGGAGGAAGGCATCGCTCGACAGATCGAGTGGGCCTGGGAAACAAATCTATTGGAGAAACGAGTGTGATACAATGGATGCACTTCTTGGATTTCTTTTGATCATAACCCCGATTGTGCTTGCGGTCATCATGCTGATAGTGTTTCACAAGGCTGCAGATACCACCGGAGTGGTCGTATGGTTGACCACCATGGTGATAGCGATAGTCGCATTCCAGACTGATGTTGGCGTCGCCCTAACAGCCAGTGTAGTGGGTATCGTAAGATCATTCCCGATATCCCTGATGGTCGCCACGTCGATCCTGATGATGACCTATATGCAGGAAACGGGAGCATTACAGAGGCTCATTGTCTTCTTTAAGACGCTTGGCGGAGGTAGCAGACCTATGCAGATTATGTTGATTAGCCTAGGACTGGGTCTCTTCCTTGTGGGCATCGGCGCTACACCTGTTTCGATGCTACCTCCAGTCATGCTGGCACTTGGCTTCTCACCTCTGGTGGCTGTGGCACTGCCCTCTATAGGGTACGACCCTCTTACGACATTTGCTCTTCTTGGCGTCCCTGCCCAAGTGTTCACTGACATCTACTCGGCAGTATCTGGGAGTCCAATCGAGCTTTGGTATGCGGGTTCGGTATTTGCTGCGTTTATGCCTGTCGTTTCAGTTGGGATTGCGGTCGCGATGCTCTGGATTGCAGGCGGGAAGAAGCTTCTCCTCAACCGCGAGGGACTGCTGCTCGCAGTGATAGCAGGAGGGACAGCCGGTATCACGGCAATAATCTGCAATCTTGAAGTTGTGAACCTGACTCGTCTGACAAATGTCTTTGCTGGCGCTGCGGTTCTTGCTGTGCTTTTTATCTATAATCGGATAACCAAGAAACCGTTCATCGACCGGAGCCAATTGAAAGAGGAAGACCACGAGGTAGAGAGTAAGATGAGCCTGAAACGGGCAAGCATTCCTTGGGTGCTCCTTGTCATCCTCTCACTGGTGACGACGCTCGTAGAGCCAATCAAGTACCTTCTTGCAGTGCAACTCGATTTTGTCATCTTCTTTACCCAGTACCAAGGATTGGATCTGGTCACCCGCGACCTTGTGATCAGCACAAAGTTCCTCTGGCAGGCATACACTCTAATGCTCATTGCTACCATTGCCTCAATGCCCTTCTTCAACAACGACAAGACTGTGTTGAAGAATACGTTCAACAAGTTCGTAAAACGTGCCCCTCGCCCTGTCCTTGCAGCAGCAATCTTCTTTGCGATGGCAGAAGTGCTGAATTTCAGTGGCTTTGTCCCTGACGCTGGAGGAGTGTGGGTTTTCCCCGCGGATCCGACGAACAACATGGTCTATCTCCTTGCATCAATGACATCGGCATCGCTGGGGGCGGCATATCCACTTACAGCAGCATTCCTTGGACTCCTTGGCGGGTTCATCTCAGGCTCAGAGACCTCAGCTATCGCTATGTTCACCAACTATCATTATCAGGCAAGTACTGCAATCGGAGCGAATGCCGTTGTCGTGGCTGCCTCTAATGGGATAGGAGGGGGCTTGGCCAGCGTTCTAAGCCCGGCAAAGATACAGAACGCTGCAGCTGTGATTGATGAGATTGGCATCGAAGGACAAGTGATACGGTACGGGTTGGTTGTAGCTATCATCATGACAGCAATCGTTGCGGTCATGACGATGCTGTGGGCGTTCGTTTGACAATAGGGGACATCTTGTCCCATCCATGCTAGCCACTGATGCCATCTATCTTGGCAGCCATGATGAAGTCATTGTCATGCAGTCCGTTGATAGCATGAGTCCATAGTGTGAGCACAACACGGTTCCACTGAATGAAGATGTCCGGGTGGTGATCCTGAGCCTCTGCGATCTCTGCTACTGAGTTGACGAATTCCATCGCTTTCTTGAAATCCTTGAATTTGTACTCACGACGGATCTTGTCGAACCCGTTCTCCTCGACCCGCGCCCACTCAGGAACCGCTGGTAACAGCTCAGAAATCCTCAGATCGATAAGTGGAGGTATTCCACCTCGACAAGGGATACATTGGAGAGCCGCTAGTTCTTTCTTGGTCTTGGTCAATGATGCATTCTCCTTAACAGGGTTTGCAAACGGTAAACACTCTGCACCATTCCTTAAGTGGTTTCAGAAACAGCTCAGTTCACTCAAGGGGCGTCTGGGATTCATTCATTAGTTGCGTTTCATTTGTTTGGTGTACTATCACTTTGTGGAAGATGAATAGAAGATGTCGAAAAGATTCATGGTGTTGCTCATCGCGTTCTCACTGATGATGATTCCTGTCGTCAACGCCCAGAATGTTCACGGTTGGACTTGGGCGGTCAATGTAGGAGACCTCAACGAGTACGAGATGACCATTAGATATGAAACCATAGATAGCACGAGAGATGTCTACATCAACATCACATCCTTGGGCAATCTGTCAGCCATATCAGCAGTGTCAGACATTGAGATTGGATATGAGGTAATGAACACTGACTATAGCGACCTTGACACCCTCCGCGCGTCCGTCATCTCAAGCTTCTTTGAAATTCCCGTCGCATTGCCTGTCGGCAACTGGGAGGTGATTGGTGATAATACGCCAGGCCTAATGGGCTCTACTCTTGCGTATCTTGTCTTGTTGGTTGATGCCGTAGTGATTGAGAACTCGACTTACTTTGGCTTCAATATCGGTTACAACGAATCCGATGTCTATCTTACACTGAACACGACATGGTACAAGTCAGATGGTCTACTAAAGTACTACAACATCACCTTCAACAGTGACTTTGCAGATGTCAACTTAATCATGGACAAGGTCGAGCCGCCAGCAGAACCCTCTACTGTCGATAAGATCATTACATTTGTCACAGACAATCTACTTCTTGTGGTTGGTGTAGTCGCGGTCTTGTGCATCATCGCTGGGATTGCGAACAAGAAATAGGTCTTGGGGGATGTCGCAGTCCCCCCTTTTTTCACAAACGGAATTCTTATCTCTTTTTGAACAATATAACATTTAGGTAATAAGTGTGGCAGAATCATTAGAATGTAGTGATAACAGACCACTGGAGCGAGCGAAAGTATTCAGCTTACTATACGCGGTCATGGTCGTCTTCGATGCAATACTCATATTCTCATCGCCATATTTTGCAATGGACAACGCTGATGCTCGACTCAGGGCGTTCATACTTATGTGGATATCAACCTTGATGACAGTCATCATTATGCTTGAATTGCTACGTACGCTCTACGAATGCAAATCGAATGTCTTCTTTCTCTTTGCTGTGGGGCTCCTGAATGTCTTCTTTGTAGCGTTTCACCTTGTGGTATTTGCCGACAAAATTGCTTCAGATTTAACCGAGTCTACTATTCCACTCTTGGTTGTACTCCTATTAGTGGGCTTTGCTGGACTTGCGATATTGGCGGTCTGGATCATATGGTCGTATATCAGGATCCGCAAGAGGAAGAACATTGGATAAGTCTATGAAACACACTCTGGATTGAACCATGGTCAGAGTACAACCGCATAAAACACCCGCAACTATATGAGGTTCTACTAGTTTCACGGGTAAGTGAATGCGATGAAACTGCTTGAACCGATTGATATCAATGACCTTCATCTCAAGAACAGAGCAATTATGCTTGCGACACATCTGGGCTACTGTAATGATGATGGGATGGTCAATCAACGCTTGATAGATTTCTACAAGACGCGTGCACAATACCAGCCCGGGCTCATCATCGTAGGTGGATGCTATACTGAACATCTTGGCAAGAGTGGACCTACGATGCTTGGGATTGGCACAGATGAGCATATCCCAGGACTCAAGAAGCTGACAGACGCCATCCATGAACACGATGTTCCTGTCGCAGCCCAGCTCTATCACGCAGGACGATACTCGCATCCGTTGTTCCTAGGAGAAGCACCAGTTTCTGCCTCTGATGTGCCAAGTCGATTGTTCCGCTCGACTCCTCGCTCTCTCACAAAGGACGAGATCATAACCACCATCAAGAATTTTGGGTTGGCGTCACAGCGGGCAAAGAAAGCTGGGTTCGATGCTGTAGAGATAATAGGGTCTGCGGGGTATCTAATCAACCAGTTTATGGCTCGTTGTACGAACAAGCGAGAAGACGAGTACAATGGCGGATTACACGACAGGGCTCGGTTCGCGCTAGAGGTCGTTGAGTCCGTACGCGAACATGTCGGAGAGGGATTTCCAATATTCTACAGACTCAGCGGGGATGATTTCGTCGAGAACGGAACTACCTTGGAGGATAACAAGACACTGGCACCATGGCTTGTCGAGGCTGGTGTGGACGTACTCAACGTGACAGGCGGATGGCACGAAACCCGTGTGCCTCAGACTACTATGGATGTTCCGAGGGGACATTATGCGTATCTGGCAGAGAGCATAGCAGATGTCGTGGATGTGCCAGTCGTCGCTTGTAACCGGATCAACAGTCCAACCATCGCAGAGAGGATTTTACAGCGAGGGAAAGCCAAACTCATTGGGATGTCTCGGGGGTTCATCGCAGACCCGGAAATTATAGAGAAAATCAGGACAGGCAGAAAGAAGGAGATAAGGAACTGCATCGCCTGCAACCTTGGCTGTCTTGACATGGTGTTCCTTTTAGAACCTGTGACCTGTGCCATAAACCCACTAGCAGGCCACGAGTTTGAAAGGAGTCTTGGTCCAAGAGGTGAGGGTTCTATCGCGGTGGTGGGTGGTGGCGTTGCGGGGATGGAAACTGCGAGAGTACTGGCACTACGAGGGTTTTCAGTCACCATATTCGAGAGGGAACGTCAGCTTGGTGGACTCCTGAGCTTACTTTCTAAAGTGCCAACAAGAGGAGAACATGCATCCTATGTGTCATACATGAGGCGTGAGCTGGAACGGCTTGGGGTTTCTGTCAAATTAAATCACGAGGCAGTCCCGTCTGACTTTGAGTGTGGGACATTTGACCGCATCGTGGTTGCCACGGGAACCATAGCAGGAGCTCCTTCTATCGATGGCGTCGAGGGGCCACAGGTGCTCTCAGCATACGATATCCTTTCCCTACAACCGGACTCAGTAGGTCGTGTCGCTGTCATCGGTGGCACCTCGATTGGCTGTCATGTGGCTCTTCATGCGACAGGATTCGCGGAATCTGTAAACCTGTTTACGCTCGGCGAACGTTTGGGCGAAGACATAGGTCTCTCGACTCGATGGGTCATTAAAAAGAACTTGAAAGAGCGCGGAGTGAGGATTCACGAGGACAAGATATCTCATATCACCAAGAAGTATGTAGTTATCCAGAAGGGAGATGCGATCTCAATGATCCCAGCAGACACAGTCATCGTCGCCACGAAGCCTGAACCGCGAGATAGACTCATCAGCCGACTTGAGAAGGCTGGGATCAAAGTAGAAACGGTTGGCTCCGTGAAGAAACCGATGAATCTGCTAGAAACAGTCCATGATGCGTTCATGTTCGCCAACACGTTAGAGATTTGAAGGCTTATGCACAAGCGGATACTCTTATAGGCATTGGACTTGAACTCAACCTATCCTAGCGATAGTGGAGAATCACGACGATGCCTATTGATGATGCCTATTTTGGAAGCGTGATAAGTTATCCTGTCTTCTCCGAGGTCGAAAAGATTCTCAGCGAGGACTTTGAGATTCTCGCAAGCCAGATCGAGTTTGGGATGCCTACCTTTCTTTATCGTTGGAAAGGAAGTAGATTGTCGCCTACTGACCACGACCACCACACTTCGATCTCCAGCTCGGAGATTACAGAGATTGGACACGCTATGGAGGGGAACCTCCCTTCATCTGAAATGCAACGTGAGGTCTTTGAGAGGATTCATCAACGCTCCAAAGAGATGCGACTCTGGCCCATCATTCGCTGGAAGGACAAGTCACGAGGGATCTATTACACTCGGTTCGTTCCGGAGGAACGCCAACCGAAAAGCGATGTCCGGATTAACAAGGCATTATTCATTGCCACTCTTGCATCCATTGCGTTGGGTGGTTTCTTGCAGGCATCAAGCCCTGTGTTCCTAGCACTGTTCTATCCACAAGGCTACACAATATGGGATGTTGTCTTCACTACTGTCATCTTCATCATGGCACTGATGGGCATCATCGGGACTCATGAGATGGGACACTACCAGATGGCGAAACGGCGAGGTATCGAGGCGACACCTCCTTATTTCATTCCTGGATTACCACAGATTGGCGGCACATTTGGCGCATTCATTCAGCAGAAAAGTCCTCCAAAGAATAGGAGTGACCTGTTTGACCTTGGCATGGCAGGACCGGTAGCAGGGTTTATTGTCACGCTCGTAGCACTTGTAGTCGGGTTCCTCCTTTCAGTCCCAGTGACTGCTGAACAGCTTGCTGCCATTGATGCTGCATACCCGAACATGTCTGGAAGTCTTGAGGTTCCACTGCTCTTCGTATTTGTTGAAATGATATTCAGCGACTTCATCCCAGCGGGTGGCACAATCTATTTGCATCCAGTAGGCTTTGCTGCTTGGGTGGGCTGTCTTGTCACAGCGTTGAATCTCTTCCCAGCTGGACAGTTGGACGGTGGACATGCATTAAGAGCAATCATTGATGAGAGAATCCACAAGTACGTAGGCTACGGGGCGATTGTTGTCATGTTCATTCTCGGGTTCTGGTTGATGGCAATACTTGTATTTGCCCTTTCTTCAGGAAAGGAACATCCTGGAGCACTTGATGACACAGTTCCCGTATCAAAAACCAGGGTTCTCATGTTTGTCGTTGCAATGATAATTCTTGTCCTGTCCATTCCACCACTTACTCTTTCGTTCTTCTAGAGCATATGGATAACAGGCAAGCATCCTAGGGGGGGACTCCTCCCGAATGAGGCAGATGTAGTGTGAAGATTGTTCCGACCACTTTGTCATCTTCGACTACCTCTTTGAGGGTCAACTGGATCCCATAGTTCTGGGTGATCTCCCTGACTAGCATCAGACCTATGCCCAGACTGGACACATCATCATTCTTCTTGAGCAATCGTTCTTTTTGGTACTTGGACAGACCACCTGCAGTGTCTTGAATGGATACTGCAATATCAGATCCTTCCATGACGGATACCTTCACCTTTGGCAGTCCTTTGCTGTACCTAATTGCATTATCAACGAGGTTCCAAACAACCTGCTCAATCAGAGGGGTCGTGCTTACGTAACACTTGAGCGGGCAGGATAATCTGATTTCCTCCTCTGAGAGAGAATGCTCGCCCCTAGCACGTTCAAGTACCTCATCCAAAATCTCTCGGAGGTCTAGGTCAACGATGCTCTCTGACTGCATGGTTATGTCAAGCCATAGACCTCTGATTTTACGCAGGAACGTCGAGGCAGACTTGAGAGTCTTTCTTGCAGTATCAAGGAATTGCTGATCCTCTCCCTCCTTCCCTTTGACAAGCTCGATGGCTCCAGATGCCACATTCACAAAGTTCCTGAGATCATGAGATACCAGACTCGCATAGAGAGAGGTCATGCGCAGGTTGTCCTCTATTCTTTGATTGGTGCTTCCAATGAATGCTAGGAACATCGTTATCATGACAAGTGATTGTGCTATGAATTGGATATATCCAACTAGAAAGACCGCTGGAATGAGAGGCAATAAGCTCATAGGCAGACTTGCCAATGCCCAAATCCCGTAGGAAACACCCGCAAGAGACCGGAATGTACTCCTTTCGCGTCCGTTCTTGAGAATCCTGTGTGACACATAGGTGAAGCTATATGTCATTATGATCGATGTAGGGGTTGCAACTGTGGTCGGGGACAATGCAAAGAACATCAAGAGTGCAATGAATGCAATTGAACCAATCAGAACTGATAAGTAAAGAATAGAATTACGTACTGTTGATAATCGTCGAAAGTTATATGCCTTGAGTAGAAGGAGTGATGCAAGTACGCGTAGGATCATGCTACCAAGAAACCCTAGGTATGGGAATGGCGAGAGGGAGTTCTCAGGAATGAACGCCACCCAGAACAGTAGGTGTGTGAATGCCCACCGTCTATACTGGATATCTCTTGAGTAGTGATAGATTCCAATCAGTGCCACCAGTGCAAATAGCACTCCTGCAAAGATTGCAGATACTTCCAAAATGAATTCAATGGGTAATGCTTGCACGGTTCGAGGCTCCCTGATTGTTCACTGCTGAATCCGTCCCATCATTGATTATTATATAATAATATTCTATATAACATATTCTGTTTCTGAGCACGTTGAGATGGGATTATGGCCCTGAGGAATCCAATGGAACGATGGATCAACAATGATGAAGTTCCCCCTCTCAGTCTATTATGACGCTGTACCACTCTTGGAATACTATCTCATCAGCAGTAGAGCAGGAAACAAAAACCCCAGTCATGCTGGGGTTCAGTAGGAATCTACTCGCTGCTCCAATCTTCGCCTTCTGGAACTCGCATCACACCAAGTTCTAGCAACCGATCC
>JAJRZD010000077.1 GCA_024275415.1 archaeon
AACCCTCGTGAAGGCATCGACTCTTTCAGTCTGGCAGGAGACCCAAAGGCTACAAGGCTTTTTCCTCGCATGAACACGGCAACCTTGTCACAGAATTCTGCTTCTATTGGGTAATGTGTGATGACGACCATCGAAGTGCCATATTCTTGATTGATATAGTTGAGGAACTGCCAGAGTTCGTTCCTGTTATCGGGATCAAGTCCAGATGTAGGCTCGTCCATTAGTAGTACCTTGGGCCTATGGACAAGGGCGATGGCAATGGACACACGGCGTTGCTGTCCGCCGCTGAGTTCACTAGTTAAGTTATTGCCTTTCTCAAGAATATTGAAATCGCGAAGGAGAGTCTTTCCTTCTTGTGTCAGCTGCCACTCAGGGATATCATACTGCTTTCCAAAAGCTATAATATTCTCAAGAGGTGTGAAGGTTTCGTACATGTAGCTGAGGTCCTGAGGGCAATAGCCAAAGAAATAGCGAACCTTTTGGGCATTCCTCGAGTCAATCCCCGCAATCCGCGCAACTCCAGTACTTGGGATATCGCCGATTAGCGCTTTGATAGTCGTTGACTTCCCAGCACCCGACTCTCCGATGATTGCCAGCATCTCACCCTCTCTAATGGCAAACGACACGTTTTCAATGAGCTTCTTACCGTCCTTGAGTGTGACCGTCAAATTCCTGCATTCCAAGACATTCCGATACACTGGAGCATCGAACCATGAGGATGGCTGGACGTAGACTTTCTCTGCGAATACTGTAAGATTTGGATCCGCTCTGAATTTGATTGGCCCAACAAAGAGCTGGGGCTGTGCAATAGTGAAAATCTTCGGATCACCAACGTCCTCCTCAGGTTCAACTCTCACTTCAAGATACCCTTCAGGAAGGATAGGTTCGAAGACACTGATTGAAGAGCCTACAATGGTTCCAGATATCACGATATGAAGCTTGTCGGACGCTCGTTTTCCCCAGATCGTACATTTGATTTGCTTATTGGCCTTTATCTTGGCGATGTCTTTTACTGCCTGTTGCAGCTCTTTCCCGTCATAGAACATATCATCGTACATATTGCGTTTGAGGTAGTTCTGCACCGTAATCTGATGTGCTGCAACGTCCTCAGTAGTCGAACTCCTACCTCCCACAGTGAGGACTTTGTCGAGTTCGCCCTTCTTCCGTTTTCGCAAATCCTCTTCCACTACTACCTCAATCCTTCTGACAAGGACTCCCTTCTTTACGCCAATGATACGCCCTCTAAACCTGACTAGTTCATTATTTCCGCGAAGAGTTCCTTCTACTTCACAATGTAACTCTCGATCCTTGCGCAGAAGGCACCAGTCAATGGTCTCGCTGATCCTTACTCCAGAGAAATATCCTTCTTCAATGAATGATGGTGCGATTTCCGTCTTGTCTGATGAATCGTGAGTTCGTGATGTCATTGTTGTCCCCTTACCCTAACGTTGGTTTCTTGCCGAATATGTATGCTGCCACAAAGACAGCTCCCACTGAAAATGCAAGTAGTTTTGCAATGGGCAACCATACGTCAAGAAGTGAAAGCCCCTTGAATGCAGTGTCAACTAACAACCTCATACCCTGGTTCAGAGGTAGAATCTCGTCCAAAACCCCGACATCGATAAAGAACCCAGCAAGTATCACTGACCCAAACAGGACAAAGAGGAATATCTGATTCGCCTGCAATCTGGTTCCAGATATCGATGAGATCAGAAGTCCAGTAGTCGAGCCTGTAAGTGCTATCAGGCTCATTATCGCAACTAATGTCAGGAAGCTGGTATTCAGGTTGAGTCCAAACACTATCACCCAGAGGGCAATCAGCAATAACGATTGGAAGAAACCTATTATCACATATCCGATGACTTTTGCCACAATGACTTCTAATCTATTGGTCGGTGTAAGAAGCATCCTTCTTAGAGGGATATCGCCAACGATGGATTGGGATGCAGTCATTGCTATCCCGAGGTACGCTGAGAAGACGATGATAAAGCTCCCGAATATGCTTTCAAGGAACCCCCCTTTTGGAGCGAATTCGATAATCATATTCGGGAATACCTCCGAACGAATCCAGAGCTTGCTAACTCTGAACAGGATTGCAGCACCAGAAACCACTCCTTGCACGGAGGACTCTTTGATGAAGTCTGAGGCATCCACATGAACCTCGACGTACGTGGGTTCGTTCAAAGTCAGATTCCGTTCGAATCCATCAGGGATGACGACGTATCCATCTATCTTCTTCTGGTACAAGTCTCGATAGGCGAGTTCTTCGTCCTCGTAGATGATGAGTTCGTCCACAAGACGCTCCAACGTTTTGGTGAAGTTTTCAGACAGATCCTCGCCATCATACATCCGTGTCGTATCTAAATCTATGAGACCCACAACAACCCCTGTTGACTCCTCCTCCGGAAGGGTCGTGTTCGTGGGTTCTGGGACTGTCGCATTCTGAAGTCCTCCCCCAAATCCTCCACCAGAGTCGCCACCTATCTCGACATCACCCATCTCGCTAGAATCTGTCGCCCACCACAGCATACCAATAAGGGCAGCTGGGAGCATGAAGATGAGCAGGAGGGCGACTTTATCCTTCACAATAAGCCGTAGCTCCTTGGCTACCATATTCCTGATACGTCTGGACGGCTTGGTGAAGACCTCTGCCATGGGAATCCCTCTAATGTGACGCGGTGAGAACTTGGACATCTGACTACTACAAGTTTTCGCTTGTGTACTCCTTCGCTTTTGATATGCTATTAAGGTTTAGCAATCGGCTCCAGTGGCTGCAAATAGGGTCTCATTTTCAAGACATGCGGATGAAACATAAATACAATCAAGACATGTGGACAATACAACTAGGAGGCTCCTGTTTGATTCTAGATGAGGTTTCTGTCCTGGAACGCCTGAAGGAAATCGCGATTCGGAATAGGATAGAGGTCACTCCAAGTGACGATATGTCAGTCAGAGATAAGATAGAGGTACTTCGAGCTGGCTTGAATGGAGTCGCCTTTGCAAATGCGGAGAAACACATGCTCCCACACTGGGCTATCCGGAAGATTTGGCAAGGTGGAAGAAAAAACCCTGTTCCCGCGAGCCTCTTCAACGATTCGTATCGCAACTGGACATTAATTGGCACCCCTGGAGGTCGAAATTTTGCCATTGCAGACTCACATGGGTTGACCACTGGTTTAGAGGTATGTGGCTCGATTGAGTTCTGGCCAAAGGATTCGGAAATCATCTTTCCCGCCCTATTATCGCCGACAGAATCTCCTTTCAACCTGATTTCTATCGAGGACCAGCTTTATGAATGGAATCTTACTATTGGGCCGATTGGCTTTCAAAGACTCGTTTATTATGCGGTCAAAGACGGTCAAGAATACTTGGTCAATGAAATCAATTTACAAAACCTGTCACTTGACCCTCAGTCATTCTCATTCTTTGTCGCATTGAGGCCCTTCGCTGCGAGTGGGATGCTTCCGATTTCAGACCTATACTACGACACTTCAACACAATGCCTCTATTCCAATGGCTTTCTTGCCCTAAAACTGGATCGTGAACCTGCAAATCTCATCATGACCAAATTCGATGACCCTCAGCTACTGGATATCATTGAGCAAGAAGACCGCATTGATACTGAATACCGTTCTGTAAGGGGGTTCGGCACAGCTATTGCCAGATATGACTTCAATCTTAGACCTGCTGGAAAAGACATCTTGATTTTTGTTTCCCCTCTTGATTATGTGCCTCGCGACAACCCACTTACCGACTCCTGCAAGTCATTTGATCTTCGTGATGAGGCTGTCGCCACATGGTTTGACTTCAGTTTTGATAATCCCTATGCTGAATTTCCTGATGCAGAACTCAGTAGAGTCGCAGCACAAGCAAGTGTTTCCTTGGTGGTTCAACTTCGCAGGACGATCAGCAGTCTAAGCATTGATGACATTGTGAGCCACTCTGGAAGTCTGACACGAAGCATCTCCGCAATCGCTCAGAGCGGATACAAAGATATCGCAGCTATTGCTATTGCGGAACTCGCATCCAAGCTCAATGAGGTCGCAAGAGTTCAGGATCATGTTTCGGCCCTTTCTCCCTTTCTATGGGTCATCCATCAGATAGAGAGCCTATTTCCTGAAATCGAGTTTGGTGATTCCGTCACCCAGTTCAGAATTGCGGTTTCACGGGCCATTGAAGACACAATCAGTTCCACTGTGTCTAGCATAGCAGGTTCTGAGAACCAGAGTGACTCGGTATTTCATCCAGATTTTGCAAGCGTTCCATCAATTGAATCAATAACGCAAGGGGTGACCACCTATGTTCCACCTATTCCCCCTAGGAATATCACACTCGATAAGATTCTAGAGAGCTATTGGATTCTCTTAGCGTCAAATGCGATAAAGGCTAAAGGCGAGGATTTTGACAAGGCACTTGAGCGATTTCGTTCAATGCTAGATGATGATTGCAAGCGCATCTTGAAGAAGAAACCTTGGGACTATGACTCCATTGATGACCTTGAAGTAATCTTGGGTTTCATCAGTGCTTTCACACTTTCAAAGGACTTTGACATCGGCCGGGATCTGTTCGAGGATCTTGTTAGTGGGATGCGTGCGAAGAGGTTCTACAGAGGGCTCATCCGGTACCCCGACGAGAAGAAAAGAATCTCAAGTCATCATGCACTCTGGATTGCGCACGCGTTCGTCTTACTGGGAATACGTCATGAGGCAGAGCTTATTCTGTCCCGTGCATCTGCCTATTTCTCTGACTTTCATTATCTGCCTGAATGGATCGACCCGCAGACAAAAGGGGGAACCGATGGAAACGGTTGTAGCATCAATGCAGCAGCAGCCCTGAAGATACTTCTTCGTGACATGATGGTCTATGAGATTGGTAAAGACCTCTATATTTTCTCTGGAATCCCAGAGGACTGGTTCACGTCAGAAAAGCCTCTCAATGTTTCGAATATTCCCACCAAGTTAGGTATGGTTTCGCTTTCTACTGGCGTATCTGCGAATCAGCACCAGATTGAGATAGAGATGGAAAATCTGCCCGACGAGATAGAGGTCTATCTCCCTGCCCATGTGCCTCTACACATGGTGAAGGTCTTTGGTGCAACTGTGATAGCCCGACTGGAAACACCCAACAATAGGCTTCGAATGATCCCACTGAACGAGCAGATTGCCATCACTTTCCACAGGTAGTATCATAATCCCTAAGAGGGAGTTGGTTCCGGTGGCCCTTGCAATGCGATCAAAGCCGTATCTATTTCTAACTCTCGTCATACTCCTCTGGGGAATGAACTATGTCATCGCACGAGTCCTCTCTGGACTGAACCCACTCAGAGTGTCTGGGATTCTCTACGCCTTTTTCAGATATGCGTTGGGAGCACTCACGATGGTTCTTGTCTTGGCATATCAGAAAAGTACCTTTTCCCGTATCCGTGCCCACATACGTCCTTATCAGCTCCCATTACTATTGAGCGCGTTCTTCTCTGCAATCTTTGTACTCGCTACTCATATGAGCCTTGAATACATCTCATCAGGGACAACTTCAATTATCATTAATCTATTCCCGATCATTGTCCTACTCTTCGGAGTCCTGTACATGGACGAGGATTTGACTCTCCTTAAGATCGTAGGTTTTGCAATCGGTTCTCTTGCAGGTATCGTGTTCCTGTCGACTGTCTGGACGCAGTCCGCAAGCCTTGAGATAGGCATTCTGTTCGCAGTCATAGGAATGTTGGCGTGGGCCGCATACACTATTACTCTCTACTATCTGGATGGTGCTGACAAATATGTGGTGATGACCATCAAGCACATAATCTCCTCTGTAATGGTAATCCCTTTCATCCTGTTGTTCATCATTGAGGGTGGCACTCTGATATTTGTCGTAGATGCTCTCTCAATAGCGGGACTCCTTTTTGCGGGAGTCTTGGCATCTGGTCTTGCATATGTCCTATATTTTGCGTCCATCGAAATAATCGGTGCGTCCAAGGCTTCATCGTTCCTTTTCTTGGCGCCGTTCGTTAGCCTAGCAGGTGATTTCTTTCTTGGAGAGCCGCCAGAGGTTTTAGCACTCCTAGCTGGAATCCTTGCAATTGTAGGAGTTGCACTAGTGAAGTCATCCGATATGTTAGAAAAGACTGAGGAGTCCTAGTGCACTTCTCCCTTTCTTGTATCGTGTATGATCAAGGGACTGTGCATATGGAAATCTATGCAGTCACATAGTTTTGAAACCGTTGCTAGTGTTCTTATGGGAATTATTGTTTCGTGGGCTGTCAAATCAATGTGCCTAGAACTCGATTTTCTCCGGTTCTTCATTCTCATGCCATCTGTAAAGGTCAACCAGACATCTTGTATCCTTTGAAGCATGTTTTATCCTTCGACCTGCGAAAATATGACTTCCATCGACATAGACCGTGTTTTCCTCGCGTGGTAACTTGGCAAGGTAGTCGAAAACAGGGTCTGTATAGTCCCTAGCCACAATCACTGCTCTTGTTGGGAAATAGGGGATGAACTCAAGGTTATCCTTTTTCATAGAGCGAACACCGAACCCATCAAGCGAGTCAATGAACTCCATAATCTCTCCACGAGTCATCCGTCCCTCATTTACCTTACAGAAGATATAGGCATCTGCGTATATGTCCTGTGTGCCTTTCCCGTTCCCTCTTGGGTCGTAATCGTCATCATACCTTATCCCAAGATTCACCAGCATATCCACAGTTCCTTCGCTCCCATTGTCTTTCATCAGGCGAGGTTTGATAGCTATGCTCCCTCCATATTTTTCATGGATGAACCTCGCCACATTGCTGATGAATGGGTTCCTGAGCTTGCGCAGGAACTCGTCTGCCACCGCATTAAAGCTGGAATACTCCTCCGGCTGCAAGCATCCAGGGATGTAGTACTCTTCCTCAAACTGCTTACCAAGCTCGTTTGCAAAGGCATTTGCCTCTTGGAACTCCTTTCGTGTGGGCGTAATCAATGCGGTTATGGTGTTCGCACGAGTCGCGAGGAAGATTATTTTCTCTTCTGTTGTAAACGAAGCCAGAGTTCCAAGCTTGAGATCTCGTGAGAAGTGCCCTATTGCTGCGACAAAACTGGAAAAGAGTGATGAGTCCATACTATTGTCCAATCTCGAGTATAACGGAATTCCCGATTTCAAGTCAAAGATTACAATACCTTCGACGTTCATTCCCATTTGGCCCCTTAAAGATGTGATTTTGGTTTTTACAGCCTTTTAAACCTTTATTGAAACTGCAATCGAGGCTTAACGCCCCCCAGACCACCTATACCGGACTATCAATCGCTCGCTGGAACTGTTTTCTATCATGAAATGGCTTGAGCCGGTTGAAACAAGGGACGATTGTACAGTATGAACAGACCAGAGATGCAAAATCCTTAGCATTGAGTGCCTTCTCAGATTTTCGCATAAATTCCAATCTCGATGGCAAATGGAAGAAAGACTTCTTCGATGCCCTCCCCACTATAGCAAGGTCGTATATGCTCTTTCTGACTGTGTCTTGGAGTTCACCTTGATTGACTAGATGTGCCACTTCCACCATTGCAGACGCAACCGAACACGAAAGTGCATAGTGCTCCCTTGGCCACCAATGTTCCACAGCATGTTCTATGATGCCGACTTCCCAAAACTTGAAGAACTCGAGCTTCCTGTGTTCATCTGCCACAGGCATTACGATCCTTCCTCCCTCCTTGTTTTTTCCATACCTAACGGACAGTCCCCGAGGCATATGGTTTCCCTTTCCGCAAAACGCGTACCATCCAGAATGTGGTCTGGACTTCAAAGTTTTTTTGATTACCTTGGCTTCCTTGCTGTGTCCTTCGAGTTCGTGGGCTGGAACCCATACTGTGTGGTCGACACACCTTTTCTCACTACAGAGGGAACACGGGATGATTCCTTCATTGGATCTCCTCCCCAAAATAACACACTCGGGGCATTCACTCATTCAAATCCTTCCGTTCTCTTAGACTCACTCATATCGGTTATCTGTTTCGATTCGCTATTGCATAACCTGTATAAGCTCGAACTAATCATCCCAAACTAGGTGGCATCATGGCAAACAAGGTCTACACCTCGGACTTTCTCGTGATAGGTAGTGGACTTTCTGGTCAACTGTTCGCCCTCAAGGTTGCAGGTAATGGGACTGTGAATCTTGTTACAAAGAGAACATTGACAGAATCGGCGACTTACCGTGCGCAAGGCGGGATTGCTGCAGTTGTTGCTGATGAAGACTCTTTCGAGAAGCATATCGCCGACACGCTACGGGTAGGTGCGGGACTTTGCCATGAGGATGTGGTTCGTGAGTTCGTTCGAGAAGGGCCCAATGTCATTAAGGATCTTGAGGCTGTTGGGGTTCGCTTCTGTACAGATGATTCTTGCGGAGAATATGACCTTGGTCTTGAGGGAGGACATAGCGCTCGCCGTGTCTTGCATGTCAAAGACCACACGGGAAAGGACATCGAACTTGCCCTTACTGACAAAGTGAGGAAGTCCAAGAACATCACTATCTATGAAAATCATATTGCAGTGAACCTGTATGTGAAGAACAACCAGGTCGAAGGTGCCTATGTGCTTGACATCAATACCGGTGAGGTTGAGCGGTTTGCAGCCAAGATTACTGTACTTGCGACTGGTGGAGCGGGACGAGTCTTTCTCTACACCTCGAATCCAGATGTCGCCACAGGTGATGGCATCGCAATGGCATATCGTGCTGGTGCCACGGTCATGAACATGGAACTTTTCCAGTTCCATCCCACGCTACTTTACCACGCAAAGATACGATCTGAGCTCATCTCTGAGGCACTGAGGGGCGAGGGAGCCGTCCTGCTTGGTCCAGATGGGCTTCGGTTCATGGACAAGTATCATGCTGATGCGGAACTCGCCCCGCGTGATGTTGTCGCTCGTGCCATTGACCATGAGCTGAAGCGGACGGGTGCGGATCATGTCTGGCTGGACATCTCATTCAAGGATGCTACCTTCATCAAGGATCGATTCCCTGCAATCTATGAGACCTGTCTTCAAGCAGGTATCGATATGACCAAGGAGCCTATCCCTGTCGTTCCTGCGGCACACTATATCATGGGTGGAGTAAAGACTGACACATGCGGTAGGACTGACATTCATGGTCTCTATGCGATTGGAGAAACCGCCTGTACCGGGTTCCACGGAGCGAACAGAATGGCATCGAACTCGCTGCTTGAGACCAGTGTCCTCGCTCGGAATGCAGCGAAGGTAGCGATGGTAGAGATTGAGAAGGAACGAACCGTGCATGAAATCCCTCCATGGGATCCTGGCGAGGCGACCGACCCCGATGAGCTGGTGATTATATCGCATCTTTGGGATGAGATCCGCCGTCTGATGGCGAATTATGTGGGCATCGTCAGATCACAGAAGCGTCTTATCCGGGCATTGAACAGGATCGAGTTCCTTGCCCGCGAAATCAATCAGTTCTATTGGGACTTCAAGATTACAGCCGATTTAGTTGAGCTGAGAAACATCGCACTTGTTGCGGAACTTATCATCAAGATGGCTCGGATGCGAAAGGAATGTCGGGGGGCGAACTATAATACAGACTTTCCTACTACTTGGACATATCCTGTAGACACCGTCCTGAAAAAGGGGTTTGTCCCGATTGATTCTTAGCTCATATCTGTATGAGTTTATGTTTCAGCGGATTGTATGTCCTTGAGCATGTTTTACAGGGGCACATATGCCGGGAAGGGGAATAGAATTCCTATCGCCGAATCACGTTTTTATCGGTTTGTTCCATTCCCCGATGCCGTTGTTTTCTGTCAAACGTTTTTTACCTCAACCATGGAGGCCATAGATTCAGGTTGGATCAACATCTGTCCATCCACTAGTGGGACTTCTCCCAATTGTCCGTTCATGAGCGCAGCATATGCTTCCATGTCGAAGTGTCCATGTCCTGAAAGACTGAAGACGATGACCTTCTTCTCGTTCGATTCTCTGGCTCTAATCGCTTCATCGACTGCAGCCTTGACAGCGTGGGCTGATTCGGGAGCAGGGATTATCCCCTCTGCGCGAGCGAACAGCAGCCCTGCGGCCAATATATCCGTCTGTTCGAAGGATCGTGCGGTGATTCGCCCTTGGTTGAGCAATGCGCTGATTATCGGCGCGACCCCGTGATATCGCAGTCCACCAGCATGTATCTTTGGTGGTGTGAAGTCAGCTCCCAGACTATGCATCTTCAACTTGGGCGTTAATCCTGCGGTATCGCCAAAGTCGTAACAATACTCGCCTTTGGTAAGTGTAGGACAAGCAGTCGGCTCAGCTGCAATTATTTTCGTATTCCTATATTTCTTGTCAGCTATGAATGGGATAGTGATACCTCCAAAGTTGCTTCCGCCACCAACACATCCTATGATAATGTCCGGGAATGTATCGATTTTCTCAAGCTGTGCCATCGTTTCCTGGCCGATGATTGACTGGTGCAGGAGCACATGATTCAAGACTGATCCAAGCGTGTATTTCGTGTTGGCGTGGGCAAAAGTATCCTCCAGTGCCTCGCTTATAGCAATGCCCAACGTCCCGGGATGATTTGGATGCTCAGTATTGATCTTTCTGCCGAACTCGGTGAGCGTGGATGGGCTCGGGACAACCCTTGCTCCATAGGATCTCATGAGGGCTCCCCGGTACCTCTTCTGCTCATAACTCACTCGGACCATGTAGACCATGGCCTCGATGTCAAAGTGGGCACAAGAGAGCGCGACAGCACTTCCCCACTGTCCAGCCCCTGTTTCTGTCGCCAGCCGTTCGATACCCTCCTTTTTTGCATAGAACGCTTGAGCCAATGCGGTATTTACCTTGTGACTTCCTGTAGGTGTCACATCCTCTCGTTTGTAATATATCTCAGCTGGCGTCTTTAGTAACCTCTCCAATCCAATCGCTCGTTGCAACGGAGTTGGGCGTCCATACCTTACCAAACCCTCTCGCACTTCAGCAGGGATATCTATTCGCTTTCTGTCTGAAACCTCTTGTCGCACACATTCCTTCACAAAGATACTTTCCAGTGCTTCTGGTGGAAGAGGCTCTCCCGATGCAGGGTTGACAGGTGGTGGAATTGGTTCCTTGAGGTATGGAATGACATTTACATATTGCCGAGGCATGTCTTCGATATCAAGTAGGATTCTAGTTATTGTGTTGTCCATTGTACAATCTCCTAAGAAGATAATATAGAGTGCCCACCTTCAAGGCCCCCTCACAACCCGTTGAACGCATACTATGTAAAAACAGCCTAACTGGTAGGGTTCCCCCGTCCGACTGATGGCTGTGAGAGGATAGTTCGCTGGTTAATTGTGAGAAATATTTAGGATGAGCTAAACGGGTCCCATCGGACCCTCGTGCCATTGGCCAAATTCACCAGTTCTCACGACTTTTCATTCCTTGAAGGTGGTCATCATGCAGAAGGGCATGCCGTTAATAAGGATTACGCATAATCATCCACTAATGTACGTTTTAATACATCGATGATGACATATGTTGACCATCACCTATGGATCGTTACGGGCTTGATATCGGGTGCATTACGCCAGCGGTTGTTGTATTCATTGGTCGGGCTGCGCGGTGCACGATCATCACCCCATCGCCCTTTGAAATCGTAGAAATTAGCACTCTTGAGCTCAACGAGGTTGGTTTCGGTCGTCCATATCTCCCCCTCATCTGCAATCTTGTCACAGAGGATTTTCCCGACACAATACGGTTTGCTATCAGGTCTTGGATAATGGGCATGTGATCCGAGTGCCACCCATGCATGGATGTGATTTTCATCTAGTATTGGCTCTTCGGGCTCGAACCCAGGTAGAGTCATGTCAGCAGGGATGGAAGCCTGTCTAGCAGTCAGATGGTTTGAGAGGAGCCAGATGATCCTGTCCTCGGAGTATATTCTGACCTCGATATGTTCCCAATCACCCAAGTGTTCACCGAGACCTAATGGAGCACGAGGGAACCTGTTGTATTTGTACCAGAACCAGTATCGAATCTGCATCATGTTCTCATCAGTCCAGCTCTCAAAATAGCAGGGCGTTGACTGTACAAGTGTTGACGGAGCCAATTGTTTTTCAAAGGCGTCCCATCTGTTATTAAAATCAGAGTAGACCTGCTCTGCATCACTTGGGAAACAGCAGTACTCTCCTTCGTGTGGATGAAAGTGTAGGATTGGAGCGAACTGCCTCACTAGTGTCTTGATGTCATCATTTACCATTTTATATCATCACCTCGATTTGAGCGTGTCCTTTCCATCTCTATTCTTGAAGATGCCTGCAATCGGTTATAAGAATCGTTTGAATCACACCTGTCTTGTTGTGACCCCGCCCGGAATCGAGATCTTAGTGACAGTGGGAATATTTCCCGTCTGGCTTTCGTATTCTCTTGAAATAGTATCCATGAACGTACGCATGTTCCTCTCCTTGACTAATGCGATGATATTTCCCCCGAGCCCAGCGCCAGACATGCGTGCACCCAATACGCCATCAATTCTACTTGAAGATTCAACTAGGAGGTCTAGATTCGGATGTGATACCTCGTATAGGTCACGTGAAGACGCATGGGACTCTTTCATGAGTTCACCAAATCGTGCCAAATCTCCTTCTTTAATTACTGCAGCTCCCTCCTTGACACGTGCATTTTCCATCACGATATGTCTGACACGATCGCTCTCAGTTTCATCGAGGATGTCATCTACCTGAACAAGCTGGGCGTTGCTCACCTCGCTTAGACTGTGGATGTCCCATCCGCTTTCTTGCAAATGGTTCAGGGCCTTGATGCACTCACTTCTTCTTCTGTTGAGCACATCGCTCGCCTCCCTTGAAACCATCGAATCAATCACAACAAATGACGCTTCAAACTCGAATGGGATGTCGTAGGTGTGCATACTTCTACAATCAATCCCTAGCAGGGCGTCTGATTTTCCAAGCTGCGATGAGAACTGGTCCATTACTCCGCACGAGATACCACAGAACACCCTCTCAGCTTCGAATGCTAGCATTGCTGCTGATTTGGGTCGTATACGCAATCCATTCAATGCAGAGATGAGGTTGAGAAGTGATACTTCCAACGCTGCGGACGAGCTCAATCCTCCTCCAATAGGGATATTTCCATGAACCACCGCAGAAACGCTTCTGAAGTCGTATCCTCTTCTAGCGAGTGCCCACAGAACCCCTTTCACATATTTCTGCCATGTGTCGTCCGGCTCTAAGACTATCTGGATTGGATCCACGGAGAGGCTTTCATCCATATCCAATGCATACAGTGTGGTTCGCTCTGACAGTGTTCCTACCGACCAGATGTATCTGTCAATTGTGGCTGCAAGCACGAAACCTGCATTGTAATCAGTGTGATTCCCGAGCACCTCGATCCTTCCTGGTGCCCTTGAGCAATACACATCCTGCCCTGATACATCCACTAAGTCTGAGAGATAATGAATCATACCCTCAAGCGTAATCGAATTCATATAGCGTCCCTCAGCTCTTTTGCCTTCTCTTCAGGAGAAGAGTCATTTGTGAATGTCCATGCCCCCGATTCGACACCTGCTAAGTATTTCAACCGTGCCCTGTCTCTCCAAGGCGGATAGAACTCCACATGGAAATGCCAGTAATCGTGATTGCCCCGCGTTGGGCGTGTGTGAAGAACCATCACATATGCCAGCTCGTCAAAAACCGCAGCAAATCGTTTGATCGTATCCGCAATGATCTCCCCGAACTCTCCGATGGTATTTTCAAGATCGCTGATACTCTGGACATGCTTTTTTGGATAGATATGTACCTCGTAAGGAAGTCTGGCCCCATATGGGATTAGGGATATGAAGTGTTCGCTGTCATTGATCACCCGCTCCCTTGTCTTTAGCTCATTCTTAATGGCGTCACAGACAAGACAGAGACCCACTTCATCAAGGTAGTGCTTGAACTGATCAATCTCGGTTCTGACACGTGGGGGGATGAATGGTAGCGCATATGCCTGAGCATGAGGGTGGTTGAGGCTGACCCCGATTGCTTTCCCTCTATTCTCGAACTCCAGCACATATTCGATACCCCCTCGTCCTACTGCTACGAATTGCCAACGGCTTACCCCGTTCGTTGGCAACTTTGCAGGACGGACGAAAGGGAGGGGGCGACTCGATAGCACTTTTTTCATCTTATATAATCCTCACGCTGTGCCAGGACAGGTGGACATGCCTTGGAGAAACGACGACTATACTTTCCAGTTCGAGGAGGAAGAGGAGGTCGCGGCTGTCATGGACGACGACGGGGAAGTGCTTGCCGTCGCCTATAGAGACCCTGACTTTATCGACCGTTGCCCGAAACTTACCCAAATGGGACAGTATTCCCAATGGTGTTCGGTTCCTGATTCATCGAGGTCTGCTCGGTTGTCAACCCCGAAGGATCGACTAGGAGTCTCGTGTCCTCTCCACAGGCGTTTTGTGTCTCCGTCCAACTGGCGGCGACCAGATTATTCGCAGCATTCAAGTCACGGTCAATGACCAGTCCACATTTCTCACAGACATATGTTCTGTCTGACAGTGTGAGATCCGTCTTGATATGACCGCAACCTGAACACATCTTACTCGATGGGAAGAACCTCGGAGCTATCACCAACTCAGAGCCATACCATAGGCTCTTGTACTCTAGCTGTCTTCTCATCTCCCAAAATCCCACGTCAGCGATGTTTCTCGCAAGTCTATGATTCTTCATCATCCCAGACACATTCAAGTCCTCAATCACTATCCGGCTGTGGTTCTTGGCCAGTCGTGTTGTCATCTTATGAAGTGTGTCTTGTCTGATATTACGGATCTTGAGGTGAAGTCTAGCCAGTTGTCTCTTGGCCTTCTCTCGGTTCTTAGAGCCTTTCTTCTTTCGTGATAGTTGCCGTGATAATCTCCTCAACTTTCGTAGTCTGCTGTCCAATGCTCTGGGATTAGAGAACGTTTCTTTCTCAGATGTCACAGCCAGACGCTTGATCCCTACGTCAACTCCAATAGCAGGGCCATCATTTATCGGGACTTCAATCTCTTCCTCTACAGCCACAGAAACGAACCATCTATCTGCTGTTCTTGAGATTGTGGCCGATAGGATTCTTCCAGAATGATATTGCTCTCGTTTCTCCTTGATGCGTATCCTACCGATTCTTGGAAGTTGTATTGTATGTCCAATAAACCTGATCGTCCCAGTTAGTCGGAAACTATCATGTACTCCTTTCTTTTTGAACTTCGGAAAACCAGCATTCTTCGCTCCATTTCTAATCCTACGAAAGAAGTTCTTGAACGCCTTATCAAGATCCCTTAGAGCCTCTTGTGGTGCACATTTGGAACATTGATACATCCATGAGAACTTGGTTTTCTTCAGACTGTTCAAAAGTTTATGTTGTTTCATGGCATCAGTGAATCTGTTATTCCCTTGGTTATTCTTGTATAGAGTGATACGTTGCTCAAGACCCCAGTTATATGCGAACCTTGCTACACCAGCATGTCGTGAAAACATTGTCCGTTGTTCATTGTTCGGATCAAGTTCATATTTGTATGCCATGAAGACCATCAACCTTTTTTAGCAGCCTCCAATGCCCGTTTAGCACGATTCCTTGCAGAGCGCTGTCCATATAATCTTGCACAGAAACTTGTCAGAACATCAATCATATCTTGAACAAGGTCATTAACACATTCTGTTTGGTTTATTACTCTGATCTCTCTACCACATGATTCAAGTGCATGAGAAATATATTCAAAACCAAATCTTGTCAGTCTGTCCTTATGCTCTACGATTATGATAGATGCAGACGGGTCCTTCAATATGTCCAACATCTTCTTTCGTTTCCCGTTCATTCCAGAACCGATCTCTGTTACCTCTTTTATGATTGTTAGACCATTAGAAGCAGCATAATCCCGAAGTCTTTGTAATTGTCGTATCAGATCTTCCTTTTGAGATGTAGAAGAAACACGGGCATAAAGAACAGCATTATTTGTAATGGTTGGGATCTCATGGACAAGAATAGTACCCGTTGCTAGTTGTTCTGTTGGTCTTGGAAGATTTCCAGACCTATACAAACGGTAGGCTGTTTTATAATCAATCCCATGTTTTCTTGCCCAATCAGATAGTTTCATGTATATCAATCCATATTAGGTATTATTTGGTATTAATCTTTTCTACTGTTGTTAACCCTCTTTTGCCTCAAGATCATTGAATACTCTGATATACTCCCGAAAGACCTTCTCCAATTGAGCCCTATCCATCATCTCAATCTGTCTGTCGTGTTCACGGGACTCGATGATGACCTTACAGTACCCGTGCGCACTGGTTCCTATGACCAATTCTGAGTCCAAACGTACAGGGTGATCATCGGGCTGGAGCGCAGCATACCTGTTTTTGAGAGTAAGAACCTCCCAGTCGCCTTTGGTTTCCGGTTGTCCTGGGCAGAAGGGACAAGGTCTCTTTTCGTCCTGAAACGGTCGTGTCGCTCGGTTAGGTGTCACAATGACCCATTCACCAAGCATGATATTCCATCGGAGTTCAGCCATTGCCTGCACCAATCTCTTCCTTTTCATTTCGCAAGTAGATTGATTAAGGTGACGCAAGGCACCATTGCTGTGAACATTCACTGACTCTTTGGTGGTACCTGATGAACCAAGATCTCGTATTGCAGATTGAGCGCATAAATGCCGATATGTGGGTTGCAGAAGAGAACCACACGTTAGGTGGTTGGGTGTTGCGGTCGAATAGGGATGTGACATGGCGAGCCAACAGCGTTCTGCCCATGTCCTCACCCGGAATTGGACTTGACGAAGCAATCCACTACTGTGTCGATTTCTATAAATCAAGGGATATCACCCCAAAATTTCAGCTTACCGAGTTCAGCCAGCCATTGGGACTTGATTCCATCCTTGAGCAGAAAGGATGGAGGAAAGGGATTGAAGTGGACGTCCAAACGAAAGACATCAGCAAGTATGAGCCTATGTCATTAGAATATCAGGTGGACATCCTTGAAAGTCCCAGTTCGGAATGGCTAGATTGCTTTTTTGAGGGCACAGGGCATGATTCTCACGATCTTGAAGTGCGGCGTGAACTCATGCTTCGTTCCAATGTCCACAAGGCGTTTGCTCAGATTAGGGTCGGTGACGTCGTAGCATGTGTCGGAGTTGGGATGGCATTGGATGGATGGATTGGTCTTTTCCGAATTGGCACAAGACCCCATTTCAGGAGGCAGGGCCTTGCCCAAAGACTCAGCGAAGGGCTTCTCGAATGGGGATTGAGCAAGGGTGCATTTCGCGCCTTTCTACAGGTCGAGTCTGACAACGACCACGCGAAGAAGCTCTACGCCAAGCTAGGTTTTTCCTCGCTCTACATGTACTGGTATCGTTATCTTCCTGATGAATAGCAGGTATGGCGGAGGCTGTTTCTCCACCATTAGAATCATACCCTCTTGAGCCACGACTCGTAAGATCTCTTGATATCTTGTGATTGCTCACTATCACCAAAGTTTGATGGTGTGATAGAAACATTGTTTCCTTCAAGCAATGCTTCAATGACCATTATTCCCGGTGCTTCTATCCGATATCCAGGGATGCCATTTCTTTCTATCTTCTCAACATACACGATATCGGTGTTCTTCACTGTGGCATATAGTAGATATGCAGCCTTTTTCTCAGCTGTGATGCTGGGCGTAGTGACCTTTAGGGTTGTCTTGCTTCTAGGAGCTGGCTCTACATCTTTCGCAACGACCTCAAATTGCCTTTTTGCCGTACTAGTATCTGGAGGGGGAGTTGTTGACGGCCTGGACTCGATGATTTCCACAGGTTTTGCTTCGTATGAGATTGCCTGCGCTGGGTCATATGCAAGGATGCCATCATCAAAACTCCATTTTCGATTCAACAACTCCTTGAAATTGGTGATGTTCATAGCAACATCAGGCTCGCCCTCATCTTTTTCCATAATCTCAATCAAGTGTGTTAATGACATACCAATCGTGGTCGCTCCCACTGAGTATCCCGTCTTTTGCAGGCTTTTGCTCATCCGCAAGGCATGCATCCGAGTGGGCATGCTTACACTTCTTCCAATCCATACCCAACAAGTGTCGTTATATTCATCAAGAACGATAAGTGCTGAATCGCTGCTAACAAGCCCTGGATCCAGCTTGATATGTGACAATTCTCCGGCGTCGTCTTGCAGCATCAGAACAAAAGGCTTTCTTGAAAGTGGCTTCAAACAATCAACCTCCAAATGAAAATTGGTCTCAGGTTGATTTCTTGTTACTCCTTTTTAACTAAATTTTAGACGAACTCTCTTGAGAGTGATTGTTCTGATAGAGAATACCTCGATATCTACTATCAGTTTGCGAGACTCGTAGAAGTCATATCGATCTCGATATCTATCGCCATCAACGACTGTGTATCGGTAGTCCCCGGGATAGTCCTGATCCTTTGTGTGATTATCTCTACTAATGTTTCCATGTCGCGTCCTCTGACCTCCGCAATGATGTCAAAAGGTCCAAACACCTTGTGGGCCTCCTCTGTATATGAGAGTTCAAGCAATTTTCGAAGCACGTGGTCTTCTTTCCCGCTCTCAGTCTTTATCAGAACATAGGCTTTGACCATGGTTATTCACCGGATGCATTGAAGCCCACCAGCATGTTGCTGATAACTCTTACCATTTGAGGGATGGTGCCTTCTTGATAGCAATAAACATCTACACAATATCTCTATATATTCTATATCCTACTTGCTTACTTGGGATAAAGGCCGACAGATACGAATATCTGTATCCCTTTCTCTCGACATTGGGATCAACTGAATTCCTAAACATACCTTTAGGAACAATCAACGAGTCCCATTAACGTAACGCCACTGCCAATCACATCCCCCTCATAGCGGGTGGGATTTAACAGGAAGGGCTTTACAGAGCCTTTAGAACCACATAGGAACGTGATTGACATGATACCAGCACCAAGACGACCAGTGTTCAAGACTGTGTTAATCGGAGAAGGTGGCGTTGGCAAGACCAGTATCACCTTACGCTATACTGAAAACCGTTTTGACGAGGACATGAAAATCACTATTGGCGTAAACCTTGCCACCAAGAAGGTCGAACTCGAAGGTGGAGGTGCCACGTTGATGCTCTGGGATCTTGGTGGACAACCACGATTCCGTGATGTGGTTTCTGAGTATTTCAAAGGTTCACGGATGGCGTTGGCTGTATATGATGTGACACGATACTTCACCCTTGAACGTCTGAAGGACTGGATTGACAAGCTCAAAGAGAATGTATCCGGTTGTGAGCTGATATTCGTAGGCAACAAGATTGACGAACGCGACCCTGAAACGGGAATATCTCTAGACACGGGCCGCGAGTTCGCATCACGATATAATGCTCCTTGTGTGGAGGTTTCAGCCAAGACCGGCGAAGGTATCGAGGAACTTTTCCAAGTCGTGACTCGAAGTCTAATCGAGAAGCACATGCAGAAATAAGACACAGATGTCGAACATCGATTGGTATCGCATACTTCTCATTACATTTGGAATGTAGCAACGTATCATAACATGTGGATTTCATACAGCTGCGTAAAGATAAGAAACGGTCGCACATCTCTTAATCAATCCTCTGTGAAACATCGAAGGTTTCTAGGTACAGACCTCTAGAATGGGGACATGAGGTCGCTTGTATGCACTTCACAGAGTCAATCCGCTGCCGTTGTCTGGGAGCACAACATTCTGATGTTAAAACCCGTGCTACTTACAATGAAGGATAAAAGGAAAATCACATAGGGCTGAATGCAGGGATTACCTGATTCGCCCTTGTACATTTCGAATAGGATTTGCTGTTCTAGATATTCTTGAATTCATCAATCCGTTCCATGTATTCGTCCCTACGGGTTCTTGGGAACATGATGAATCTGCATTCTTTGTCGCCTGCTGCTTCACACATGATTTCCTCAGCTTCAAGATCGACACCTGCAACAACTGAGCACCAACCAGAGGAGTAACCTCCATTGAAATAGCAGATATTATTCTGTGCACTTCTACCATCCTTCTTCCAGAGTTGCGCTTCAAAATTGTTTGGATGGTCGTACACTAGGAAGAACTCGTCACCCTCTACAGGATTCGATCCAGGTAGTAGTCGTACTCTGACAAAACCTGAGTATGCCGCCCAAATCGGGCCAGCCGCGATTCTTTCCACAGGTGTTGATAGTCCAAGTTTTGGAAGCAGACGTTCTGCCTCAGACCTGCCAAACGATTGTCCTAGACGATAGATAAGAAGATCCCTTCCTGCTTCGCCGAGGACGGTGTCCAATTCGTCTTTTAGCGATAATGCCAATGTTCTAAGTCCTATGAACATCACATTGTCATCAAGAAGTTGGATTCGCCCTTCTTCAGGTATGAATTTTAACTCATTCTTGAAAAACTCTTCATATTGGGTTTCGATTCGTTCAATCATCTCGCTCATTTCGGGGGGAGCTTCAACAGTCTTTACCATTAATCGCACTTCCAGAATGATATTTTTTAAATTATCAGAAATATTTAAATATTCTTGCTATTAACAGGATGTTGCCCATTATAATGGCTTTATTTGCTTTTTGTAACACTGGTTAATTCTTACACCGTGTTGCGGTCTTTTTTCTTGTATCTCCGCTGTTTATAGATTTCAACTGGATACCTGTTTATGTGTCGGTCATTGCACTCATAATTCATATTTTTATGTTCTAAAATATAGAAAGATTCAAATTATTATGTGGGGCGATTATACCGTAGGATAGAGTGATTGAGATGGCAGAACGAAACCCGGTATCATTTTTCAAATTGGTTAGCCTGTGTAAGAAACACATTCAATGGGTTGGACTATCTGATGCATCTCTTGATATTCTGGCTTTGCTTCTTGCTGAGAAATATTGGTCAAAGGAGCCGATGTCCCCAGAGGAGATTGAAACAATCACTGGCTATTCAAGAGGGACTATCAGTGTCGCACTATCTCAATTGAAGGGTCTAGGATTCATCGATGGGATTCTTGATACGGCGCAGAAGGGACGAGGGCGGAAGAGAACGAAATATGCCATTAGCGGTGGTCTATCAGGGCTGATTGCGTTCGGTGTGAGAAAGCTGGATATCGAGTTGGGCTCGATGATCGAAGAACTTCAGGCCCTTATGGAAACAATCGGTGACGATGCTTCAGCAGAAAAGATGATCTCAGCACTTGAAGAAGAAGCACGAACGAACATTTCCTTACTCAAAGATGCGTCTATGAAGATCCAAACGAATATAGCAAGGACGAACTCTATTACCAATGATAGTTCTGAGGATTAATACGATTTTAAAACCACTTCTTTCAGTTCATTCTAAAAATTTTGGATATTTCCAAAATATTTATATGAAAAAAAGATGATGTGAACTTTAGTCATGCATGGTGTTAATGAATTGGGATCTCTGAAGTTCCACGGGGACATTCACACTTCTTGATTGTTGATACCATTGCTAAACTATGAATGCTAAAGAACTGGTGATTGACATGAGTGCCAAAATTAAGAAACTGGTTGATGTGTTGATGCAACTGGAACAAAACAGCGAAGTTGATGGCTGTGCCCTTGTAAGTGAAAGAGGACAGGTGATGGCTGCTGCACTCCACAAGGGGATTGATGAGAAGGCTGTATCTGCAATGGCTGCTGCTATTGTTTCAATCGGTGGTAGGGTTGGAGCTGCCCTTGACTCGGGCGAACCCCGAAACATTGTTTTGGAAGGAGAAAGAAAAACAATCATTGTCCGCAAGATCAGCAATGCTGCATTGATTGCTACTGCTCCCGCAGAAGCTAAGATTGGTCTCATTGACTTCGAGATGGACAAGACAGCCGGACAAATACAGGAAATCCTGTAGCTTTTAAGATGGCCTTCATCTACTAATTTTCCCTAAGAGGCAACTGACTTGATGTCTTTGAAGAAACTGAAAACATACGATTACAAGATCTACGTCACAGGTCCTTTTCAAGCTGGGAAAACTACCCTTATCCATACACTTGACCCTGATGCAATTTCTGTCGAGCGCGATATGAAAGAGGCATACCGTGGTGAAAAAAGCACGACCACAACGGGCTTCGACCTTGGGAGAGTCATCTGGGTGCGGAAAGAAGCAACCCATACCGGATTGATTGTACCGAAAAAAGAATACAATAGGGAAACGAGTGAATATGACGGATGGATTACACGAGAGATAGAGCTTCGAGGAGTGCCAGGTCAGCTTCATTTCAAATTTGTCCGTGATACTATGAGGGTGAACACAGATGCCGTGCTGATGATAGTGGATGCATCAGACCCCGGCATGATTGGAGACGCAAGTGCGATACTCGCTGAAACAACTGCGTCTTTTGGGGACATTCCTATGGTCGCTGTGGCAAACAAGCAGGATCGAGATGACGCTGCATCCCCCGAAGACATAGGACTCTGGCTTGGACTGCCACATGTCGTTGGTATGTGCGCAAGGAACCACGAATCTGCAAAGGATGCACTGTGCCTTCTCCTCAGAAAACTGGAGAAAAACATTCCACAGCAAAGGCAAGATACTGATACGATGATGACCCACAATTTTTGAGAACGGTGAGAACATGAGCAACCTTAACGATTTACCACCAATCATGGAGATCAGAAAACTGCTGTCCGATTTTGAAGTGAAAATACCCGTCTGGGGCTTGACCGTCTTCACAGTGGATGGCTACATTCTGGCACATCGATTATTCTCTGACGAAATGCCTGCAAATCTTGAAACCGCCATAAGCAGCATGTCCGCAGGACTGATTACGATCTCTGAGGACTTGATACGAATGGTTGATCCAAGTACGAGGTTCAGACAAGTACTTGTAGATGGTGAGGATGAACGAGGTGTTATCAGCTTCACAATACTGCTAAAGCAAGTGGCTGAAAATGTGATGCTTTCGTGCATCTTTCCCGTGCATGTGCAGCTTGGTCTGGTATCCTTTGAGATTGAGAATCTCTCGACTAGAATCTCAGACATTGTGGAACTCTGGGATGTCAAGCTACATGAGGAAACAGTAACATGATGGTGAATATCCATGACACTTGGGAAACTAGACCAATTGAACGGGATTATCCGGCAATTAATCAATACTTCAAAGGGTGCCATAACCAACTGCGTTGTAACTAACGAACGTGGTCTTGTGGTCGCAGGCGTATCCACCGACGGCTCATCGCAGCAGGATTTAGCGGCGATGATATCCCTCCTTTCAGATACTGCTGTTCGCGTTAACGGGAATCTAGGCTTTGGAGCGCCAAAAGGAGTCCAGATTACTGGATTAGGTGTATCTGTGTCTTTGCATGAATTCCTTGTACAGAACAGGCGATTTAAGATAGGGGCTATAGTGCAGGAAGGCTATCACTGGAGAACACTATTCAGATCCAAGCCTGCCAGCCAGATTGTTGTCAATAAGCTGGAAAAAGCTGCAGGCATGATACGAAAAGTGCTGGAACAATGAGATGCTTCTGTAAATTGGGGCATATGCACATGTCACTATTTATTTCCATTCTGTCATCGCAACCGACACTCGGTGTCATTGACAGGGAGTGTTGCGTGGGATACACTCTTCGCATTGAAGAGTTGATTTCACACAAAGGTAGGAGAAACATTGCCCTCATAGGAATGAGAACACATTATATCTACATACATGTAGTTGAATCACACAACTACGGAACAGATGCAAAAGTATCACCCAATAAGGACTTGGTTTTGTGGTTAGACTAAGGAGGATTGACCTGAATGGATGACGCAACTCGGAGTAGTATGGAAAGTATTACCAAACTATTACAGATCACAGCTGGAATGCTCGGACTGCAACGGTCAGCAGGTTCGGTTCTTGCGGCTTTGTACTTGAGCGATTTCGAGTCTGGTGGGCGTATGTCATCCAAGGAAGTTAGCGATGTCACTGGATTATCCAGAAGCATGATTTCTATGGTTCTCTCACAGCTTCAGTCATTGGATATAATCGATACGCATCTGGATGTGACCAAGAAGCAGGGTGGGCGACGGACAATGCTGTACTCGTTGAGAATGGGTGTCCATGACCTTCTGAAGCTCGTCATCCAAAAGTATCTTGAACAGACACAAAGGATTTTGAATGACCTAGAACAGGTCAAGAGTGGACTTCCCGAAAGTGATATGGAGTCGCCCCTGATTCTAGACCGTGTGATGAGCGAACTTATTCTGTTTCTTGCTAATCCATGCGGCCTCTAGGTCTCGGCTTCTTATGCTGGATGGAGATTTGAGCTCGCCTGAAAAAGGTCTATACGTTATACTAAGAGCATTACCGGGTACGCTATCAAAATTCGAATCACTTGTTTGTCTAAAAATGATTTAAGGGCAAGTGAAACGTATTTGCTCTCAGGTCTTTGTATGAAACTCGTTGGTCTGACACGTCCCTACATCATGGCACATCGAGGAGACTCCGCTTCAGCTCCCGAGAACACACTACTGTCCATGAAACGAGCAATCGAGATTGGCGTTGATTTTATCGAAACAGATGTCAGGCTATCACGCGATGATGAACCGATACTTTTTCATGATGACACTCTAGAGCGAACTACAGGTGAGAAAGGCGCAATCCGTGACAAATCGCTGGAAGAATTGAAACAGATAGACTTGGGGTACGGGTTCACACCTGACGGAGGCGTGACATATCCCTATCGGGGTAAGGGTATGACAGTAGTGACTCTGCGTGAGGCATTCGAAGCATTTCCTGATGTCAACTTCAATTTGGACATGAAAGACCGAGAAACCCATGTGCCAGATGTGTTAGCATCCGTCATCGAAGAATATGACCGAGCGGATCGTGTGATAGTCGGTTCCTTTCATGACCACCAGACCTATCGTTTTCGAAAAATCATGCCCGCCGTGATGACCAGCGCATATCCCGCGGAAGTGACACGATTCGTCTTTGCACTAAAGATGAGAGTCATCCGTTTCTATGCGCGAAATTGCAAGTTCGAGGCATTTCAGGTTCCTATTAAATACGGTATGATTAGAGTCGTTGACAGCAGATTCGTGAAAGCAGCCCACGAGCGAGGCATTGCCGTACATGTCTGGACCGTGAATGAACCTGATGTGATGCATCAATTGATAGACCTAGGTGTGGACGGCATCTTCACTGACCGCCCTGCGCTCCTCAGGGATGTACTGACTAACCGAGGAATGCTTTAATGACGCTCGTATGCGTTGTTGTGGGCATCTGCAAGATCCCCCATACAAAATCGGACGTTTCTTAGATGACAGGCTGCACAGACCGAAAATGAACGGTTTATTAGGGGACATGTATTTCCACAGGTGGGGGTTTCACAATGGCTGAAATACCTGAGAATCAAGAGATGAGAAATTACAAAGTAGTACAGAAACTGCTGGCTATGAGGCCGGTCTACGAGATATACGACGAACAATCCGGTGAGATGGTGGCTATTGCCAAGCAGACGTGGATGAGCTTTCTGAGATCGACAATGCATATCGAAGACCCTCAAGGGAATCGCTTGTTCACTGCAAAAGGAGGCTTTTTCGATAAGACATTCTGGCTTTTGGATGCGTCTGGAAATAAAGTTGCAAGACTGACGCGGCCATGGATCGCTCTCAGACAGAATTTCACTATTTACTATCGTGAGGATATTGTGAAGGCACAGGGAGGCTTTTTCGCATGGGGCTTCGAGGCACGCAATAGTCAGGGAATCTTTGCATTCAGATTGGACAAGAAGATTCTGGCTATCCGAGATCAGTTCCGAGTGCAGGTCGGAGAGTATATGAATCCTCTCCATGCCGTTGCATCTGCGCTGGTTGTGGATCGGATATTCTTCAAAGGCAAAGGATGCGGATGCCGAACGCTCCTCTGTATCCTATTACTGATTGGATTTGGGATATTAACGATAATATCCATGATATCGTCATTGCTGCCCTAATCCTGATTTGGAGAGGACATCTTTGTTTCTCTCCATTCTCTTGCAGTTTCTATGAACGAAACAAAATGCATATCACCAAGTGTGAGTACAGCAATGGTTCACCTGAAATACTTGTACACCAAAAGGATATTTTCCCAGAGTTTGAAGCGTTTTGGTTGTGTAATATTATTGGAGAGCTAAGCCGAAATAGCTTAATATGCTAGTTCAGGATATTGAGTTCTGTGAGCGTATTTAGTTCTTTGAATGCGAATACGCCTACGGTAGACCAATGCGGTGTATAAACATGACATGTCCAGAGTATGACTCCGGTGAAAGCAAATGTGGTGTTGATGGATTCAAATTCTATGAGGGTATGAGCAAGCCTTGTGATACCCCTGGCATCAATAAGGACAAATGTCCGCGTTTTGCCATGAAATGATTGAATCCGGAAACCCTTGTATTATAGCTCCGATGGTGCAGCTTCTATGCTGCACCTCTGCTGTTCTTTTTGCTCCACATTACTAGATGGGGTAATAACGAAAAAACTCATCATCGAGAGATCCCTTGCTGTTTGCCTAGCCTGATTTTACCCCAGCATTTCCTGTTATCCAGCCTATTATGTACAACAGGGCAAATCGCCAAATCAAGAGGACGAACGGCACCCGGGAACAATACAGAATGATTGAGAGTGTCCAGAGTACGATGAACAGCGGGTTGACTGCGGTTCATTATGAATGAGAAAGTCATTCATCCCTCAACTTCGGATCCTATAATTCCCAAACGAGATACCATTGATGCCCTTACCGTTTTGAATAGGCGAAGAAATGCATCCCGCTCGGTGGTCTTAAGTACCACCGTCAGGGAACATATGTCGATATAATGTGGATTCTCATCATTGTTCTAGCCTCTATCGCGTTCATCCCAATGATCATCACAGTCTATGCATTCAAGAAGAGTGATATCCTTCCAGAGAGTCGACCGGCTACCTACCTGAGGTTGGTTTCTTCGCAGGAGATAGTTCACCCAGTGGTTCTTTTTGCAGGCGATAGTCTTACACATGGAAAGGTCGGCGTTGGCTATCTTGAACTTCTGGAGGAGAAACACAACAGACACAATATGACAATCATCAATGCAGGAATCAATGGCGATTTCGTGTGGAACCTGCTTCAGCGAATTGATGAGATTGTCGAGTGTGCTCCTGACGCCATCTTCATTCTCATCGGAACAAATGATGCCCTAGCAACTCTTCCTATACGGTTCCTAGGAATCGCACAGAGAAGGAAAGGTCTCCCTCGCCCACCTGCTTTTGAGTGGTATATTGAATCCTTACGCTCTTTGGTCAAGAACTTGATAGAGCGGACGCCATCAAAGGTCGTACTGATGTCAATCCCCCCTATTGGTGAAACATTGGACTCGAAGGCAAATGTCGTCGCTATGGAATACAGTCGAGCGATTCGCGATATCGCCATGGAGATGAATGTCGGTTTCATTCCGGTCAATGAAATGATGAATGCATATCTTGCAGAACACCCATCACATCCTGCATTCCCACTCAAAAACGCAATCAAAGGGATGTCTTTCGCATTGATACGTCACTACATTTTTGGGAAGGATTGGGACTCGTTATCTCAAGATTCAGGTCAAGTCCTTCACATAGACCATATTCATCTGAACTCAGCAGGTGCTCGGATCATCGCAGAACTAGTTTCATCTTATCTGTCAAAGCACTTTTTCTAGGTCTTTTCTTGCCCCCTTGAGAATCTTGCCAAGAATGACCGCTATGTTCCAAGCATCATCAACACCGCGATGATGTATACCCTCCAATGGAATTTCAAGAATCTTCAATGCCCCACTCATCCCAATTTCTCGCTTTAGTCCATTGGAAACAGCGAAGAGAGTTTTAATGTTCAGATGCGTGTCGTTCAGCGGATATGGAATCCCCATCTCCTTGCATTGCCTTATGAACATCTTCCTGTCATAATCGCCATAACTTCCCCATATTCTCCTACCTGATGTGAACCTATTCTTGAGAATGTCACAAGCATCCGAGAAGCTGATTCCCTTGTCCACATCCTCCTGAGTCAATGTGGTAAGCTCCGTGCAGAACTTGCTAATGCGAGATCTTGTCGGTCTGACAATAATCGAATGTTTCTCCAATGGTTCAAGATTGTTCACATCAAAGGTGCAGATACCAATCTCGATTATCTCGCTTACTTGTCCATCTGGTGTCTTACCATTCCAGCATGTGGATTCGATATCAATGACGTTTATGATATCAAGCAGTCTGACCATAATGTTTCATTCCTAGATTATCAACCTTGATTCTTGAACGATTTTAAACATTGGTCAGTCATGACAGGAAATGCCTTTCTTTCTGTTCAAGATCATCACATTCTTCAACAGCAAAACAAGATGAAAAAAGAGGTGCACTGGAGCAAACGACTGCTCCAGTACTGATTGGTGTTATTATATCCCACATTTCTTCTTCAGCAGTTCCCATTCGTGGTTGATGTCCACTTGGATCTGCTTTCTGAACTCCTCCCACTCTGGCTTGAACAGATGCTTGAACTGCCCTTGAGTCTTCCAGTATTCCTCCATTGGGGTTAGTTCTTTCAGGCGCTTGCTTGGACCTGACATGATATACTTCTCTCCATCAATCACCTCGTAGAGCGGATGGATGCCAGTTTGAACTGCTAGTCTTGAAAGCTCGATGCTTCGACCTGTTTCAGAGCGCCAACCTCGGGGACACGGCGAGTACGCATGTATGAATGCCGGACCCTCAACCTCAAGGGCCTTGCGGAACTTGGTGATGAAGTCTCTCTGGTATCCTGGTGACACTGTTGCGACATAGGGAATCTTATGGGCAGCCACTATCTCAGTCAGAGGCTTCTTCTTCTGTCTCTTGCCCGGCTCGACCTTCCCTGCCCACGATGTCGTGGTTTCTTGACCCGGCAATGTCCCTCCAGATCTCTGGATCCCAGTGTTCTGGTATGCGCCATTGTCATAGACCATGTACACTATATCATGGCCACGTTCAAGCATACCACTAAGGGAGCCGAAACCAATATCGAAGGTTCCACCATCACCGCCAATGGCGATGACATCCACATGTTCGTGGGCGTAGTTACCCTTTGCATACATGGCTTTGGTCGCCTCGATGACTCCAGAAGCCACCGCAGAAGCGTTCTCGAATGCTACATGGATCCAAGGTATCTCCCATGCGGTGTAGGGATAGATTGTTGTCGCTACCTCAAGGCATCCCGTCGCCTCACATACGATGGTAGGGCCACGAAGTGCCATGCCCATGAGCTTGACAACAGTAGGAGCTGCACATCCGGCACACATGCGGTGTCCGGCCGATAGCACTTGGTCACGCTTGAGCATTTCCTTGATAGCCACAGCTGGCTTGTCATATTCCACCATTATTTTCGCACCCCCAGTGTTTCAAAGAAGGGAGCTTTCCCTTTCTTCAAGTACTCCTTGGTCTTCTCATACCCCTCGACAATGGTCGTGGGTGGGACATCTCTTCCTCCAAGTCCTATCACGAAGTCAGTCACCATGGGACGCTTCTCCAAGTCATAAAGTGCCGTCCTGACTTCCATAGCTAGAGGGTTGGCGGGCGCGCCGAATGAGAGACACTTCTCAAAGACGACTACGGCTTTTGCATGCTTCACGGCTTCTGCAATTTCTTTTGCGGGGAACGGCCTGAACATGCGGAGCCTCAGGACACCGACCTTCTCCCCCTGTTCGCGCAATGCATCGACAACAGCCTTTGCTGTGCCTCCAGGACTGCTATGGGTGAACAAGATGATGTCTGCATCCTCTGTCTTGTACGTTTCAAACATGCCGTACTTGCGCCCGGTCATCTTCTCGAACTCGGCTTCTACTTTCTTGAAGACATCTGGAACGGCATTTATCGCATCAATTTGCTGTTGTTTGAACTCGAAGTAATAGTCTGTCAAGGCAAGAGGGCCCATGGTTATAGGCTTGGTAGGATCTAGTGCAATGAATGGCACTCTCTTGCCAAGGAACTTGTGTACCGCTTCAGTAGGTAGCATCTCTACACGTTCGACATTGTGGCTCAAAATGAACCCATCAATAGCAACTATGATTGGAAGGAGTACGTCGTGGTCTTCCGCAATCTTGAATGCCATGATAGTCGTATCGTATGCTTCCTGACCGCTCTGGCAATAGATTTGGATGAATCCACTGTCGCGGGCACCATAAGTATCGCTCCAATCGTTGTGGATGTTGATGGGTGCTGATAGGGCACGGTTTGCGACAGTAAAGACAATTGGCATTCTCATGCCTGAAGCGCAGTATAACACTTCCCACATAAGAGCCAAACCAGCAGATGCAGATGCAGTTGCTACACGGGCTCCCACAGCCGATGCGCCAACACATGCAGACATTGCGCTGTGCTCTGATTCAACAGGAATGACCTTGGCATCAACTTCCCCATTTGCAGCGAATTTCTGATAATCCTCCACAATGATGGTCTGTGGCGTGATTGGGTATGCTGCCAACACATCAAGATCGCATTGTTTGAGGGCATGAGCGATTGCTGCATCGCCGGTAAGGCCTTCCACAACAATCTGATCTTCTGGGACTCGTTCAACACTAGTCATCCTTATTCGTCCTCCATGTGAATGCTATTTGTTGGACATTCGTTTGCACAGATACCACATCCCTTGCAGTAATCGTAGTCGTATTCGTAGGAGTATTTTCCATCCTTCTCTATCAGTTTCACCGAGTTGTCAGGGCAATAGATCCAGCAAAGACCACAAGTACCGTTCTTGATCCAGAGGCAGGTTTCGTCCTTGTGTATTGGCTTCTTAGCTCGCCAACCGCCAGTCAAGTATCCTTTAGAATTGCCTGGCTCCACAATGTTGCCTGCAATAGGAATCTCATCGTACTTCTTGCTCATCCGACCTTTGCCTCCTTCATTGCCCGTTCCATCGCGGTCTTGTTCAGTTCTCCGACCTTGCCAGGATAGCGCCCAAGCACTTCGTTGATCACAGTTTCAGCGTTCACGATTCCTGTGAACTTCACGGCGGCAGCCATTGTAGGCATGTTGTAGAATGGTCTACCCATGACCTCCATGGCGATTGTGCTTGCGTCCACAGTGACTACCTTCCCAGTATCAAAACCAAACTTCTTTCTGATATCAGTGGGCTCGTTGACGGTGTTCACAACAAGAGTGCCTTCGGGCTTGAGACCCTCGGCAGGGTTCACGACGTCCAGGAGCGTCGGATCGATACAAACGACAACATCTGGCGCATATACCTGAGCATAGACCTGGATGGGCTTCTTACTAATTCTTAGGAACGCGCGTACTGGCGCCCCTGTTCGCTCCGGCCCGAATTCGGGGAATGCTTGGATATAGTTACCCTCAGCGAGAGCAGCCTTTCCTAGCATCTGGTTGGATGTGACGACACCTTGTCCGCCTCTTCCATGCCACCGGAACTCCGTAATGCCTTTACTAAAGTCCAGCGTCATATCATATCTCACCTATAGGGAGAAGCTTCTGGTAATCGCGCCTTGGGGCTACTTATGAATTTGCTGGCATGGACACGTTCTATAGGAACCGCTTGATGAACACAAGCACCCCTAAAACGCCGATGATGCTTACGAGCGAGGCATAAAGCACATATTCTGTACCTTCACCTTCAAACAGGTTGACGAGGACTAGAACCTGTACCTCATCAGACGCTCTATTCCCTGCGGCATCAAAGAATACGGCAGTGTAATTATGTACTCCGAAGCTCATTTCTCTCATCTTTATCTGTAATGTATGCTCGTACCAGTCACCGTACGACACAAACTGACCGTCTATCCACACTTGATAGAATGATAGATACTCGTCTGTCACGTTCCAATGGATGTTTCTTAATGGATCATCAGCCTCCATATGGATATCATCGATGCCTGACACGGTCGGAGCAGAAATGTCTTGGAGGGGCATAGGATTAACAACAATAGATTCTAAGCCAACATCGTAGTCACCGACCCCAGAATAGTCGCTCCACTGCACCGAATCCCACTTGTTTGCAAACCCATAGTCAATGACATTAAGCTCACTTGTTATGACTCCATTCTCAAGAGGGCCGTTCCATCCAATGGTACAATCTGAAATCGTGTTATTCGTAGTGTCATAGTAAAACCAGATACCTGAATGGCGATTGGAGTACATCGTCGAGTGCACTATATCGTTGGCTGTACCATTTGAAACAAAAATGCCATCATTATTATGGTGCAATCCAACCTGATTGATTTCTACTCCCGTAATGTTCCTTCCAAATATCCCAACTTTGCCTCCTCTAATTTCACTCTCCAAAACCCACACATCTCTAGCGTCTGACACAGATATTCCGTTCGAACCTGTAGTTATGGTACAGTTTGATATTGTTCCATTAGATGTTGAAGAAAGGATTATTCCATGGCTTCCAGATGATATCCACGAATCGCGTATCACAAAATGAGCCTTTGTTCCCTGGATCGAAATCGCAGTATCGCTACTCGTTATATTCACATTTGACAGGGTGTAAGGGTCTTCTGGAGTCCCCGACCCTGTGAATCCGTGGTCAACGAACCCAGAGTCGTTCGTGATAGTGATTGCTCCGTGGTCGATATAGTCCGTCGCAAGCCTGCCCTGTATATTAGGGCGTTCTACAGGTACCCCGACTGACGAACCGAGGAAAATGAAATTCACTAAGAGTACCAGCATCAGACATGTTGAGGCGAGGTGATAATTTCGAATCTCTATTCCCTCCACACTCGCCTTGTATCTCTACGCTTTTCTATCTTCTTCTTTCAGCAGCTCGCTTGTCATGCTGTTTTCATTCAAAAACAAATCTCGATACGCTGGATTCTTTATGTGTATCACCACCTCGTCCTTGACATCATCGACAGACAGGAAACGAACACTCCGTTCCAGAGGCCTTGGGAAGAATCCATATGCTATATCGATGATAATTGCCAAGACCAATAGGAGAGCTGGAATTAGGGAGTCTAAGATTGGTCTAGAGTACTCGATGGCAACGATGAGTCCTAGAAGAAAATAGAGTAGCGGGTAGAACAGAAACATGAATCCAGCAATTGACATTACTTTCTTGCCCGTCGTACTGATTGATCCGCTTCCATGAATTAGACATGCAGGAACCCAAAAAGTTGTGACACCTCTAGCCTGAGCAAGTGCGATATCCACCTTGTCCTCTCCTCTTGCCCACCCACTTAGGAGTCCTTTCCTTTCGTCCCATCGGTTATCAGGGCCCGTAAACACAGATAATGCAACTAGATCCTCTGCTTCTTCCATACACACCGGACAGAATTCAGGGAACCGGATATCCGTTATTTTTGCCTTTACCAATGTCTGCTTTGAATTATCCAGCGATTCCTTCTTTGCTGTCCCCATCAAGATTTCATCCTGCTCATCATGTCACTCAGGGGGGAGGATTACAATCTGGACACTGGTCAAAGGCTGGCCATCCATACTCTCGGATGCCTCGAACGTATCGAATGCCATCTGATACACGAATCGCTCCTCGAGTTTCTTTATTTCGTGTGCTATCCTAACACCTAGTCCAACACCTTTGAACCCATACCCCCTGACTGCAACTGTCTTTTTGTCGGCCCTAACAAGGTCACTTACAGTACGTGCTATCTTCGGAACATTGATTCTTCCAGCGTTGTGAGAAACTTCAATCAAGACATAATCGCCTGTGTCGAATACACCTACGTCGTCCTCCAGGGTTATGATGACTAGAGAGTCACTTAGTCTCAATTGTTCGGGGATTCTATCATGGAGGTTCATATCTGGTTGATAACTCTCATCACCTAAAAACTTCGTTGTCCGAGAAACATAACTCAAATCTCTTATATCCACTTAATGGATTCTTTGAGTAGGAGACGTTGTTCAAGAATGGAACGAAGAAAGACGTTTGCTATCATGCTAACTGTGGTTGTGATCTCCTCAATTGCGTTGGTCGCGCTGTGGTATCCCCCTTCACAGACGCCCACAGTCCGGATTGGTTATCTCTCTCAGGATTTGCATCAACTGGCACTCCGTGTGGCCATAGTGAATGGCTGGTTTGCAGAAGAGGGCATTGATGTGGAACTCCTCGTGTTCCAGAATGGGGGTTATGAGATGACCGGATTCCAAGCAGGACAAATCGATATGGGCTATTTGGGCGTTGCGCCTGCACTTGTGAAGAGTATCAATGCAGGGATTAACATCACCGTACTTGCCGCCGCGAACCTTGAGGGGTCATCAATCGAGGTTCTAAAGTCCGAATACGATGCGGGTAGGATAACAGAGGTTGCGGATCTTGCAGGAAAGACCATCTACCAACCAGGCCCATCAACCGTACAGAATTTCTTGATCCGATTGGCACTGAACCAGTCAGGCCTTGGTGTGGATGATGTAAGTCTTTCAACTACCGCTGTGCAAAACATGGCCGACCTTCTCACACCTGACGCCCCGGCATACATAGCATGGGAGCCTTTTCCTTCGCTTTCGAAGTACGAGAACATCACTGTGCCACTATTGCTGTCTGGTGACATCTGGCCACAGCATCCATGTTGCGTTCTTGCAACAAACTCCATTTTTGCCCAAGACCATCCTGACCTAGTGCAGAAAGTAGTCGATATTCATGTGCGTGCAGAGTTGTGGATTGGCAATCACCCCGAGGAGGCACTGGCTATTGCTGTCGATTGGCTGGGTATCGACGAAACGCCTGTTTCCACTGCCTTTGACAGGATCACCTACAATCACACACTCAATGTGGATGGTGTGGAAAAGTATCTTGATTTCCTCATTGACCAAGGGATTGTATCGATGAATGCTGCCGAGGCATCGACATTCCTTGCATCATTCATCAACCTAGATTATCTTGGATGAAGCAAAGCGACAGACACAAAAGCACACTACAATTTGCCGATTCGAGCACAATGAACGAGAGGATCACGAGATTGAAGAATGGTGTTCCCCGCCCGATGGATGTGCTACTGAAAGGTATCATCCCTCTCGTGATCCTGTTGTTTCTCTGGCAGACAATCCTTGCCATTGCCACCTCAAATCTATCGAAGCCATTGGGACTCCCCGATGTTGTTTCCTCCTTTATCGAGCTCGTTATTGAAGGGGACACGGAGGGTTATACTCTCGCCGAGCATGCTGCATTGAGCTTGTATAGGGTTTCACTGGGATTCCTTGCCGCATTTCTCACTGCATGTCCTCTCGGTATCGCCATTGGACGATACAAGATTGCCGATGCTATCATTGGTCCAGTAGTCGAGGCCATGCGACCGATTCCCCCCATTGCATGGATCCCCATATCGATTCTGCTCTTCAGGTCGAACTTCACAGGCGCGCAGGTCTTCATTATCTGGGTCGGGGCTTTCTTTCCCATCCTTCTCAACACCAATGCAGGGGTGAAACGGACTAAGCCAGTCCATTTGGATGTAGCAAGTACATTCGGGGCGACAGAAATGCAGGTTCTTACAAAAGTGGTTCTGCCATCGGCCGCCCCTGAGATATTTGCAGGCCTTCGCATCGGCTTTGGCATCGGGTGGATGTGTCTTGTTGCTGCAGAGATAATTGGAGGCGGTCTGGGACTTGGATATCTTGTCCTCCAAACCGAACAACTGGGTCTTATCGGACAGACAATTTCTGCCATGATCGTGATTGGTGCTATTGGCTTCTTATTCAGCTATGTTTTCCTCAAGGCTGAGAGGCATCTCCTGCGGTATCGAGAAGAAATATCCGTGTGATACTAACTCGCTAGAACCTTCTCCTGTTCTGCTCTCAAGACCTCAAGGATTTGGGCACGAAACACACGACTCTCACTGCTTGCACGTATTCTTGGTCGTGGCAGGTCTATGTCGTACTCTGCAATTATTCGTGCTGGCGCATTGCTCAACATGAGAATCCTGTCAGACATGAAGACAGCTTCGTCTACATTATGAGTCACGAACAGGATTGTGGAGCCGGTTTCTTCCCAAACCCGAAGGAACTCCTCCTGTAAATGATTCCTTGTCTGTGCATCCAGATTCGAGAAGCCCTCGTCTGAAGCTAGGACATCTGGGCTCACTATCAAACTTCTTGCCATCTCAGTCTTACGCGCCTGTCCCCCCGAGATCTCATGGGGATAGTGTTCCTCAAGTCCTTTGATTCCCACAAGATCCATCATTCGGTCAGAAAGCATTTTTCGTTCGGCTGGCTTCATACCTTTCAGGGCAAGCCCAAACTCAATGTTACTTCGCACATCCAGCCATGGATACAGGGATTCCTGTTGGAATATGACCGCAACACGATTGTGTCCCAGTTCTGTTTCTTGACCGTCGATTAGTATTTTCCCCGCATCTGGCTTCATCAGTCCAGCGATGATTTTGAGCAATGTCGTCTTGCCACATCCTGATGGTCCAAGAATGCTAAGAAATTCCTTCTCTTTGACCTCAAAGCTGATATCATCCAACACGAGCTTCTTTCCGTTCTCTCCATTTTCATAGGATTTGGTGATGTTCCGAACAGAAAGCTTGGCCACACTTTGCACCTGATTGCTGTCCCCCATTTGCTCGTTATATATTGTACTTTCTATGAACAGGCTAGCAAACTAAAAAAGGGTGGATGTTGAAGCTGATATCAGGTTCGGATGTAATATTAGACCATATTCATGAGATCTTGGATGCTTATCGAACCATACGGAGCTGCAAAGAAGTGATATCTCCGCGTATACTGTTTGAAATTGAAGACGAGCTAAGTACAAGTGCTATTGCTGTTGGGGATGTTACTGGATCTGGTTCATCTGAGTTATTGACAGGTGGCCGTGATGGAGTCATTAGACTATATAATGCGACAAGTACAGAAACCCAACTTCTTGCTCAATGTGATGTGACAGGTGCCATCCTATCTATCAAGATAGCCGATGCCAATAACGATGGCACGATGGAGATTGTCCTTGGTCGTAGCGTTGGACCTGGGGAACAACCTGGTACTTCTGGTACTGTGCAGGTCTATCGCTACACGCCAAGTGGGATATTAGAGCTTCTTGCAGAGTATGCTATAGATCGATTTGTCACTACCGTCGTGGTCACTGATGTCACCGGCGATGGAAAGAACGAGATTGTCGCTGGAGGGAGCGACATGACTCTCAGGGTTCTTAGCCTTAGTCCTGACAACACACTCACTGAGCTGTCAAAGAAGGTGCTCGATGATATGCCAATCGCGATTGGCACCTCTGATGTGATCGGTGATGAGATTGACGAGATTGTCACGGGGAACCGTGATGGGTCTCTCCGCATATTCAAATTATCCAATGGCACCCTAGACCAAATTGAAGCACTGGAACTTCCAAGCCCAGTCATCTCGATATCTTCTGGGGATCTTCTCGGAGACCGTAAGATGGAGCTTGGAGTTGTGACTCATGATGGATCGATTCGGATTTACATAAATGAAGAAAGCAAGTTGGAATTGTTCTCCGAGCTCTCCAATGTCAATGCACTATCTATCCGGATGGCGGAGCTGAATGCTGACCACATGGACGAGGTTGTAGTGGCTACATCTGATTCCAAGGTTATCTTCTACAACCTGTACATGGCAGAACTCCAACAAATTGGTGAAGTCGATATTGGATCTAAGATACTAGCGTTGTCAGTAGGCGATGCCACAGGAGATGACATGAAAGAAATCTTGACAGGCATCTCTGACGCCCCCCTTAAGGTCATCAAGGGTCTCTACCAACTGATACCTAAATTCGAGATAATTACAGAATCTGCATCTAGTACAGAAATGAATGGTAGACTGACGGTGATCAATGTAAGTGATTCGCCTGTGCAGGGCGTGACTGGGAAGATCTATTGGTTTCCCAAAGCAAGCCTTGAAGTTGATCCCCAGCAGATCCACTTCGATATAGGTCCCAAGGAAACTCGGATGATTGATATCCGTTTAATCCCACGCGAGCAAGGCAGCGCAGTGATTCGACCAATCGTGCTGATGTGGACAGGTGACGATGGGAAAGTGAACCAAGTCACCACTCCTGAAACCGCTATCCTTGTAGATGAAGAGATGGTTCGAGCTGCTCCTGCCGCAACCCCTCCCGTTACCATACGCGCCGCTGAAACTATTATTGATCGAGATACGCCTCTTGAGTCAATTGAGGTGGAAGGGACTGGATTTGGTTCAGTCCTGTCCTCTGTTGGTGCCAAGAAAGTTCAGATAAAGACATCCAGCGGCTCATCGGAGTCCCTCAAAGAAGCTGAACGCCTTCTTGACCAGCTGTTTGGAGAAACATCCACTGCAACTGTGGATGAAGAGGTATCAGGTACTACCGGTGCAGCAACCGAAGCCGTCCCAGTAGTCGAAGAGAAACCCCCTGTAGAAGGGGTCGAGAGTTCGTTGGTAGCAGAGATTCGTTCCCGTCTTCCCAAACCCATGCGCCCTGGTGCAGATTCGGACTCGTATAGCTACCTGTTTAAGACCATGATAATTGGTGAGGGTGCTGTTGGAAAAACGGCACTCGTGAACCGATATACCACAGGAGCCTTCGAAACTGACTACAAGACCACCATCGGTTCTCAGTTCGCAGTGAAGCTCACACACATATCACCTCCCGAAGAGCAGTATTCTGTTGGCATCAAAGTACAGGCGTGGGATGTTGCAGGACAGGCCCGATTCAAAGCAGTTCGGAAGATGTACTACAGTGGTGCGGCTGGGGTAATCCTTGTGTTCGACGTAACACGGCGTAGATCCTTCCAAGAGTTGACCAAATGGGTTCAAGAAGCCGACGAATCCATTGGGATGCGCGTGCCTATGATCTGTGTAGGTAATAAGATTGACCTGCCCGACCGCGCGGTGCCTTCTGCAGAAGCCAAAGAATGGGCTGAATCCCAAGGATTCCTGTATATGGAAAGCAGCGCAAAGACTGGAGAGGGTGTGGCTGATATGTTCACGGTGCTCTCCGAGATGATGTGGCGAGAAGCAAAGGAATCTGCTGAGGCAAAGAAAAAGGGGAAAAAATAACCAACTCAGGCCGTTCCTCTGGAGAGATTCCTCCCCATCTTCAATCCCGCGTCGAATGCCACTCGGTTTGGTCCTGTCAGCCCGACAATCTGCATGATGCCATGTTGGATGTCTTCAACCGAAAGCGGTAATCTATCCAGCCCTGCGAGGGCCCCGAGCATATAGACATTCAGTACTCTGTGTGTTCCAATCTGGTCAAGGAAAGGCGTTGTGTCGATGGCATAGACCTCACCACAGATATCCTCAAGAGAAGTGGCAATGGTTTCAATTTCCGGATAGGTATGCTCTTTTGAGGATGTGGCTGGACTGTGGATTGGTTCCATACTGAACACGGCTTGTGTCCTTTTTGAGCCGTATTGAACCGCAGCACGCAAACATTCAAGGGGCTCCATTCCAATTATCAGGTCTGCGTTTCCTCGCGGGATTAGAGGTCCTAGGTCGATGTCCGAGATTCGCAGATGCGTGAGAACACTCCCACCCCTCCTAGAAGCACCGAAAGTATCACCAAGAACTGGACGTTTTCCATTCCGGAACGCTGCAAGGGCGATGGATCTCCCACAAACAATGTTCCCCTGTCCACCAACCCCAGCTATGAGAATGTTATAGGATTCTACCAATATCACTCCTCCCGTATTATCGCTCCATGTGGGCAAACCGTGATGCAGGCTCCACATCTGATGCATGCATATTCAATCACACTCGCATAATGGGCCATCCCATTCCAATCCAATGCGGGACATGCGAATCCATCAACACAGATCCTGCATTTCTCCCCCCAGCATATTCTCTCGTTCACAACAATAGGTGCAAGAATATCTCTTTCATGCCGTCCTTCTTTCAGACGACAAATGCTTTTCATCAAGAGCACCTTCAGCCCTTTTGTCTTGATGACCCTGTGAAGAGTTTCAATGATTTGGTCGATATCTGTAGTGTCAACGGTTTCGAACACATCAGGTTCCAATGCTCTGACAATCTTCTCGATGCTAACGAGAGTCCTACCTCCTTTTGTAGCCTGCGCCCCTGGATGCATCTGGAATCCAGTCATGGCGGTGGTTGCATTGTCCAAGATGAGGAATGTGATATCAGCATTCATATGGCGTGCGTTGACAAGTCCCGGGATACAGGCATGAAAGAATGTGGAATCTCCCGCGACCGCAATGACTTTCTTTTTGAACCCGAATCGGTGCAGTTGTCCCAGTCCCGATGCTGTTCCGATACCTGAGCCCATCGCCTGCATGGTATTCATTGCCTCGTCATAGAACACTCCCAATGAATAACAACCTATATCACCAGCAACAATGATGTTGTCGTTGAGGCGTTTTCGCAACTTGCGGATCGCCCAGTACACATTGCGATGAGTACATCCTGCACAGAACGTCAGGGGTCTCGGCACCAATAATCGAGAGGCTTTTTTCCTCGCTCGCTCGTCCGGACTCGCTTGGGCTCTTACCGGCTGATTCAACACTTCTGATAGTGCATCAATGACAATATCGGTATTCAGCTCGCCGAAGGCTGGAACTACTCCGTTCCTTTTCCCGTAAAACTCGATGTTGCCCAAAACGTCATTTTGTGACTTGTTCTTTGCATAGGCTGCGAGGATCTGTTCCTCTATGAAAGGATCCACTTCCTCCAGAAAAAGAACCCGACTGCTGTCTTGGAGCCATCCCATTATCGTCTTTTCCGGAATTGGGTGAGTAGTCACTAGCTTGGCAATGGATACTGGTATCTGATGAAACGCGCTTTTTGCTTCCAATCCATATCTAAATGACACACCACTGGCTATTATCAGGATCTCCGATCCTTCTATACGTTGGATCATGTTGTCGGCCAGTGATTCGAACTCATCTACAATCTTATCACGGACACCTATGAGCTCACCATGCCTTATATGTGGGTTCGGGACGTTGTAGAGCCTCTCAGGGATTTCGTCTGATGCATGAATTTCACTCTTTGTCAGATTCGGTAATTCAACAACAGCACTTGAATGGCTTAGTCGGGTCGTACTTCTGACTATGACCGGTATTTGGTATCTCTGTGATATCCCGAAAGCAATTCTTGTAAGATCCTTAGCTTCTTGACATGATGTAGGTTCTAGCAGTGGGAGATATGATGCCTTGGCGTAGAATCTCGAGTCCTGCTCGTTGCTGGAACTATGACCTCTAGGGTCATCGCAGACCACAATGACCAATCCACCAGGACCACTCCCTGATAGGTTGAGATTGAGAAGGAAATCCGCTGCAACATTCAGCCCCAATGATTTCATTGGACATATAGCAGGGATACCCGCCCAGCTGGCGCCAGCACACGCTTCAAGTGCCACTTTCTCATTCGTGCTCCATTCCACGTAAATTCCACGTTCTTCTGCAACCTTCTCAAGCTCGGATACTATCTCTGTTGAGGGTGTTCCAGGATACGATGCACAAAAGCCCACTCCCGCCTCTAGTGCGCCTTGTGCGATGGACTCGTTGCCGCTCAGTAACACAGACGGGATCCTGTCACTCATTGTGTACCCCTGCTAGAGTGCAGGCTCTTGGCTTGAAAACACTTTCGAGAACAAAGAAATCTCCCCATTGGTAAGAATGAAAAGGAGTTTTGTATATCTGCACCGAGACAGGCTATGGCATCTGTGAATAAGATTGACTCACTGCTTTCGATATCCCATGACAAGGATGTGGACGGTCTGTGCTCTGCAGCTATTGTCTGGCGTTATGCCGAGAAGAAGGGACTGAAGCACGATGTCATGCTTACTGACTATGGTGGGTTCAATCAGGTCTTTTCCAAGGTTTCCCTGTACCGTAATACGCTCATTATCATCACAGATCTTGGCATGGACGAAGCCGAGCTGGACACGGTCAAGAACGGGCTCTCCCGTGCTGTCGCACAAGGCTGTAGAGTAGTCTGGCTGGATCACCATCAGTGGTCGCCTCGGTCTATAAAGGCTATCACTTCCTTAGAGAACAAACCCATTCTTCGAATAAACCATGACCATTGTGCCGCTGAGATAGCATTCAAAGTCCTGATGCCAAAGGATCCAATCTCTGAGGAACTGGCAACGATTGCGCATGATACGGATTTTAACCTCCGTCAAATTGAGGCAGCGAATATATTGACGGATGCTCTTTCAGTGGTTCGGTTCGGAGCGTTGGATAAAAAGGAGGATCTGCTAGATGCAATCTTTCCCCTGCTGGAAGCGCTAGCAAAGAACGGCATCAATGGCGTGTGGAACCCAGAATCACAGACTCTCCATGACCCACTTCTCTCGAAAAAGGTCGCTCATTACCGTAAAGAGCGCCACAAGAAGATGAGGAAGGCAATCGCTGGGCATAATGATATGGAAATACACGGGAAACTAGTCCGTATCGTGGAGATTCCTCATGGCGTTACCACTACAGACCTTGGGACTTATATGGCTGAACCGAAGAATCTCAACAATGATGGTGGGAATCTCAAGGTTGCCGACTTGCTGATTACTGTTGGCCCCAGCGGAAAGCTTGGATTCAGGCGAGGGTCAGAAGAAGTTCTTTGCAATGCGGCAGCGAAGCTGTTCAATGGGGGTGGACATCCCTTTGCAGCAGGGGGCGAATGGGGGATGTATGAGGATTTTCAGGTTGTATGCACGGACATTTTCAATACTCTTTCAGAATCGCATGACTGGGTCGTTTCATGAATACCTCGTTATGGAATCATAGATGTCCTTATTGAGCGACTTTCCCCCGTTGAACACCCTATCGAATCTCTCGATCATGTTATCAAAGAGTATTGGGTTGTCCTCGCGATGTAACAAAGCCACAGATTCTGGGTCACACATGTTTGAGATGAATATGAATGCCTTCTCTGTGTTTAGAGCCATTATCAAGAAGGGCATCGGTTCCCTTGGGACTCTAATATCTAACACATTGCTTGCCAGAGAATTCAGAATCAAACTTCTCTCCTCATTGAGGATCTTCCAAAATGATGCCATTCCACCTCTAATGCCAGCTTTATCTTGATAATCCAAGATTCGAATTCGCACTCCCTTTTCTGTTGTCTTTAGAAGCATCTGGTCAAGAGGTATGCTATCCGTATCCCTGCTAGCAATGGATGTCGACCTGTAGCTCATCCTGATAATATCGCCTGACTTTGACTGTTCACAGAGCTCAAAGGATATCGCACTTCTAATGTTATCAACACCTTCGATTATCCCTGACCTCAACGGTGGTCTACCTCTCGATAGCCTGTCGACAAGCCAATATGCGAAGTCATAGGTATTCATTTTTTCAAGTTCGTCGATTTCTTGCTTGACCTCTTTCCTTCTTTGCTCCAAGTCCTTCAATCTCTGAAGAACCAACCTGTCAAGTCCTTTCCTGACATCGATTAGCGATGAAGCATACCTGATAGGCTTGTTTATCCTATCTACGGTGATCATCTGCTCATTTTCTAGATTCGCGAGGCATTTGTATATCCATTGTTTGCTAAACGGCTCTTCACGCTCTGCATTTACTGACTCTTCGATTTCTGCAAATGTAGGACTTCTGCCATTGTCTTGAAGAATCTCCAGTATCACTTTCAGAACTTGATAGTTCCTCGAATTGGTATTGACGCCGAGAATATCGAAGTACATGTCTTCAGAGCTCATCGAATCCCTCCTTGTAGTATTCAAGGTAGTCAATCCCTTGTTCGAAATCACGGTCGAAACTGTTCACAGCTTCATCAATCAATGCGGCATTCGTTTCACGAGGGATCCATACTAGGATGAACGGTTCCTCGGAAACCAGAAGGATCAGACTGTCCCTATTCAATGCGATTCCTTGATATGTGCGTACACCTTGTCTACTTTGGTTCGCAATCTTGTATTCGATGTCAGTACCTTCCTCTACGAGTTCTTGAAGTGCCTTGTATCGCCAAGCGACAATATCTGGTAACACTTGCCTCGGATGGTACTCCATGACACGTATCTTTGCTCCCTGCATTGCTGCGACCATCCTCTTGTACTGGCTTTCAAGCTGCTCCTTCACCTCAACAGGAATCCAATCCGTGGTTACTCTAAGCACATCACCTTTTGTGGTATTATAGCTTATCTCATTCTCGATGAATAGCAAGGCGTTTGATACACCCTTCACAGTCTTGGTTCTGACCTTTCTCTCAGGACCAACTAGACGCTCAACAAATCTTCGTGCCAGCCATGGCATCTCTACGCTCTTAAGCATCTCTTGTTCTACATCAATCCTGTCAATTTCTTGTTGGAGTTTGAGAAGCTTCTCGGTTTTGTATCTCTCAATGGCTTTTATTGTAGACTCGAAATTCACCGTGTACAGGTAAGGCTTGTTCGTTCGGTTGACCGTCATTAGCCCTGACTGTTCAAGTGCTTTTAGATGTCTATATATGAGCGGGCGTGTTGTCTTTTTTCCTCCAGCCATCTCACTTAGCTTTTTATCGATGGCATCGATTGTGACTCCTCTACCTAGACTCTCTTGAGATGACAAAATGGCATTGAGAACCCTTTCTATCCCTGATGTTGGTATCAGGCCCAGCGACTTGATTAACTCGAGTTCGCCATCCGTTTCTTTCACATCTTATCAACTCATCACTATCTTTGAATCAACTTCGAGCGAGTGACATCAGTCCTTGTATCTTCTCCAATTACATCCTTCAGGAACCCAAGCGCAGGAGAAATCTCCTGTTTCTGCTTCTTACTAGGGTTCACTATCGAGATGGCATCTTTCCATTTCTCATCAAAAACATTGACTGCTTCATCTATGAGGATCGAGTTGAAATCCCTCGAAAAGTATGTTGCAGTGACAGGGTCTTCTGTAATGATCAACACCATTGCACGATCATCCACTATAACATGGTTGAAAGGATTAGCTCCATTGAACACTCTGACATCTATTCTCTTTCCACATCTGTTCATCTCCCCGAGCATTGTGAGAAGTGCGGGCACATCTCGAAGGTACTCGTGGGGGACTTGAGTTGATGCCAATGCATTAAATGAAACCAAGTACCTGATATCAGCTCCTCGTTCTGCTGCATCGATGTATTTTTGGAACCTTTTAACCATGTTTTGATCTGCAAAGGGTCCAAACCAGCTCATTGTTGTTCTTATGATATTACCTGCTCCTGATGGGCGAAATATATTGTTCTTCAATGTGGCCTGCAGATATGAGAATCCATTGATGAACTGTGAAGTAGGCGTTTCTGTTCTTCCTGTGAGGTGTTGGATGATCTGCTGACTGATGACAGTGACATCTAATCCGTTTAGATACTCCTCTTCAATATCCAGCTGCTGCCGTTCAGTCCGAATCTGTTCTTTCTGCTGTTCAATACGCTTCTGAAGTCCCTGAGTGATTGTACCGAGATTTGCAATATATCGCTTTCTTGGCGTGTCTGGGTTCTCATAGCGTATGAATTCCGACTCCACAAGGTGTTTGAGGATTCTATGAATCCACCCTTTGCTTGCTCGTTGTATTCCTAACTCTTTGAGTTTCTCTGTGATATCTTGAAAGCTTGTGGCCCTTGAATGATCTCTGTTTGTGGACAGAATGATACCTAGAATCACTAGTGCTTTGTTATCCTTGCGACCGCTCCTGCAAAAACCAGCCACTTGGAGAATATCCGTGATATCTTGATCCATCTTGGACAACCCTCATCTCCTCATATCTAGTAATCCTCTTCGAATGTTGTCTCAGATAGCTTGATATACATTGAAAAACACGTTCCTTTTTAATCCTTTTACGAATAACAATCCTACTTGGGCACTTCCGTTCTTTGAAGGAATGCCCGCCCTTTGGCATGCTGCGGAGAAGGCCGGTTCGAGGTGGGGGGACCATCTATTGCTGTACGTGTTCGTAGATGCTTGTCCTGACATGTATGGACTTGATAGCCTCCAATATGGTACGTATGAGATGAATGCCCCTTCAAGGCATATATTTCAAGCACCGTTCATTTTTAGTTTGATAAACTTGGACAGAGTGTTGTACTCCCACGAACGGCACTAGGTGGATCCTGCGAGGCCGTTTGCGTGTCATGTCGGCATCATACTCTTGTGGGAGTGGTCGAGTCTATAAAGCCCTATAATCTACTTCGAATGTCCATCTAAGGGATGTCTGAGTTTGGGTACGTGTAGCGCAGCTGTCTGAAACCCTCACACCCGTCCGTATTCAATTGAAAGTTACTCCTCATTGGATTGTCTTGCAATTACAACAATACTTGCATGAGGCTGCGGTTTTTTGACACAGAGGCAGATCTGCATGTACTAATTTACAGAAAGTAACTATATGAATATTGAATTAATCAACGTTTATTATTTTACCTGCACATATTCGTCTTGCTCTTGGTCTTCCTTGGATTCACATCAAACACAAGATCAAACTATCTTGTTTGGATTTCAAGGTAATCCTGGGCATGTTATCCGACCAGAGTACTACTCGAAGCAAAGCCTGCTGGGAGTTAGGGCTTTGCTTCACCATCAGGCTTCCTCCACTATGACAAATATTCCTTTATCCACTTGTCGTCAATTACCTCTGAAACCAGAAGCGATTTCTCCCATTGCTCGTCAAAGGTCTTGATGATATCGTCAATGAGGTCTGCGTTGAAGTCCCGTGTGATCCATGCCGCTGTAGGTGGCGATTCTGAGATCCAGAGCGCAACTACCTCGTTGTTCAAGCTTACAAACTGATGGCTCTTTGTTCCAGCTGGGTTGATTCTGAAGTGAAATCCTGGTCCTGTGTTTTTGAAAGGGACGACGGCACCAATGATTCTACGCACAAGCTCTTTTTGTGCGGTGTCTTCAAACAATTCGGATATCCTTAATGTTTCTGGAGGTACGGCATATCGAATCTCGACTCCCCTTTCTACAACACGGAACACCCTGACAAGGCGTTCAGTATACCCATCCACAAATGCCGCAGCATTAGCAACAGATGTCCTAATGATATCGCCTTTTCTTGCCTTGTCGTATATTGTTTCGTTGGTTATCTTGTGGAACTCATTGATATCTTTCAAGAACCTGGAACTCGGCAACTGGACATGCCCTGTCAAATCCTGATACAGTTTTTGCGCTAAATTGTGGGTATCAATCGATATAACAAGTTCTTTTCTTTGTTCGATTGCCTGCCTCTCATTCTCGATTCTTTGAAGGGCCTGTTCTTTCAGATGGTCTATCCCTGCAACGATAGTATTCACGTTACACAAATACTTGGCTCGTCGCCCGTCCATCCCACTCGTGCCAACTAGATTCATATCAACCAGACTGCGCAACAACCTGTGAACCCATGCTTTGCTTGAAGGCTTGTCCTCCTGCTTCGTGAATGCATCGTAGATGTCTGCAAAAACTAGTTCAGGATGTCCTGACTCTTGGAGCGCCAGTAACACTCGAAGCAGGTCAAGGGCCTTTGTGGCTTTTGCTGACAAAAGGAATCCAATCATCTCGAGTTCTGTTCGGTAGGATCCATCCATAATGTTAGCCACCACATAGGCTTATGAGATGTTTTCAGCTGCGTGAATAAGAATTCACTCTATTTCATGATTTGTTTTCTTATGAACGCACTCGATTAATGGATGCTCAAGAAGCAGATCATGTAGCATGCTGACCGTTTCTTTCAGACAAGCCTTTGCATTTCTCATATCAAATAATATTATCTATCCTGCCTAAACATTTAATCCTTTTTGGTTCTCGTTTCACAGCCCACTGACAGCAATTGACTTCATGTATCCGAAACCTATCTTCATGACCATAGGTAGGAAATTAGACATGAGATTCATGTATGTTGATACACCAGCAGTCCCTTGGATCAACTCGTTCAGTGTCCTTGCGTCTAGCTCTCTAAGCACAATCTCTGCAGCAGCAATTGGATCATTATGCATGGCGAATTTGGAAACTGCCCACATCCCTTTGCCTGTGTTTGTGATGTTGTCTGCAAGCTTTGTTCGGCGATAGGTTTCTTCATATCTCTTAACGCTTTTCTTTGAGAAATCGTTCTCGTCAATCATCCTTTTTGCATGTCTGGCAAGCAACTGACCAGCATGGAAACATGTAGTTACGCCACCACCGACGATTGATGAGACCTGTCCTGCTGCATTCCCGCACAGGGCTACCCCTGCATCGGTGAATCTAGGGATAATGCCTGCACACGGAACGACGCCCCCATTGACCGCAACGATCTTCGCGTTCTCAGTTTCCTTATGTGTCTTCATGTACTTTCTGAGGACATCTCGCATGGGTGGTAATCGTTCCCAGTTGTACTTGGATGACGGTACACGGCCAATCCCGAGATTGACCTCTGTTTCAGAGCGTGGATAGAGCCAAAGATAGCCTAACCCGACATCCTTTCCAACGTAGAAATAAGCCGTTTCAGCGTCAACACCCTTACAGTTAGCGAGCTTGAACCTGTATCCGTACGATAGGAGCCACTTCGGATGGGTAAATCCTGCCGTGTCTGAAACTCTGCTGAAAGAACCATCAGCACCTACACTAAGAGGGGCGTGGACTTCATCCCCCTGGTTGTATCGCAGCCCTACTACTTGTTTTCCTTCCTTGATGACAGAGGAAACCCTAGCATTATATCTGAACTCCGCTCCTTCTGCGACTGCGCGGTCACGCATCAGCTCCTGACAAAGATCCTCATCGAGAAGGTACGAGTTGCCCAGAAGTGTCCTATCTACCACAATGTTTGATCCTGTATCTAGG
>JAJRZD010000006.1 GCA_024275415.1 archaeon
CCACCAGAGCCATTAGTGAGCCACCCCATTGACCTCCAGGTGATGGAGGGTTCCATTGGTGAATACCTCACATGGAACGGTAGCGACATCGACCCGAGCAGTTATGAGATCTACAGGGACGGAGAGCTTGTCCTGTCAGGGCAGTGGAACGCGTCCAGTGACCTGCTGACCATTTCTCTTGATGGGCTGACCATCGGGACCTACGTGTACTCCATCACCGTCTACGACAAGGAGGGCTACACAGCCAGCGATGAGGTCACCGTGACAGTGTATGATGGGACAGCTCCAGTCGTCGATGCTCCCTCAGATGTGACGATGAATGAGGGCGAAACTGGGGTGACCATCACTTGGACACCCACCGACCTGAACCCCGCGAGCTACTCCATCAGTCGCAACGGCACGCTGGTCGTGTCTGGTTCGTGGAACACTACAGAGGAGAGCATCTCACTTACTCTGGACGGGCTTACGCTGGGGATGTGGCAGTATGCTATTACAGTCGAAGATGTACATGGGAACGTCGGAACCGATGATGTCTATGTGGACGTAGTCGACGGGACAACACCAGAGATTACAGGTCCTGATGACTTCGAATACATTATCTATTCCACAGGCAATACAATTGTCTGGAATGCAACAGACCTGCATCCTGCGAGCTTCTCCATAGCTGTGAATGGCACCACATTCATCCGTGGCATCTGGCGCGAATCTACGATTGAGATCAACGTTGACTGGCTGGATGTGGGCACCTATGTCTACACCCTCACAGTGGTAGATGTGGGCGGCAACTCGGCTCAGGACACTGTGGTCGTCCGTGTAATAGCCGAATCATCTGGTTCACCAGACACTACTACAACAACTACTACAACCACGACAACAACAACTACTACAACTACCACTGGTGGAACCCAAACGACCACACAGGATCCAATTGATGACTATGGCCGTGATCTCATAATGGGTGAGCCTCCTTCATCCATCCTTGGGGCTTCCCTTCTGTTCCTGGCCATGGGCGGAATTATCCTGATCATTGTCGTAGTGTGGCGTGCAGAGATTGTCTAGACAACAATAAGGTCTTAGTTCGACATCAAAGAATGTGGGGCATCTTTGCCCCACGTTCAGACTCTTTTTCATAGCTCAGACAACAGATCCAACCAAACTGGGAGCAAATCAACGTCTATCTCGAATCATGGTATTGCGAGATTTGAGAATGCTCATCAACATGATATCCGAAAGCCGTCTTCTTGCGAGTCTGCACATTCCCAATGCTTAGATTGGAATAATGTTATGTTCGTATTTAATCGTACCCGGGGAGTTCTCACAAAAGAGCGATTATCAGTATTACAAGTTCGTCATTAACTATTGTTTATATATGGGGGTGCAAATGTCAGTTACGTGAATAGTCATGACAAGTGGCGATATCTTTGAGAATTTGGTGTTCCCAAAGGGCGGACCGAACAAAATCTCTATTGTGGAACGTGGTGCTTACTCGGTTGTACGGGTATCTCTTGGAAAAGGAGCTAGAATTCCTCCTCATGTAGCAAATCATTCAGCATTCTTTCTTGTGCTAAAAGGAAAGGCGATAATCACATCTGGGGATAAAGAAGTCGAGCTTGGTCCAAACCAGTATATCATCCTAGAAACGAATCAGATGAGGGGTATTCAGGCATTAGAAGACCTAGTCATCCTTGGTGTAAGGGACTAGAACTACATCTCTAGGAAACTTTAATCACAAGCATTTAACCCCGAAGGAGTCGATCACTTAGCAATGGGGCGGGCAACAATAAAGGCACCTCCATAGCATGGGTGAAAAATGTACCTGAGATCGAGTGCGTTTCATTTCGCTAGCGGTATTGAGATATAGAAGCTGTTCATGCCCTCATGCAGGTTATGATCATATGATAGTTGACCATCAAAAAGCTCGATAATTGAACGCGCAACAAAGATGTCAAAGTCAATGTTTGTGGAAAGTTGGACATTCTTTTGATGGAGGTATTCTTGGATTGCATTCGTGAGTTCAATACCCGGACATTGAACACTCAGGATTACCGATTCACTTTGCACATCGCATTTGATTACAAAGGAGAGGTCTTCAGTTATCCGTGTCTTCACAACAAATGAAACGATACTCAGTATCGCGATGGAGAGCATTTCATTGGCCCTGAGTAACGGATTGTCGCGTACCTCAAGATAGGCTTTGAATTCTTGGGGGTCAAGAAGAGAACCCACAAGATCCATCGCATTTGAGAGGATCATAGCTAAGGGTGTTGCGTACAGCATGTTATCTTTCGAGTCAAGGATTTGAGAGAGATTGGTCACTTGGAGGTTCAGTAATGTTGCTTCCCTGCTAAGTGTCTTTGCGCAGAACCGAATCTCCTTCAGATCCCCTGTTGCTAGGGAGGGAGTTCCCATCATATCAAGGTATATCAGTAATGCCTGTAGAAAGTTTCCCATTTTATGAGCCCACATTGCGAGATAGAACTCACTTTCAGCCTTTGACTGGCTCAATTCTCTGGTTCTTTGGCTCACAGTTTCCTCCAAGTTTCGTTGTGGTTCCAACACAGCAGAGAACAACATGCTAAATGCAAGCAGAAGGAACCCAATACCAAAGGCTCCCAGCCAGATGATTTCAGCGAATTGGAAAGGACTCTCAAGAAGAACGAGAATGATTTCTCCGTAAAGCCAGAATCCCAGCGCCACGGTCGATACCATGATGACCCTATCTCGTGTTTTTATCCAATCATATGCATACTTGACAAGTGCCACAAGCATTGTGACCCCAATAGTAAGAACTAGCCCAAGTGCCAGAGGTGTAAGTCCTGTTAGACCTCCGCTTGGGCTCGTGACAGTGAATACCGGTTCAGGGCTAAAAAGGAACCAAAACCCAAGCGAGGGGATTATGACCAGTGACCACAAAAGCGCAACGAATGAGTTTCTCTCGTTAGCAATAGTATTCCCTGTAAACGAGCCAGCAAGCATACCAGGAAAGATGACAATCCCCATCAATAGGATTAGTGACCTGTTCCTGTTCCGATCTGCAAAGGAAATCCACCCTGAAAAAATCGGATGCGAAACGAGATAGGTCATAACAAGCATGATGAGGTCAAGAGCCATCAGGAGGATGACCAGATCATAGATACGCCGAGTTTGAAAGAATTGAACCGTTGAATGGGTCAGGATGATGCTCACGGAGGCCAGAATGCCTCCTGAGAACAGTGGAATTACGACTAAAATAAACTCTGGCGTAACAAGGCTCCAAACGGCCCCTGTCAGTGTGATTACGCCTAGATAGATGGCACAATAGGCACTCAGGACTAATATGACCACATCTGCCCATCTATAGCGTCTGCTATTCCTATCTTTCAACTGAACCAAGCATCCAAGCGAGGATAATGATGGTGTTCGAATATTATAAGATACCTTGTACATATTACTCGGTTATTAATAACCGCATGACCTCGACACGCAGGTCATCTTCAGACAGAAATCCGGTCAGTTCCTGCCCACCAATATGGATTGTGGGCAATGCTGGAAGGTCTTCCTCTGATACTCCTGCGGCAGGGTCATCGATATTGATGATATTGAGAATTGAGAGGCCAATCCCAAGATCGTTGAGAACCGTCTTTAGGGACTCAAGAACTGGACCGCAGAAGACACAATGATCAGACTTGTAAAAGTCAATGGGCGAAAATTCGACCTCCTCTTCCCATCTGGGTAGGATGACGATGACCTTGCATCCTTTCGATGGGTCACCTTTGACCCTATCCTCAATCCATATCCTACCTCCTAAATGGTGCACATATCTATCGACGACGGTCAGTCCAAGTCCTTTGGTGCTAACATCTTCCGGCCTGCGCCTGAACACTTTCTGTTTCAGTTCGTCAGGTACTCCGGGACCTGAATCAGCGAATTCGATCCGGACTTCACGTCCAAAATCCTCTGTTGTGACTCGGATTTCAACATTCACAACATCACTTGGATCGTGAGTCATGGCATTATGAAGAATGTTGAAGAATATGTTGTGAAGAAAGACATGACCCGCTACTTCGATGTCCTTGTCCTCTATCTCTGTTTCATATTTCAGCTCCTTGCCTTCAAAATCTCTCTGAACCTCGATCAAAGCCCGTTTGAGATGAGGCTCGATCTTAGTATTGGTGGTTGTTGGAGGTGTCCGGTTAAGGCTCAGCAAGACGCCCATGTTCACAATCAGACGCCCTGCCCTGCGCAGATTCCAAGATGCATCTCGCACCAGCAGGGACTCCCTGGGTGGGAGTTCCACGGACACCTTAAGATCCTCTAGGGTAAATAGAATGGTCTGTAAGATGATATTCAAGTCGCTCGTCATCAAGTCGAAATAGAGATTGGCCCGGTCGCTTTCTTCTCTCAGTCTTTGTTCTGCTCCTCGACGCCGAGTTATATCAACAGCCGTCAAACCTATCTCTGATGGGGCTTCGCTTTCAGGGTTCAATGATCGAGCAGATACACTGACCCATATTGACCGGCCAGAACAATGTTCCATCTCCAACTCGATTCCCATGACACTCTTGCCTCTTAGAACCTCTCCAACAATGTCACGTCCTGGATCAAAACCAGTTTGACCACCCATCGGTCTAAAGAACGAACCTATCGAACGGCCAATGATATCCTCAGCATTACATCCTAGGAGTTCCTCTGATGCTGCATTGACTTGTGTGACAATGCCTTCTGAATTAATTGTGAAATAGGGGACAGGGGAGAAGTCATACAGAGCTGCAAATCGTTGTTCTAACTGAATGACAGCTTCCTGCAAAGCGAGCTGGCTTGAAATGTCACGGATTGCAGCGATGATAATCGGTTCATCTTCTACTTCGATTATGCGTGGGTTAATCTCCGCATGGAATACACGGCCAGATTTAGACTTCATCCGTGTTATGAATTGTTCAGCTTTTTTGCCATCCAGAAGATCCTCAATCTGTCCCTGATGCTGCCGTTTTGCGATCGGATCGAGGAGATCCTCAAATTCCATGTCCAGCATGTCCTCGACATCATACTCCAACATATCAGCAAAGAGACGATTGACCTGAATGATCTCGTCTGCATGGATAACGAACATTCCCTCATGGGCAACATCCAGCATCTGTTGAAGCAAATGATTCACATCTTTCAGACTGGACATATCTCAACCTCAGAAATCTCCAATGGACATTATCCTACATAAAGAATCGTCTAATGTGTCCTCATCAAAAAATCGGGGAAAAGAAGGAGTTTCATTCGTTCCGGAAAGCCCCATGAGTTACTTCTAACCGAATAATGAGTATTCCTTCACTTTCTCAGCCATTTCTTTAAGGCGTTTGTCTACCAAGTAATAGACACTGCCTTCTTCAAAGGAGCCATCTTCGAGCCTCTTTCCAGCCTTGACGCCTGTCAGTATCTCGATGCCCTCTTCGATTGTACGGATGGGATAGATGTGGAACTTGCCATCTCGCGCGGACTGCACCACTTCCTCTTTTAGCATGAGGTTCTGTACATTGCTTTCAGGAATAAGCACCCCTTGATCACCAGTGAGTCCCTTTGCCTTGCACACCTCGTAGAATCCTTCGACCTTTTCATTGACGCCTCCGATTGCCTGCACTTGTCCGTGTTGGTCGACAGACCCAGTCACAGCAAAGTTCTGCTTTATGGGCACTCCAGAAAGTGCTGATAGAAGGGCGTAGAGTTCTGTGCTTGAAGCGCTGTCACCATCTACACCAGAATAGCTCTGTTCGAATACAATCCTTGCAGTCAGGCTGAGCGGTTTGTCCTGAGCAAAGACTTTTGAGAGATACCCTGCGATGATCATGACTCCCTTTGTGTGTATATTCCCACCAAGATTTGATTCCCGCTCGATATCAACAAGTCCCTGTCGTCCTACAGCCACGCTTGCGGTCACTCGTGAGGGGCCTCCAAAGCTGAAATCACCAAATTGCATGACGGCAAGGCCATTGATCTGCCCGACAACACTTCCCTCGGTCTGGATACGGATGACTCCTCGGATGATGTAGTCGCGAAGGTGTTCCTGTATCAAGTTCGAGCGATATATCTTCGCTTCGATTGCCATCTCGATGTGTTTGGCAGATACATGGGGAGTGTCTTCCTGTGAAGCATAGAACGTCGCTTCTCGGATAAGGTCGGCCACATCAGCGAACCGAGTGGAAAGCTTGTGCTTGTCAGCTGCTATCCGTGAACTAAACTCGATCACTTTGGCTGCTGCGTCAGCATCCAGATGCATCAAGCCTTCTCTACCACAGACATTGGCCATGGCACCAGCATATTTCAAGATGTTCTCTTCATCTCTGAACATGGTTGTATCAAAGTGTGCCTTGACTTTGAAGAGTTCCTTGAAGTCAGGGTCTTCAGAATACAGCATCTCATACGTAGCTGTATCACCAATAATGACAACTTTCACGTTCAATGGAATTGGCTCAGGTTTGAGGGTCTGCGCTGAAAGTGACGTGCCAGGGATGTGTACATCCTCAATTTCGATAACCTCGTTTTTCAACGCGCGTTTCAAACTCTCATACGAACCAGGATTCTTGCCAAGACCTTCTATTGGAATCATGATGTACCCGCCGTTGGCTCGATGAAGGCTCCCGGGCTTTATCATGGTGAAATCCGTCGTGAGAATACCATACCGAGCTTCTTTCTCGATTCTCCCGAAGAGGTTAGCATAGGTCGGGTTCAGCTCCACGACTACTGGAGCGCCAGTGGTCTTTGCATGGCTCACCATGATGTTTACATCGTAACGAGTGAAGAATTGCTCTAGCCTACCAGCCTCCTCGGCAGACTGAGGTGCCTTTGCTTGAATGATTGTTGAGATATTGTTCAGTAGACTCTCTTGTACGTCCTCGATATGTTTTGTAGCTTCATCAATTCCCTTGTACAAATCCTTCATATCGGATATCATGTCACCAATCGCATACAGTGCCATCTCACGATTTAGCTTGTCCAGATTGGCATTGAGTTCACTATCCAGCTTCCTGAGCTTTCTCATGGCCTCCCTTAGATCGGTATCAATCGAGGAGCGGGCTTTGTTGAGTTGGTCAATCACTTCAGGACTGAGAGCAGCGATCTGTTCCTCCGTAAGGGGTTGCCCCTCAATCACGGGAATGACCATCACACCAGTCTGGGTCCCTTTAAGCAGGAATCCCTTGTCCTGCGCTTTCTTGCTGACCTCGGCGAATATCGCATTCCTTTGGGCATCAATAGTATGTGTGGTAGCCTGTCTTCGTGTCACGTAATCCTCGCTCTCAAACACTTCAGGAATGACCTGTCTTGTTGCTTCGATAAGAGAATTAAGTTCCTTCTTGAACTTCTCAGCCATCCCACTTGGCAGCTCGATGGCATTGGGCTCAGACGGGTTCTCAAAATTGTAGACATAACACCAATCAGAAGGTGGGTCACGCACGGCTGCACGTTCGCTGATGAAGGCGTTAACTGTCGTTGTCTTCCCAGTACCAGGTTCTCCAGCAGCATAGACATTGAAGCCCTTTTCCTTTATCGCCAGACCAAAGCTTAGCGCTTTTAGAGCACGTTCTTGTCCAATGATGTCATTGTTTGGAAGAAGATCCTTCGTCGTCTTACATCCTATGATATCTGGGCTACAATAAAAACGATAATCTTTCACATCAAGTTCCTTGACCAACAGACTCCACTCGTTTTTCTACCTGACATTTTTACGTTAAGGCTGTTTCTAGTCCTGCAAAAAAACAGTATCGAATCAAAAGAAGATGGAGAAAAAGGGATGGGCGGGGCTCATAGAGGAACCCCGCGTATTCAATTGTGAATTATTGATGTCTAGCGTCTTCGTCTGCCGCCACCATAGCCACGGTCTCTTCGGTCTCTGTGTCCACCATAACCGCCACCACGGCCGCCACCATAGCCAGAATCGCGACCGCCGTAGCCACCACCACGGCCACCACCGCCACCATAGCGTGGTCGTCTGCGAAAGTCCTCATGTTCCACCGCACTCATATCGTTTTCCATGTTGACTTCTTCGATTTCTTCCTCAGCATCAGACACTTCGCCGTATTTACCAATGTTCAAGCGTAGGTTGCTTTTGAAAAGACCTGTGTATCCATTCTTGAGCTGATAGGTGGATCCAACTTCCATTGAATCGATGCTATCATCCCAGAGGGGGACTAGAACAGTGCCTGTGGAATCACCAACGATAGCATCAGCAACCCTATGGGTCGTACCATCGTTTCGCGATGTGACTTCACGTGCCTCGCCAATCTCCACCATCTTAAAGGTGATAGTGATATTCTTCATGCGGGGTTTCAACTCCGCAATAGTAGCCTCAATAGGCTCACGTTCGTAACTACTCATTGTGTATTCTCTCGTTAGTGCGAATTGCAGGGGAATCAAAAACAAGATGCGTAACGGAAATGTGAAAGAGGGTCTACCAGATTCGTTGCTTCCTTACAGCCCCTTTGAGTTTGCTTTCCTGCATTTCTATTCTTGTTGTTTAGTCCTTATTACTTTGTCCTTTTTTGTCAGCTATTTAAGAACTACAAAAGATGCCAGAGGTGAATAAAATGTAACGGGCGTAGTTAGAACAGAAACTCATTTCCTCTTGGCATACTTCTTGAGGTAGTATTGCCTCATGAAGTGAGCGTCGAACTTGCTTATCGTCTTGGCACCACCCAAGAACTCTGCTTCAATAAATGCCTTACACGCCTTCTCTAGAACGAACGTACATGTGAATGCCTCATCCATATCTCGTCCAAGACAAACTGCACCATGATTTGCCATAAGTGCCGCATTCCGTCCCTTTAGAGCCTTCATTGTCTTCTTGACAATTTTCTTGGTAGCTGGGAGAGCATATTCAGCCACACGGATAGTTGGGCCAATGATTTGAACCATATCATCTAGAATGGGAGGAACCTCTCGCCTAGCGACTGCAACAGTGGACGCATTCATCGAGTGCGAATGGATGACAGCACCAATCTCTTCTCGTTCTCGATAAATAGCGATGTGGAGCTTTATCTCAGCGGAAGGTTTGTGCCGTCCATCCCAAACAATATCATTAGAGCTGAAATCGACGACAACAATATCATCAGGTATAAGGAGTTCATAGCTCATCCCTGAAGGTGTTATCGCCATCCTGTCTGCATCGATCCTGCATGAGATGTTGCCCCATGTTCCCCCAACTAGATTATGCTCAAAGAGCTTCTTGCCTGCAGCACACACAATGCTTCGGGCTTGGTTCACATCCATTCCAATCACTAGAGTAAGGTAGCCTGCCTCGCTTCATTAGCATTGCTATGAATACCTCTTCTGGTAGAGGGTTTGAACGAATCACAAAGCTAAAAGCAGATTTGAAACCAGTATGCATCAAAAAGGCAACCTCAGTTGACCAATCCTTTTTCTTCAAAGCATGTTTGGTGGTAGGCGGAGGTGTAACAGATGACTGGAGCCCTCGTATTTAGAAACATGACGAAAGATGATTGGGAGGAGTTCCACGTTTTTGACCTCATTGTATTTCCAAGTGACACAATGGCTAAGGAAGCATTCATGAGAGGAGTCGAACGAGGCTCTTTTTTTGCACTTCGTCTGGCAGGGAACATAATTGGCCAACTTTTCCTTTCTCCTTTTGGAGAGGACGAAGGCTATATAGGAAGAATTGCTATATCTCCAGAGCATCAGGGCAAAGGATATGGAAAAGGTTTCATGAGTCATGCGATAAAATGGCTGAAGAACCAAGGGATTAGAAAGGCGCATCTATACACTCAGGATCACAATGAGCGAGCTCAAGCATTGTATAAGCAATTCGGGTTCAAAAAGAGTGGAAGTGCTTGGCATTATTTTGTTCCGCTGGCATCACTGTGCCCAAGTGGACATTACAGTTGTACACCTATCAGGTCTGAAGAGATTGATATCGTTGGTAAGAAATATCAATCGTTGCCTGCGAAACAGATTCGACATTTTCTCAAGTCATCAGAGCATCTCGTCTTCACGCTTAAGAACAACAAAGAAGTAATTATCGGAGCGTGTAGATTCACGCCAAGCTTTCCAGGATGCTTCCCTTTCGAGATTGAAGATACATCTGCATTCGATGATTTTCTCCACGGGCTGAAGCCTCATGCAAGCCCTGAATTTGACTATATCAGAATAGTTCTCCAAGACAATGATAAATTAGCAGAGGTATGCCAGAAACGGGGATACAGATTGCACCACAGGCTCATCAAGATGACCGCGAACATTTCTTAGACCATCATGAAGGATTCGCCAACTATCTGGAACAAAGAGGTGACAGGTCACATTGTCCAACTTTCAATCAACGATTCACTAGAATCAACGTGGGATCGTGAATGTGAACCGTGAGCCTTTCCCAACTTTGCTTTCGACGGTAATACTGCCTCCATGCATCTCAACCATCGATTTTGTGATCCAAAGTCCAAGACCCGTTCCACGAACCGACTCGACATATGGGTTGCTAGAACGATAGAATTTCTCAAAGAGATGTTCAAGATCCTCTGAACTCATCCCAATCCCGGTATCTTCGACTGAAACCGCAATTGCTGATTTTCGTTTCCTGACTGTTACAGTGACTCTTCCCCCTTCCTTCGTATACTTGATTGCATTGGACATCAAATTCAGCAGGATTTGTGAAAGCCTATTGGGATCTGCTTTTATTTCAAGTGGGGATTTCGGAATTCTTGTCTGTAAGCGAATCCTCTTTTCGCTAGCCTGGGGCGAGAGTCGCTCAATCACATCCTCAATTGAAGATCGCAGGTCAACCTCTACAAGTTTGATGCGGACGGCACCAGATTCGATCTTTGAAACTTCCAGAAGGTCGTTCACCAAGTCGCTAAGGTAATTTGCATTACGAGAAACTGTATTGAGAAACTGTCTTTGGTCATCACTAAGTTCTCCTGTATCGCCATCAAGCATCATTTCAGTATAACCACGTATAGAAGTCAACGGAGTCCTGAATTCGTGAGTAATGTGAGAGATGAACTCTGTTTTTAGACGTTCCACTTCACGTTCACGCGTTACATCACGAAGCACGACAAGAGACCCTATGTATTCCTCGGATTTGCTTTTCACTGGCGATGCGTATATCTCCAAGTTTCGTTTTTGAGGCCAGACCTGTGTATAGGTCGCTTGTTCGGTGAAAGTGCTTTCCGTTGATGTGAAATACTTGGAAAGAACTTCATTAGCGTTCTCAAATGCTTTTTGAAGGTGTGAATGGAGTGCCTCTGTGGTAATGGACGAATCAGAGGTGTATTGGACAAGGAACATGTCTTCAAAGCTACGGTTGAACCACAGGATGTCATGTTGATTTGAGATGAGTACCATCGCTTCACCTGTTGCATTGAGAATGGCATCCTTTTCAGTTCGGGCATTTTCCAGTGCAGTTGTCGCTTCTTTCAACTCCTTCATGAGTGGCATGAGGGTTGTCAGCAACTCGTTCTGTTTCTCTTCTGACTGCTTCAATCTTTCTTGCAATTCCATCTCACGAGTGATATCTTCATAGAGTGCAATAAAGTGGGTTATCCCCTGTTTTCTTTTTTTGAATGGGATAATTCTAAGGCGGAGATGAAGTAGGCTTCCATTTCGGTCACGGTTGGTCACTTGACCTTCCCAAATCTTGCCCTTCGTAATGGTCTTCCATAGTTTGCCATAGAATCGATTATCATGTACTTGGGATTTGAATATCTCCGGCGTCATTCCGACGATATCTGCAACAGAATATCCTGTGAGGTCTCCGAACCTTTCGCTGCCCCAGAGAATGATGCCGTTAGAATCTGTGATGAATGCAGGGACTGCACTTAGAACAGAATGGATGAGATACTCCCACTCTTCGTGTCGTAATGTGGATGGAGGCGCCACTGTCAATATCATCACCTATCCAAGTACTGCCTGAATCCAGCCCTTGATGATCAATGGATCTTTCTCCCGAAGAAGTTTGGCAAGGTGCAGCTTCAATTGCGAGGGTGAATGTTCTCTGGGATCCTTGACATAGACTAATGGTGCATGTGCTTCGCCCTTTGAACATTCCCCAGTAAAGGGATGGACTGAGTAACTATGGGAGTGCTTTCTAGCGATATTCTGCTTTCTGTGCCATGTATTTGTCCGACGCCGATATCGAATCTGAGAATTAGATCCCATGGCCTTCACTAGCTCGTAAATATGAGTGACTTTATTTCTTGACTCCATCAGCTCAACAGCAAGCTGAATCCGTTCATCTTGTGTGAATCTGGCAAGGTTCCCTTGTGATATCTTCTTGGAAAGATCGACTCCCCCATTAACAGTATAGTCCAGATTGGAAACCCGAACCTGCTTTTCCGTGTGTACATTTTGAAGTAACTTCTTTTCGGATTCCTCAAGGCTGACATCCAAATGTTTTGAGCCGTCCGTATTATTCTCAGCTTCTGAGAAGCCAAGCAGCCGAATCATTAGCTCGTAACATTCTCTGTTCCATGTACGCAAGGCTCGCATCGTCCTACCTCGAAGCTGCTGCCATGCTGTAACATTCCGCGTTGTAGTAGCATCGATGAGTAGGTTTGGTGTGATCACGTTCCACCCTGTCCGCGCCCATCCGGAAACTATGATGGTATTCAATGACAACTCAGGGGCGTCAACAACACGAGCTGCAAGATCGTACATGAGTTGTTTGCGATCACCTTGAGCCATCCGGACAACAAAGAACTTCTGAACCTTTCCATCAGCCTGTTCCAATGTCGCTAGATGTGGTTTCTTGAATTTATAGGCGATAATCGCGTAATCAACGAATGTCCCTAACCATTTCCTGATATGTGAATTCTGTAATGTCAATCGACTCTTGAGCAACAGGGCTTCTGATGGGATGCTCTCGTCCAATGCATTTCGTAGTTCCTCAAGGATAATATTCTCGAAAACATTTGGAGGTGGAGCTCTGTACCTAGAAGAAATCTTGAGGAATTCACGAAATCTCTTCCTGAATCTGAGTGCGAGAATCTCCAGTGCATCTTGATTCTCAGCACATTCCCTAGAAAGGATTGAGAGAAATGCTTCACCTAATTCCTCATTCAGTATTTTCTTTCGAATGAAATCGGAAATCTGTAGAGGTATCGGATTGCTCTCGGCCCAAGGCATATACATCTCGCTTGAGAGAACTGCAAGCGGTTTCAGATTACGTTTTCCCAGCAGCTGGGCGAAGATTCCCGCAACACCTGCATAACCCGGATTCGTCGTTCCTTGCTCCCAGCGTATTCTCTTTCCGGTTCCAAAAACGATAGTCCCGGTCACCCTTCGCGCCATACTCTCGGCTCGGATAATCGAGTGGATGGAATCAACAATTCCCTCGCCCATCCGGTAGTATATACTTCTGAGTGCACTGAAAAGACCTACAATACTTGTAGAGATGATAGAACGAATCTGCGATCGCTTTGAAGCCTTTGTCAAGCCATCATCCTGAATTACCCTCTCAATACGGTGAAAATCAAAAGTTGAACCAAATCCAGGTTGTTTCAGGAGTTTGACAATGTCAGAATAAAAAATCCAGTTCTGCAAGTCGCTTCTGATTGTTTCGATATCGTGAATGATTTTCTCGTACTTGCTTAATGTCATCCCACGGTTGACTGGTTCTATGGTCGAGATCTTTTGCATTACCAACGCTTCGTCTGAGAGTTTCTCATAGACTTGGATGATTGTGATAATGGACAACTCATTCAGGGTTATGGCACCGCTTCGTTCCCACTTTCTCAAACGGCTCCGTATTGCTCGGTTCCTGTTCTTACGCCCCTCGTACATACCGAGGACATTTCTGGCGATGTACACGCGCTCAGCTGATGGTATCGCTGCAAATCTCTGCTTGATGAACTCAGTGTCTAGAAGATTCACGTAGCTTCGAATTAATTCCTTGTACCTGTCTAATAGTGCAAGAACCTTCTTCTCTCGGTCAGAATGCGTGAATGGGATACCCAGCTCGGCGAATGGTGCGACAAATCCATATGCGATGAGATCAGCCGTCGGCATGACATAGACGAGCTTCAGACCCACTTCTTCGAATCTCTCACGATAGGCATCTGCGGTTCCTGAGAAACCTATCAATCCTTCAAGGCTCCCGTCCTTCAGCCAATCCACAAGAAGTCTTGTGACTCCGGCCGATACGCTTTGAAGGTTTTCAACAACTTTATGCACTTCGTCCAATACTATATTCCTGATATTGGCACCTTGAAGGAATTTCTCGACTGAAACGTGGTCGAACCCGCCCTTTCCTTTTGGCGAGCCAAGCTGTGCCAGAGATGTATATGTCATTATCAGGACAGGTGGTGTGTAACCATCCCGTTTCCGTTTATCAAGATACGCAGATGGAGACCCGGCATACACCAAGTCAGGTGATAGACCCAGGCCAATATCATTGTAACACAGTTCACGCACCCACTGCTGTTCGTAGTTTACGGTTGGAACAAGAACAAGAATCGACTCTCCGGAAGATAATGATGTCAGCCAGTCTTGGATTGCCATCATCCCAATCAATGTCTTTCCTGAACCTGTCGGAGCCTCAATCACATGACCCTGATACCCATGTGCTCGGAAGATAGAGAATGCTTCTCGTTGATAAGGCCGAGGTGTCTGTGAGCCGATTAGATCCCTACAGTGAAAGCGATTCATTAGTGTCTCACGAACTTCTGTCCCAAGAAGGTCTGAAACCGTAGCAACAAAGAGTTCGGAAACAACAATCCCACAACTTGTTTCTTGTTCGAAGAATCCATGAAACTCTTGAATCTTGTTCATAATATTAGAAATCCCAATAAAGCCTTTCCTTTCAAACCGCTGGTATATTTCTCGTCCGAGAAACGCCTGCAAGCTAGCATCATCTAAGTTTGTGGATTTGTAGACTCTTCGAGTTCTCTTGTATGTATTATCTACCTTCAGTACATGTCCCTTTGCCTCAAGCTCCCCAAGCAATCTTTTGATATCGTTCTTTCGAATCCCTGTGAGAAAGGTATGAGAGAGGATGTACTTGGTGAGAGCATCTATCGATTGCGGTTGTGACGAGTTGGACAAGGCTTTGACAAGCAAATCCTTGATGATTTGTTTTTTGAGTGTGGTGTCAATGGTCAATGGCAAGGGAATCGAGTTGGGAGCGGCTGCATACATATCGTAGATTGGCGTCTTAAGAGCCATGAGGCTTCTAAGCGAAGAAACAATCAGTACAGAACTCTGTCTAAGATATCCCTCTCGAAATGCCATCATCGCTCTGTTGTAGTAATCAATGAGTGCATAGAATCTACTTTTCATCCCTGCAACGTTACCCTGCCTGACGCTTTCCTCAAATTCTCTATGTACCCTTGACGCAAAGGATTGAGCTTGCCAATAGTCCACAGTAATTCTTTGATCACATCTTTGCCCGAGGAGTTGATCGATAGCGGATTCGAAGAACTGAGCCCTTTCATCAACTTCAGTTTTCTTCTTGTGAAATCCCTCTTCAAGCATCTCATATCATTCCTCATCGGGTGTAGCAGCTAGTTGCGAAATCATGTTCTGCTGGCTGCTTTCGTTTTATGAGCACAACATTCACACGCTCGATTAGTTCTCTGGGGCTGAACGGTTTCGTGATATAGTCGTCAGCTCCAGATGAAAGCCCTTTCACCATATCTGCGTCTTCGGATTTTGCTGTCAGCATGATTACAGCAGGTGCAGCATCTCCAAGCTTGGATTTGATCTCTGATACCACCTGATACCCATCTTTTCCAGGCATCATTACATCGACAATCACAACCTCTGGTTTATACATGAACACCTTCTTTATTCCTTCAATCCCATCGGACGCCGTAATTACTTCAAACCCGTCCTTGGAAAGTTTAATTTGAATGAGCCTGCGTATGTCTGCTTCATCGTCAATTGCAACGATTCGGATAGCATCGGATGGTTCAACCTCTGTGTAGTCTTTAGATTTCAAGATACGATAAAGAAGAAACGTTCCTACTAGAATGAAGACAATGCCAGCTGTATTTAGACTGGTTCCAAAAACGGGGTCAATAGAGATACTTGTAGTCAGAACGAGAATGATTAGTAGTGTTCCAGTTATGAAGAGCACCAGAGACGACAGGATACCGATGTGTTTCATTGAATCTCGCACTGGATCACCTCTATTATTTAGGATATTAGACATAAAATAATGATATATTTGGTTATTATGTATATTTGCGACTTTCATAGAATGACGTCCGACAGATAACGTCCGTACTTGTCATGGCAACGTTTCCTAATTGGATCAAGCACCTCTTTCTCTACATCAATCCTAGTTTCTGCTGCGAGAAGTTCCGAAATGATGTCCATGACTTTGTCAATTCCTTCATAGATGTCATTTAGGTCTGTAGGCGTTGTATCTGCCTCAAGAGGATAGACCAATGTGGAGTCTGCTCTCACCGAGAATGTTCCAACGCGAGGAAGTTCATCAATAAGATAATCGATGGCTTGATCGAGATATGATTTTGCTGTTGAACTCCCAACAAGGTTTGCACACGCCTGTAGGAATTGCGAGAGAATGCAATCGTTTAGCAGCAATATTCGACGTTCTAATGGGATTCGCTGAATGAAACCATTACTGATGAGGCGACCAAGTTCAAGCAATAGCTCTTCGTTCTCACGTATGCCCAGTTCTTTGAGAATTTCGGTCACAGTCTTTCTACCGTCCAACTTGGTCAGGAAACGCAAGAGATTATGGGATAGAGAATATGGATTACCTTTCGCGAATAGCAATGTCGAAGACCCCTCAGAAAGAGACAAGATATCTTCACCATCAGGAATCGAGATAACCTTCGCTGCATGGTTCCAGAATGCCCTCGAAACGAACTCCTTCGCATCATTGATGCTTATCTTCTGATGCTGTGCTATCTCTTGTATCGAATTCCAATCCTCACTTTGCAAGAGGGTCTTGGTGACTTTGTAGACCGTGGATGGCCGACCAAGTTCTCGTAACTTCTCTCTCCAATCAGGAGGCTTGATGACTATCGCCCTGTTGGAGATATAGTCGCTAGTGAACACTCTCCGGACGTAAGCATCGAACTCCTTGAAAAGGGTGCCTCGTACATGATCCATATCCCGCAGGAGCTGGAAGCTCTCCTCAAACTCCTGAACGATGCGTCGGAGTTTACTTCGTGCTTCGCTTGTTTCTCGCTGAACAGCAAGGACTCCAAGGCACCATTCGCCTCCTTCAACAATTAGGGTTGCATTAGACCCGTAGACGGTCTTCCATGCACGTTGGTTTTTCCCGATGAGCTCACCCATGAAGCTCGAGATAGCCGAGATGAGACCAGACAGTAGCTGTGGATCCTGACCACTTGTCACAAACTCGTGTGAATAGGGACAAACACCAGATTCGCGGTTCAGGATGAATACGACTATTTCGTTACACTGTATTTCGCCACCGAGTTCTGCTGCATCAAACCCAGCATCCCTCAGAGAAGATGCAACTTCATTCATAACCATCGCCTCATTCAGGCTGCTGCTACTGACGTTTCTAGTATGCTGAATAAATCTGCGCTTCGAATCGGCTTTGTTAGGAACGCCACCGCACCTGAAGAAAGTGCCTCTGCCTTCACGGTATCATCTGCACTTATGAAAATGACCACAAGATTCGGATTGATCTCCTTTAACTTCTTCGTGGCCTCAGAACCATTCATCACGGGCATTCGATGATCCATTAGGATAACCTCTGGTTTTGGCTCGGACTGAAGATAGTTCGAAATCGCCTCGGCGCCATTGCTGGCCTGAGAAACCACCTTATGACCTCCGATTGTCAGAATCCTGTTCAAGACTTTTCTTAGAAATTGGTCGTCGTCCACAATCATTACTGAAACCATCTTATGCAACCTCCTGACTTTTTGCCTTGGCCAATCCCGTATTCTCACCTCTATGCAACATAAGTACAAAAGATGCTCCTTCTTTGCTCTTCCCAGGAATCCGGTCTTCCACTCTGATATAGCCCCCATAATGCTCCACGATTTTTTTCACAAGTGTCAGCCCTAATCCCAATCCTTCCCTTGTGAGCTGGCGATGGACTGACTCCTGAAAGATGAGCTCCTTCTCTGAATCAGGAATGCCAGGACCATCATCCTTCACCTCAATACGAAGGAATGGTGTGAATTGAACTGGCTGAACAACCACCTAGATTGTAACATCCTTCTTCTTGCTATGTTTCAACGAATTGTGCAATAGGCTGTAGAATATGTCTACAAGGTATTCATCAGCGACGACAAAGTATTCGCCGTGTTCAACATCTGTAACAAGCTTCAATGTCTTTTCAGGAAATGCCAAACGTGCTTGGATTGCCCCGCGAAGCAGAGCGAGTGAGATGTCCATGCACTGTAGGTCAGGCAACGCTTTTGAAACGATTGAAATCTTGCGTACGCTGGATATCAGACGCGTTGCTCTCTCAATCTCTGAAATCCCTTCTTTGATAATCCCAACTGTTTCATTCGGAAGATCCTCGTTCAGAATGAGGAAATCAAGCATGGAGATTATCTCCTGATGGATGTTTGCAAGATCGTGGGTCATGATATCAATCAGAAACTCAGTCTGATTACGCTCACGTTCCAAATCCTCTTCCATTTTCTTTTGTTTAGAGATATCCCTGAACAATGCGATTGTGGATACCTTCTTTCCACCTTCGAAGAACGGCGAAAATGCTCCCTCGACATGAAGCATCTCTCCTTCCTTTGTGACCATAATTGTCTGCACATCTGAAATGATTTCATGTGTATCCTTTGTTACTATCGCCTTGATTTTCTTCTGCTCACCAGGGAAGAAGATTGTTCCGATACTTAGAGTGTCAATCTCCGATTCCGAATAATGCAGCTTCTCCATAAGCGCCCGGTTGACGTAGCTGAAAGTACCATCTTTATTGATACTTGTAATAATATCATTGGTGCCTTCCATTAAATGCCAAGCTATTTGCATCGGATCCATTTTGCCCTACCTCAAATTGAGATTCCTTTGGTCCTTTTGGCGCTAGACATACCACTGTAATCATGAATTTATATACTTTTATCGTAGAAATTATTATAAAAAATAAAGGATACGCTACTTTTCACCAAGACAGGATTTAACGGCCCGAAATAAATCCGCGCTGCGAATTGGCTTTAGGAGGAACCCAACAGCACCTGCCTTCAGAGCCTCTGATTCCGCGGTTTCGTCAGCACTGATGAATAGAATTCTTTGTGTACTGTCTAATGCGAGAATTTCTCGTGTTGCGGTAGTACCATCCATGACAGGCATCCGATGATCCATAAGAATGATGTCAGGTTTTGTTTTTGAGTTCCTGATGAACTCGACAGCCTCACTCCCATTATATACACTACCAACTACCTTATGGCCTTCGAGTTTAAGGACACGAACCAATACCTTGTGCAGTGACTCATCATCATCGACGATCAAGAATGTCCCCATCTGGTCAAACCTCATATACAATACGGCTAAGTCCGCGAAGTAGTGCCTTTTTTATCTATATTGTATAACCCGTTTCATGTGATGCGTACAAGAATGAAAGGGGAACCCTGGGGATGGGGATCATTCGAGGGAGGAGGATGAGAGATGAAAAGAGGGATATTTCCAGGGTTCCCGGATTGCAGTCCCACGGATTGCAATTAATTATTGTAATATTTCCTATATAAATTAATTTATTATATACAATTGTGACAAGTTAAATTTATCAGAAGAAATCTTATCTGTGTTTCAAATAAACGAATCCTGAACGTGAGATTTGTGTCTTGAGTTGATCAAATGGAACCTGTATACTCAAGAGATATCCTAGAAAAAATCCAATCTGGCATCCTGATAATCGATTTAAAAACGCACAAAGTTATTGATGTGAACAAGAGCGCCCTTAAAATGCTTAAGAGGCAAAGAAAAACAGTCATCGGATCCAGTTGTTATGACCTGTTCTGTAAAGGTACCTCAACTGAGTGTCCCCGTGAAAATGGGAAAATGACCGATTCTCCAATTGAACAGAAACTGGTTAGACGAGATGGAACCGAGATCCCTGTCCTTTTGACATGTTCAGAAGTGATTATCCAGCGCAGAAGAAAGCTCATTGTGAATATCAATGATCTGTCATCACTTGTATCAACTCGGATGGAATTGGAACAAGAAAGGAACAAGATCAAACGATATCTCGACATTGCAGATGTCTTGATTGTGACAGTCGGAACAGATGGGAAAGTGCAAATGATTAACCAGCGGGGCGCAAAGGTTCTTGGCTACCCCCAGAGAAATATCATCGGAAAGGACTGGTTTGATAACTTCATCTCTCCTAGTATGAGAGAGCAGCTAAGGACAATCCACTCGTGTATACTCGAAGGGGAGATCGAACCCTACAGATATGTTGAAGGGACTATCCTAACGAAGACCGGTGAGGAGCGATTAATCGCATGGAGAAACGCACCAGTCTATAGTGATGAAGGTATTATCACTGCAACGATAAGCTCAGGGATGGATATCACAGAGAGGCGGATAATCGAGCAGTCACTTCGAGAGAACGAGATGCGGACTAGGAAGATTCTAGACTCGATTCAGACGGGGGTCGTCATTGTAGACGCAAAAACTCGAAAGATTGTCGAAGCAAACCCAGCTGCCCACAGAATTTTAGAAGTAGAACACGGGAAACTGATTGGAACTGACTGTAGAGATTCCCTATGTGCATCGGATGAATGTCTAGGTTCCCAGAAGAACTTCGTCAATGTGGAAGTGGAATGCAAAAGTGGGAAAGGAAACCCGATTTATGTACTCAAGAATGTGTCAAGAATGCTTATCGGTGAACAGGTGTTTCTGATTGAAGCATTTCTAGACCTCTCGGATAGAAAGGCCGCCGAGAACGAGCTTCAATCTGTAAACCATCGCCTGAAAGAACGCATCAAGGAGATTCAGACTTTACTCCGAACTAGCGAGTTAGTCCATATGGCTAATACTGATCTGGATTCAGTCTTTGAAAAAATACCTAGGATCATTCAAGACGGTTTTCAGTATCCCGAGATTACACACGTAAGAATCACAGTTAATGACAGGAGTTACTTTTCTCGCGACTTCAAGGCATCAAATTGGCAACTTTCCACCCCAATCAGTTTTCAAGAAGAGGAATTTGGTTCGATTGATGTATTCTATGTGGAAGAAAAACCAGACGAAGATGAGGGGCCATTTCTAAAAGAAGAACGGGATTTACTGAATGCACTCGGTCAGCAAATTGGAACGGTGATATATCAGAAGCAAATTGAGGCTGCCATTGACAAAGAACGTAGGCTTTTGGACACTCTGACCAATACGACGCTTGATGCCATCATCTTGATGGATCCCGAAGGGAAAATTGCTTACTGGAATCACTCCGCACAAGTAATCTTCGGGTATACACCTGAAGAAGCGATAGGAAAACATCTACATTACTTGCTGGCACCAAAACGATATCACAACGCTTATCGTGAGGCGTTTAAAGAATTCCTCCAGACTGGCAAGGGAAATGCCATTGGAAAGGTCGTTGAACTCCACGGTCGTCGGAAAGACGGGTCTGAATTTCCTATTGAATTATCATTGTCGGCATTCCATGATATCAAAGGATGGAATGCTGTAGGTAGCATAAGGGACAGCACAGACAGACAGAAGGCAATGGAGGCAATCAAGGAGTCTGAGAGAAGGTATCGAGATCTCATAGATTTGTTACCAGAAGGCGTGGCGATTGGTGACCTCGATGAAACTATTGTGCTTGCAAACAAAGCGATGGCAATGCTTGTGGGACTTAATTCTGCTGAGGAACTAATTGGTAGGAACCTAGTCGACTTCATTGACGAGAAGGATCGCCTCATGCTAGAAGCCGAAACTAATCGTCGTGGATCAGGAGCGGTTTCGTCGTACACGCTTCATTTCCGTGATGTTCATAATAACATCAAGGAAGTATACGTTTCAGCAGTTCCACGAAGGAACAATGAGGGTGAGGTCATTGGTGCAGTAGGTGTATTTGTTGATGTCACAGAGCGCAGAAGAACCGAGCGTGAATTGCGCCGGACTAGCTATAACCTTCAAAAACGAATGAAGGAGATTCAGGCGCTGTTCAACATTTCAGACCTATTGAAAGTGACGCAGACAAGTAAACGCTCGAAGACATCACGATCTGAATTACTTTTCAGGATTATCAGTGAGGTCATTGGGGCTTTACAGTATCCCCATGTTGGTTGTGGGCGTATTTCAGTTGGTTCAGACGTTGGAGAAACAGCCAACTACCAATCTGAAGCAATCTCCGTACGTGAGGGAATCTGGGCAGGAGGGAGCCAGATAGGTGTGATTGAGGTGGGCTATACCGAACTGATGCCGGAAGCCGATGAGGGGCCCTTCTTGGATGAAGAGATAGGGCTAATAAGAAAGATCTCAGTAGAGATTGGGCTTTATGTCGAACGAGAGATTGCAGAGGAGGCGCTCGAAGAACAACGTAAGACACTTGGCGCAATAACTAATTCAACATTCGATGCAATAGTGATGGTGGACTGGGATGGCAAGATTGCCTATTGGAATCCCGCAGCTGAACGAATATTCGGATATAAACCCTCCAACATCCTCGGCAAGACTGTTCATTCCATATGTGAGGGAATTAGCCAAATAACCGAAACACAATCGGTGGAAGACTCAGATTCAGTCGTAGAGTCAAAAATCCTAGAGCTTGAGGCGATCCGTGAGGATGGGACACGGTTTCCAGCTGAAGTTGCTATGGCGCCTATCCTTATTGGTGACAAGTACGGAACCTTGATGAATATTCGTGACATATCTGAGAGAAAGTCGATTGAGCGTGAACGTGAGCAACAGCAACGTGAGCTTGAGCTGTACGCATCACTGCTTAGGCATGACCTTGGGAATGATCTCAACGCTATTGTTTCAAACATGGAAGTTGTCCGGATGCTACTTGAAGAAGACCCGGATGAGGCAAGAGAGTTCCTTCATTCGAGCTTTGCGGCTGCACAAAGAATGGATAATCTCCTGAAATCAGTATCAAGAAGCCCTCTCATGACGAAAATGGATTTCGTTGAGATGCTTCGTGAGGTCGCTCGGATAACAGAAAAATCTGCAAGAGGTACAACAATCAGAATAACAACTAATGGTGACCTCTCTGGCATTCGGGTGAGTGGAAGCAGACTTTTGCCGACTGTTTTTGAGAATCTTTTCAGGAACAGCATCCAGCATTCTGATAAGAGTCCAAAAATTGATGTTTCACTACAAAGAGAAGGGGATATCTTGGAGATAATTGTACAGGATAATGGACCAGGAATCCCGAAAGAGATTCGAGAAAACCTCTTTGAGCGAGGTGTTTCAACAAAGAAACAAGGAGGCGGGGTCGGCCTTTACCTCAGTAAGGAAATAGTCAGAGCATGCAATGGAACCATTGAAGCATTGGAGTCAGAATCAGGGAAAGGTGCCAAATTCCGAATTGTGCTGCCGACCACTGAATATTATAGATAATCACACTTGCAACATTGGATTGGGTGAGGAAAAGGAACCGATACCCCTCCCTATGCAATATATCAACATTCTTGCACAACGTCCAGCACCCCATCGAGTACTGCTTTGTGAATTATTTTTATTCAAACAATACTTTTAACCTAAATTCTTGCATTTCAGGATATGCGAATCCGAAGGCAGCTCAGTATAGCATTCATCCTAATCGCTGTCATGACGATAGGTGCTACTCTTGCAGTTAATGTTCCAATCCTCTGGAGCGAGAGCACACAAGAGGCCTTTGACAATCTTAATTCAATTGCGACTATACAGAAGGCAAGTGTCATTTCGACGCTGACCCACTATGACGAAAGAATCAGCTATGCTATACAACTTGCTCCCGGGTCATATCTTGTGCAGTATCAGCTCAATTCGTCTTTTGACATCCAGAATGCACTATATCCTATATTCATTGAGATGATGGAAACCACTCCGTCTGTCAATTCAATCTCGATTGCCTCGACAGAGGGTGAGATTATCACATCTACCGACTTGGGCTTGATTGGCGAGAACATCAGTCAGGAATCCTATTTCATCCGAGGCTTGGCCAGAACTCGAGTGATGGATGAGTTCCATCTCGATACATCAATGGATTTGCATCTCATCCTTGCAGGTACTATTATCGAGAACAATACTGTTGTAGGCGTTTTAATCATTGACCTTAGTCCAGTCGAACTTGTGACTTTGTTCCAACAGTACGCAGGTCTCGGACAGTCAGGAGAAGCAATCCTTGTCGCACACAATCCAGATGGGGATGTCGTGGTCGTAACTCCGACTAGGCATAACCCAGACTCGTCACTGGGCATCATAATCCCAGCAAACCATACTTTTGACCCTGCAATCAAGGCATTATCGGGCATCGAGAACACATTTACTAATGTGACTGACTATCGAGGAACCAGCGTCCTTGCATCAACCAAATATATTGAACAGGTGGATTGGGGAATTGTTGTAAAAATAGACCTTGATGAAGCGTTTCATAGCGCTCGACTTGTACTCTTGACTCACATTATAACCTCAATTGCAATAGCTGTTCTTTTCATCGTTATCGGTTATCTTATTATCAGCATGATTACAAATCCAATACTTGAATTAAAGAAAGTGGCTGTAGCGATAAGCGATGGTGATTACTCACAGAAGGCTAAACTTGGACAGATAGACGAACTCAACATGCTCGCAGAATCATTCAATCAGATGACTGAAACATTGCTAAGACGGCGAGAAGAACTCGAACGTTTGGTTCGGGAAAGAACCAAAGAATACGAGCGGTCTAATATGGAACTCGAGCAGTTCGCTTATGTGATATCACACGATCTCAGAGAACCACTGCGAATGATTGTAAGCTATATGCAGCTGTTGGAAACTAGACACTATGACCAGCTTGACGACAGTGCCAAAGAATACATCTCCTTTGCAATCGATGGATCGAAACGAATGAATCAGATGATTATGGATCTCCTTGCGTACTCTCGTGTGGGGCGAGAAAATATCGAATTCGAACTGCTAGATTTGAATGAGGTCGTTTCAATAGCCATTCAGAACATGAAAGTGCTCATCGAAGAAAAGCAGGCTAGCATAGAGGTAGGGGAGTTGCCCGAAATCCATGGCTGTCGCACTCACATAGCTGCGGTTTTCCAGAACCTCATCTCCAATGCGATAAAGTATAACGAGAGCGAAACGCCAACCATACAAATCTCAGCAAAGCCTGAAAATGGGAAATGGCACTTTATAGTTGAGGACAATGGCATAGGTATCGACCCAAAGTACCATGAGAGAATCTTCCAGATTTTTAGAAAACTACATTCAAGGGCCGAGTATGAAGGTTCTGGAATCGGGCTTTCATTATGCAAAAAGATAATAGAGTATCATGGTGGCAATATATGGGTGGAATCTGAATTGGGAAAGGGGTCCGAGTTCCATTTCGTCCTCCCAGCAGGTGTAAATAGGTGAGTATGTTTTTGACTCGGGATCGACTGAACATCCTAATTATTGAAGACAATGAGGGGGACATCAGGTTGATTGAGGAGGCATTTCAGGAACTTGACAGGACGCTAAGTCTAAATGTGGTTGTGAATGGGGAAGACGCTATCTCGTATCTGAAGAAGGAAGGGCAATGGTCAGCAGCATTGCGACCTGACATTATCCTGTTGGATCTTAATTTACCAGGGATTGGCGGCGGCGAAGTCCTTTCCTACATCAAGAAAGACAAGAACCTACGCGCAATTCCTGTCATCATTCTATCAAATTCTTCCAGAAATGAGGATATCGCTGCGTCGTATCAAGCATGTGCCAGTTGTTATATCGTAAAGCCACTTACATTTCAAGACTACATCAATATGATGAAAGTGATAGAGCAGTTCTGGTTCAATACAGTCATTCTCCCTAATTAATCAACACATGGCATTCTCCATTTCCATGTTCATTTGTTTAATTATATAAGTGGCTGATTACCACTAATGCCAAGGGTTTGCCGTTGGAATCGATTCCATCATTGATCAAATCCAAAAAAGGTGTAATGCTGTTTGAGTATTTCTTCCGAAAAAGGATCTTCAACAATTCTTATAGTTGATGATAATCCCGCTGATGTCCGGCTCATAAAAGAGGCATTCTTTGAGATTGGTAAAAGCCCAGAGCTGATGGCTGTTCATAGTGGGAATGATGCTATGGCATTTCTTAGGAGAACCGGTAAATGGGCAAATGCTACAAGGCCTGACCTCATCATTCTCGACATTGGACTCCCCGGTGTTCAGGGGGGCGATGTGCTGTCAATGATCAAAAGTGATTCAAGTCTTCTCACAATCCCAGTAATCATGTTCACAAATTCCTCAAACACCGACGATATCATTACCTCCTATTCCAACCATGCGAATGGCTACATAGTAAAGCCAATCTCTTTTGAAGACTATATTGTCACTATTCGGGCAATTGAGGCATTCTGGCTCCAGACTGTAACACTACCTAACTAGTCTGCTGAAAGACAAGTTTCGAACCGAGGCTGAATATACCAAATCCACACCTATACCTTGTACAGTATACTCTCCTGATAGTTGGACTAACTGTCCTGAAAAAGCGCCCTAGCACCTGATAAAATCAGTTTTCCAAAAAGTATATGTCCTCCTTGCTGTATCCTCTAATCGACTGCACGACATCCTGTGCAGAGCCAATGTGCGGTAGATATCGATGTGTACAACCCTACGGATTCTTCTGGTTGATGATGATATTGACCTGTGCAGGGTGCTAGGCTTGTTCTTTAAAGATAAGGGACATGAGATTGTGTATGTCCACGATAGAGATCAAGCTCTTGACATTTTCGAACAACAAGAATTTGATTTGATATTGCTTGATGAGAACCTTCCCAATGGCTCTGGGCTAGGTGTTATTGAGGATCTCTTGAAGATGAACCCGCATATTCCAATCATTGTCCTTTCAGGCTACTACTCACGAGGGATGAACGACCAAGCTCTCGAATTAGGTGCAATCGGATGCATAACAAAAGACATTGATGTAAAAGAAATCATTCCCCGTATTGAATCAGTCCTTGAAAAATATCGAGTCACATCATTTTCATGAATAACTCGACTCGTCTAAAAGTCTAGTCTGCTAGAATCTGCTCGTAATCCTTTCTTACGCTGGCACACATAGTATTGTGTATTTTTTGGGAGCTGCAATGCATCATATGCAATAGATTGTTCCTATTCAAATCCTGTTCCTCCGTTAAATCGACCGTCCCCTCACGAGTCTAATCACTTGGGCATGCCAGTCGAATCGCAGCATTAATAAATAGATGATAAATATGTATATGATATACATATTCACAATCTACTTATGAGGTGAAAAATATGGCAGAACCACTCGTACTGGGACTCGTGGAGTTCCTGCACAATCTATTCACGACTCTATGGATTGGCGGCCTTTTCACATTGGCATTCATAGTCATGCCGTCCATAAAGAAGACTCTCGGGATGACTCCTGAAACAAAGCAACTGACAGGTGCTATCAAGACGCGCTTGAATAAAATAGTCTGGATTAGTATTGTTGGACTTTTTGTGACTGGGATTCCATTGAGCGTTAGTAACTCGCCAGACCTGTTCACTGGGTTCCTTAGTTTCAGCAACACCTATTCCTCGCTTCTTTCTATAAAGCACATTGTCGTCATCTTGATGGTCGCAATAGTAGCAGTTAGAGGAAATATCCTTCCAAAGATGGCAAGTTTACCCCCCTCGAAGAATGAGAAGATAAGCGCCCTTCTGATGATGGCTAATGTGGTTCTTGGAGTTGTCGTGTTGTTGTTAAGTGGGCTTTTGGCAACAACACCACTCCCCACTCCGTGATGAATGAACTTATGTAGTCCGTTCTGAATGTACAGTGAAATCGCATAACATGAGGTCTGAGTCGCATTGACACATGACACAGAACATGACTGCAAAGAGGCCAAGATAATTGGAGGTTCTTCGGATGGGAATGTCCTAGAGCCATTACCAATTGTCAGAGGCCTCATTCTCACTTTTATCCTGAAGCATCCAGAGTCAACAGGTTACGACCTAATGCGTTTGATTTCCGAGTTCACCAGTGATCTGATATGCCTGAAATCCGGAACACTCTATTCCGAGCTCCGAAGACTGGAACGTCAGGGCATGGTTCATTCAGTTCAAGAAACCTCTGGGAGAAGGCGTCGGAGCTATGTGATCACAGAACAGGGAAAGATCGAACTTCAACAGCTTGTTCAGCAGATGAAGGTTCGAGTCAGCTGCATCCTGTTGCCACTTATCTCCCTCATCGAGCAAAAGTGATGCCTGAGCATCTTTTTGGAGAGCCGGCATTTCTATAGTTTGTCTATTGGACATTGCCTCCAAACCATGAACATGTTTTTCTTGCCCTGCACAGTTGCGGAGTTATGTCCAGAGAGATTAGGAAATGTGAACCAGATGACTCCGAGAAGATCTGGGAGCTCTTGTCTTACTCCTACGGAATTCCTCAGTCTTCTCGTGATGGATTTCTCAAGAAGTTTGAGATTATTGGATGCGAGTTCTACATCTATGAAAGGGGCGATAATACAGTTGCAACAGCCCGAGCCATCCCTTTCGAGCAGAATATCAGAGGAATCATGAAGCCGATGATTGGCAGTGCAATGGTGGCGAGTTCTCCTGAACACCGGATGAAGGGATACGTGAAGGAGCTGGTATTGGGAATACTGAGAAACGCCAGAGTTGAAGGAGTCGCTACTAGCACACTCTACCCTTTCAAGGATATCTTCTACATGCGAATGGGCTATACCAAAATGCATCCCGTGAGTGTATTGCAAATCGACCCGAGGACTCTTTCACGAATTGTGATGCCACATGGTTATTCAGTTAGTCGTGAACATGGAGATACCGCATTCGAGGCGTGGCGGACAATCCACGAAGAGGCTGTTGGAGAAATTCATGGTGCTGTGAGAAGGAATGACACAAGATGGAAGGAGATTACAGCGGACTACAATGGGCATGTGGTGATCGCAAGGAACTCTGAAGGTAAACCAGAAGGAGTTGTAGCTTACACTATAAAGGGATATGGTGAGGGATACTCTTGGGCGCCTACAGGTGAGGTCAGTATCAAGGACATTCATTGGACTACCTTGCCCGGAAGAGATTGTATCCTGAACTACTTACATCGTCACTCGGATCAGGTTGTCAAGATGGAGGTCATTGTGTCACAATGGTCTGATGACTATTACCATTGGCTCCACAACATTCATACTCCAAACCTTCGCGCTCACACAATTAGTATGGCTCGCATTGTTGGTGTCGAGAACGCATTGACCGGAATACCCGTACGGGGTGAAGGGACAGTAGCACTCGAAGTTGTTGATGGACAAGTGCCTGAGAACAGTGGCGTATACAGGATCACATGCTCTGATGGGATACTTGATGTTGTTCTTACGCAAGAACCTCCTGATGCTAACCTGACAATCGAAGGGCTGACGTCACTTCTCTATGGGAGCTTGAACCACGCTCAGTTGAGGTCGCTAGGATGGTTCAATGGTTCCGCCATGGCAGACAAGATTTTCGAGTGGGTCAGTAAATCATCATACTGGCTAACTGAAGAGTTCTAGCTGGTTCGGAATATGACAATTCCCTACATGGTGGGGATGGTGACTCTCTCAATCCTTCAGGAAACGCGGTCCGCTCCAAAAGGAGAAAGCACACAACAATAAG
>JAJRZD010000078.1 GCA_024275415.1 archaeon
ACTCTCGCGATGATATTCTGTGGAGGTTATATTTCGATGTCCGATTGAAATATTGAGAGTGTTACATTCATACTGGGACTAGGAACTTCAGTTTCGTTCCCGGTTAATTGAATGTACCGCGATGATCGGGATCTCAAAAAAACGAGGGCAAGTCAGACTTGTCCTCACCATCAGGTGACCGAAATGAAGACTACGGTCAATTCATCTAAGACGGGACATGCAATCCTGGCCGAATTCAAGGAAGGTTTCTCGACCTACAAGATAGCTATACCTATGTCCCATGCGGTTTCCTTCTTTCTGGAGGGTTTATTGATATCGCTTGGAGCCTTAACGCAAAAGAAGAGCTTGCAAGTTCAAGTTTCCTCGAAACAGGGCCAGAAAGCTGAAATTCAGGAGAAACTCAGACATGTTATTCATCTCTACGACCAATTCTTGAATGATTCTGGAAGGTAGTGAAGGATTTGCATAGTCAAACAGTAGATATTCGTTCGGAACTCCTCAAGAGGTACTATAGAACTGCTGCACTTGGATGGTTTGAACCAAAATCGCTACATTGGGCAAAGGTGGTTACGCAGGAAGGGTACTGGAAGTGGACAAAGGCAATCAATGGAGTTAGAGGTCGATTGCTGAAGGATCCACCACTTCACGTCTATCAGACTGTGCTTAGAATCAAATCTAGGAAGCCACCTCGTGGCAGTGATTCGTCAGGATATTTCCTTGGAGGTCCTTTGATATTTGATATGGATCTGATTCCGAAAGATAAACCGTTCTCGCTATGGCAGATAATGGACATAGGAGAGTCTATTCTGGAATTGGTAGAACATCTTGGAAACCTTGGGGAGTGGAAGTTAGATAGAGTCATGTTTAGTGGGTCAAGAGGTGTTCATGCCGCTTTCACCAACGATGATACCACAGTCATTTCTCTCAGGAATAGGGATGAACTGTGGAAGCTCCGTGATTTCAAACGAGAAAGAAAGCAGACCGCTCGATCGATCGGCTATTGGTGTGGTGAATGGGATTGGAGGGTGACTGCAGATTTATGGCGAGTTTCGCGAGTGCCTTGGAGTATTCATGGTTCAAGCAGTCTTAGAGCGATTCCATTGAAACCTCCTTTTTCAAGCAAACATATTCAAGAACAGATAAGAGAAGCATCTGTCTTCACAAATTCCAGACATCTTCGAGTTCGGTTAATTAGAGATGTGTCATCTTTCACTTTCATCGATGGCTCTACATATGGTCCCTTTACCAGGGGTTGGGCAACTACGCTCCCAATATCTGTAGCGCTTCATTTGCTTTGGAAAGGATACGCAAAACCAAGAGAACACGGACCGAAAGAATACAAGAACTGGTTCTCACAAGATTGGCAAACCCTTTTCAGATACAATTCATCAAGACTCCATATGGTTGCGGATTCAAAGGGGGGACTCGATAGTGCATGAGGGCTGTCCATGTGGTAGAAGATGTACCGACTGCCCATATGAGGAAATATGTGGGGGATGTATTGAGGAGAGATGTATTCATAGACGAAATGTATCGAAAGACCACAGTTGTCTGTTTAGTGATATCCATAACATTCCATGCGTAAAGACACTCAAGCCACCTTCAGATTTCGAATTGGCCAGACCAGAGATGCTCGAAGATGCAGTCAATGAGTTCAGGTATAGTGATGTCGAAATCGAGCCAGAGGTGAAAAACTGGCCATTATTGATTCCTGAAATTTCCCAGATTTCAAGTACAACAGCACGATTGGGTGTGTGGCCTGATGAGGGTAAATGGAGTAATCCACTCTTCGACCCGATAGCTTGGGATCTCACTGGGAACCTGTTTGATAAACCAATGGGGGCCCCATGGACATTTGAACCACAAGATTGCAAGAAACAAGATTGGAGAAACATGCTAGGACCCGAAAAGAACTGGATCCATGATGTGCTGCTTATCGATCGGCTACCAGATTACCTTGCCCTTCAGACTCCACCTACAGCAGCCATTATGCTGTACTTGAACAGACTTCAGGTATTCATTCCCAGCCTCCTTCATGATGAAGATGCGCCCTATCCATGGTTGGTTACCCACGGATATCCAAGTTATACTAACTGGCCTCCAGCGTGGCACTTCAATCTCGGAATACGAATGCTCTCAAGTCTGCTTGCGTACTTGATAAATCAGGAGGATGCATATCTCTCAATAGAACCGGGAGCGCTCTATCCAGACAGAAGCAGAAGAACCACCCAGCCATTGCCTCTCCCCTACCTTGAGGACAACGACGAAATACAATTGTTATGGACTCCAGATTCTGCGTCAAGAGAAACTACCAATATGGAATGGCCACGGTTTCCTGGAATAATCCCCTTTATTCCAGGAGCTGATGTAGCTCAGATCATATGGTTTGGAGGGATGATGCACAGAGCTGGCTTCAAAACATTTGCCATTGATGGATTGAATTCTATAGCACATGAGAATTATAGGGGGATAAATGAATCTGTCGCAGCACTGCGTTCGAATGGAGCCGATAAGGTTCTATTATATGGACCATGGCCACTGCATATCCCATCATCGAGAAGACCAATCCACGGAATAAGCTACATTCCCAGTGCAGTACATATGGACATGACAGATTCACCACCAAGATATTGGAGAGCGATTCAGGCAGGAGAAACTCCTCAAGGCGATAGAAAGGTTGTCCCGTCATATAAGGACACAAAGCTTGGCGACATCATCTCCAAGGATTGGTTGGCATCGTGTAACTGCAAGGCGTGCAATAACGCAAAAGCAGGAGAAAATCATCCAAGAGGAATTTGGCGCTGGGGACATCTACTTCAGGCAGGCTTTGACTGGGCAGTATCAGTACAAGATATTTCTGAACACAAAGGAACTGCTGTACTTTCTAGCAACGAGTGTCTGTGGTTTAATGGTCCCTCGAATACAACATTCCGATGCTGCTTGAGTTATCCGGATGACTCATTCTGTGATGCTAGGAGTAATCTGATTGATTCACTCGTAATCGATTCTACACACTTGAGGATAAGATTGCCAGAGGGTGCAGTAAGAAAAGCTCATGAGGTGAGATGGGGAACAAAAATAAAACTTTACAAATGGGCCAGTAATTTTCCTGAGCTGGGGGAGTAACATCCGTGTCGGGAGGGAGTTCTGGTGCAGATCCATATTATCGCCCCCCCAAGCCTCAGACAGAACATGCATATGCCCAGCCAAAGCGAATTGTTGTAACACCGTCGGGCAAACGGGTATTCTATTATAACTGTTCAGGGTGTGGTCGAGAATTTTCACGGGGTAGGCATAGACCGAGCCAGAAGAAATATTGTGGGAATGAATGTCGTAATAAGGCATTTGGTGCATTAGGCACCGCAAAGAAAGGACAACCTCGTACAGACGCAGAAAGGAAGAATATGAGTGAGGGGCAGAGAGCTGCGTGGGCAGTTCCTGAGATTAGAAGAAAACGAATCGAAAGTATGAAGGGGACTAAAAAAAGGAAACCTACGAAGAGAAAGAAAAGCACGGCAAGGACATACTCCTATACATGCACTGGCTGTGGGAAGTTCTTTACTACACCGAGAAAGAGAACTGGAAAAAACAAGTTCCATTCGGCAGAATGCCGTAATAAATGGCAGTCTACACAGAAAAAAGGAGAGAATGTGAGATGTGCCAATCCCAAATGTAAGAACGAGTTTTATAGAAGAGCCTCAAGACCTGAGCGAAAGTACTGTTCAATGGATTGTGCAAAGACCGATCCTGCTTACTGGCAAAAAGTGGGCGATACTAGAAAGAAACGATATCAACGAAATTGGGAGTGGGAAGGATGGAAAGAAAAACGGACTGATAGAGCGTTTTGGGATCCCATTGCCGCAGCTGTACGCGAAAAGGATCGTCACCAGTGTCAAGGCTGCGGTAGCAAGTGGAAACGTGGAGAAAAGCGATATCATGTACATCATATTATCCCCAGAAGTCTTGGAGGATACGATGAATTCTGGAATTTGATAACACTCTGCCCAAGCTGCCACAGAAAGGCAGATGCGAAAGGAGGGGCCATTAAATATCCAGTTGAACCTCAGACAAAACTACCTGATTTCGACGAGTTCAATAATTAAAGCAAAAAATGATAGCGAGAATAATGATGTGAGAAAAGCAAAGCAATACCAAGCTATTCTGAATGAATATCTGAAGAGGTATATAGTTCAATTGATTTAAATCACAGGTTGCTTCAATGATAATGTGCATAGATTGGTCTGTAGCCTGAGTGGCATAGTCAGAGAGAGCCGTGAGGGTTTGAATAAAAGGGTTATGGCATGGGCTATTGCACGGAGTACTCTCGCGATGATATTCTGTGGAGGTTATATTTCGATGTCCGATTG
>JAJRZD010000079.1 GCA_024275415.1 archaeon
AACACACCAATTACTAGCCATTCATTGAAATCTGTATAACCTTGGACACCAGAGTGTTGTGCTCCTATGGAACGACACGAGGTGACTCTACGGTATTATGGTCTGTATCTTCGATGCATCTCCACACCCGATTTCATAAAGCCGATTACTCGGAATCCATGAGTGAAATAGTGAATAATGAACTCTGAGTATGTATCTTGTGAGGGTGTGGTAAAAATGAAACTTATGAAAGCTGCTCCAAGTGTTCGGGGATATGTGCAGTCACTTATGCACTTCTCAGAGGCAAACGTTCTGGTTGATGTGTTTCTCAGGTCGTATCCATTAGGTTCTGAGATGCCAAAGGAGCTGCGTGAGAACACCCGATGCGTACGGATAATCCAAGTGTCAGAGAATTGCCTTGCACTGGGCCCCAAGAAGCCCTTTGTCACTATGATACTCCCTCTTGAGGAGGTTTCTGCGGTGGTATTATCCTCGGAACTGTCTCGTCCCGATGAAGATGAGATAGACCGGCTGATTGAGGCGGAATGCCCAACGTGGGAACGCGATTTCGCATCTACTATTGAATCGAGAGGAGTCAGACAGATGAGGACAAACCGAGGGCGGGACATTACAGAACTGGACGAAGCATCCTTTTGGAACAAGGCTATGAGTGCCAAATATGCGGTCGTGGATATCTATGCACCGTGGTGTCAGCCCTGCAAGGAGGTCGCTGCAATACTGGACGAGATGGCTGACAAGTTTGGCGACCGCGTGTTCTTCGCTAAACTAGACGGGGATGAACATGAGAAGTTGATCGATGATTTGAACGTCACTGCATATCCTACTGTACTCCTCATTGAGAACGGGGAGGTAAAGCAGAAGATCGAAGGTGCTCGGAGTCTAAAGAAGTACATACGCGAGATTGAGATACTTCTTGGATTTCGCAAGAGAGGGAAAATCCGTAACAAGATTGCAAATGGAAAGGTGAATGTCCTGAGTGCGGACACCCTTGTGGAGTATGTCGAGGACTCGACCGCATCTCTTATCCTGTTCTACAGGAAAGACGACCACGAGTGTAAGTTACAGATCCGAGCCATGCGAGAGCTGGCGCCCAAGTACAAACATCGTGTGCTGTTTGCCAAGGCGGATGTGAAAGCTGAGAAGGAATTAGCGGAACTCTTCGAAGTCAAGGGAACTCCTGAACTGTATCTGGTGATGGATGGCGATGTGTTTGGCTATGCAGAGAGTCGCATGACTAAATCCGAACTCCGTGATGCGATTGAGCATCTACTTGAGGAGCTTAACTAGAAGTACCAGACAGTCCTACCATCTCTAGGGATGTGTTAATGTTCGATCCTAAGAGATTGCACCAATGCTGAGATGATATCGTTTTTGCTTGGGAAATCTTATACGTTCTCACGATTGCGGTTGTTCAGGAGATACCATTGGTAGAAAGAGCACTACACGCACAAAACGTTACTAAGACATTCGGTAGGTTAAAGGCAGTCGATGGTGTTTCCCTAGAAGTCAATCAGGGTGAGATTCTGGGACTGGTCGGGAACGTGACACTGGCACACTCCGACGGCTGATCGTGGCTTCAGCATCTCCTAGAGCGCTATTGTTAGGGGAATATCTCTACAATCTGACACTCATATTTGCCTCTGCTGCTTTCGTACTTGTCACAGGTGTGCTTGTGTTCAATGTGTCACTCAACTGGGACATCCTTGCGCTGGTTGTCTTGACGTTGCTCGTGTCTATGAGCGCAATCGGGCCCGGACTGATCATATCAGGCTTCACAAAGGACGCTGAAACTGCAGGGTCCATCCAGACTGTCCTCGCTATCCCGTTGCAATTCTTCACAGGCAGTTTCTTCCCGTTGTTCCTGCTTCCTGAAGTGGGTCAGGCATTCGCCCTAGTACTGCCTTATACACAGTACTCCCTTGCTGTCAGCAACATCATGGTCAACGGTCTCACGCTTGCAGATGTGTGGGCAAATGTCATCTACGTTACTGTCACAGGCATAGCCCTGATGATACTTGGGATTCTCGCTTACTCTAGAACCCTCCGGAAACTGTAAGCATCGTAAGGGAAGTACATTGCCGTATCTGACGGAATCGAGGCTGCTGACCATGCGGATACTCGGTTCGTGGGGTCGGAGCCTCGCAATAGTGTCGGGCACCTGCTTGAGAAACTTGCACTCTTATCAAAGAACTTTTCAGGCGGGGAGGCAATCATAGAAGGGAGGCTTCGTCCCTTGAGCGAAAGGAAAAGGATCGGCAAGATAACGCGCTATTTCCACAAGATCGGCGTTGCAGCGATAATGTTAGAGGATTCCCTGAAGGTCGGCACCAAGATTCACATCGAAGGTGCCACGACAAACTTCGAGCAGGAAGTCGCTTCGATGCAGGTGGATCGCGTAGAAGTCGAAGAAGGAAAATCTGGACAGGAGATCGCAATAAAGGTCAAGGACCGTGTCCGTGAGAATGACATTGTGTACCTTGCTGAGTGAGTCTGTGGTTTCATCGCACAATACCCAAATCAATTTCAGGTACAGTGGGTTAATCACATTCAAGGTAGACAAAGATTCTGACATTCGGTACCTTTCAACGGCGTGTCGCGATACACTGTCGACCTTTACGAAAAATAATCCAGTCAATCTAATAATTGGAATAATATGAACACTGGACCAAATTTCGAAAGGCTAATAATACAATTTGCAGGTATTATCATGGAAGTAAACAGAGGAAACGAATCTGTCCGAGCTTTGACAACAGATCATCAGAATGCGATGGCCTAGCTTTGGATGTCGTACTCATCGGGGCCATCCACGATGACCATACTCACGAACAACACTTCTGAGCAGGTGATACTCATGACTTTGGAAAACACGAACGAGATGACACCAGATATCCTAAAAGTCGCAGTTATTGGCGCTGGACATGCTGGTAGAGGACTCGCCAGCTACTTGTCGATATACGGGATTGATGTCACACTATTCAATCGCACCTTCGCAAATATCCGTGCGATTCGCGAGAATGGAGGCATTAGAGTGTGTGGCATGTATGACACCTTTGCAGAGATCACGCTCATCACGAATAACATTAGAGCTGCAATCAATGACTGTCAACTGATAGTAGTCACAGTGCCTGCACACACCCATTCATACTACGCCAGGATAATGGCACCTCACTTGCAGTCAGGTCAAGTGGTGTTGCTGATGCCCGGACGCACAGGAGGCGCTCTAGAGTTCATGAACACCATCAGTTACTCCTCGATAACACGAGATGTGTTGGTCGCCGAGGCTGAAACCTACAGCTTTGTATCCCGCATGGTAGATGAAGAAACCGTTCTGCTGTCGAAGATAAAGACCAGCGTTGAGGTCAGCGCATTTCCCGCGATAAGAAACAAGGAACTCTTGCAGGCACTAAAGCCACTTCCATTGAACATCAAGCTGGCAGAAACCGTTCTAGAAACGAGTTTCAATAATATTGGGGCGATGTTACATCCCACTCCCACTATTCTGAGTGCGGGACTTCTCGAATCGAGGGGTGGTGGATACAATCACTATCATGATGCGATCTCTCCGACAGTTGGCAGATTATTGGAAAAGATGGACGCTGAGAGAGTGCGTGTGGCCCGTGAATTTGATACCAATCCGATAACCCTTATCGAATGGCTTACCTCTTCATACGGAGCAAGAGGCACCACACTCTGCGAGTGTATCAAGAGCATCGATGCGTACGACAACGTTGGGAGCCCTTCATCCCTGGATCATCGCTATGTGCTTGAGGATGTGCCAACCGGATTGGTTCCTATCTCGTATTTCGGCAAGCTTGCGGGCATTGACACTCCAACAATCGATACGGTCATCGATATGGCGTGCCACCTGTATGATATCGATTTCTGGGTCGAAGGCAGGAATATTGAGAGTCTTGGCCTTGGCGGACTGAGCCCGCTGGATGTGTTGCATTATGTCAAGACTGGCGAGTTGCCTGAAGACATGACCGTGGAACAACCTCTTCCAGATATCTTTGGGCTGGAGGTTGATGAGATATGAAGATTCTCGGTGCTGCAATAGGTGCATGTGTGCATGTCGCTGGAGTCTTCCGGTTCCTCAGTCTGGCTGAGGATGAAGGTCATGAGACCATCTTTCTAGGGCCGGCAGTCCCGATTGGGCGACTGATAGAGGAGGTCTTAAAGCATGACCCTGATGTTGTCGGGGTCAGCTATCGTCTGACAGAAGCAAGTGCTGAGAATCTACTTGCTGAACTGCATGAGGCAGTACGAGCAAACGGTCTTGAAGGAAAGCGATGGGTCTTGGGTTGTACTGCTCCCATCAGACCTATTGCGGAACGCTTGGGATTGTTCCAAGAGATATTCACTGGGTTCTCGACTGATGATGACACATTGTCTTTCCTGAGAGGGAGGACTCGTGAGCACAGTATTGACCAGCCACCGCAGGATCTGCTGACGCGAATTGCCATGAAGTGCCCCGTCCCGCTCATTCGCCATCACTTTGGACTTCCTTCATTCGAAGAGACCGTCGCAGGGGTGGCAAAGATTGCTGACGCATCGGTTCTCGATGTCATCTCCCTTGGGCCTGATCAGAATGCGCAGGAGGCATTCTTTCGGCCAGACGAGATGGACTTTGCGCGGACAGGCGACGGTGGAGTGCCCTTGCGAAGGAAAGAGGATCTTGAGGAGATATACAAGTCCTCACGACGTGGCAATTTCCCGTTGCTCAGGTGTTACAGTGGGACCCGTGACCTGCTCTCATGGGCTAGGATGCTGAAGGACACCATAGACAATGCGTGGTGTGCTACACCCTTGTTATGGTACAGCGAGCTTGATGGTAGGAGTAAGAGACCTCTCGAACAGGCGATAGTCGAGAATGTGGAGAACCACCGATGGCATGGGCAGCATGATATCCCTGTCGAGATTAATGAGTCGCATCACTGGAGCCTGAGAAGCGCTCATGACACAATCGCTGTGACCATGGCGTATCTCTCAGCATACAACGCCAAGATGAGCGGAGTGCGACATTATGTTGCCCAGTATATGCTGAACACCCCACTGGGTACTTCACCCAAGATGGACTTGGCAAAGATGCTTGCGAAGATCGAGCTCATTGAGTCCCTCCATGACCACAGCTTTGAAACATTTCGTCAGGTTCGCCCAGGCCTGTTCTCCTATCCTCCCGACCTCGACTTTGGGAAGGGGCAGTTGGCATCTTCCATCTACACGGGGATGATGTTGAAACCACACATTGTGCATGTTGTGGGATACTGTGAGGCTGATCACGCAGCGACTGCTGATGAAATCATCGAGAGCTGCAAGATTGCTCGGCGGGTCATCCATGATTGTCTACAAGGGCTTCCTGACCCTCTTGCTGACAAAGAGATCGTCCAGCGGAAGAACCTGCTCATCAGCGAGGCACAAGTACTCATCAAAGGACTGTGCTTGTTGAATGAATCTAGCACCACGAATCCCCTTACAGACCCAAGGACATATGTTCTGGCTGTGGAGAAAGGTGTCTTGGATGCCCCACATCTAAGGAACAGTCCCATAGCGAAGGGCGAACTTGAAACAAGGATGATCAATGGAGCATGTGTCGCTATAGACCCGGACGATGGGGAGCCGATTGACGAAAAGACTCGATTGGAACGATTGGGACTTGATTTGGAACAAAACCTCAAGACCGATATGCCTTTCATTCGTATTCCAAGCATCAGACATCAAGTTGATGAGTATCGTTGAAGGGCATCGGCTTTATTGCTCTCTTGGGAAAAGATCCCAAATTGTAAATTCGACTAATGATTTCATTTACTCAGGAGCTTGCCAATCTCCATGGCGTATTTTCTCATCTGGGTGACGGCAAGTCCCATAGAGGTGAGGTCTCTTGCTGAACCCATGATCAGAAAGTCGCCTGCATGGGAAAGTACGACGAATCCTTCTTTG
>JAJRZD010000080.1 GCA_024275415.1 archaeon
CATCATCAGGACTCTTCTGAGAAGGCTGTTCCGTAGGTATAGACGATGGCATCTCAGGTGGAGAGGATCGAGCTCCCGGAGGAGTTGCAGCACCTTGAGGATGTGGCTGTTTCGTTTTCTCTAATTGTTCTATCTGACCACTTTCTGTTACCATACCTGTATGTGGCACACCATCAGCTGGCGTGCTCTCCGACCCGAGTGGTTCAGGACTTTCCTTTAAAGGGGATGGTTGGAAAGGAGGTTTTTCCACTGCTTCATCGCTCAAAGGCTCTGTTATCGCAATTGGATGTTGTCTGATTTCGTTAGGAGTGGTTGGTGCAGGAGGCGTTTCAGCCATCAGCTCGCGAAGTTCGCTGGCCCTAAGCAATCTGTCATCCCCTTCGGCACTCTTGTCCTTCGAGAATGCCTCTAGCGCCTTCTCGTACTCCGTCTTTTCGATATGCCGTTCAGCAGTGCGCACTCTATCCTTAGGCACTTGGCTTGGACGGACCCATTTGTCTTTCGTTGTTTCAGACGGAGGGTGTTGCGGTTGCACCGCTTCCGTCTTAGGAGAAGTCGGTTTGCTTGTAATTACAGACTCTTGTTCTTTCTTTGTGGATTCGTTTGCCTCTATGAGCAAAGCTCCACATCGGATACAGTACTTACGAGTAGGTTGGTTTGCTTTCCCGCATTTGCATACCTTCATGCAGAAACCCTCTAGATTGCGAATACCATGCAACTATTCTCTTGCTTCCTGATATGCCTTTTGTTCTCTAGCCCCTCAAACTTGTTTATTGAATCTGAGAATACTGTTCCTACCTGATTGCTAGGTATACCAGTGATTCTCTAGTACTTCATATGCAGCCCAAAGTCAAATCGAAATGGCAATTGGCGTTAAGCTATTGCTGACACTCTGAATGAAATCATTCGACTTCTACTACATCGATACGCACATGTTTCAATCCTTTTGCAACAAGCATCTCTCTGAGTTCTACTCTATCCTTTGCCTCTGTCATGTTATAGAGGAGATATGAGACTGAAACTGGCCCAATCGCAAGTAGAGGTGAGAGTATAACAATCAGTAGGATCATAAAGTAGTACCACACAGGAACATCCGCCCCCCACACTGGTAACATCTGATACCATGTAATCATCTGCACGAACATGAAGAAATATGCAAGCATCGCAGATATCATGGCGAAGCCCTTGAGGAGTGCAATGTACCAGTTGCCCACACCCTCAATATCCACCGTCATTCCAGTACCACGATTTCTTCTGACGCAGATCACTCCCAAATCCTCAAGCAACCATGATGCGGCGAAGATGATAGGGATGAGTGTGGCAAATAGGATTACGCCAAAAATGAAGGGAACACTTGTTGAAAGAGGAATCATAATAGCCTCTGGCAGACCGTTGAAATTGTCCATGTTGAAGAACAGGTCGACCATCCCTGTCATATTCATCAATGTGAAAGAAAGACCTAATGTGGTCAATGCGGGAATGATGAGCTTTCCAAAATGGCGGGAGTTCTCGCGCTCCTTATCGCGAACTTGGAAGTAGTAATCATAAACACCTCCGGACAACCTTTTGTGGAACTCAATTACCAAAGATGCAACCTTTGGTGTGACATAGAAGACTCCCACCGCCACAACGAATGAGATTATCCAGATGAACACCATCTCAAGAAGTATGTTCCCTGGCAGTACCCTATAGAGCCCGTACTCGCTCTGGAACGGGAGCACCCCCAGATATGCTAGCACGACGATACTCACTGCAATGACTGCCATTGCAATATTCGACACGATTGCTATCCGCTTTGGAATAGTATTATCCTGATAGGGTTCGGCTTCAGTCATCTCGCATCAGAACCTACGAGATTGTTCAGTTTCCTATTTTTAGATGTTATTTGTGCAGAATGAATGTATGCTCGGCTCAGCCGTCTGCAAAACGATCCAGGAAACGATTCATAGTGAACTCGGCTGTGATGTTTTTATGTTTCTACAGTTTCTCTTACGTGAAAACGTAGAGGGTGATACCGCTGAGGAATCTCCATCGTTTAATGGCATCTGTTTCCATCTTGTTTATTGTGGCAGTCGGGTTCTCTGTGCTGTTGCTTGACACCAATGTCCCGTCCTACGAATACTCCGATGAGCTATATTATTCCGAGATGGGCGCACTCAGAATCACGAACGGCACACTATCTCCCGCATCAGATTATCGAGTGGAAGAGTTTGCACCAGGTCACTTCAATGTCACGTTTCCTTCGCCCACCCGTGGATTTGAGGTAGAGCTTAATGAAAGCGTGGTGGCAGTGCAGCTGCTAGGTACAGCCTATTGGGGACTGCCCTCTGAGATGGAGGATATTGTATATCTTGAATCTGCATCTAGACTGTTGGCCGAATCAACTAATGGCACCTTCAAGGATGCGGAAGATCGGTTCCTCTTCATGGTCAGCTCGGGATTGAGTGCAGCTAGAACAATCGAGCACTACATCCAACTTAACGAGTCTGTGATCAGAAGCATGATTCCAACGGTTCTATATCTGACGTTCGAGATTGAAACTCAGATCCAAACTGACGGCTATTACGTTTTGAACTTCGCCTACGCCATCGATATCATCCTTACATACGCACAAAGGATTGCAATCACAGATATATCTCCAGTCCTAACGATAGTGGCTGGTGGGGTGTCGAGTATCGTCTTGCTGCTCTTTGAGATAGAGAGGAAAAGCAAGATGCCCGAAGTCTTTGCGGAGCCCTCTGACAGTGTGCTTGATGCACAGTACGAATCATCCGAATAGGATGTCTTCAGTGAGTTGAACATTGCCTCTACGAATGGGTATTCCTTCATCCCTGAGGCGTAGCCTTCTTGCTGCTATGTCCTTTCTTCCGCCAGCAATACTCCCATCCGACCTGACAACTCTATGAGCGGGAATCGTTGGATAGAACGGGCACGCCCTTAGTGCATTTGCAACAGCTCTCGAAGCCTTCGGTCTACCAATCATCTTTGCAATTCTTGCGTAGGTACTCACTTTCCCCTTGGGTATCTTGAATGTGGCTACATAGACCTCGGCTTGGAACGAGCTGCATCCCTCAAGTGCAATTCCAAGTTCTTTCTCCGTTTGCATGTTCAACCTGACTCCCCCTTGTTCATCAGTCCATAGGAGTCCTCTCTATTTTGCATATCTCATCAGCCCTATGATGGAGAGTAGCGGCCTTTATGAGGCTGCTTGATCTTATTCAATCCTTCAAGGTCTAGCAATGCAGATGCGACATGTGAAACAAGATATCCTTTGTTTTGGAAGTGTGTCTTGATTTGTATATACGATACACCATCATTTGCTGGGAATGTCATTATATATTCAAGAATCTCTTTATGAAGTTTTGACAGATTACGTGGCAAGACATCACTCTGTTTTGGATGTGCTCCATCGTGTGACCTTACTTTCAGTCCTAATGAGATACGTTTCAGCGTCATTAGCATGAATATTCCCAAGATACCTATCGTGATAATCATACCATCTATATTTTTAGTGGTATGTGAACCTTCACTAAGTGCGCCAATGAGAATGATACTCACCAAAACGGCCATTATTACTAGTGCAATGCCAATATTGCCATACAGTCCACCAGCTGCACGGCATTCTGAAGAGCACCATAGATGCCGTTCAAGATCCTCATTAAGCGTAAAGCGTGGAGGACTAAACCTTTGACCACACCATCGGCATCGAGGGCTGGCATCCCCAAACTCGTTTTTCTTTGGATATCTGCTACTTTGGTTCATTTTGTTGCATGTTCTACTCTGCATGAGTGAAGATAAATTTGTCATATACACGCTCATGTGAAAACCGATCCGATATTATGCTGATATTGACAGCTAGAAATTCCTTTTCCAAATACCATACTCCACTTTCAATTTACAGATGTATTGGTGGATGTTCTTTATCCGTTCGTCATTCAGATGATATATCGGCTGGCGCATGTCAGAGAGATTTGGAACTTTCATACAGAGTTCTTGTTTTACTAGCTTCTTGAGGGCAAAGCTAACAGTCCTAGCCGGAAGATTCGCTTGCGTTGATATCTGCTTTGGGCTCATAGGTCCATTGATTTCTAGCTGGTCTATGATTATCAATGCACTTCGGGGTAAATCAAGCGTGAGCATTTGCAACAACCTCGTGGAACTTTGAAACGTTATTCACGTTTATGGAGGCAATGGACTATCTTGCCAACGAAGCTCCTTTGTCATGTCAATTTCGGCAAAGATATAAAACATTTTTGCCAAAAGCAATATATGGTGGAGGAGGGAGGCCTGAAATTAGTTCTTAAAGATGTGATTTTTCAGAGAGTCGTTCCCCGGAGAGAAAGCGGATTCCACAAGGAAGAATGATATGTGGCGCCAACACGAAAAGTGAAACAACCTCGAACAGGTTTCGATTCAAAAGACCTTGCCATTGTGGATGCACTAGGGC
>JAJRZD010000081.1 GCA_024275415.1 archaeon
CTCATGCGGATAATCTCAACTCTACTACGACCTCACGGAGGAACAATCCTAGTATTTAACAAGAATCCACAGACTGATAGTATTACTATTAGAAGAAAGATAGGACTGATTGGTGAGAAACCTCTGCTATACAACGAATTGACTGGCAGAGAGAACCTCCATTTCTTTGGCAAGTTGTATGGGATGCGAACAGAAGAGATAGAAAAAAAGGCAAACGAACTATCAACGGTGTTCAAGATAAAGCGCTGGCTGGATGAACCAACCAAAAATCTCTCCACAGGACTAAGAAAAAGAGTGGACATCATTCGTTCAGTACTTCACGAACCGACTCTGCTCCTGTTAGACGAGCCCTTCTCAGGATTGGACATCGACTCTACAGAGATTTTCATGGAGTTTCTTAGCAAGTCCAAGGATCAAAGAACTGCTGTTCTTACAACACACAACATAGACTTAGGACGACGTATCAGCGACTCGTTCATCACTCTTCGAAAAGGAGAGGTCATGAACGCGGGGGCAATCTCTGAATTTGATGGTACCATGTAAGGTGATAATGATGACATCGTCATTCAAGGCTGCACTCGTGATTGCTGCAAAGGACATCCGATCCCAGTTCAGAAAACCATTTGAGGTCTTTGCGATGTTTCTTTTCGCTTTGATCGCTATCCTTGCGTTCGCATTTGGGATGGGAGGGGTTGTGGATCCAGAGATAGGTAGTGCCATGGTCTGGGTGATCATCTTCCTCACGGGCATGTTCGGTTTTGCACCCATATTCCTTTCAGAGGTCGAAACAGGGACACTTCGTGGGATCTCCATCGCTCCGATTCCTGCGTGGGCCGTGTACATAGGCAAGGTCATCTACGGATTCTTCATGATGGGGGTCGTTGAGATATTCCTCTTGCCCATGACGATGCTCCTGTTCGGGTTCGCGTTCGATCCGTTTGATCCGTTTCTTTACGCAATCTTCGTAGTAGGCACTCTGGATCTAGCAGCGGTAGGGTCGATGGCATCTGCATTGACCATGCCATCTGAGTCTAAAGCAACGATATTCCCGTTGGTCTACTTTCCCACAGCCACCTCAGCTATCATATTATTAATCGAGTTGACTAGAGGTCTTGTCGTAGGGCCCGGACTCATCACGCTCGGATTTCTCCTACAGCTGCTCATTGGTCATCTTATTGCGATGATAACAATATCAGCAGTGATATTCCAGTATGCACTCACATCCTGAAACTTAACCATGTCGAAATCTTTATCTTTGCAATCAGTTCAAATCCGGCGTCGGACAAGGAAGTGACTTAGTGAGGCCACATCGAATCGTCCTGTATCTGATCACAGCAATCATCGGTGTTCTGTATATCTACATGACCTGGATCTATGCACCCCCTGAAGCCACGCTTGGCGAGTCGATTCGGATTTTCTTCCAGCATGTCGCCCCTGCGCTGACGGCATATACCGCCTTTGGCGTGACCTTGATATGTGGAATCCTCTATTTGTGGCGACAGGACATAAGAATCGATGTCCTTGGGGGGGCATCTATCAAACTAGGACTTCTATTCACCACGATAACTCTTCTCACGGGTATGCAATGGGCAGATGCCACTTGGGGAGTGCCATGGAATTGGGATCCACGAGAAACGACCACGCTCATCCTCTGGATAGCATACGCTTGCCTGTGGGTCTACCGAGCATCGGTTAATGACCGTGAGGTGAAAGCACAATTCGGTTCCATATTCAGCATCGTAGCCTTTCCCGCTGTGGTCTTGAGCTATCTTTCGATCCACATTTGGAACACGCTTCATCCGATAGTGATCACACCAACAGGCCTTCAAATGGGCATTGAGCATGGGCTGACAATGATGGTTTCGATGATCACCATTCTACTACTTTACGTGATACTACTGGAGCTGACCTACAGGGTTGATTCCTCTGAGGAGATGCTCCTAGAATACAGAATGACAAGGAGCTGACAAAATGCAGCAACTGGAACTATTTACAGTAGCGATTATCTTATGGGGCGGAATACTGGTATTCCTGTTCTACCTGTTCATCAAAATGATGAGAATTCAGACTACCGTTGAAAGACTTGTACAACAAGATGAGGAATGATCTGAAATGAATAAGCGGACTCAGGCCATTGTTGTGGCAGCTGTCGTCATTGGGACTCTCGGTTTCGTAGCCTACGGTATGTTAACGTTGTTCGTTGATCCGTACGTAAGCGTTGATGCTGTTGTGGAAAACCCAGATGCCTATATGAATCGCAAGATCCAATTGAAAGGGAATTACCTTGCTAATTCTCTGGCCATAACCTCAGATAATGTGACACTTGTGATGTATGGCGAACAATACAACATTACAGTCGTCATCACAGGAGAAGTCCCAAACCTGCAGGCTGACCAGGAGCTTGTCGCGATAGGTTTCTTACAATCGGCAAAGGTTATCATCGCAGAGGAAATACTGGCTCAATGCCCGAGCAAATATGAAACAAATTCCACAACCACTACTGGCTGAATCCCTTCAGGTACTATCTCCAATCATCACCAAAGGCTGGACGTATCACACCAGGCACATCTTGTGACCATGATGCAGGAGTGTGTTCAAACAGTGTTGCGATCTCGGCAACACGTGACCCGGAATACTCAGCAGCACGTATTGCCTCTGTGTCACCAAGCACATCACCCACATGAAGAGCAAAACCAATAGGCCAGAAAGGAGTGCCGGGAATTATCATTTCCTTCACGTACATGAAGAAAATGAGCTCAGACACCACCAGTGTCATGCCAGAGCGACGTCCCGCTACAAGAGGAGCACCTACTTTCCCTCGTAGATTCACGAAGCGTCCCACTCGGTCAAGCAGAGATTTCATTATACTAGGAATAGAGGAATAATACGCGGGACTCCCAAAAACTATCCCATGCGCCTGACGCATATCATCTGCTATTGGATTGAGGTCGTCCTCCAAGACACATTCCCCGAGTTCGTAACACTTCCCTGAGTGGTCACAGTATTCAATTGTCTTATCACCTAACTCGACGAACTTCACCTCTGCGCCATAGTCTTGAGCGGCATCCAACGCTTTTTGCACAAGCATAGATGTATTCCCGTCGGACCTAGGACTCCCTGAAATTCCAAGAATAAATACCAATTATGCTCAGCCTCATTATTGATGATGACATGTGAAAAAAACACACACTTGAATGTTGGGATTATGTATTAGGCACATCATATCAACAGATATTCAATATCACTCATTCATTCAATGTCTTAGGTAGTCTAAGGGTGTCAGACAATTATGTCTATAACTTCCAGTTTTTAAGGTTTGAAGAATTTGGTTAAGTATTGTTAAGGTGTTATTCGTGTTTCAGGATCTTCTAAACAGTGATGAGAGTATTAGGAGAAAAGTCGCGTCTTCTCTTTTGGAGCAGGCTGAGAGTTCTGACAGAAATCTTGTAGGCAGTGTTCCCGAATTGCTAGGTATCGCTCAACAGAATTCTGATGACTTGGTGACAATACAAATTGCGGAAGCTGTAGCAACCATCTGCGAGAAACACCCATCCGCATCACGAGAATATTCTCGTGAGATAATTAGGACTATTGAGGTTCTCTCGAATCGTGAGATTACAAATGCGGACGCTGACACATTAATCGATACCACTATCTCCCACTTGTTCAGAGCACAGAAGGATGCATTGATATCAGACAAGAACATGCTAAAGGATGCTCTTCCCCTACTGTTCAAGACCCTCAAACAAGAAGGGGCAGCAAGATACGTAGCATACACAATCGTAAGTCATGCCGTAAATGAAGACGCCAGAATCCTAGAGGAGTACACGAGGGATATAATTCAACTCGTAGCTGGAGGAATGACGGAGTTATCTGGCACATTCCTGAACCTATACCATGTGAACTCTACTACGTTCCATAGTGAGTTCAATTCATTGATGAGAATATTCAACACTCAGCCCGACGCCAGATCATTTATCCTATCGTTATTCCTTGAGATTGCAAAAGACGAACCAGCTCTTCTTACTCCTCACGTCGAGTTGTTACTGTCCCAGATGCAATCGGCTGCTACAGCACCCACAGCATCCATGGCTCTTACAGAGATTGCACGGGCAAGCCCTCAAAGCGTATATGCATACATAGAACGCATTCAGCAATCGATGAAAACGGTCGATTCGCTCAAATACACTGTGCCACCACTTCTCGGCATTATCGGGCAGCATTCTGAAACTACTGCGAGAGAAGTCATTCCAGTCTTAGGGAAGATGTTAGAGGAATCAGACCCGAGTGTAGTCACTAGCGCACTGATCGAGCTCCGCAATCTAGGACATATGAACCAAGACCTACTTGGATCATATATGCCACGAATCCGCAGTCTTACTAAAAGCACTCATCAGCATATTCGTGACCAAGCCAATCTTATTATTGACCATGCAGAAGGAAGAGACCTCCGCTCTCTCGCTTCGCAGATAGATGAACAGAACAAGCTGATACGGGAGGCAGCTGTTTCTGTTGATGCTCTCAAGAAGTATCTTGACGATAATATCGAAGACCTGAAACACTTCATTGCGGGAGTCGTGAAGAAGCTACCTGTCCCAGTGCGGTTCTCGACGGAAGGAAGAGCCAAAAAGACACTGCGTCTCCATTTCAGCTGTGGCATCCAAACCGCGGGATGTCTTTATCCTCGCGACCGCGAGTTCGTCACTGAAACGACAACGTGGAACAAATGGTTGAAGCTAGCTTTGTCCGCTGTCAGTGCTGGAGTGTCCATGCTGAATCCCTTAGATGGAACGGCAATCGATCAGGTCAGAAACGCATACCAGTCATACAAGACCACCTATGACAAGGAGTTCCTAGCGTTCATCAATGAACCGTTCTTAACATCGGCAGAACAGGATAGTCTCGTCACTCAATTACGAGATGCAAGATTCTTTGATGTGTTCAAGTATGACCCAACTATTGGCAACTGGGCATGTATAATGTGTGTGAAAAGCAAGTAGATGAGCTCTTGAAAGAAAAACAAAAGGCGATGATACAGAATCATCGCCTCAGTGGACTATTCTGTTGCGATTGGTTCAACCTCGTCGTACAGGTGTTTGGATTTTTCACGGAAGGTACGCCTCAGCTGACCTAGTTCTACTCCCATTATTGGAAGCATTGCAGCGACCATGAAAAAGGATCCACCCCAAACGAATGAAACTAGAGGCAGAATCTTCACGTGAAGCGAAACAGAATACTGTCCGGGCACAACTTGGGTGAATCCGGTAAGCGCAATGAAAACGTCTCGCATAATTGTAGTTTGCACATATACCGTATGAGCCACCATCCCCCATTGTAGATATGCCTTGATGGAAGTAACGCCCATTCCGACGACGTTAGTTCCTTCAATGACCCATACTGTGACCTGCATCTCAAAGTCATCTGGTCCGTTCCAGTACAAAAGATTGATGTCCTTGACTTGAACCCATATGTCATTACCAATCAAGACGATATCATCCTCTGTATAACCTTGGTTTGATTCGTATATGACATTCTCACTCATAATAACGCCAAGAAGCAACATCACCATACCCAGATGCAGCATGACCCGGCCTACCTTCCGCATCGTGAATGTGCCTGTGTCCTTTCCAATCATCAACCGTGCAAACACTACGATCATATAGGCGACTGCTCCGGCTCCAAGAGGGACGAGCAAATTAGCAAGCCAATAACCTGTTGGAGCGGGGATGTCGGTAAAGAATGAGAATGCTCCCAATGCAGCTCCAATGACGACTAAGACAAGCACAAAGAGGTTCTTCTTCTTGATGCTTATCATTGAAGTGCCCATGCAATAGAAGGCGGATGTGATGATACAAAATGATGCAACATAGAAGCCTAACCAGAAGAATGGTGGTCCTATCGCGACCATATCATCAAGTCCAACGCCGGAAAGGTGCATTTGAAGGTTTATTACCGCTGGCAATGCTACACCAATCACTGAGAATGCTATAACAATCAGCAATCCAGCAAATGCAATCTTAAGCGTGAATGCACGCAAATCACCAATGGAAAGCATCTCTCTCCAATTAAAATCGCTGTCTTCACTTTCATCCTCATCATCTTCAAGATCCCTATAGCCAGATACAACCGTGACCAGTGATGCAAGAATGAGATTGAACAGGAGCGTGAGAAGCATGCTCATGCTGACAATCGTCGTTGCAAAGCCATGTACAGAGCTGAGTATCCCGCTTCGGGTCACCCAAGTCGCAAAGACCACTGTCACATACCCAAAGACCAGAAGGGAATCCCGTAGGACATCGTTGTTCTTCAGGATGGGTTTTGCATGATAGTATGCCGTCAAGAGTAACCAAGGGATGAGAGATGTTGTTTCAACAGGATCCCATGCCCAATAACCACCCCAGCCAAGTACGATATACGCCCAATACCCTCCAACTACGATGCCTATAGAGAGGAATATCCAAGAGAGCAAGGTCGTAGAGCTGGACAATCTCTCCATCACCGGAATCGGATCTGATTTACGATCCTCAGACCGAACAGTGAATCCTGCGAGCTTTATTGAAAACGGCACTAGTAGCAATGCGTACCCGATAAAGACTGGCGGGGGATGAACCAGATTCCAAAACGTTCTCAACAAAGGGTTGAGTCCTAGTCCCTCATTTGGCGGAATACCATCAAATACCCTGAATGGATCCGCCAATAGCGCATTTATAGCAATCAGGACTGCTTGGAAGACCATCAGGATCGAAGCTCTGGAAACGATGACATCATCCTCATATCCGTTCATGACAAAACGGTAAAGGAAGTACATCGTGAAAGACAAGAAGGTCCAGAATAGCAAGGATCCTGATTGTCCAGCCCAAATGCCCGACAGTTTCAACCACAGATTCGAATCAGTAGATGTCACTTGCCATATATACACATACTGAAACTGATCAGTAAACAGCAAGACTGCCATCCAGACCACTGCGCCAGTGGATGAAAGCCATCCGAACAGGCTAAGCCCGTACGATATGGTTTCATAGTCCTTCAAGCGAGGTCCTACTATCATGATAATGGTGTCTATAATCCCAACAACGATTGTAACGATTAGAAGTATTGTTCCTATATCCATTTACGTACCTCCGTGCGATCCCGAACGAGATCGGCTTTTTCCTCTGGCTCTCCTTCCACGGCGTCTCGCCTCCTTCTTCAGGATGCGCTGCTGTTCGTTCGCGTATCTGCGACGCGACCAAATGTATGCAAAGCCGAACCCAGGAGCTGCAATCAGACCAACCATAGCCAGGATTTGCCATGTGACAAGTGGCGTCACAAAATCGGTCTGACCAAGAATTTTAAGTCTATAGAAAGGACTCGTTCCAAAATTCCCACTCTCATCCAGCGCCTCAGCATAATACGAGATGACATCCCCACCTCCGAAGACGCCAAGATCCACCTGCCAAACGAGTTCATTGCCATCCACTGAAACCCAAGTCATGTTCACCTTTGTGAAAGAGCCATCATTGACCTTCCAGTTCAGGGCACATGTGACTAGTGAGCTGTGCAACGGGAACTCGTATGTCGTGAATTCAAGAATGATTTCGTCTCCGCTCTTCGGTTCACTTGGGTAGATGTTCCTCAGGGTAAGGATGGGTTCGAAGATGTCGGCCCTCACGATGAAATAGTATGACCCCGCCACAAAATCCACGCCCTTCGTGTCGTTTGCATAGACAAGGAAATTGACCCTTGCAGAGTCATTCAAACAGCCAAAGGTGCTGTTGTAAATCCCACCTACTTCGGGATTGGGGGATAGAACGATTATTCCCTGTGTTATGGTTCCATTGATATCACAAGTATAGTTCACCCATACACAGTCGATGCCATCCGAATCAAGTGCTATGCATGATACAAGTATCTCATCGGTGGGGCGTGGGGAAACAGGGTTGATACGGACGCTGGATATAATAGGCAGACCATACGACCAGACTCGTTCAAGGGCGATGATACCAACACCTTGAACCAACGTATGATGCATCTTCCATGAATCAGTCAGACATTGCCATTCTTGGTTCCCGTTCTGCCAGAACCCGCCGTTCTCAGTGTCCCACAGGCGAGATAATACCAACTCAAGGATGTCAATGGTCATCTGGACATAGAATGTGAGGTCAGTAATCTCATACATCTTCTGGAGAACGAGAACCATCTGGAATTGAATCTCGGTGTACTTGTAGTACTTGACATCTTTATCGTCCAACGAGTCATACGGCTCTCCTTCTAATACCTCTGCAAACCAACCACCTTTCTCTGTATCCCAATTATATTTCAAGAGGGCCTTCATTGTGCTCTCTGCCAGTGACAGATAGGTAGAGTCTCCTGTGTAGTTATAAGCTGTCAAAAGAGCGCTGATTGCATATGCATTCAGGTCAGATACGACAACCTCAGCAGACCGTTCATTTACCCCGACCTCGACGCTCCCTCCAGTTCGATTAACGGCCAATTTGAATCCGTAATATTCTCCTTGAAAGTCCTTCCTCATATTGTCAATCATAAAGCGTAGTGATGCATTCGCTATTGCAGTGTAAGTCGAATTTCCAAACTCTTCTCCTGCATTGTACAGTGCGATAATCCCAAGTGCAAGATGGTCAAGCCGTTTTCCGTCATTCGGATAGACCTCATACATATAGTCGGGGGTCTTCAGTGAACCGTTCCTGAGTGTGTAGAAATACAGACCACCGTTCTCAGGGTCATATAACATATCTGTCAGACAACGGATGGCGCTCAGTTTCTCGTTAGTAAAGTCGAGAGAAGAATTGACTTTCTCGGCAATCCGCAATGCATCATAAGCATAGCTTTGGACTCCCGCTCGCTTTGTGGTTCTTGCCTCATAAGGCGAAAACAGGTTGACTCCATATCCCGGATAGTCAGAATCAAGGAATAGCTCGACCATCCGATTTGCAGCACGGCTAACCATAATGGACAATGTGCTGTTAGGAGTTCCCTCCTTCTTGGAAACCTCATATAGTCGGGCCAGTCCACAGATTGCCCAGTAATAGTCGGCAAGGCTTGGTAATAACGTGATCATTTCGTACATTGAATCAGCCGAACGAAATATCGACCCATCGCTGTAGTTGCACAAGTGCTCGAGTATGATGTTTCCGGCGGCCTTTGAAAAGTCCAGATAGCTGCTGATGTTGTATTCCTGCGAGGTGTAGAAACCACCGTTCACTTGTTCTAGATTAGCCACTCTACCTCCCAGATCATGCGAAGGTATGGCCAAGCCAATGATGAAAGTCGATAGTATTATTCCTAGTAGTACTTTGTTACGCATCATGACATGTTGCTACTCCTTTTGATTGGTGCTTTGAACGTTTCGCAATGTAAGGTCATATCCTATATTTGCAATCCACCGACGAACGTTTTGGAGAAAAATATCCGGCGGGATGATTAACATCCCACCTTCTCAATTCTCCGTCCTCTCCGCTACCTACCGGCGTCTGCCAACTAGGAGTCCCATGATCATCCCGATGAAGATTCCACCCACAGCGGCACCAGCCAACGTGAGCGAATCATATGCGGTCGGACCAAAGGCAGCCACTGCCAAAGTGACTGCTCCTATGATGGAAGCGGACAGTATTATTCCCAGAATTACATTGTTGTGTTTCATAATCTATTGATACTCCTTCAATCAAATTGCTTTGATCGGTTCACAAAAGCAGGATACATTCCGTATTCGGTATGTCTACTGCAGGACTCATCGGAGAAAAAAAGTTGAGGGGGGGATACACGTCCCCACCTTTTGTTTTCCCCATTCTCATTCGCTGCCTAGCGGCGTCTGCCTACTAGGAGACCTAGGATCAAACCGATGAAGATTCCACCTACAGCGCCACCAGCCAACGTTAGAGTATCGTATCCAGCGGGCAGAGGTGTTGTTGGAGTTACTGTTACGGTTTCGGTTACAGTAACGGTTTCCGCTGGAACATTCGCGTGGAAGTATGCGATCGTGTCTAGCAACTTCGTGTATGCAGCTGTGACATCAGCGTACATATTCAGAGGATCGTGGAAACCGTGTGAACGATCATTTACCTGAAGGTCAACGGCATCCGCTGCCTCTGTAATGTTGGCATACACTTCAGCAACTAGTTCATGATCAGCACCATCAGTCGCATTGTATGCAAGAAGCTCTGCTTCAAAATCGTTGTATGTCGCTTCGAATTCTTCAACTAGGGCGTCGAAGGTGTTTTGAATCGACTCCAGTTGATTGACAGCCCACTCCTCCATTCCCTGATGACATTCTTCAGCCTGGCCACAAGCAAGGTCGGGCTTGACAACGAATGTATGGTTCAGGAAGTAAGTGGTGTTATCACCAGGAATCGCAAGATCGTAGCCGTGACAATCGATACATTCGACACCTGCAAGGTGGTGTGGACCACCATACCAGATGTTGTAGGTATCATGGTGCGATCCAACGTGGCAAAGCGCACACAGTTGAGTCGCGTTCACAGCACGGATCATCCCAGGTCCTACATCCGTCCAATTGCCATGCACAGAGTGACAGGCTGGACAAGAAACAGGGTTATAATCTCCTGAAGGATCAGGGTTGTCCTGATGAATGAATCCTTCTGTTGACATACAGTGCATACAGAACGACTGCGCGTAAGCACTAGCGCGTAGGTCGGTCAACGAGTTTGCATGAGCCGAGTTCTGCCATGGGACATACTGATGTGGATGTTCCTCACCAGAGGGTCTGTGACAGTTTGAACACACCTCACCAGAGTAGTCCACGTATCCTGTGGAATTGTGACAGGCAAAGCAGTTGACTCCTAGGGAATCGTACGTAGGTGTACCCGTGGAGTTATCCCAACCGCTCGTGTGACACTGTGCACAGGACGAGTTGAAGTACGCCTGCGAGATGTTAAGGTAAGCTCCAATCTGTACATGAGTGGAGTTGACCTTTTTCATGTGAGTGGCATGTTCAGACAGGCTCCAATTGCCGTACTCGTCAGCATGACAGGTCTGACAATCAGACGGGTCAGTACCGTAAGTCGGCAATGCAAGCTCGTGTTCTCGTCCGTCAGTCCCGACTATAGTAATCGGGATGCCGGCACCGGTTGGTCCTAGAAGAACAGCGAATCCGATCAAGCAGAGGAACAGGTAGTATCCTGACACCATCCGCTTGCTCATCCTTGGCGAATCGGTATAGTATACCATTGTTGATTCTCCATGTTCTTCGTGGATTACGGTCATAATAATAGAATTTGCAGGGATTTAAGTCTGTTCATCAATTAGTGGGATTAATCACAGAATAGGATGTTCTCGCGACTACTTTATTTTTGTACACCTTAATTTTGAAACCTGTTTTGCTAAAAAGTAAGCAGATTGTATGCACTACTGAAAAAATAGTAATAATCTCAAAACAATATAGGACATGATGCTACAGGTACACGAAGAAGTACGACATTCAGCTAAAATGTTCGATATCGATAGAAACCCTGTTAGCGAGCGTCCTGTTTCATACATCACTTTAGTATAGGAACAGGAGCATGTCATCATTTTTGTCTTCCATATGCATAGATTTCTAGCATTCTTGAATGTCCTCGTTTATTGTCTGCCTTGTGGACAAAATTGCAAAATAAAAGGAGAGGAAGAAAAGAGATCTTCTTCCCTAAACTAGTTCTATCTCTTACGAGTCAGTGCTATCACAACAATGACAACAACATACCAATTACGGCCAAGAAAATAACCTCCGTTGGAATCCACTCCATGCTGAGGTTCAGCGACGGCCTGTTCGAGAAACATACCTTTGTTATAGTCGTCAATATGAAGACCGACTGTAATGGCTCCACCTGCTGCATCTGTAAAGGTAGAAAGAACCTTAGAACTCATGGACGACCCTGATGGCATCCAAGAGGACTTCATTGCGCTTCATTTGTCCTTTAGAGGTAAAAGAGTATACACGCTTCCGTGGGCCTGCGCTGCTCGATTCCCATCGTGCTGAAAGCAAACCTTCATTTTTCATCTCATCAGGGATACGATATAATCGGCTTGTCCCAATTTTGATTTCCTGATTCTCGAGCAACCTGTGAAGTTCGTATCCATGTAATTCAGCCTTTGAGAAGAACTTTAGGATTTCTAATTTGAGATCACAGGTCCTCAATCATTTCACCCTTCTGTACAGTATTGCAACCTAGCAGCTCTTTCAGGTTTCATAGTGAAGACATTACCTGCAAGAGAAACTACGTTTTTCATGTTCCTGTATCGTCACCATATATTAGTTTTCATATTTGATTACAATTGTGTTGTAATTCTCTACGTCAATGTTTCAGGGAATGAGAAGTGCAGCTGCTGCATTTGCCAGATTGGTGATAGGGGCAGGAAACCAGAACAGGACAAGTACCAGAATTGCACAGATGCCTACTATGGATACGGGAATTCTTGGGAGTGATAGTGGACCTTCTTCACTGGCAGTCCTAAAGTACATGGCACGCACAACTCTGAAATAGTAACCTAATGAGAATGTGACATTAAGGAAAGCAAACAGACCAAGCCACCAGAGCCCAACCTCCACGGTACTCATGAAGAGTACGAACTTTGGTGTGAATCCTGCCGTGAATGGGATTCCCATGAGAGATATCATGATAATAGCAAGGAATGCTGCTGCAAGCGGATGTCTTACACTCAAACCATTCAGTTGTTCGTATGTGATCCTCTTCTGAAGCTTGATGGACATTGCAAAGACCAAGACGAAAGCGCCTGTCTTCATAATCGCGTGTATGAAAGCAAGGAAGAACGCTGCGGATATCGCGAATTGCGTGTCTACTGCAAACCCCACAAAGACGTAACCCATCATCGCGATGCTCGAAAAAGCAAGCATCTTGAGAATGTCCTTCTGTGCCAGAGCAAGAAAGTTGCCAATCACCATCGTGAGGATTGCAATCACCACGATGAGGGGATACCACTCGAACCTAGCTGCTATGAAACCTACCAGAAGGATCCGCGCTAATGCGCTGATACCAGTCTTCTTCGTCGCCCCTGCAAGGTAGGCTGTAACACTACCATCAGCGGCAGCATAAGTATCAGGAACCCACATCCAGCCGGGAAATATCCCGATTTTGAAACCAAACGCGATGACGAAAAGGGCCATCGCCAATAGGAGTGTATATGCCTGTGATTCCAATGACGCGGGCGCAGCCCAGATAGCAGCTACTCCCACACCGACCTCTGCTATCACTGTAGTGCCAAGAGCACCAAAGACCAGAGCAATCCCAAACAGCATGAATATGGTTGAGATGAGTCCCATGACGAAGTACTTTGTTGCACCGTCGAGCCCCAGCCTATCAGGACTGAGAGCAACAAGGATGTATGTAGGGGTACTCATCAACTCCCATGCCATGAATAATGCTACGAGGTCAGTGGCCATAACTACCCAAATTGCTCCAGCGAATGAGATGAGGAACAGGAAATTGTATGGCCCCTTGTCCCCACCATACTGAGTGGCGGAAATCATCACAAGAATCGCCACGAGAAGCACCAGATAGATGAAGAAATCTGCAAATGCATCACGGACGAACAAGCCTCCGAATGACACGCCGTATGTGCTTGAATCAAGCGCAGCTACTTCCAGTATGGCCAGAATAACCCCGATGATACTGACTGGCAACGGATTATATCGAAGACCGATGATCAGAGAGAGGATAGAAAACAGGATAAGGGTTAGGACTGGAATCGAACCGTACCAGTCTGCCGGAAGCTGTACTAATACATCTCTCAGGGGTACTAACATGGCTGCAAGGATATCAGTGAATATGTTGCTTTGTATCATTTAGGGTGAACCTCCTAGCATAAAGGCCACAACACTTTGAGTGAAGTTTAAGACTAGATCAGGCCAGAACCCAAGCAGTATGACAGGAATCATCATGAGTACCGGCGCTATTAGGTCACTCCGGGATGCCTCATGAATCTCCATCTCGGGATCAGGATCACTAAAGACCATTCGATTCAGTGTCCAAAGTATATACCCGACCGTGAGAAAGATTCCGAATCCAATAATGCCAGCCCAGATATAGATCGTGACTGCGCCGAACAGTATTAGAGCCTCAGCAATGAATCCGCTGAAACCAGGAAGCCCAAACGCAGCCAGTGCGGCGAGGATGAAGACAGAGGTCATGTGCGGGGCCTTTGCAAGTAGACCCTTGATCTTAGTGATCTCACGGGTGCCTGCGGCATATTTGAGCTGTCCGGCCATGATAAACATCACAGAGATGATGGTTCCATGAGAGAACATCATGAATATGGCACCTTGAATTGCAAGATGTGCAGCACTCTGAAGAACAGGATCGGAGCTAGCTAGACCAGCGGCCCCAACTGACACACCCAGAAGAACCCAAGACATGTGATTGATTGAGGTATATGCTACCATGGATTTCATGTCGGTCTGAGCCATAGCTGTGAATGCCGCATAGATACAGGTGAATACTGCCAGAATCGCAAGAGGAATGCTCAAACGAGCGAACCCTCCAGGAATCATCCAGAGACCTAACCTGATGAACGCATAGCCTCCCATCTTCAGCAGGATGCCAGCAAGAATGACAGAACCTGGAGTGGGTGCTTTGACATGCGCCCACGGGAGCCAATTGTGAAGTGGAAACACGGGGAGCTTGACTCCAGCACCCATGAACACAGCCAGCGCGAACCCGATTTGAATCTCAGGAGAGAGTCCCATGTTCCGCAGGAGAACCATATTGAAAGTGGGCGTTGGTGCCACGAAGAATAGCACAAAGAATGAGATGACCATGATTGCTGAGCCGAAATGGGTATAGATGACAAACTTGACAGCTGCATGCTGTGCTCCTTCCTCACCCCATTTGCCAATGATGAAGAACATGGGTATCAGGACAAGCTCCCAAAAGACAAAGAAGCTGAAAAGGTCGATGGACATGAAAACCCCCAAGAGTCCTGATTGGAGCATCAGGAAGAACCCGTAGTACATGGACTTGGATTCCTTGATGTGATTGGAGCTTATGGCAGCAATCAAGACGACCAGATTTGAGAGGATGATCATGACTATCGAAAGTCCATCCACACCAAGCAGGATTTGTAACACTGGGGGATTCTCACCTGTTGCAAGAGCCGTGATAGTGAACTGCCAGCCCAATGCACCACCAGTGGGGTCATCAAGTTGGATTGCTGGATCGACTATCAGCCCCAGAATGATGGACAGGACGAACTCGATGATAACGATGACCATGGTGATAGCTCTTGCTGTCCTTGAACCGAGGATAATCACAGCAAACGCTGCAATCAATGGTAGGAACAGCATAAATGGAAGGATGCCCAAGGGCAACGCGGAAACGATTGATTGAATGATATCCATCTGCATTTTACAGAACCCCCATTGTTATGAGAATCACCAGTATCATTATTCCCAGACCGAAGATGATGACAGAAACATAGTCATTGATGCGTCCTGTCTGAACGGCTTGACCTGATTCTGAGGCGCCAACACTATGGGTTGATACACCTTCCGCGAAGCCATCAACGATATGGTCATCAAACCAGCGGACACGCCGCGAGATTTCCTTGGCAGTATCAGCAGACTTGAAGTCAATCCCGTCAATTATCTTGTTATCAACCCGGACACGCCACCACTCGGCAGAGTTCAGGTACTTGTTGAGGATCCAGTAATAGAACTCGTTGATATACCACCTGTGTCGCAGGAAATTGTAGACCTTGCGCCGTATCCCAGTTTCAGGAACGAATGTGTTGGGCCTGTCAGCATTCTTAATGTAAATGATGTAACCAGGTATGCCACCAAGTGCAAGAGCACCCAGTGTGATCATGAACGGGACGATGCCAGCCTCACTGAACTTTACAAAAATCATCTCTTGCAAGATGACACCCCATTCTTCCTCAGTCCTGAGAAGGAAGTTCTGGATGAATGGGAAGACTAGAAATGCGATGATAGTGAACGCCGCCAAAAGATACAGGGGAACCATCATGGCTGGACCCGGATCATGTGGCGTCGAGTGATGCTCCTCTTCCTCATGTCCTTTGGAGTGATCATCTTCATCAGACCCATCATGATGACCAGACTCGTGACTTTCATGTTCAGTCTTCTCAGGACCATAGAAGGTCAGTCCCATCAATCTGAAGCTATAGAAGATCGTACATGCAGCTGCGAGAACCGAGAAAAGGAACACTAACCATCCAACAGATATGAACAATGTTCCTCCGTGAGAGGTAATCTCTTGTTCGACGATCATCAATTCATACGAGTATTCGATGATTGAATCCTTTGACCAGAACCCTGAGAATGGAGGTATCCCAGCAAGCGCAAGAATGCCAATCCACATGACAGCAAACGTCTTTTTCATGTGCTTTTTCAGACCACCCATTTTCGACACGTACTTCGTGTGGATAGCATGGATGACCCCACCAGAAGCAAGAAAGAGAAGTGCCTTGAACGCACCATGTGAAATGATATGCAAGATACTTGATAGATATGCCTTGTCATATGCGATATGAAGCTCGGTCAGATTCAAGACTTCATGAGCATAAATCCCGTAAAACGCAAGCAGCCCTGCGGCGCCAAGTCCCAACATCATGTAACCTAGTTGACTCAGGGTCGAGAACGCCAGGATCTGCTTTAGCTCGTTCGAGGCGATACCCATAGTTGCAGTCAGCAAAGCTGTGACCGCACCAATAACAGCTACAACGATGAAGAAGAATGTGATCACATCTGCCCCGGAAAGCTGTAGAAGGGATAGTCCGTGCTCTCCACCACCGCCATCTCCTGCTGAAACAGCTTGAGCACTGACTATGGTCAGAAGGAATCGTGCAGTGATGTAGATACCAGCCTTGACCATCGTTGCTGCGTGGATGAGGGCTGAAACTGAGGTTGGACCAGCCATTGCTTCTGGTAGCCATACTTGCAAGGGGGCTTGTCCGGACTTGCCAATCGCTCCCATGAAGATGAGGAGGAATGTAGGAACAAGCATTCCAATCCCAGCCATGACACCCCACCAGTTTTGAAAGTTCTCGGACATAAGGCTGAAAGAGAAAGTACCTGTGAATGTGAAGAGCAAGAGGATTCCGCCAAGCATGAAAGCATCACCAATCCTTGTGACGATGAATGCTTTCGTACCAGAATGCGTGTTGTATTGCCCCTCTGTTTCGAACTGGAGAAGAGGGTTCTTGTATTCTATTGGGTCAGGCTCGACCTCCGGTGGATTACGCTTGTCATTCCAGAAACCGATGAGTCCATAGGAGCAGAAGCCCATTATCTCCCAGCCGATGAATGCAATGAGAAGGTTATTGCTCAGCACAAGTGTAAGCATTCCTCCACCAAATGCAAGCATGAGGAAGAAGAATCTGTCGCGGTCCTCTTCATGCGCCATGTATTCGGTGGAGTAGACATAGATGAGAAAACTCAGTGTGCTGGCAAGTACTGCCATAATAATGGAAAGAGGGTCAAGGAGCATCTCAAAGTTGATGCCAAGATATTCAATCCAGACCCACGAAGTAGTGCCAGTAGGATTGTCTGCTTCAGCAAGGAGTGACCAGGATAGTACCATAGTGATTCCCATGATAATCGCAGGAGTCCAGTCTCTGAGCTTCTCACTGAATTTTCCAACCACTGGAACTAGTAAGGAACCGGCAAGAGGGAGCACCAAGATGAGATAGTAGGGTAAGCCAAATATCATTTCATGATCACCTCATGGAGTTGGGGCTTGGAATGGTATGATGTTCGCAATTTCACTGACAACCGGCACAATGACATCTAGTGCAACACCCGGGAATATCCCAAAGAATACGATAAGGAATCCCAGAATGATCATCGGGACTGTCATGGAACGCGGCCCTTCGACAACATCCGCAAGTTCTTGAGGGTGCGGGCCTAAGAATACCTTCCATAGGAATCTGAGCATGTAGCCTGCACTCAATATCGAACTTAGTACAGCCAGTATACTGAGACCCAGCATCAATGGCTGCACAATGGCTTCACTTCCTGGAGGTGCGGCAGCATGGAACCCTCCAACGAACATCATCCACTCACTCGCAAATCCAGACAGCGGTGGACTACCTGCAATGCTCATCGCACCGATTGCAGCCATGAATGCCGTAATGGGCATCTTGTTAGAAAGGCCTCCCATCTCGTCGATGTTACGTAGTCCGGTCTGGTGCATCACTGCTCCAGCAGTCATGAATAGCAAGCCCTTTGAGAATGCGTGGTTTATTAGATGGAAGAGACCTCCTGATACGCCATAGACCGAGAAGACACCCAGAGCAAAAAGGACATAGCCCATCTGGCTCACAGATGAATACGCAAGCAATCTCTTGATGTCTTTCTGAACGAGTGCCATGAACCCACCGTAGAACATGGTAATTACACCAATCGCAGCAACATATACCGAAAGGTCAAATGCGGCAGAACCGAGGGTAATGGTGCCGAACCGTACGAGCGCATATGCGCCAGTTTCAATCATAGCACCTGACAGGAGGACCGAAATGGGCGTAGGAGCCTCAGCATGAACGGGAGGGAGCCACCAGTGAATCGGGAACACAGCTAGCTTCACCAGAAATCCTGCAGCGAGTAAGATGAATATGATCTTCAATAGCTCCGATGCACCGACATATGACGCAATCATTCCTTGGATGACTGCCAGCTCGAATGTCGTGGCGCCACTGAGGAAATAGAGAAGACCGAAGCCGATAAGGATACAGACAGCTCCACTCTGAGTGTATAACCAGAACTTGAGAGCGGTTCGTTTCCGGGTTTCAGGAAGTCCCCAGAACAGAATCAGGAAGTAAGAGGGCACCAGCATGAGTTCCCATGCGATGAAGAACTCGATGAGGTTTGTCGCAAGGGTGACCCATTGCATACCCATAATGAAAAAGAGCTGGTTTGCAAAGAACGTCGGGCGACTGTGCTCGTGGGATGTATAACCCACTGCATAAACAACTGAAAGGAATCCCAGAATGACTACTGCAAAAGTGATTGGGAACGCGATCCCATCGAGCCTGAGACCGAATGCCCCTAAGATGTCGGACCATGCAAGGGTCTCTTGAGCAATGTTATACAAGCGCTCTTCGAACATGACACGGTAGAACGGAGGTAGCATCAGAACTACTGCGAGCCCCGATACCAACGCAGCAATCTTTCCTGCGCTTTTTTCCAGCCTGCCTCTCATAAGGTAGATGGCAAGAGCTCCAATAAAGAGCACAGCGAGAGATGTGCCCATGAATGGAAATTCAAACGCAGTCTGCATCTAACGAAACCTCCTTCCTCTCCACTCCAAAGGCTCTCTGTCGAGCGTTGTAATCTTTTCAGGGCCATAGATCAGGTCTTCTCGCTCTCCCTCTGCCATATCGACAATTGGAGTGTGGTAGAGGGCATCGAACCTGCAAGCGTCCACACAGAGCCCACAGAATATACAGCGGGTATAGTCAAAGTAGAGTGCAGCATCCTTCTCGTACATCTTATCTGCCTTGTCAATTCGGATGGCAAGAACTGGACAGGCACGCACACATTGAGCACAAGCTGTACAATTCTGACGGACATGTATGTGTCGCCCGCGAGTACGTTCAGGGTAGGGTCTATCCTCGAAGGGGTAGAGGCTAGTAAACGGTCTCTTGAAGATTTGTCGGAAGATATGCTTCAGTATGGTAAAGACTTCGCCAAGATTTCTAAGGAATCCCATCTCATTCTAACCTCCCACAAGCAAAAGTGCCAGTCCAGGCACATAGACAATGGCAAGCATTGCTATTATGACATTCAACATTGATAACGGCAGCAGGTACTTCCAGCAGTATCTCACAATTTGATCCTGCCTGAGCCTGTGAAACGATGAGCTCACTGTCACAAAGACAAAGAGCATGATCAAGAACTTGATGATGAAGTTCACTGCCCCAGGTAGCCATGGAACCCCATAGAAGCCTCCAAAGAAGAAGGTCACCATGAGGGCTGAATAGAGCATCTGCTCAGCAAACTCCGCAAAATAGGTAAGTGTGAAATAGACTCCTGAGAATTCCGTGCGCCACCCAAAGATGATCTCAGAATCTGCAACAGGAGCATCGAATGGGAACACACCTACAGAGATTATAGATGCAGTCAAGAACGTCGCGAAGTTGATTGGTAGCAGAAAGATGAACCAGACCGAACTTTGAGCTAGGGCAATACCCATGATGCTGAGAGACCCAGCCAGCATAGCAGGACCCACTGACGACATGATCATCGGAATTTCAGCGGCAAATTGATTGTTAGCAGCCCTGAATCCTCCAATAAGTGAGTATTTGGATCCACTTATCCATCCGGCAAGCAAAGCTATCACAGGTACTGCTGCAAGGAATGCGAATACGAGCACCAGACTGACAGATAGATCTGCAATGAACCAGACCGTGTCCCAAGGAATGAAAGCGAATGGAACCAACACCACCACTAAGAGCAGAGATGGCAAGAACCGGTATGCCCACCGATGCGCTTTGTCTGGAATGATGATCTCCTTGGATATCAACTTGATCGCATCAGCAAAAAGCTGGACTCCACCGTACTTGCCCATGTGCATCGGGCCCCGACGCATCTGGATACGTCCCCAGAGCTTTCGTGTGAACCAGACAAAAAAGATGAGCCCCATCACAACGAAGATGAGCCCTGGAAATATGACAGCTTTGAACAAGAAGAAGATATTGTCGATGACAAGCGTCCATAGAAGATTGATCACGACCCATAGCCAATCATATATCCCATAGATGATTCCTCTAATCACCTCGATGATATTGAATACCCATTGTGGGAGTCCCCTTAGCCAATCTACGAACCATTCGAATTGCAAGACTGCGCCTCCTGTCATTATCTGTCCCACCACCCCGGATACGGGTCTAGACTTCCGAATATCACAATGAAGTCAGCAAACCTCGCACTTGGAACCAAGTGCTTCAATGCATAATATGAATGGAAACACGGCCCACGGATCTTGGCTCGATAAGGAGTCTGCGCCTTTTCCAATGTCTTTAACCAAAGCGAAGTGATGCCTCTTGCGCCCTCGACTCGGCCATATGCCTCTCCTTCTGGCAAGCGGTTAGCCTTGGCGCGTGCCTTGGGGTCAATAATCGGACCATCGGGAATCTGTGGAATAAGCTGTTTAATTATGTCCACTGAGGTCTTCACTTCGTTGAATCGCTGAACCATCCTGTCATAGGCATCACTCTCTCCTGGGTGGTCGGGGTGCTCTAGGATCGGAACCTCCCAGTCCACCATATCATATGCCAGATTCGGATCCGGCTGATCCTTTCTCAAATCCATTGGGATGCCACATGCCTTGATGTTGGGTCCTGAAAGACCCCAGCGCAAAGCCTCTTTAGCCGAATATTGTCCTACGCCTTCAGTACGCATCCTGAAAAGTGGGCTTTTCATCAACATATCCTCGAATTTTGGCATGTTATATTCTAGCACTTGAATGGCTTTCTCCAGTTTTGCCAGAACTTTCTCAGTAAAGTCGAATCGTAATCCTCCAGGAGTGCTAAAATGCGGCGAGTGTCGCACACCTGTGAGTTCCTCGAAGGTATCCAGAAAGAACTCCCTGTCAACCCAGGGCCAGAGTGTCATCGCAAAGAATCCCATTTCAGCAGACAGCTGTCCCCACCAGAATTGATAGGAATGTATCCTGCTGGCCTCCATCATGATCGTCCGGAGCACCTTTGCTCGTTCAGGTACTACTAACCCGGCGATCTGCTCTACAGCGCTGATATATGGGTACTCCGCAAGGAAAGCTTCGAGCATACATAATCGCTCAAGGATTGGTGAACCCTGTCGAAAGTTACGATACTCGAGGCATTTCTCTGCAGACCTGTGAAAATACCCGGCATGAGGATCACACTCCACTATGAAGTCGCCTACAAGTTTCAACTTGGTGGCCCAGCCATGGGCAGATACGTGCTGAGGTCCAAACCAGACCTCCACTGTTTCATCAAGGATGTCAGGTGTCATTTCTTAGCACCTCCTTCAGGTCTGGGTTTCCTGACTGGAAGACCGGTTTCTGCTTGTCTGCTGCGGTCGGTCTGGAAGCTCTTACGCATCGGGTATTTGCCTACGAGCTCGTCCGGTAAAAGAAGCGGACGCAGGTCAGGATGACCCGTGAACATAATTCCGAACATCTCGTGTGTTTCACGTTCGTGCCATTCTAAACCAGAAAAGATGTCACAGCATGCTGGGAGTGAAGGGTTCGAGCCCTCCAAGTTCACCTTGAGTTGGATGATCATCCGGTCTTTGTGCGACCAGAACATGTAGTTGACCTGGTACTTGTCATCACCCAGATCAACACCGAACGCGGATTCGGGAATAACCTCTGGGAAAGTTTCATCGACCAAAGTGATGACATCGCGAATTATGTCCTTGCCCACTGTGAACTCGATGTGATGTTCGTTTATCGTCTTGACATCTATGTCAGGAAATTTGGTGGTGAATGTCCGCACAATCCCTGCTGCATCCATCTCATTTCACCTCTGCTTGTACTGGACTGCCAAGATCCACATGTCCGTACCTGCGGTTGTACAATAGCATAAGAACCAAAGCAAGGGCTGTGTGTGCAGCTGCTATTGCGATCACTAGGATGACAAGTCCTTGAGGAGTGTAGGAGAAGACTCCGCCGTAGACTGCAAAAGCTACAAGGGCGATGTTCACACCATTCCCCATTATCTCAGCCCCGATAAGGATACGAATCAGGTTCCTTTTCACTATCATGCCATAAGCACCTAGACCGATGAGCATGAATGCCACAACCAGATACCAACTCAGTGGAACCATCAGTTCGTTGCCTCCTCTGTCTTCTCATCATCGGGCATTGGGGCCGCCTCGACTCCGAACTCGGCTGTGATGTCCTTCAAGGTCTCTGCCTTTTCCATCTTCATCAGAGCGAGTGTCCCAACCAGTGTAGTAAGGATGATCAAAGCAATAATTTGAACGTAGAGCCCGTGGGATTGCCAGAGCCATTCCGCCAGTCCTTGTAGACTCTGGGCATATTCCGGCATTCCTTGAGGGATGTCTGTTGACCATGGAAATACCAAAGCAAGCCCTCCAGACATTGCCATGACGAAAGCAGAAAGAAGCAGCCCTATTTTCCGTGCACGCGGCGAGGGAAGCACTTCCAGTGTCCGATCCTGTGCTCTGGGAAGAAGCAACACTCCAAATATGATCAATGCACTGATACCACCAGTGTATACCGCTATCTGCATCCCTGCTATGAAAGGCGCTTCAAGTAATAGGAAAAGTCCTGCAACGAAGCTTGCCATGACGCCAAAGAAGAAAGCAGCATATACTATGTCCTTGTGCTCAAGGGCCAGATATCCAAATACCAAGATAATGCCAGCCAATAGGAGGAATTCGACTTGCTCGAATAGCTGCAGGAGTGGGTCTAGTTCTTGCATCTCATTTCACCTCAATGCATGTGCTTAGTTTTCTGGGCTTTCTTGGCTTCATGATAGAGTTCCAGTGTTTCTTTCCCGTCCAGTGCTGCCTGCGGCAGAATCCTCATTGAAAAGCTGATGGCTCCCATGATGAGAGCAATGAAGATCAGTGCCTGCCAGAGAATAAGTGCCTCTAGCCTTAGGGTCGAGGCAGAGAGAAGCCAGAGAAAGGCGCCCATCACGTCGATCACCACGAACAATATCGTATAGACGATGTAGTTGTAAGGGTAGGAAATACGGGCAGGGCCGATTGGATCCTCACCACATTCGTACGGGGATGTCTTTGAAGAGTTCTGAAGGACATGCGGTCGTAACACCCAAGAAGCCAGAAGCATCACAATGACAAGAACCACAGCCAGAAGGGCCCACACAACTACAGGAATAAAATCCACAAATAGCCTCATAATCCAGATTCCTCCTCGCTCAGATGAAGGGGTTGATAGCATCTGCGAATAACCTTGGCAATCCTAGACAGTTTGGAATAGGTGCTTATATACGACTGGACAGGACTATGACACAAGGTCGAACGACACGCGATGCTGACCACACAGAATCGTTCCCAGTGCCGTTTCTGGGAGGACAAAACTCTGGTGTCCGGATTTGCCCCGATTACAATTAACGGTAGGTAACTCATCGCTTGACCAGTGAAATCAATGATCGACGTTTGAAGCATTATTAGTCCTTCTCTTAATGTTTCCATGTGATCGATTGCGAGCGACAGGAATAGTAACCAAATGATAAACTTCTCGTTCATCTTTGGAACAAGCCCTGTAGCTTGAGAATGGCGACATGCACTGCCCTATTAAAAACTCTTCGCAGGACGGGGTCTTTCTCGGAGAAGTTAAATATCCCAGTTATTCCTTACAGGCTTGGTTCAAAACCGTTAGGAGAAAGATAATGTTGAATCGAGACGAAGGAGGTTTCTTCTACTATGTTGCCCTACTGGCTGGAATGTTTCTCATCGGCACGTACCTATGGCATATCCTAGTCACACCTACTGGATATCAAGGATTCCATTTCATCATGTATGCCACTGGGTTCCTGTTACCTGTTTCAGCATTTGGATTTGCATTCGCAAAAGCAAGAACTTCGCGGGTGGGGTTAACTGTCATCACAGGGGTAATTGCAGGCATTCATTTCTTCTTAGAAATCACACTATTTGGGTCATTCGTGGGTGTGATACTGTTCGCGTGGATGTCGTTTGGCTTACTCCTCGCTTTTGCAGCTTTCAGTTGGTTGCTTGAGTGAAACTGGGCGACATGCTCAGTTTTACTCTTTTTCAGTTTCTACCGTTGTAGCTTCTAATTCAAATTCGACATCAGGAGCAACAGGACCATAATGGAGCTTGCTCACATCCATTATCCCTTCGGTGTATGCTTCGTCATCACGCGTCATCTTCAACATTGCTGCACCACCAGATGCGACGATAGCAGAACCGATTCCCCACGAGGCATACCAGATCGTGTCAGCTACGTCCCATTGGAATGACACAAGAGTCAGGATAATGAACATGACTGACACAAAAGATGCGATAGATAGAAACAGGTTCTTCATCTTCCCTCGATCGGGTACGAAATAGCCAAGTAGCAACACCGACAACAGAATGGGGCCACCAAGTAGAAAGGCCAGATTGGAAGTTTCGAAGGCCGCTGACCCTGTGGTCATCTTGAAGATGAACTCAACAAAATATGCGGTCATCATCACGACTCCAATCCAGAACATGCAATACCTATCTGCGTCCTCATTCAACCTGCGATTCATTGGATCATCCCCATTGCATCTTGATTCTCGTATTTCCTCTGCCAGTGCGTTGTACCGGCACGAATCTTGTTCTGAAGGATAAGATGGGCTCTAATGAAATCTACGGGCTTGGGGGGGCATCCTGGCAGGTATACATCTACAGGCACGACCTTCTCAGGGGGAGTCATCAAGGAATATCCATCCCAGAACAACCCGCCACTGGCCGCACATTGCCCGAAGCTTATGACGTATTTTGGTTCGGGCATCTGTTCATAGATACGGCGTAGTCGGGGAGCCATCTTCTTCGTGAGGGAGCCCGCAATCCACAGCACATCTGCCTGCCTTGGACCAAATAGAGGAAGCATTCCAAAGCGCTCTATGTCCCAACGGGATGCTACTGCTGCTGCACCGTCCACCATGCAACACCCAATACCGTACTGTACTGGCCACGGACTATGTGCACGGCCCCATCTCAGCATCCATTTGAGTGGCGGAAGGTTCTGCAACCATTTCAACAGGATAGGTGCAATTCGCCCAAACCCATTTCGGAAGAGATCATAGCCAATCCACATGAAGTACTTCCCAATTTTAAGGATGAACGGTAACCAGTAGGCAAAGATCTTCCCTGGATTAGCAATCTCGTTTTTATCGAGTTTCAATTTCGCAGCCCGTATCTTTGCAAGTCTGCGCTCGCCAAAGTATTGCGGAGCATAGTTTGCAAACCAAATCCCAATCCCATGGGGGTGTCCACCGTGTCGTTGTGCAATCTTGAATATGACAAAACTCTGGGACCATGAAAGCATGAAGAATCTGCGCCGCTCGTCTTCAAGGAAGTAGCCCATGATTGTGACACCGTTCTTTGAGGTCACATACCCGTCAATGCCGGCCCTTGCTGACGCCTGCTCGAACTGAAAGTCAGAAAGCACAGCCTCCAGATTCTCTAATGGAGCAAAGGCCTGCCCGACGACCAATGTGGGCCCTGCCTTCTTCACGCGCATCGGATAGAATCGATCCTTCCATTCGTGGGCAGCAACATGCTCATCATATACTGTGCCATGATATTGTTCTGTGATGTTGCGAACGACCTCAAAGCCTTCTTCAATCTCCTCCTCTGTCCCTTCGTAAGCGATGAGGACAGTACCATGATGCACTGGGAATGGAAACGGCTCATCTGAGTCCCAAATCTGCTTCTTGAGGTCAGTGTATTTGGACTCCTCGAACTTGATCGTATAGGGTAGGGGTCCTTCTTCAATCATCTTCTCCATCGCAAGAACCATTTGATAGTTCTCAGGAAAGCTTACCACGATAGGCTTGACTGGCATAAGGGGCTTGACCCTAAGGCGAATCTTCGTAATGATGCCCAAGATGCCCTCGGTATCGCAAAAGAGGTCTGTGTCAGTACTGGTTATTATCTTGCCATCAGGCAGAACCACTTCGAAGCTTAGAACATTGTCATTGATCTTCCCGTATTTCAAGGAGCCAATCCCATCGCCTCCTTGAGCCACCCATCCACCGATAGTGGCTGACAACCCAGACGACGGATAGCATCGGAGATCCAGTCCAACTCGGTTCAGTTCGAATTGAAGATTTGCCCAGGAAATGCCTGGTTCCACAAGAACCGTCTGGTTCGCTTCGTCAATTTCGAGAACATTATCCATCCTGCGCATATCAACAATGACCCCTCCCTTACGAGGGATCGCGCCTCCATACCCACTTGTTCCCGCACCTCTGGGAATGATAGGAATTTTCTCTTCGTTGGCAATCCTGTATAAAGATTGTATTTCTTCAGGAGTTTCTGGTTGAACAGCTGCATCAGGGTTGTTATTCATCATGTAGCCGACCTGTTTGGGTAGTGCACCTACATCAGTAGAGAAAATGACTAACTCATGCTTTGATGTGATCAGCCGGTCGCCAAAAACGTGTGATAGTTTCTCGAATTGCTTTTTCTTGAGTCCCATCGGAGATGTCTCCATCAGGTTGTCCAGACACCACTTGCTTTGCGATTGACTTCATGCCTGCATAAAAACCTAGCGAGTGACCTACATCTTAGCGTAGACTTGAATGGGAAGGTATTTGTGGACTTTAAGCTTGGTTCTGATAGCAAGAAAAAGGAATTCGATGCGATACACATTTCAACGCAAAACAGTGAGGTAAGAAACATGGAATTTCCTAGTCTCAAAGCATACGGACTCCAAGATATGCCTTTTACATGCGCCCAATGCAGCTTTTGCCAGGTTGGCAATGGAGCGTGTCCCACATACAAAGTGAAACGCCTTGATAGCTACTCCGGTAAGGGGAAGATGGTGATTGCCCGTAACCTGTTGCAAGGACGCCTTAGACCATCTGAGGGGCTCGAAGGGCTAAGGGATGCTATCTTCAATTGTACACTGTGTGGTGGGTGTGAAGAAATATGTCAGGTAGATATCCCCTTTGTGAAGATCTATCAGCTGTTACGACACGAGTTCCTAAAGAGAGACATGTGGCCTCATGGACTTATGATGGCTAGGGACACTCTTCTAAAGACAAACAACATCCAGGGACAATCCCAGATGGATCGCATCGAAGGCTGGTCCTATTGGCATCCTGATGAAGATATGGTACTAGACCTCCAAGGAAAGAAAGCCAAGACCGCTTTCTTCGTTGGATGTACCTCGTCATTCAAAGGAGTGTCAATTCAGGCAACCATCGCTTCCACTCTCGTTTATGACAAGGCCGGAGTCGATTTTACACTTCTGGGCGAGGAGGAATGGTGCTGTGGCGCACCGATGATAATGACGGGAGATTTTGACACTGCTAGGAAGTATGCCATGCACAACATCGAGAAGTTCCATGAGCTCGGTGTTGAGAGAGTTGTCACAAATTGCCCAGGCTGTTACAAAATGTGGGCTCACGAATATCACGAGTTCTTGGATATTGACCACGGTCTTGAGATTCTGTACGGTGCCGAATTTCTGATGGAAATCCTTGATGAGAACAAGCTGGATTTCAATACCCCCTTGGATAAGGGCATCACGTTCCATGATGGATGTGATGCTGGTAGAAATGCTGGATTCTATGAGGAACCTCGGAAGGTCTTGGAGTACATTCCAGGAATCGAGTTCGAGGAGTTACCGCACAACAAGGCCAATAGTTACTGCTGTGGTTCAGGGGGCGTCCTTAGAGCTGTAGACAATGACTTTGCAGTCAAGATAAACGAGCTTAAGGTGAAGGACATTGAAGCCACAAATGCTGAAATCGTCGTATCACACTGTCCCTCCTGCGTTGACTTCATGCATAACCAATTGCCCGGTGCGGGCTCAAGCAAGACCTCGAAGGATCTAGTCGTACTGGTTGCACAGGCATTGGGACTAGAGTGGGAAGGTCTTGAGGAAATCTATGGCTAGTACTGGACAGGCACACACACCGGCAGTAGGTAATCAAATAAGCCAGTGTGCATGTTATAGAAATAATGCCATTGCGCAAGGATGAACTAGAGGATAGGTGGCTATACGAGCAGATTGTCGAAAGAGTGCCTCCGTTCAAATGGTTACCGCCCACATTCGATGTGATGACTCAGCTGTTGTTAGTCGAAGCTGGGGGGATTCTCGCATTCCTGTACTTCCGTTTGCCAAATGAGGCTATCTTCTTAGGCACGTTGGCGATACTCTATACGGTCGTCTGGTCCGCTGGCTGTCTCTATGTCATCCCTTTTTTGAGGAAACTACGGGATCCTACGAACGAAGAGGAACGCCGTGTCCTTACAAAGTACAAACACGACCTTCTTGAGGATAAGATGCTCGAGCTGATTGGAAGCATCGCATGTTACATCGCAATCACGTCGTATCTGTTATATGACCAAGAATTGCTTCACCGGTTCCTTGGTCAGGGCTACGGAAATCTCATTCTTTATGGACTCCTGCTAATCCTCTCATGGGATATTGCATACAGGTTATGGCTTTCTTTCTTCACGGCATTCTCATCGGCACGCAGATCCATAAGCTTAGCGAGAGCAGCAAGAAAGAGAAGAGGTCTCAAATACACAGCTTATTCAGAAGTGCAAACGCTAAAATCACTAGATATGATCAATCTCTACTGGGCCGCTTCTGCAGTCCTGCTAGTCCCAATTGCCATTTCCACTGAGATATTGCTCTATTCAATCGTTGCATTCTTTCTTTCCATTGTGATCCTGTCATTCGTGAGCCTGCTGGCGATGGAAACGATACCCTGGTTCCCACCGGATGTCGAGGACATCCTCTTGAGAGAAAGGTTTGCCTATGTGGCTGCATACAACAAGTCAACCCTTCACACAACTCCAGTGATCTTCGTCTACGACGGGAAATACATCTATTTCGCAATCAGCGTGAAATCAGCAAAATACCGGTTGATAAAGAAGAACAATAGGATTGCAGTTCTTGTAGATATGAGGGACGCCAAGAACGCAATGAATAACAGGTCAATACTAATGCGTGGGAAAGGACTTGTCCTCGGACAGGTCAGCCCCTTCGGACTTATCCGGTTGTTCCTGTACGGCCTGTGGATGTTGAGAGTAAGATCCCTGTTCTGGAAAAAATACCCCATGTATATGCGATATTATAAAGAAGAGGCTGACTCAATCCCGCTGGCATGGCAGGATAAGCCCTTCGTGTCACGGGTTCTCGTAAGGCTCCAAGTAGAGAAAGCGACATACTGGAGAGAGGCGTTGCCGACATTCCTAAGGGTGTGATCTAATGAGTCTAACAATAAGAGTCGTTGGAGGGATATAAGAACGTGACAGCAAAGCATTGTATGATGCGACTGCATACAGGAGCCAGAAAGATATTGCGTGAAGGGTTCTTCGCGTACTTCACAACTGGGAATCCAAGATCGTTCCCACACATCACAACAATGTTCTATATCTGGGACGAGGAATCATGTACATTCTATGTGATCACATCTGAATCGACAAAGAAGGTGAAGAATATCCAGCAGAACCCAAATGTCGCCCTCACCATTGATGAGCGTGACCCGCTGTCGCCTGCTGGTAACTGTGGTGTCTTGGTTCGTGGAAAGGCAAGAGTAATCCCCATCGAGGAGATGGGTGACATCCTCATGAACAAATACTGGGCAAAATACCTTAACGTCCTCGGACAGGGTTTTCCTATGGGCTCACGCTTGGCGATAGAAATCACTCCTCGTGTGATTCACTATTGGAGCGGAATACACTTCTTCAAGTGGGTTGACCACAGACACGCATGACATGAACAATATCGTACATAGACTGAATCGTTATTCGAAAGGCCTTACTATAGACGCTTACTTGTAGATAGTGAAACGGGAGCCTGAGATTCACTTGATACAATCCTGCTGCCCCCCTCAGAGCTCACCAATCGCTGCATCATAAGACGACAGCATATCTTAGATATGTGTTACATTGCCGGAGGAGGTCGCGTCAGGTTACGGTACTGGATAGCACAAATCACGACTAGGACTATTCCCGCAATGGCCAGATAGATCAGATTTGATGTAAAACCCTTGAGGATATACCCTGCTGTGAGGCTCAGTGTAATGAGAAGATGTAGCATGATAGTCGCGGCGTTGGCGGGAACCAACCGATTCGGAGCCTCATACTCTCGCATCATGATTCGTACTCCCAAATAGCCCAACGGAATTAACGTCAGAGCGAGGAGCGATTCAAACGCAATCAGCCCACTCACGACACAAACGACAATCCATACGAACACAGCTGCTATAAGAACAGCATAGCCCTTCGCAGCTTTCTCGCGTCCAAGCCGCACCACAACCGTTCTTTTTCCAGAATCCCTGTCTGCTGCATAGTCCTGAAATTCATTGATATAGAGAATCCCAGCAACAAGAAGTGCTGTAGGTATCGACGCAAGTATTGGCTCAAGAAGGATGTTCTGAGCTTGAACGTAGTAGGATCCGAGTACCATCAGAACGCCAAAATTAAGGCCGATAAATATCTCCCCAATGCCACGCTTCACCAATCTGAACGGAGGTGCGGAGTAGAACAGCCCAGACGCAGCACCTATCATGCCAAAAACAAGGATCAGGATGCCTCGAGTCAGAGCGAGATATACACCTATCAAACCAGTGATTGCAAAGAAGACCATAGATTCAGCCAGCACCTCACGAGGTGTTAGAAGACCAAGCTGAATCATCCGACTCCCACCAGTGAAAGGACGGACGAATTCCGTGTTTATATCATCCGAACCCGTGTTCTCTGGAGTGTGGTCGAAATAATCGTTCGACACATTGGCTGCAATGTGAAGAAATGCTCCTGCAATGACCGTCAAGAGAAAGACATCAAGCAGGAAAACCCCAGTCGTAGCCCAAGCTATCGCTGTGCCCAGAAAGACAGGTGAGATAGACGCGGTCAAGAATGGTGCTCTCAATTCCAGAAAGAACGCCTTCTTCTTAGATATTTGCATTGGCTCCTGAATGATTTCCGTCATCAGCTCTATGCCTCAATATGCAGTTTCGTAGATAGTCCATTCAAAACCTTTGCGGTGAGTTTTCAGAATTCCTTAAATGTAGAAAGTGTATCTGCGGAGCAACGCCAATACGAAGGCAAACCTTTTGAACTGATACGAGAAGGTCGCAAACATGGATACATTGGATTACCTTTCCGACAGACTCGACAAAACGTCGGACAGCATTTTTCTCACAGACCTTCTCAAGAATGAAGATATCAAATCACGATTAGAGATGATCAATTCAGAGATAGATATCCATCTAGGAAAGGATGGAGAACCAAAGATTCTGTACGAAACGGCAAAGCATCTCCTCAAGGCAGGCGGGAAGAGACTACGTTCGTTGTTAGTAGTGCTCTGTTGTGAAGCGGTCGGAGGTGACATCACCAAGGCAGTTCCATTCTCTGTAGCCATCGAGCTGGCACAAACGGCCAGTCTTATCCACGATGATGTGATTGATGAGGACACACTCCGCAGAGGTGTGCGGTCAACACACGAACAGTTCGGCCATAAGATGGCAATTTTGGCTGGAGACCTCCTTGTGGCTCAGGCTGTCAAGATGATTGGAAGTCTTGGCACACCAGAGATAATTGTACAGATTGCAGAGGAGGGAATCAGGATGTGCGAGGGGGAGGCTGCAGATATACTCCTCAATGCTGACAACCCGAATGCCATGACAATCGAAAACTATCTTGAGATGATTCAGAAGAAGACTGTATCATTCATCAAGGCTGCAACGTCGGTGGGTGCTTCCATCGGCAAGGGCACGAAGGAGCAAATCAGCTCGTTACGCAGGTATGGAGAGAATCTGGGATTCGCATTCCAGATCCGTGATGATGTGCTCAACATAATCTCATCGTCTGACATCTCAGGAAAGGATGAATACAGTGACCTCCTTTCGAAAAGATGCACATTCCCTTTGGTTCACGCTTTGGACAAATCATCGCCAGAGGATAGAGAGCGGTGTTTGCAGGCACTATCTGAGGGTGACATGTCTGTCGCCCTTCATCTCGTTGAAAGGACTCGGGCAATCCCAGCTTCCATCGAGAAAACTACAGAGTACATCAGAAAGGCAAAGGCCACATTGAAAGAGCACGATTTTGTGAACGCACATCTTCTAGAACAGGTAGCCGATTTCGTTCTCCAGAGACTGCACTAGATCAAGCATTCTGGAACAATGTATCCGCATTTTGAATGAGTGTGCTGAAGAGTTTAACCTGCGCCGTCAGACCAGTAATCTGCTTATCGAGGTTCTCCCAGACGGCAGTCATCTCATCTGATGAAGGAATCTCAGGATCTTCCTCTTTCAACCTATCTAACAACAACGCACCCCTTGGCAGACTGGAACACAACTCTGCCACACTATCAATGTGCTGTTTATAATGATTCAAAATATCCTGTATGACTTGGAAATTCCGATTCAGCAGTTGTTTGAACTTCTCAACCAAAGGATGGTTTCTGAAATCAGGCTTCAGATGCCATGAGCTTCTAATCAACGGGGGATCATTTCGGTTCAGCAGCGACTTGGGATAGCGAGTTGCACTCTGAATTATTCTCCAACGGTCACGAGCCTCATTTTCAAGGGCTTGTGCAAGATTCTTGATAGAAGTCAGATAGGACTTTAGGAGTTCACGGTTCATCTTCCCTTGATGTCCTTTCAACACCATAGTCAATGTGTAATCAGAAACCAAGTCCAAGTTGATGGCAGAACTCCTCATGGCATCGGCATACTTCTGGACCTCATTCACTACCTGGATCAAATCGACGGGAACCTTGTACTGCTCTAATGCGGGAATATCAAGGAACTTTGTGTCTATTGAATCGTGAATGGAAGTGATTAGTTCCCACTCGATTGTTTCAAGCGCGTTCATGAATTTGGTTTGGTCGTGGAGATTGGATGTTATTTCCCGAATTGAATCGTCGCCAGTAGTTGCAGTCAATGAAAAAATACGGTTCATCATGTTGCTCAGAATGACCCTGTACTTGGTACTCCTTCGGACGAGCACATTGCGAGATTCCAAGAGGTCAAGGATATCTACCTCAGTACTTCCTCGTAACTTGATAGGTGCAATATTGACCTCAGCATCAAATTGCACAGGGAGAGATTCTCCACATTCGTAACTGGTCAGCAGTTGACCTATTAGTGTGGCATGGACACAGAGTTCGCTCAGACCTGTAATAGCCTTGACAGCAGCAGAGCTTGCATATCCTGTACTCAGTAGCAGTTCTCTGGCAGAGTCCTCACTTTCAAGAAACTTGGAAGAATAACTCATTATAACATCTCCTGCCCCAGCTCACTTATAGAAATAATGTGTTTGGATACGCTAAATTTACTGTTCGTGTTGTTTGTTGCGGTTGTTTCAGAATGCACAAGGAAACCAACTGAGTGTTCCATAAAGCTTATTATTTACATTTCGTAACTACTCGTCAATCTGGGTCTTGAGTTTTGAACATCGGCAAGACTAGGAACGCTATATGCTTGATGGAAGGATGATTAGAGTGGTAAACCTTCGAAAACTAGCCGAGATTGTGGGAGAAGATTACTTTTCGTCTGAAGATTACATGTTGGACTTGTACTCTGCTGATATCGCTGCGCTCCCCGAGATGGTGAATGACCTGCTCCGTACAAAAGCTGATGCGGTTGCTCAACCCACTTCTACCGAAATCGTTTCTAGAATCCTGAAATATTGTATGGACAAGAGAATTCCTGTGATTCCTAGGGGGCATGGTACGAGCGGGTACGGAGGAGTCGTCCCTACTAGGAGGGGTCTCGTTCTTGAGATGACCCGAATGAATGAGATCCATTCTATCGACAAAGGGAAAATGACAGTCGAAGTGGGAGCTGGGATTATATGGGGACATCTATTAGAAGAACTCGAGGATGAGGGGCTCACCGTCGCAGCCTATCCAACCAGCGCACCATCCAGCACCGTGGGAGGGTGGGTTGCTGCTGGGGGTACTGGCATCGGAAGCACAAAATACGGTGGCATTCGAGAACAGGTCGTTGACCTTGAGGTCGTTTTACCCGATGGGACTGTAATAAGAACCGCAAAAGACGGCAAAGTAATCGCACAGTTCCTCAAGGGGAGTGATTACGTTTTCAACCCGGGACATGATCTATACCAATTCGGGTTCCTTGAAGACGAAAGGGTCAATGATAATGTGACGGATCTATTCGTAGACAGCAATGGTGCATTGGGAGTCATAACAAAGGTAGTCCTGAAAATCATACCACTGCGGAATCTCAAGCCCCTAGTTGCATCCTTTCGAAGCGGTCAACTTATGACCCATGCTCTTGAGAATATCGTTGCGGCCACACGACCGTTCTTCCTGCATTTCATAACCGGTGATTTCTATCAGATGCAGGCAGAACTGGGACTGGCTCCGAAAACATCCGGGGAGTGGATTATCCTAGCAACTTACGAAGGAACAGAAGACGAGCTGGCTGGCGAAGTCGAGAAGTTCCACCACTTTGTGAACCGGAACAATGGTATCGTGGAGTCGGAAGAAATTGCACAGCATGAGTGGGAAGAGAGGTTCTATCCCATGCGGATCAAGCGTCTGGGACCCAGTCTTGCACCCTCAGAGGTCTACGTCCCACTAGACAACCTTGAGGAATTCCTAGAAGCCGTTGACCAACATTTCAAGAACGAGCGGTATGCAATTGAAGGGGCTGTCACCAACAAAGGAGAGGTTGCCGCGCTAGCATGGTTCCTTGATGATGAGCGGAAGAAGATATCGTTCCTGATGGGCTGGTACAGATCCCTTGACTTCATCGATATCGGTCTTAAGAAAGGAGGCAGGGCTTATAGTATTGGGATGTGGAATGCGCCTCTTTCACGTTCATTCTATGGAGAAAAGCGGCTCAAGACAATGTATAAGGTCAAACGCCAGACAGACTCAAAGAACCTGATGAATCCAGGGAAAGTATTCTCAGGCCCTCTTAATCTATCATTTAGGTTCAACCTATTGATCCTATTTGCTGTGACAATCGCCATACCAACTGTCTTGTTCCTTGCAGGACTATTGGTTCCAGAAATCACTAATGCCTATATCCCATGGCTGGTTCCAGATACGTTTTCGAAATTACTGTGGCTCATCGGACTGGGGCTAATCCTTGGTGTGGTTGCGATTGAGGTCGCGAACATGATCCCGATAGGATTCGTACTGACTATGGGTAGGCCATTCATGCGATTGTTTCGAAGAATATGGAGGAGCTAGATAATGCAAGGATTTCCTAATTATCATATGACCATTCTACTTGGACTCCCAGCAATCATTCTGTTGGGTATTGGTGCACTACTTTACGAGATATCAAGAGAGAAGTACACACGACACCACGGCATTTGCGCAGGTCTTTCGATTCTTCTTACGACAATCAACATCATCGGCATCATCCCAACAACTATCATTGTACTGACAGGGACATGGTTCGATTTATTTCACATCGCTCACATTCTTATCGGGATCGTTGGATATATCTTCGGAGTGGTCGCGTTCATCACTGGAATTTCGGGAATAAGAACAAAAATACCCGGATACATCGCTCTTATCTCGTGGACGACGGTATTCGTGATGGGCTATGTGCAGTATCTACTATGAGGTGGTTGCTATGACTGAGATTGTTCAAGAAATCAAAGACATTTCTGATGTCGAATGGGTAAGTACACGGATCACAGAACGGCTTGCTGCTAGTGGTGATACGACTGGTATCCCTTACTACCACTTCAGATGGAAGAAAAAGTGGCTCGCAGATTATGTGGCTTGGCCTAGAAATGCAGAACAAGTCGCGGCCATCATCAAGTTCGCGCAGAAAAACCAAATCGCAGTGGTTCCCAGAGGTGGCGGAACATGTTACTACGGGTCGGCTAGCCCCACACGAGGGGGAGTGATTGTCGATACGAAACCGCTAGACAAGATCATTGAAATCAACAAGGAGAAGATGTGGGCTCATATCCAGTCAGGAATAGTGTGGGAGGTTCTTGATAGGAAGCTCGCAAAGCAAGGATTGGCCTTGAAAGTGACACCTCAAAGCGCACCTGCATCGACTATAGCTGGATGGTTAGCCATTGGGGGAAAGGCTGGAATTGGGACTCCTAAATATGGGACGATACTTGATAACATATTAGAGATGGAAGTGGTTCGGCCAGATGGAACCATCGAAACAATCACTGGAGCTGACATGGAAACATTCTATGGAACAAGTGGGATTGCAGGTATCGTCGTATCACTGAAACTAAGCATCCGTGAGATGCCCGAAAGAACAGATGGACTCATGTTCTCCTTCGATTCGATTGAACATGCATGCCATTTAACAGAGGAATTGGCAAGTACCAGCATAAAGCCAGTCTATCTACGAGTCACAGATCCCGAGTATGAGTGGAGGTCTCAAGGAGGATTACCCCAGAACTCGCGGAAGGGATGCTTCGTATTGGTCACCTATGATGGGACAGCAGACCAAGTAGAAAAAGGAATCGAGTACGCTCGAAACCTGTTCAAGAAGGCTGGTGGGACTGACGTAGGAAAGGAACATTATCAAAAGAGCTGGGATGACAGATTCATCATTGAGATGAAACTCAAGCTGGAAGTGCCGACTCTGTCGATGCAGAACTTCTGGATGAAACCCAAGAACGTAAGTCACCTTGCTAGGAAGATGTATGAGATTGCAGACAAGTACAAGATCAACTCCTGCTATTATATGGTCTTGGGAGCTGGGGGGATGGTCAGGTTCTGTGCGTTCGCTCCGTCCGACCATCGCTACTGGATGCATTTCATGTCAGGGAAAGCAATGCTACACAAACTTGTCAAGATGGGGTTCAAATATGACGCAAAGCTCTACACGTTGGGGCTTCAGAACACGGTGTATCTCAAGAAATACCAGAAGAAAGAGTATAACCACTTCAAGACGGTCAGGGATCAATGGGATCCAAACGGGCTGATGAATCCGGACAAACTCACTGGCTCGAATCTGTCCTATTCTCGTCTCAACTTGATGTTTACCATGAATGGGTGGATTCGCAGACTGATGACACTGTTCCGGGTTGCTAGGAACATCCTGCAAGTACCAAGATGGGTAAAGGAGAGGACATGAATCATGCGACGACTATTCACAAAGAACTTTGATTTTGATCCTGACAAGATCGTGATGTGCAGCAACTGCTCCACATGCAGATGGACTTGCACGAGCTATGAGGAATGGGGTAGTGAGGCCATGTTCGCAGGAGGGAGGCTCAGGATGCTCAGAGCTTATGTCGAGAAGAACCTCCCTATAGACGAACACTTCGTCGAAGCGATTTATTCCTGCTCGGTCTGTGAACAATGTGTAGAACGTTGCCCTATCAAGGTTCCCTACGGCGAAATCGTTGAAGACCTTAGAAAAAGACTGGTCGAGATTGGTAAAGGACCGTATGGCAAGCTCGGTGCAATGGGGGATCGGGTGTTTCACGAGCACAACCCCTACGGAGGAGAAGCAAAAGAGCGGGCGAACTGGATCACACCAGACCTAAAGATATCGGATGACTCGAACATAGGTTATTTCGTTGGGTGTACTGCGTCATATCGGAGACCTGAGATAGGTGTAGCCACTGTCAGGATGCTCAACCATTTTGGTATTGAGCCTCAGATCCTTGGTACTGATGAGTATTGTTGCTGCTCTCCGCTGATCAGGACAGGTCAGATTGTCATGCCCATATTCAAGAAACAGGAAGATGGCTCGAAGAAGAAAGTGGGCACTCTTGATGTCAAGTCGATAATCAACCACAACATCGAGGAGTTCAAGAGCAGAGGGGTAGACCAAATCATCTATTCATGCTCGGGGTGCTTTAGAACCACGACGTTAGACTGGCCCAAGTTCTATCGAGAAAAGGGAGGTATTCTACCATTCTCCACACAACACCTCTCGCAATTCCTTGCAGTGAAATTGAAGAAGGGTGAGATGAAGTGGAAGAACGGGTACAATGAACGAGTGACGTACCACGACCCATGCCATCTTGGAAGACATGTGGGCGTGTTCGAAGAGCCTCGTGAGGTCATCAAGAGCATCCCCGGCATCGACCTTGTAGAAATGGACAGGAACAGATACGAGTCAAAATGTTGTGGAGCAGGAGGGGGACTGAAAGGAGGATTCGGCGAGAATGCGACAAATATAGCCTCGCGTAGGATCGAACAGGCATTAGAAGTCGGTGCGACGACTTTGATATCGTCCTGTGTGTTTTGCAAACTTAATTTCCTCGATGCTGTCAAGAGAGACGGACATGACATCAAGATAGTGAATATCGAAGACCTCTTCAGCGATCTCATGGAACTTGGATAGATATGGATTGTTTCAATCGCAGTTCTCCTGCGTCCACTGATAGATTTGGGATCACAGGTACTCCATAATCCGCCTAAGAAGAGGAGTCAGAAAGGACAACGGGCGGGGTAGTCTGCACTTGATGACATCCTCCAGATACCTTGACCCAGTTATCCGCATTGCGACATCCGTGAGCGAATCGCTCATCATCATTAGGTCTGCGACCCGTAAGATTGCAAGAGACGCATACAGTTGCGCCCCAAACTCCTGTTTCCATGCAGATTCGTACATCGAAAGGGGAGAACCATTCTCCAGATGAGCGATTGTGACCTCGCCTGCTATGGAACCGGCAGCCAGTGCCGTAGGTATCCCACCACCGTTGGATGCCATGACATGCCCTGCCGCATCACCCACCAACATCGTATTGTCTGAAAAGGTACGCTTCAGAGGGCCGCCCACAGGAATGCTGGCCCCTACACGAGCGATAATCTTTCCGTCCTTCAGGCATCCACCAAGGATGTTCTTGTTTCGTACCAGATGTTGTAGATAGGCGCCTAGGGACTTGCCAGAATCCATATAGGAACGCCGAAGTCCAAAACCCACATTCGCTGAATGTCGAGATTTCGGGATGACCCATGCGTAACCACCAGGTGCTACCTGATGTCCGAAGAACATCATGGGCTCCACGATGGGTTCTCTGATGTCCTCGATGACGTACTGTAATGATTGGCTGATGTCACTCTTAGCATCAGGATAGGAAAAGCCCAATGATCTCGCAATGATAGAGTGAGGGCCGTCAGCACCAATCACCACACGGGCCCTGAACTCCTTGATTCCCGTCTTTGTCCGAGCAAAGACCCTATTGTCCGCAGTTTTTGCGACCACACGGGTTCCAAGCAACAGCTCGGCCCCAGAGTCCACAGCCTTCGCTGCAAGGTGCTTGTCGAAAAGTGCCCGGTCGATGACATTCGCTTCAAGAGGGAAGTGATATTCATCGAACCGTGGTGAGAACAGTATCATCTCACTGGTTGGATACGTAGTAATGTCTGATGGTACACGGGAAATGGACTGTAACCGAGGGCATTTCGGGAACATGGATGCCATCTCACGAGGAGTGGGAAGGAACTCTCCACACTGCACAGGGACACCGACCTCACGACGACGTTCGATTATCAGTGTCCTTAGTCCTTGTGATGCTACTTGACCGGCAGTCACACTTCCCGCTGGTCCTGCACCCACAATAATGACATCATATTCGGTCACTGCACTTCTCGATTTCAGAGGGGGACTAGTATAAAATCATATGCGTTAAACGAGGCTAATAGTTGCCTGACTGCCCTTTTTTCTTCAGGAAGTAGACAATCAATGTTAGCCCTGCAATAGCAATCATCCCCATCAGAGAATACCAAACTAGAATGTTCATCTTGGTATCAGGGGGAAGTTCTGGAGCGCTGGGAAAACATTAGGATCCTGCTCTATTGTCAGGAATCCAGTGATCTGACAAGTACTAGTGGACGTCAAGTTCACGTTGGAGAATACCAGATGCCATGTGCCCTGAAGGAGTCGTGAAATCAAAAGTGTAGAAGCCATCTACCCTGAAAGTCATAGACCGAACGGACTTTCCATCCAACCACTTTGTGAAGTTACCATGTATCCGAATCCCTGCCGGTGCCGCTAAAGAACGGTCATAATATTCTCCTTAGTCAACTATGCGTTCAGACTCTACGTTTCAGGAGCAATCTGTAAGAGAATAACCGATGTTATATCATAATAGGTAGGCAACCAGACTACACCTCATTGCCTTCACCGTCTGGACTTGAATTGGACACTTTTTAACATGTTTCATTGGTTCGCAGTACTGTAGACCATTACTTCTAGAAAAATCGAGGTTATTCCTCAAACATTAGTTTAAGGAAGCATCACCGGAGGTTTCCAGAAAGGGGTTCAAAAAGCGACCCGCATAACACTTATTTTGGTGTAAATAAGTAAAAATGCGCCCTGTTTGAATCAGACTAGAAGTTAAGGTCGAAATTGGCTTGATATATGATTCAATGAATCGCATTCATTCTTGGATTGTCTACCTCAGTAATATCTTGGAAAAGGATGCCAGATGAAATGTCACACAAGACACGATTTGCGAATTGATTATTAGGATATACTCGATGCATTTGCTGGAGAAGGATGAAAAAGCAGACCCCGATGCAGAGGCAGTATCTTGAGCTGAAGAGAAGGTATCCAGATTGTATCCTGATGTTCAGGCTAGGCGACTTTTTCGAGATGTTCAACGAGGATGCGAAGAAAGCAAGTGAGGTGTTGGACATTGTCCTCACGTCCAGAGGGGAAGGTGTGGACAAGTGGCCCATGTGTGGCGTTCCCCATCATGCGGTCGACGGGTATATAGCAAAGCTCCTTGGGGCAGGACTCACAGTGGCATTGGCAGATCAGGTAGAAGATGCATCGCAAGCAAGAGGGCTTGTGAAACGCGATGTTGTACGAGTGATAACCCCTGGAACTGTCTTGGAGTCCAACATGCTTGATGACACGTCGAACAACTATCTGCTGGCACTGGTAGAGCATTCTGGGACTGTGGGGCTTGCGGCAGTTGACGTTTCGACGGGCGAGTTCAGCGCAACCGAGATCACAGTGGACATCACTGATGACACGGTCTTGAACGAAGTTTCGAGGCTGAACCCTTCAGAGATCCTACTCCCTGACTCGCTCAGGAAAGATGCACGACTGACACAGGTGTTCGGTGCGGTGGATGCCCTTCTGACCTACCGTCCTGATGTTGACTTCTCTTCGAGATCTGGAGAGGACAGGTTGAAGAAGGATCTCAACGTCACGACATTGGAAGGGTTCGACCTTCACGGTAAGCGAGTAGCAATCGGCGCAGCGGGGGCGATACTGGCGTATCTTGAGGAGATGCACAAGGGGAACACATCGACGATAACAAGCCTCAGCACGTACTCGATCTCAAAGCACATGATAATTGATTCGACAACCCAGCGAAACCTCGAACTAGTCAAGAACGCAAGAGACGGAAGCACACGAGGAACCCTGTTTGAGGTGCTCAACCGCACTAAGACGCCCATGGGAAAGAGGAGGCTGAAGCAGTGGATGCTACAGCCACTTCAGGACATCCGAGAGATCAATGCTCGGTTGGACGCCGTTGACGAGCTGGCGAGGACTGCGGCCTTGAGGGACTCCCTGTCCACCAGCATGAAGCAAGTGGGGGATCTAGAACGAACTGTCAGCCGCATCGTGTTCGGCTCGGGGGGTGCTCGGAATCTTGTGTCCTTAAGGAACGCGCTCTTGAAGCTGCCCAAGATCAAGGAGATACTCAGTTCCTGCACTTCAGAGATGTTGACAGAAGCAGAGAGGACTATCGACCCCCTGACTGAGCTATGCAACACTCTTGTGAAGGCGGTGGTGGATGACCCTCCGGTTTCAGTGAGGGACGGGGGTATGATCAAGGATGGGTACAGTGCCGACCTCGACATGCTGAAAGGTGGAATCAGCGCCGACAAGAAATGGATTGCGTCATTGCAGGCGCGTGAACGAAGAAGGACTGGGATAAAGTCGCTCAAGGTGGGATACAATAAGGTCTTCGGCTATTATATCGAGGTGACAAAGGCAAACCTCGACCTTGTTCCCGATGACTACGAACGCAAGCAGACCCTGACCAACGCTGAGCGCTTCATCACACCAGAGTTGAAAGAAAAAGAGGCTGCCGTCCTTGCAGGTGAAGACAAGATCAACAAGATGGAATATGACCTGTACGAACGGCTACGAGAACTCGTACACAACAACCTCCCGGTCTTACGTGGCAATTCTACAGCGATAGCGACAGTGGACGTTCTCTGCTCTCTCGGAGAAGTGGCTGTGACTCGGAGATACGTCAGACCGAAGCTGCATGAGGACACGATAATCAGAATCGTTGATGGTAGGCACCCATCGCTGGAGAATATCCTTGGTCCAAACGAGTTCGTGCCAAACTCACTGGAGATTGGTGATGGGAGCTCCACTCTCATCATCGTCACTGGTCCGAACATGGCAGGGAAAAGCACCTACATGCGTCAGGCCGCACTTATCATTCTCATGGCACAAATGGGGTCGTTCGTTCCAGCGAAGAGTGCAGAGGTAGGCATCGTTGACCGGATTTTCACCCGAGTAGGGGCGTTCGACGATTTGACAGCACGACAAAGCACGTTTATGGTGGAAATGATCGAAACCGCAAACATCCTCAACAATGCGACAAAACGCAGCTTTGTAATCCTAGATGAGATAGGCAGGGGAACTTCGACCTTTGATGGAATGGCACTTGCGTGGGCGGTGGCAGAACGGATAGTGTTGATGAAGACCCGAACCCTCTTTGCGACGCATTTCCATCAACTCACAGATATGGCAGAGAGGTACCATGGCGTGAAGAATGTCCACACTCTCGCGCGGGAGTCTGGCAACACGATAGTATTCCTTCACAAGGTGGCAGAAGGGGGAACCGACAGGAGCTATGGCGTGCATGTGGCCGCACTTGCAGGGGTTCCATCAACGGTCGTGAAACGTGCCAAGCAGATACTGGCCACATTAGAACGCTCGAACTCTGTGAACCTTAATGTTGAGGACTCATCAAGTCAAGATGTGCAGGCCAGTCTTGAGGCTCTCACGCTTGACGACCCGATTGTTGAACAGATAAAGCACCTCGACCTTGATAGGATGACACCTATAGATGCCCTCATCAGATTGAAGGAATTCCAAGACGAGGCTAAGAAACGTGGGTAATCAGTACTGAGCGATAACAAACATCATGGTATACCCATGATGATACTTCAAAAAATCAACCCGCTTGTCGATGACGGTGTCACTAGCAAACAGGTTCGCAGATTGTTTACCTTTCAAACAAATGTTTTTTACTATCAATGGACTCGGTGGAGCTATGGCACTCAGCATTACCTTTAGTGCATTGGTACTTCTGGTTTCTACCATCCCTGTGTTGGTAGCAATCATCATCAGCACAAAGGGTTACATCCAACGCCGTTATTCCGAGTATTTCTACATGTCGATAACATGGATTTTCTTGTGGTGCGGAAATCTTCTGATTGGATTGTCCTATCTCACACTCGACCTGTTCATCTATCGTATCGGGATTGTGGTGACAGGCCCAGTACTTTTTGGAATCATCTTCTTGGTAGACTCGGTTTCACGAAACAACATAGACCCTCGAAAAATCCTCATCGCGACTGCAAGTTCCATAGCGCTTGCGATATATTCGACAGAGCCTGATTCGGTTATATTCAACACTTCTGCACTCGGAGAATTGGGACCATCATTGGGAGGTAATTTTGAGATTGCTGGATCAATCACTTTTCTCACCGCGGGACTATTCTGGCTATACTACATGACATTAATTCACATCCGAGCCCCTGTCCACCTGAAAAGATATTCGCTCATCAGTATGTTAGGTGCGATTGTAGCAGGACCGGGTAGTGTGATTGCTTTTGTGACAGGTATTGTATGGTTCCTCCCCGGGGTAGATTACCTTCTTATCGCGATTGGGGCACTTTTGACATCTTATGCATTCAGTAGACAGCCAAAACTTGCATATGTATTACCATTCAAAGTTTTCCGAGTGATAGCGTTTGATGTGGAATCCGGCATTCCTGTCTTCACGTACACATGGGATTCGCGTGGTCTTGGGGACAGCACACTCTTCACTGGTGCGCTCTCAGGTGTCATCAGTCTGCTGAAGGAATCATTGGGAAGGGGGGTCATAGAACACATCGCATTCCAAAAGGGAATGCTCCTCATTGACTACATTCCCGATAAGGATATAGGATTCGCCTTAATAGCATCCAAATCAAATGAAACCCTCAAGCTGGCACTAAGACTTTTCTCCGAGGCATTCATCAATGAGTTCGAGAAGGTATTAGAAGGTGACAGGTCACAGGTGGATCAATATTCAGAGGCATGGCGTCTGATAGATAAAGCATTCCCATTTGTTGTGAGTGTGGAATCGGCTTCACGATGAATCTCATCATGACCAAGTTCCCGTGTATTTGACCACTCCCATACTCGTAATCCATTTCACACCCACGAGGCTCGGAGAATAAACTGTGATATCATTAAAATTATGATGGCAGGAAACAGGTCTAGTGGTTATACAGATCATTCTATCATCAAGCTGAGAGGATATGCCTTGATGCCATTAAGTAATGATGTTTGTTCCTTGAGCAGCAATAGAATGGATTTAGTTTGGACATCATAAACGCCCTCTTATGGTTGGAAAAAAGTCCCCTTAGAAAGACCTTTAGCACTTGTGCTATTATGTCAAGAAAGGATTAATGAGGTCTTCTATTGTCAATTTCCTTAGATGGTGGCGATATTCGGCAAATCGACATCAATTATACCGAGAGAAACGAGAACGCTGAAGGTTATGGCGTCGTATTTCTTAGGAACGACGCCTCAGATATTAAGGCATTCCATTTCACCTTTGTCATCGATATCAACGAGTTCTGTCAGCGTGCCGCAATGCTTGAGATTGCCGCATCTGAGCAGGATTTCGTACTCAACATCCACAAGAAATCGCAGCGAACCATGGGATTGGAGATCCGCCTAGTAAGTACTTTGATAGGTACGGAGTACAGGAATCTTGCCTGCCCGTCATGTAAGCTGATAAACATCTTTATGGTCGGCATAGGATAGGTATACTCAGTTATGCTGTCGGTTATTTCTCTTGGTTGATACAATGATAAAGAACATTGCATATGAGTCAGATAGATTGAGTTTCTTCTGCTCACTCAAAGCATTACTTTGCTCAAATCATCAGAGCTAGTGTATTTTAATGCTTCATTCTTGTGGAGTTCATCAAGTCCAATCAGTAAACGGAACAGCGATCCACCATTAGCTTCGACTTTCCGTATTAGATTCAAAAGACTTGAGCGCCCATCAAGTTCAGCACTAATTGATGCGATTTCCTTTGCTCCAGTGTCATCGGCAAGAACATGTTCACACATGACTTCAAACACGTTTCGCTTCAATATGATCATAGGGGCCAAGGTATTACATCGAGCGACATTCGTAATCAAAGAAAGCTCAGGTATGGAATTGTGTACCAGCGAGTCTTCTATAAGTTTTAGAACAAGTACCAGCGTTATTGGTGAAAGTGGAGGGAGGTCATCGAGAGCAGCCAACGCCTTGGAGAAGAGATCATGGATAAGTTCCTTCTCTTTGTGATCGCTGACAATAAGACGAGCCTTTAACCTACCAGAAGGAGAGGTAATCGTGCCGATTGTAGGTCCTGCTTCAGAGAGTGAAACTATTGCAACACCTTTGGAATCTGCGAATTCGATACCTTTGATTTTACTCAATTCGCTCAGCAGGTCGGGTAGGGTTGCCAGTCGATTCAGAGATTCTCGTTCTTTGAGTGCAATGTCAAGGACATCCAGCGTGGCTTCTTCGGATACTACCATTTTATGTCCCTCGATGCCGCGAATACGAAAGTGTGCATCGATATAGAGGATCATAGAATGGTTGGGTTTGCCGTACTATACTAACACAGAAACAGGGTAAGAGGACGCCTTTTCAACCATCTCTACTTGGACATCAACATCAATCGCGTCCTTACATATCGGACATGTGGCAGACATCTTCTTCATTTCAGACATGAAACATTACACTTCCAAGATAATTAGACCATCATGGAAATAGCAAGAATGGACCATTCACATCATCCTTTGGACTAACCCGCATATAGTGATTTTGGTGATAGGCTCAGAGGAAAACAAGGGCCCAAGGAAGATGGAATATAATGCTGAAAGGGAAAAAAGAATTCAAGTGTCATGCGAGTTGATATCTTTGAGGATTGTAGATATACGTTCCTTTAACTCATCGATGTTGTGTCCGGTCTTCGAACTAACGGATATGTAGTCGATTCCACCGAGAATATCGCGGTATCGACGGATCTCTTCTTCGTCGATTCGGTCAGATAAATCAGATTTGGTTCCCACAAGCAGTTTTCTCTCAAGAGGGAGATGCATAGTGATACTAGCCCATTCGGCGAGAGCAATTAATGTTCGATATTTAGTGCAGTCAAAGACCAGTAGTGCAATTTTGGCTCCAACAATAAGGGGTGTCTGAAAAAACCGGAATTGCTCCTGGCCTCCAAAGTCAAAAAGTGATGCTTTAATCATATGCGAGTTGTCAGTAGAAATCAGCCATGATTCAACATCAAATCCGACAGTCATTTCCACGTCAATGTAATCGCCAGATATTACTCTCCGGATTAATGTGCTTTTTCCTACTCCCCCAGCACCAAGAACCACAAGCTTGACCGTTTTGATGTTGTCAGGCATTCTGACTACTCCATTATGATGTTTATATCATCGCCCATTTCAGACATGCAATCGCTACTGGAGCGACACCTACATGCTCAGAACAACTCAACGGCTTTCAACGAGCATACAGGTACAAAAACACAACAATTCGCGATAGATAAACTTATTCCATTATTTTGAGGTTGTTTAGAAATAAAACTAAGATATCATTTGTGTCAAGAACAGTCACCTAGACTACAACATACTGTCAATAACAAACGTATTATAGGACTGCATGACATAGTACAATTTAGCATTTGAGCGTGGGGATTCATCATGGATCGTGATAAGCTTGCAGAGATTTTCGAGAGCCAGATTGAAATCGAAGAGAAAGCCATCAAGGCGTACGAGGAAGCAATGCAGATGATTGGGAATTTTGCATTCAGACTCGTATTTGAAGAGCTGCTGATGGATTCTCGAAAACACAAAAGGATTTTTGAGGTGCTCAAGCAACACATTACTCTTCAGCCTTCTGAATGGGATCTAAAACTAAGTAAGAAGATTGGGGAGTATGTATCTCCTACCGAGATTGAAGCGCACATCAAACTTGAGGAAGATATGATCAGGATAATAAAGGCAACAGCCAAAGATGTCGAAGACGAAACTGTTCGACGTTTGCTTGAACATGTTCTGGAAGATGAAAACCGTCATCACTCGGTTCTAAAGAAACTTATAGAGCAGATTTGATTTAACCACCTCTTCTCAGTGAAAAAGTGCATGATTAGTCTTGGGTTGTCAATATCTGTACAAAATCTAGACGATCCCGGACATCTTGTTGTGGTGCTTGTATAGTTTCGACGAAACATACTCAGTGAGGGCATCCATGACACACGTAGGATCTCAGAGTCCACCCAGTGCCGTACTCTGGAAGTACAACACTCTGGTGTCAAAGCTTGTACAACTTACAATAAACGGTAGGCAATAGTGTTTCA